>CAVZJL010000017.1:0-87190 GCA_963775365.1 uncultured Acidobacteriaceae bacterium | reverse complement strand
GATCGCGCGCTCGATTCTCTCATTGCCCACACCGACGCTGACAACTTCCTCTACTACGTCGACGCCTCGCGCAACTACAATCCCGAGCCCAAGCTCAGCACGATTACCGTACCGGTGCTTTGGATCAACTCCGCGGATGACTTTATAAACCCGCCCGAACTTGGCATCGCGCAAAAGATGGTGACCAAAATACCGCATGCAAAGTTCCTCCTTATCCCCATCTCGGATGCCACCCAAGGACACGGCACCCACACCGCGGCTGCGGTCTGGAAGGATTACCTGGTCGAGTTTCTGCAGGAGACGGAAAAGAAATAGCTGCTAATTCAGGACGAAGGCGTACAGAGTATCGCCTCCTCCTGCGATTAAATACTGGCGGCCGTCCAACAAGTAGGTCTCCGGCCCATTGCTGAGCGAGTGCAGCATAGGAAAGTGCCATAGTATGTCGCCTTTGGTGGCGTTGAAGGCGATGAGATTTCCGTTGTAATCACCACTAAACAAGAGATCGCCGGCCGTGGTCAGGATCCCCGGTCCGCCCAAACCGCCGCCCAATCCGTCGACGTTGACATACGCGTGGCTCCATCTCAATTCTCCGGTTTTATGGTCGATAGCGTCCAGCACATGCTGCGACCAAAGCCCGCGGATTGAACCGCCATATCCCTCCGGGTGTTCGCTGGTGTCCGTGAGGTACGTCACACTGTAGCCGCGAACCGCGTTGACGTAAAACAAGCCGGTCTGCGGACTGTAACTGGGAGGGATCCAATTGGTTCCTCCTCCGCCGTTAATGGTCAGCAGGTTGCCATCCACCGTCGGTTCCCTTTCCGGGTCGGGTATTGGCTCACCCCTGGCATCGACGCCCTTAGACCAATTGAGTGGGACAAAGGGTTTGGACAGGATGTTTTCTCCGTTGGTGCGATCGAGGACAAAGAAATACCCGTTGCGGGCTGCCTGCGCCAGCAGTTTGCGCGGCTTGCCATCGACCTCCGCGTCGAACAGTACCGGGGTTTCCGTGTTGTCCCAGTCATGCGTGTCGTGGGGTGAGCCCTGAAAGTACCAAACCAGCTTTCCCGTATCCGCATTGAGAGCCACAATCGAGCAGGTATAGAGATCGGCGCCCTTCCTGCCCTGGCCTGCCATCACCGGGTTGGCATTGCCGGTTCCCCAATACAACAGGTTGAGATCCTTGTCGTACGTGCCCGGCAGCCACGTCATGCCTCCGCCGTGAGCCATCGCGTACTCGTTGGGCCAGGTCTCCGATCCGGCTTCTCCTTTTTTCGGTTCGCTATTCCAACGCCATTGCAATTCCCCCGTCTGCGGATCACGCGCTTCCAAATAGCCGGGCACATCGATCGCGTCGCCGCCCACACCCACAATCACGTGATTGCCAACCACCATGGGCGCGCCGGTGGTGAAGTATTGCATTTTTTCGTCGGCTACCTTTTTCCTCCAGCGCTCTTTACCTGTCTTCGCCTCCAGAGAAATGAACCAACCATCGGGTGCGAGAAAGTACAACCACTCGCCGTACATGCCGACTCCGCGATTGCCGATCAGATGACCGCCCTTGTCCACCCAGTCGTAGTGCCAAAGCGCAAGCCCGGTGCGTGCGTCTATGGCGAAGACGTGATCAGGAATCGTGAAGTACAGAATGCCATTCACCATTAACGGAGTGGACTTGATGTCCGGCTCTCCCACTCCGCGCATGGCGCCACCGGTGACGGCTACACGATAGGTCCAGGCCAGGGACAAGTCATGAACATTGGAAGCGTGCATCTGCTTCAGCGGGCTAAACCTTCGTCCCGAGTAATCGCCGTTGTACGTGGGCCAGGTATCAGTCGGCTCCGGTTGCAGTAGCTTCTGGGGATCGAGCGCCTGAGCCGCGCTGACACCCGGTAAGCACAGGAGCAAGCAGGAGAATGACAGGAGAATGCCGGCAAATTTCATTTCAGCGTAACCAGGTAGGCGGTAAGATCGTGCATCTGCTGGTTGGTGTACTTGTCCAGCATCTGCCGATGGAAGACAAGTTTATCTTCTACTTGCACGCCGATGCCCTTCTTCAAGGTGATCGACTGGTAGTTGCCGCCGGCATCGTAAAAGGCCACGTAGAAGTCATCCAGATGCTTGAGCGTCCCACTCAGGGTCTTGCCATCTTCCAGGGTGACCGTGACTTGGGGAGGAATTCGATTCCTGGGCGCAGGATATAAAAACGTCTGTTGCAGATCGGATGGGCTCATTTTCGACCCGAGATGCGCCAGGTCGCCGCTGGCCGAATGGCAAGTGTTGCATTTGCCAAGGCCGTTGAAATAGGCCTCTCCTGCTTTGGCATCGCCGGTAACCACGTTCAGAGCCTTATAGGTTCCACGGTTCGCAGCCAGTTCCACTTGCAAGTGAAGATATTCGGCGATGTCACGGAGTTGTTCATTGGTGAGCGAGGAGAACGCCGGCATCCCTTTCGCGGGCCTGCCGTCGTGCACAGTCGGTCCGATTAGCTCGCCCTGGTTGTCGTCCAGGACGACGGGGGACCGCAAGAGATCGGGACCACTTGCGCCCCGGGCATCGGCACCGTGACAAAACCCGCAAGTGGGGGAGAAAATTTTCCCGCCCTCAGCAGCCATCCGCGCATCCGGCAGCCTGCCCAGACCGAGAAACTGGCGAGTACTAATCGCTCTCGGGTCCTCCTGCTGTTCTATTGTGTCTTGAGTGCTTTCGGACGGCGTGGTTTGCTGCGACCGGCTTACCGGGACAAGGGCGAGAAGGATCAAAGCGGCCAATAGCGGGGTTTTCAATCGATGCTGCGGGTTGCGGTTCTCCTCTGCCGGGCCCATCGTCCTAAGATATACTTCGACTTTTCACACGTCGAGTGGCTTTTCACTTCGCTCCTGGGAGCAGTCCGATGAACACAGATGTTCTGGTAGCAGGCGCTGGGCCGGTCGGATTAGCAATGGCGGTCGGCCTTGCCCGATACGGCGTCTCTGTCCGCATCGTCGACAAGGCGGCGCAACCTACCGATAAATCGAAGGCACTGGTGCTTTGGAGCCGGACGTTGGAACTGCTGGACTCCGCCGACTGTAGCCAGCCGTTCATCGATGCAGGTCTAAAGGTTTCAGCCGTCTCCATAGTAGAGGGCATCAAGCAGATAGCTCATGTGACCCTCGATGGAGTGGCCTCTCCGCATCCCTACGCGTTGATGCTTCCGCAGAGTGAAACGGAACGGCTGTTGGATGAACATTTGAACTCGATCGGAGTACAGGTGGAACGGAGCGTGGAGCTGATACGGTTTGCAGCCTCCGCGGATCAGGTGGTATCCACACTACGCCGCGCGGACGGCTCGGAGGAGAAGCTGGAAACAACGTGGCTGATCGGATGCGATGGAGCCCACAGTACCGTGCGCCATCAGATGGGGATGGAGTTCGTGGGTGACACGATGCCCAGCAACTGGATACTCGCCGACGTCCATCTGAGCAACCTCCCCTGGAAGGACGAAGTCGTCATCGCCTGGCACGCGGATGGCGTGTTGGCAATTTTTCCCATCGTGCCAGGGCGGTACCGAATCATTGCCGACATTGGTAATACGCAGCGGTCCGACCCCACCCTGGCAGAGGTCCAGGCCATCCTGGACCAGCGCGGTCCCGGCGGCATCGTAGCTTCGGAGCCAGTCTGGCTGGCCGGCTTTGGCATTAATGAGCGAAAAGTCGCCGACTATCGTGACGGTCACGTGTTCCTGGCCGGTGATGCGGCCCATATCCATAGTCCGGCGGGCGGCCAAGGAATGAATACCGGAATCCAGGATGCCTGCAACCTTTCCTGGAAGCTCGCGCTCGTCCGTCGCGGCAGTTGCGCCGCTGAGCCGCTCTTAGGTAGTTACAGTTCGGAGCGCAGCGAGGTCGGGAGACAGGTGCTGCAGGCGACTGGCCGCGCAACCTCTATTGGCCTGATCAGGGGAGAGATCAAGCAAGCGATTCGCAATCATATCGCTTCAATTATCTTTGGCTTGTCGCCCATACGTAAGGCACTGCCTGAGGCACTCACGGAGCTTTCGATCGGCTATCCCCACAGCCCGCTCAGTGCCGGTGGCAGATCCGGGCATGGTGGCCCGGCCCCGGGTGAGCGCGCTCCCATTCGTCCGGGAGAAACACCCGTCGGGACGGGGTCATCTCCCCGTTTTGTATTGTTTTCGGAAGATGACGGCGCAGCTACTGAAATAGTTGCGCGGTATCCAGGCATTCTCGATCCGAATATTCGAAAGCCTTTCCATGAGCGCGGACTCTGGCTGGTTCGACCCGACGGCTATACGGCGTTAGCGACAGGACATCAGGACTGGGATCAAGTGGCAGCCTACCTGGACCGGCTCGGTTGTACGAGCCCAATACAAAATGTAGCTGTCTAGGTTCGCAAATAAACCGGCGAAGTATTTATCAGCTCACCGTAAATGTGTGTGGAGCCCTGGTTTTTTTCGACCCTGTCCATCCACCCCCGCTCATTACAGGTGGGCCACCACCCTTAACTTTGTCATCCCGAGGTCTCCGACATCGCGGTACCACCCGACGCCACTAAGATCAAAAGGAGATCAGTGGCCCCGTAGGGGAGCGACCTGCAGTTTCACTGCAACTCCACGCCAATGCTGATCGGCTAGCAGTCGCAACGGAGTTTCAATCTCGCGCGTGCCCGGCGCGAAAGAACGAACGGGTCCCCTCGCCGGTAATCAGAAAAAATCTACGCGGAAAACCGCAAAGCGTTCCTGGTGGTCTCAGAAGCGTGGAACCTGTGCTAAAGTCCTCTGGTATCCCCCCACACGTAGAATTGCGACCCCCGCACGACTGGGATCGAGGGCCCCCTTCTGTGCCTAGGAATCTCGCCGGAACCAGGAGTGTAGATGCCATCTCGACCAAAACCGCGATGCTCGCTGCCGTGTAACGCCCTCTTCACAATTCTATTGTCAGCAACCTTGTTGAACGGATGCCGGGAGAAGGAAGAAGCTCCGCGGCCTAGCCCGCCCGAGGTCGAGGTTACGGAGGTCGTCCAGCGGAATGTCCCGGTCTATCACGAGTGGGTTGCCCAGTTGAATGGGCGCACCAACGCGCAGATCTCGCCTCGAGTTCAGGGCTACCTGCTGACGCAGAACTACCGCAATGGCTTTTTCGTAAAGAAGGGGCAATTGCTCTATGAAATTGACCCCCGCGCGTTTGAAGTAGCGATCGAGCAAGCCAAGGCGCAGGTGGCCGTAGCAGTCGCAAATTTGTCCAATGCGGACACCAATGTTGCGCGCGACAAACCGCTAGCCGCGCAGAGCGCTATTCCGCAAAAACAATTGGATACAGATATCGCAACACAGGCCGCAAGCAAGGCTCAACTGGATGCCGCCAAAGCGCAACTGGCGCAGGCACAGTTGAACCTGGCCTGGACCAAAGTCTACTCGCCCATCGACGGCATCGCCGGACTCTCAACTGCCCAGGTCGGTAACCTGGTGGGCACCACGACCATAATGACCACGGTGTCCCAGGTAAATCCCATCTGGGCATACTTCAATATCAGCGAAAGTGATTACCTTAGCGAGGCGCCGACGTTTTACCGCTTGATTAGCGGTAAGAAGGTGGCCAGCCCTGTACTCGAGTTTATCCAGGCAAACGGCGAACCCTACCCGCGAAAGGGGCGCATCGTCCTGGTCAATCGAGAAATTGTGGCCCAAACAGGAACCATACAGCTGGTCGCCGAATTTCCCAATGCCGACGCGGTGCTTCGTCCCGGCGGATTTGGGCGCGTCCGATTCCAGACGGGGATGAATGAAGGGGCGATGGTGGTGCCCCAAGCAGCCGTCATCGAGGTGCAATCGATGTATCAGATTGCCGTGGTCGAACCGGGAAATAAGGCTGGTTTCCGCATAGTAAAAGTGGGCGATCGCGTCGGCACCGACTGGATCATCACCGAAGGATTGAAGCCAGGGGACCAGGTCATCGTTCAGGGCTTCATGAAGGTCAGGCAAGGTACGCCGGTAAGTCCCAAGCCATTTGTGGCTACTGCCGCGGAGAGTAACTGATGTCGAAGTTCTTCATCAACAGGCCTATCGTCGCTATCGTTATCTCGATATTGATGGTGATAGCCGGCGTTGTCGCCTTGCTTCGGCTGCCTACTTCGCAGTTTCCCAACATCAGCGATCCGCAAATTCAAGTGAGTGCCAGTTACACTGGCGCGGACGCCAACACGGTTGCCCAGTCCGTCGCGACCCCCATCGAGCAGCAGATGGCCGGCGTGGACGGCATGAACTACATGTCCTCGCAAAACGCGAGTAATGGCCAGATGTCTCTTACCGTCGACTTTGGCATCGACACCGATGCCAACACCGACCAGATCCTTTCCCAGATGAGGGTCTTGCAGGCCAATGCGCAACTGCCGGCCGCGGTGGTCGCCAATGGTGTAACGGTACAGAAATCGACGGCTTCGCCGTTGCTGCTGATCGATCTCTCGTCAGACAACAAAGCCTTCGACAATATATTTCTGGCGAACTATGCGTACATCAATCTGAATGATGAATTGACGCGGGTGCCGGGGGTGGCATCGGTTTCGATCTTCGGCGCTGGACAGTACGCGATGCGGTGTTGGGTCAATCCCGACAAGCTCGCCAACCTGGGAGTGACTATCCCGGAAATTGTCAACGCCCTGCGCACGCAAAACACGGTGAACCCGGCGGGCCAGATTGGCGGAGAACCTGTTCCGCCGGGCCAGCAGTTCACCTACACAGTGCGTGCCCCGGGGCGGCTTCCCTCCGCGGAAGAGTTTGGCGAGATTATCGTTCGCGCGAATAGCGACGGAGGGATTCTCCGTTTGAAAGACGTCGCCCGAGTGGAATTAGGGGCAACGAATTACTCGGTGATCGGCCGCTACAATGGCAAACCCGCCGCGTTGCTGGCTATCTACCAGGCCCCGGGAAGCAATGCGGTCACCACTGCCCTCGCCGTCCGTAAAGTGATGGAGGAAGCGAAGACCAGGTTCCCCGAGGGACTGAATTATGTGGTTGCGCTGGACACAACGCTCGCTGTCACCTCGGGCATTAAGGATATCGAAAATACCATCCTCGAGGCTCTGGCACTGGTCACGTTCGTGGTGTTCCTCTTCCTTCAGGGCACCAGAGCAACGCTGATTCCCCTGTTGGCGGTCCCCGTCTCGCTGGTTGGAACTTTCATCATCTTTCCCTTGCTTGGATTCTCTATCAACACGCTCTCGCTGTTTGGCCTGGTGCTCGCGGTTGGCCTGGTGGTCGACGATGCGATCGTGGTGGTGGAGGCGGTGGAGCACCATATCGAGAATGGTATGTCATCGCACGATGCGGCATTACGCGCGATGGAGGAAGTCAGCGGGCCGGTCATTGCCATTGCTCTCATCCTGGCTGCGGTATTCATCCCGACGGCCTTCATCCCCGGCATCACGGGCAGACTCTACCAACAATTTGCGGTCACCATCGCGGTTTCTGTAGCGTTGTCCGCCTTCAATGCGTTGACCCTCAGCCCTGCTCTGGCAGCCATGCTGCTTCGTCCCAAGAAAGAGTTCCACGGTCCACTGGGCGCCTTCTTCCGTTGGTTCAATCGCGTGTTTGGCCGGGCCACGGATGGATATGTAAACACCTGCCGGCATTTGATCCACAAGTCTAGTGTTGCCTTTCTTCTGTTGGCCCTCGTTGTTGGAGGGACCTATCTACTAAGCAAAAATGTTCCCGGCAGCTTTCTTCCAGATGAAGACCAGGGCTTCATGTATGTAGGACTGCAATTGCCGCCCGCATCCTCACTGCAGCGAACTTCGGCTGCTTCCCGGGAAGTGGAAGACATTCTGATGAAGACGCCGGGAGTAAGGTACGTCAGCTCGGTTGTGGGTTACAGCCTGCTGAGCGGAGTGAGCACGACCTACAGCTCCTTCTTTTTTGTCTCCTTCAAGGATTGGGCAGAACGCAAGGCTCCTGACGAGCAGCTATGACGCGATCAAGCGGCACCTGGCGGTGGCGCTCTCCAAGGTCAACTCGGGTATTGCCTACTCCTTCCCTCCGCCTGCCATTCCCGGTGTGGGAACGTCGGGAGGATTTAGTTTCGTACTCGAAGATCGATCCGGGGGAACCACCGAGTTCCTGGCTGAGCAAGAGCAGGCCTTTATTGCAGCGGCGAACAAGCGGCCGGAATTGGCAGGGCGTGATGACGACTGCCCTGCTGAGTGTTCCCCAGGTCGGCGTGACCGTGGACAAGGCAAAGGTGCTTACGCAGCAAGTGGCTCTGGGAGATGTGTATCAGACTCTGCAGACCTTTATGGGCGGAGCGCTGGTGAATTACTTCACCCGTTTTGGCCGGCAGTGGCAGGTGTATGTCCAGGCAGAAGGAAGTTATCGCACTTCGCCCAGCAACCTGGGTAAGTTTTACGTCACCAACGCTGCTGGGCAACTGGTACCCCTCAGCACGCTCACGGGAAACGACCGGCAGGATGGACCGGAATTTGTTACCCGGTATAACCAGTTCCAGGCGGTTCAAATTAATGGGGCTGCTGCACCGGGGTATAGCTCGGCCCAGGCGATCGCGGCACTTGAAGATGTCTTCAAGCAGACTATGCCGTCGCAAATGGGATACGACTTCACGGGCATGACCTATCAAGAGGTCAAAGCGGCTCAAGGGGTAAGCCCGGTCGTAGTCTTTGCTCTGTCGTTTGTCATCGTATTTCTGATCATGGCTGCGCAGTACAACAGCTGGACCCTTCCTTTCAGTGTCCTGTTGGGTGTGCCCATCGCCATCTTCGGAGCATTTGCCGCGCTATATTTCAGGCGTCTCGATAACGACGTATATGCCCAGGTTGGCCTGGTGATGCTGATCGGGTTATCCGCCAAGAACGCGATTCTTATCGTTGAATTCGCCAAAGACGAATACGAGAGCGGCAAGTCGTTGCTCGATGCGTCTCTGGCCGGCGCCAGGCTACGACTGCGGCCTATCCTGATGACCGCCTTCGCCTTCATTCTCGGTTGCGTGCCGCTGTGGACCGCGGCCGGCGCCGGTGCAGTCTCCAGACGCGTGCTGGGCACGGCCGTGATCGGTGGCATGCTCGCGGCCTCTCTCATTGCCATATTCTTTATTCCGGTCTCCTTCGATGTTGTCGAGCGAGCGGGCCTTCTTTTTAGCCGTGAGAAGCCGCCGACTGAGGCCGCAGCGGAGTCAGGACCGGTTAAATGAGACTCCAAGTCATCAGCGCCGCTGCGTTGCTGCTCACTTTGTCTGGTTGCAAAGTGGGCCCTAACTATCAACGTCCCGCGGTCGATGTACCCGGCCAGTATCGCGGGGTTGCCCCCGGGCTCGGCGGGGGCCAGCCATTCGGCGAGATGAAGTGGGAGTCGGTCTTCACCGACCAGGTCCTGCAGGGCCTGATCAAGGAGGCGCTCACCAACAATTACGACCTGCGCATCGCAGCCACCAACATCCTCCAGGCTGAAGCATCTTTGGGAGTGACAAGGTCGAACCAGCTTCCAACGCTCTCGGGAACTTTGGGCGTACAGAACGAACGCTCTGCAGCCTTTCCCGGCGCTCCCACTTATGACACCGCAGGCCTGCAGTTGAATTACCTGGTGGACTTCTGGGGACAGTACCGCAGAGCGACGGAGGCCGCACGCGCCAATCTTCTGGCAAGTCAATACGCTCAACGCCTGGTTCAAACCACGCTGATCGCCAGTGTGGCGTCGGCCTACTTCCAATTGCGCCAGCTGGATTCGCAACTCGACTTCTCTAAGGAGACAGTTGTGTCCGATCGCGACAGCGTGCGTATCAACACCATCAACTATAAGGGTGGAGAGTACGCGATCACCGATGTGTATCAGGCACAGCTTCTTTTGCAGCAGGCAGAGGCGGAGGTCATTACCCTTCAACAAGCAATTGAACAGACGGAAAACCAGCTAAGCGTGCTATTAGGCAGAAATCCAGGCCCCGTCAAGCGCGGCCTGAATCTGATCGATGAACCGCATCTGGACGAGGTGCCGGTCGGTTTGCCCTCGACGATCCTGGAGCGGCGGCCCGATGTTCGCCAGGCTGAAGAGGCCCTGGTTGCAGCCAACGCCAACGTCGGAGTGGCTAAGGCCGCTTACTTCCCCCAGATCCCCTTGACCGCCAGCTTTGGGGCGTCGAGCACGGCATTGACGAGCTTCCTGCAGGGTCCAGCCACTTTTTGGGCTCTGGGTGGGCAGCTCGCGCAGCCGCTCTATGCCGGAGGAAGAATCACCAGCGGATACCGCCTCGCACTGGCCCAACGAGAGCAAGCTGAACTCACTTACAAACAAACTGTGCAACAGGCATTCGCCGATGTTTCCAATAGCCTGGTGGCCTATAGGCAGTCCCGGCTGTATCGGGTGAAATTAGAGGAACAAACGACTACCTATCGAGAAACGTCGCGGCTGGCCAATGTTCGTTTTACGGGAGGCGCCACCAGCTTCCTTGAAGTCCTTACCACGCAACAGCAATACTTCACCTCCGAACTGCAAACGACCCAGGCCTGGTACGCCGAGTTGCAGAGCTATGTACAGCTCTACCAGGCCCTCGGCGGGGGCTGGTAGAGGCGGTTGGCGGAGGAAGCCGGGTCCCGAAAGTGATATAAGGGATGGTGTTTACTTATGAATCGGGCCCCAAACATTGCTAATCGAGGAAAGAGGATGGTCATGTTCAAAACAATTGCTCTGGTGAGTGCTATGGCGCTATCGACTTCGTTGAGTTATGCCGCCCAGGATGTGGTTCACGCGGTGGAGGGGACGGTGACAAAGGTCGACTCCACCACCAAGACTGTTGCGGTCAAGACCGCGGACGGCACCGAGCACACCTTTCACTATGTCGGCGACGTGACTGTCCACGGCTCGAAGGATGCGGCAAAGGGTACGGTGAACGGAGTAAAAGAGGGGAGTAAAGTCGCCGTGCACTACACCGTCGAGGGATCTAAAGAAACGGCTCATGAATTCGACAACATAGGCGACGATGGCATGAAGGCCACCGACGGCACCGTCACCCATGTGGATCGAGGTGCAAAGACCATTGCCGTCAAGACCGCCGATGGCAGCGAACAAACCTTCCACTTTACCGAGGACGCCGCGAAGGATACCGGTAAGGATATCGGCAAGGGTACTGACAAGTCTGCCAAAGTTACCGTCTATTACACGGAAAAGGCAGGCGTTAAGACGGCTCATTTCGTTAAACAAATATTCTGATTCGGCCTCCGGACCCGCTCTAACCTCCCTTCGGTTTGGGGTGGGCTAGAGCGGGTCGCTTCCCTTCCAGCCAACACTCGCGGCGGGGCGGACTGGGCGACATCACCTGCCTGAACCCGACTGGAGAATGGTATGAGAATGCTGCTTGTCTTTCTGCTGGCGGCGAGTGCCACGCTCGCTCAGGAAACCCGGCGAGCGGTCACCATCCCGCGTCCCGCCGAAGATGGCCGGGCGAACAGCGACCAGGTTCCCGACGCATACGCCATTACTGGTCACTTCGATCGAGTGGTTGTTATTCGTCTGAAGTACAAGGCCGATTTGCTTGCCGGGCTCCAAAAAATGGTGAAGCAGGAGCACATTCAAAACGGGGTTATTCTTTCGGCCGTCGGCTCGGTGCGCGGTTACCAGGTTCATCAGGTGACCAACCGAACCCTGCCGACTGAGGACACCTTTGAAAAGAATCCTACCCAGCCGGCTGATTTGGTGAGCATGAATGGATATGTGATCGACGGCAGGCTCCATCCCCACATGACCCTGGCCACGCCGGATAGGGTCATCGCCGGCCATCTGGAGCCAGGAACTGAAGTATTTACCTTCGCGATCGTGACCATTGGGGTAATGAATGACGCCGACCTTCGGCGGGTGGATGATACCAACTATCGCTAGCCGGGCCGTGGCAGTAGTGGTATGGTTTTCGTTCCCGCCGCGTTGCAACTCCTGCCGTTCAAGGGGATTCACGGTTGCCAGAGCCCAATTAAACGCCTGCCAGGAAAGTCACTCGACGAAAGGCAACGGTTCAGCCGTCCCCCTCGTCGAAAACCTCGTTCATGGAGTTTTCTGGACGAATCTCTTGCGTTCTAACCCACCTCGGTCTAGAAAGAGTGGGGACGTCGGGCAAGCAATGGAGATCGCTGGTCAAGAGGAGAACAAGATGGGGTATAAACTTGGGCGGATTTCAAAAACATGGGCGGGCCCTGTGCTCCTGGGAGTTTTCATGGCGGCCTCTGCCGCTATTCCGGAGGCCCTGGCTGCGCCGGCGAAAGGTAGGAACGTGGCAAGCTCTTATTTCGTGTATGTCGGAACCTATACCGGGCCCACAAGCAAAGGCATCTATGGCTTTCGTTTCGACCCTAAGACGGGCCAATTCACTCCAACCGGCTTGGTAGCCGAGTTGTCGAATCCCTCCTGGCTTGTTACCGATCCCCAACCATCGCTTCCTATACGCGGTGACGGAAATGGGCCCGGAACCGGGAGCGGATGACTACAAGAAGAACGGTTTCATCAGCAGCTATTCCATCAACCCCAAGACCGGCGCGCTTACGTTTCTTAACAAGGTGGATGCGGGCGGAGGCGGCTCATGCCACCTGGTCGTAGACAAAACCGGCAAGACGCTCTTCGTGGCCAACTACGGAAGTGGAAATATCGCCTCGTTCGCCATTAAGGCGGATGGAAGTATCGGTGAAGCGGACCGGCTTCGATCAATTCAGCGGTGGAAGTGTAAACCCGGCTCGGCAAACGGGACCCCACGCGCATGCGGTTGTGCTTTCGCCCGACGATCGCTTCCTGTTCGTACCTGACCTGGGCACGGATCAGGTCAAGATTTATCGCGTCGATGCGGCCAAAGGAACGTTCGCACCCAACGATCCTGCCTTTGCCACTGTGAAGCCGGGCTTGGGGCCGCGGCATTTTACGTTTGGGAAGGACGCAAAGTTCGCCTACACGCTTTGCGAGATGGGCTCGAGCGTTGCTGTTTTTGCCTACGATCCGGTCAAGGGGTCGCTGACACCGCATGCAGACCATCTCCACCTTGCCTGCCGACTTCAAAGGAGAAGACGACTCGGCAGAGATAGAAGTGGACCGGTCAGGGCGCTTCTTGTATGCCTCCAACCGGGGAAACGACAGCATTACCGTATTCGCCATCGATCCTGCCAAGGGGACTCTCACCAAGGTACAAGTCGAACCCACGCAAGGAAAAATTCCCAGAAATTTTGCCTTGGATCCGACCGGGAAATACCTCGTGGCGGGAAATCAGAAATCTGATCAGATGGTTGTTTTTGCCGTGGATCAGAACGACGGCCAGTTGAAGCCGACGGGCCAGATGTTGGATGTTCCGGCACCCGTCAGCATTCTGTTTGTGCCGGCCGAATAGTGCCACGCAAAGACGGTCAAGGAGGGCTGATGAAATTGTTCCGTACGAATTTTTGCAGACGGGCTCTGGTTCGGAATGCCGGCATGGTGGCCGGCGCAGGATTGCTCGGCCTGGGCACGGGTGCGACCTGGGCAATCTGCGCGGAGCAACGGAAAGCCGCGTGCCCTGGCGCTGATCGGTGATCGCTATCACAACCCCGATTACATTCGAGTGAGCTTGGACAAGGTCTTCAAAGACCTCGATATTCCGATCGACTACACCATCCAATACGACCAGATCTCCGCCGCGCTTGCTGAAGAATTATCAGCTGTTTCTGATCCTCCGCGACGGCATGATCTGGCCCGATGGTTACCTCGGACCGGACGCATACACGGCTTACGAGGCAGATCTGGAAACGCCGAAGACTTTCCCGGAACCGAAGCCCGTAACCTGGATCACGGAGGAGCAGGGTGCGGCGATCAAAGACTTCGTGACCGCAGGGAATGGCTTTTATGCCTTTCACAACTGCAGCCATATCTCGCTCAGCTCGAAAAACTATCGTGAGGTGATGGGCGGAGCCTACATCAGCCACCCACCGCTGCGTCCGTTCCAGGTGCGTGCTAGCGCAAACAAACATCCCATCACGGACGGCATGAGCCCGTTCATGGTCAATGATGAGCAGCACTACGTGATCTACGATAAGGATCCGAAGTACGTCATTCTGGAGGCGGAAAATATCGATGGGCTGAAGTTCGAGGATCTGGGCACCAAGTCGATCTCCGGGTGGGCCTACGATTTCGGCAAGGGGCGGGTGGTATTTACCGCGGTCGGCCATACGATCCATGCCATGTGGGCTCCGCAATACATCGAAATTCAGAAGCGGTCGGTACGGTGGCTGCTGAAAGAGCTGTAGAATTCCGTTCCCCGAATGAACCAGGCGCGGTAAATTAATATCCTCCCCTTCCCCCGGGCAACGATTCACCTGGAGCGGCAGTGCAAGGACCACGCACGACCTTTATCTACCTGGCCGTGGTCTTTGGCCTGCTGGTCATTCCGCGCGCGTTGCAGCGCTTTCGTCTTCCTGCCCCGCTCACCTGCTTTGCCTTCGGAATCATTGTGGCCGGTTTTTTCAAGCCACTTGTCATGGACAGCGTCATCTCTGTATCTTTCCACCCTGGGCATTGCATCGCTCTTTTCCTTTTTGCCGGCCTGGAAGTCGACTTGGCCGAGCTTCGCCGGCAGCTGCCATCGCTGGCCGGACACTTCGCTGTACGCGGGCTGGTGCTGGTGGCTTGTGCGCGCCTCGCCGCCGTGTATCTCCACCTTGGTTGGCAGGTCGACTGGCTGCTGGCGCTCGCACTTCTTACCCCGTCGACCGGCTTTATCCTGGATATGCTGCCCCACTCCGGGCTTGACCACGTGGAGCAGTCTGAAGTCGCTCTGCACGCAGTTGCCGGCGAAGTGACGGCCGTCTTCCTCTTCCTGGTGATTTCGCAGGCGGATTCGGTCAAGACCCTGCTCATCTCCGGGGGCGCGATCGCCCTGTTGATCGCCTTCATGCCCTTCGCTCTTTCTTGCCCTGGGTCGGTACGTGGTGCCTTATGCGCCTGGCTCGGAGTTCTCCCTGCTGTTGATGGTTGGGCTGATCTGCGCCGTCATCACAGAGACCCTTGGCGTCTATTATCTGGTGGGCGCGTTTGTCGCCGGACTGGTCGCCCGGTCGCTCAGTAAACGCATGACCACTCTTGCCTCAGAGCAGAACCTGGAAGCAATCTAGCCTCTTCGCTTCCTTTTTTGTCCCCTTCTATTTTTTTCACAATGGACTCGGAGTACCCAGCGCTGCGCTGGTCGCCAAGTCTCTGTGTGTACGGTTTTGCGCTTGCCGGCTGCATCATACCCGGTGCGCCTGGGAGTGGTCTGGCTGCAATCGCGGCTGATGCAGCATCGGGGTCACCGCGGCAGCTTACGGGTTTCGATCGCGCTTACCCCCACGCTGATTTTTACCCTGGTGATCGCGGAGATGCTGCGTGAGAATTTTGCCATTAGTCCACCGCTCTACGGCGGACTCCTGGTCTATGCGTCCATCGCCAGCATCCTGCCCTCGTTAGCTCTGCCGGCGCTTTCCGCTAGCCTGGTTGACCCGATTGCAGTGGAAGCCTGAACCTTTCCGGGACAGCCGTCCTTTCTGAGTGACTTTAGGTCGTCCGAAGCGATCCTCATCCCGACGCCAGGGCAGGACACCCATTGACGTACGGCCACCGCCCAAGCTATCTTTGACCAATCTGGTGTTCGGGAAGGCGGTGCGAATCCGCCACTACCCCGTAACTGTAAGCGCCGAGAGCTTGAACCAATTAGCTGAAGCCACTGGGATGCGAATTCCGGGAAGGCTGTTCAAGATCGATGAAGCGTAAGTCAGGAGACCGGCCAGATGCCCTCCAGGGCCGTTTCAGCTTCGATGGGAGAGCTGGAAAGCAACCTCGCTGACGTAGTTGCTCGTTAGCACGGACGCTGCCTTTTTATTTTATCCCGCTTCGCGCCAGGGTTTTGTCCTGCGCCAGAGGCGATCGCATGCAGTCAAATCGCCGCAATACGGTGACACTCGTGCTTGGGGGTGTACGCAGCGGCAAGAGCCATTACGCGCAGCAGCTTGGCGAGCACGCAGCACGAGTCGTCTTTGTGGCCACTGCACAGGCCGGCGATGACGACGAGATGCAGCGCAAAGTCGAGCGCCACCAGAGCAGCCGTCCGCCACACTGGCAGACCGTCGAAGAACCTCTGCAGCTAGCGGAGGCCATCGCCCGCTATGGTCCCAGTTGCGACCTGATGATCATCGATTGCCTGACCTTCTTCGCCTCCAATCTGCTCGATGCCCAAGGTGACGAGCAACTAGCCATCGAGGCGCTCTGCACCGCCCTCAAAGCGCCTCCCTGCTCGGTTGTGCTGGTGTCGAACGAAGTGGGCAGTGGCGTGGTGCCTGCGTATCCGTCCGGCCGGCGTTTCCGTGATCTGCTGGGCGAAATGAACCAGAGCGTTGCCCGCGTGGCATCCAATGTGCTTCTCCTGGTTGCCGGCCTGCCGTTGGTTCTCAAAGGACAGGTCGAAGTCTTTCCGCAAAAGGCGGCCAGCGCATGAGACGGGCTCTGTTGGTGTTCATGTTGCTCGCGGGCTGGATTCTGCCCGCTCAGGCGAGCCGCGTCCTGACCGATGAGAGCGGACGCAAAGTCACGGTGCCCGACCACCCGCATCGCGTGATCTGCCTGCTGCCCAGTGTCACCGACACTGTCTTCGCTTTGGGATCGGGCGACGATGTGGTTGCGGTGAGTGACTTCACAACCTATCCTCCCGCTGCATTGAAGAAGCCTAGTGTAGGCAGCCTGGTCAAGCCTTCGATCGAGACTATCCTCTCCTTCCACCCCGACCTGGTAATCGGGACCGAGATACCAGGATCGGCGGAAACCGCCACTCAATTGGAAGCGGTCGGTGTACCTGTCTATCTCGTCGACCCGCGCGGCCTTGCCGGCATCCTGCACTCGGTCTCAAGCATTGGCGAGGCACTCAATCGCCCACAGGCAGGCGGCGGCTCTCAACGCCAGCCTCCAAAGGCGTATCGAAGCCGTAAGAGCGCGCACCGCGGGTAAACCGGCTCCGCGAGTCCTGGTCCCGGTTTGGTATGACCCGATCATTACCATCGGCAAACACGCGTTCATCACTGAGATCGTTGAGACCGCCGGCGCCAAGTCGGTGACCGACGACCTGATCCCCGACTGGCCACAGATAAGTTTGGAGGCGGTGATCACCCGCGCTCCGGATTCTCTGTTGCTGATTCGCGGGGGGAAGATCGACATCCATATGTTGGAGAAGCGGCCGGGCTGGAGCACCCTTCCGGCGATCCAGACAGGCAAAGTCTATTACGTCGATAGCGGCATACAGGATCCAAGTCCAGTCGCCATCGACGCTTTGGAGGAATTGGCTAAAGAATTTCATCCATAGGGGCGGGATAGAAGCAAGAACGGATGGTTCCGTTCTTCCACACAACCACGGCAAGGTGACGAGAAGGCGGTGTAAATCCGCCACTACCCCGTAACTGTGAACGCAGAGAACCCGGCGATGATGAGCAAAGCCACTGGGATGAGTCCTGGGAAGGCAGCCTGGGTTTGTTGACGCGTAAGTCAGGAGAACGGCCTTGCTTCACCTACCCGAGGGGGCATGCACGTGTTCGATCGTTCGATTTTGCGAAGCATTTTCTTCCTGTCCATTCTGCTGGCGCCGTTGACCACCTTTGGCGCTGAGAGCGGCACCTTGCGCGGCACGGTTACCGATCCGCTTGGTGCCGTCGTTGTCTCGGCAACAGTGGACCTAGTCGACGGCACGTCGGTCGCCGCAAAAACCACCACCGACAGCACCGGCAGCTATCTCTTCCATCTGCAAAAAGCTGGTCGCTACCAGGTTCGCGTGGTCGCGCCCACTTTCCAGTCCACCACCAGCGATGCCGTCTTCGTGGCCCCTTCGGCCAAAGCGCAGGTAGACATCACCCTGGCCACGCAGACGCTGACGGAACAGGTAACGGTCACTGCAACCGGGACCCCGACACCCGCAGCCCAGGTAGGCGCAGCAGTGACCGTGCTGAACGCGGATCAATACCGTTACTCGACCGAAGTGCAGGATCCGTTGCGCCTGGTTCCCGGTGCGCAAATAACCCAGACGGGGCAGACCGGCGGCACCACAGGTCTTTCAATCCGCGGCGGCAATGTAAACGCCAATAAGGTACTGATCGATGGAGTTCCGGCGGACGATATCGGGGGAGCCGTTGAATTCGCTAACATCGATAGTGTCGGATTCGCAAAAATGGAAGTATTGCGGGAGCCCAACAGCGCGCTCTATGGCTCCGACGCCTTGGCAGGCGTGGTCAGCTTGACCACGGCTCGCGGCAACACCCTGCTTCCTCTACTGACTTACTCCGGCGACGGAGGCAACTTTAACAGCTTTCGCCAAGTGGGCACGTTGAGCGGCGCCTGGCGTCACTTCGACTATTACTCCGCCTTCGCTGCTACGCAGACGCAAAACAGTTTCCCTAACAGTGATTTTCATAACGCGACCTACGCGGGAAACTTTGGCTGGACGCCCAACACCGCCAACGATCTGCGTTTTACCGTGCGGCATCTTACCGTGGCTGCCGATCAGCCGAATGCCATCCTGCTCTATGGCATTCCCGATGACACCAGCGCGAGGGAGCACGATAGCTACTACAGTGCTGCCTGGAACAACCAAACCACTGAGAAATGGCACAACCAGATACGCTATGGCGGCCTGCGCTTGAATTACAACTTCACCGATTTTGCGGCGACCGGAATCTATGATCCAGACTTGGATGTATACCTGGGCGCTCCGGTCAACGTAAAGGGTGCGAATGGCTATAGCGTAAACGGCCAGGCGATCTTCCAATACGGCGCCAGCTACGGCGAAACCTACCCCAACAACTATCTAGCTCCCAGCAAGCGGGACTTCGTGTATGCCCAGACGGATTACCGGGTCAATGAGCATATCGTAGCCCTGGGGGCATTCAAATACGAGGACGAGCGGGGCTCGACGCTTACCTCTGGAGGAACACCCACTGCGATCGAGCGGGGCAACTACAGCTACACGGTTCAACTGGAAGGGGATATCCGCAACCGCCTCTATTACACAGTGGGCAGCGGCCTGGAAGACAACGGGCTCTTCGGTTTCGCGGCTACTCCACGCGCTTCCCTTGCCTACTATCTATTTCGTCCTACGAACACCCACTGGCTCAACGGTACCAAGCTCAACTTCAGCTTCGGCAAAGGCATCAAGGAGCCGAGCATCTACTACCAGAGCATTTCTCTTTATGACATTTTCGCCGCATTGCCGGATGGCGCTGAGCTGATCAAGCAGTACCACGTCTCTCCGATCGGGGCCGAAACCTCGCGCACCTACGATGGAGGAGTCGATCAGCAGCTTTGGAATGGGCGCGCCCGCATCACTCTGACCTACTTTCACAATGAATTCACCAACGGCGTCGAATTCGTGCCGCAATCAGCCTTGATCGCGCTCGGTCTGCCCGCCGCCAGCGACCCCGCCGTTCAATATGGAGCAGCCGTCAACTCGCAGGCCTTCCGCGCCCAGGGCGCAGAGGTTGCGACTGAGTACCAGATCGGTAGCCACCTTTTTGCCCGCGGCGGCTACACCTATCTGGATGCGAAGGTGCAGCAGTCCTTTTCCAGCGAATCGCTGCCCAGCTATAACCCAAACTTTCCCACCATTGCGATCGGAGCCTTTTCACCCCTGGTAGGCGCACGGCCTTTCCGGCGGGCGCCGCACTCAGGGTACTTCGGGCTGACTTATAACCGCTCCAAGTGGTACGGATCCTTTACCGGGACACTGGTTGGCCGCCGCGACGACAGCGACTTCCTCACCGACTCGAATTTCGGCAACACCTTACTCCTGCCCAACCGCGACCTCGATGGCGCTTACCAACGCCTGGAACTTGGCGGCGGCTACCAGTTCACGCGATCACTTACCGCTTACACTGATATACAGAATCTCTTGAGCGAACATTACAGCGAGGCTTTTGGTTACCCGGCGCTTCCCTTCACTTTTCGAGCCGGCGTAAAGATCAGCTTTGGAGGCGAATCTTGGCAATTGAAATAGCCACGGTTTCCGGGTCAATCGTGCCGGAGGCTGTTTCGCCCCCCGGACGCCAGGGCAAGGAGCCCGATGGCGGAAAGAACAGGGTCCGTCCATTCCCGCTCATCGTCCTGCTGACGGTGGTACTGGTGCTTGTCACCGTGGTATCGCTTGCGACCGGCGCGGTGCCCATCTCGCCACGTACCATCTTTGCCTCTATGTTCGGAG
Organism: uncultured Acidobacteriaceae bacterium; assembly: GCA_963775365.1. Taxonomy (GTDB): domain Bacteria; phylum Acidobacteriota; class Terriglobia; order Terriglobales; family Acidobacteriaceae; genus PALSA-350. The sequence continues at coordinate 66,995 of CAVZJL010000017.1, read as the reverse complement.
GTCACCCACTGACCGAGACGCAGCGGCTCATCCTGCTCCATATTCGGCTCCCGCGGGTACTGGCCTCGGGTCTGGTGGGCTCGGCGCTGGCCCTGGCCGGGCTTCTCTTTCAGGGTCTCTTTCGCAATCCCATCGCCGATCCCTACGTCATCGGCTCTTCCGGAGGCGCTATCGTGGGCGCCTGCATCGGGATCTTCTTCTTTTCCCAATGGTCGATCTTCGGTTTCAGCGCGACTGCATTGCTAGCCTTCGCCGGCTCTGCGGCTACGATGGCACTGGTCTACTCCCTGGCTCGATCGGCAGGTAAGACGAATGTGGTCACTCTTTTGCTGGCTGGTTTTGCCATCAGCACCATGTTTACCAATACAACCTATTTCTTCGACCTGTTTGACAAGACCGGGACGGGAAACCGGATTTTGATCTCCTGGCTGCACGGAGTCATCAGCATACCGGCGTGGAGCGAACTAGGCATAAGTGCCGCCCTGCTTGGCCTGTCGGTATTGGTTTCGCTGCCCTTGATGCGGACGCTGAATACGTTGGCCTTGGGAGATGAGTATGCGCAGCAGCTCGGGGTTAAGGTTGAGTCGGCGCGCGTGTACATCATTCTGATTGGCTCGTTGTTGACGGCAGTGGCTGTTTCGCTCGGCGGCCTGATCAGCTTCGCCGGACTGATTGTGCCCCACGTCGCGCGGCTCCTCTTAGGACCCGATCACGTGCGGCTGCTGCCCGTAACTGCTCTAGCCGGAGCCATCTTTCTCATGCTGGCCGATACCCTGGCGCGGACGATCTTCGCGCCATCAGAGGTTCCTGTGGGAATTCTCATGGCCTTTATCGGCGGACCCTTCTTCCTCTACCTCCTGCGTAAGATGAAACGGAGCTATACGGTATGAGCTGCCTGTTGCGCTTGAGTGGAGTGCACTTCGACTATCAGGGCAACAGCGTCCTGCGCCAGGCGAGCTTCGATCTCGAAGAGGGCAGCTGCAGCGCGCTGATCGGCACCAATGGCGTCGGCAAAACAACACTGTTGCGTATAGCCGCGGGAGCTCTGCGCCCGGCATCTGGCGAAGTCATTTTGCGTGGACGGCCGATGAAAACACTCCCCTTGAAAGAGATCGCACGCACCATAGCACTGGTACCGCAGCAACTCGAACTCCCCTTCGAGTTCACGGTGGAACAAGTGGTGGAGCAAGGGCGCACCCCCTACATCGGCATGTTGCGCGGACCAGGACGCGCCGATCGCCTGGCCGTCGACCGAGCCCTCGACCTGGCCGACGTGTCCAGCCTGCGTCATCGCGTCTTCAACGAGCTCAGCGGAGGAGAACGCCAGCGGGTCAAGATTGCGCTCGGACTGGCCCAGGAACCGCGACTACTGCTACTCGACGAGCCCACCCAAAACCTCGATATCGGAAGGCAGGTGGAGCTGATCGACCTGCTGCACTTTCTGCGTGATGAGGGCATAACCATCCTCGCCTCCATTCACGACCTCCACCTGGTGGATAAGAACTTCTCCACCGTGCTGTTGCTGAGCCCGGGACAGCCCTTGGCTAGCGGAAGCCCGGAGCAGATGCTGAAACCGTCGCTCCTGGAGCGCGCCTTTCAGTGTCCGCCGGATCGTCATCCGTTGTTGATTGAACGCGCCGAACTCTACCGAAGAGAAGCCCGATGAACACTGAAGTGCAGCCCAACATTGAAGAAGTGATCGGGGCCATCGTCGCTCCGTCAGAAACTTATCTGGCCCAGGCAAAGGCTCATCTCGACACGCTCACCAAGCCGCTGGGAAGTCTGGGCCGCCTGGAAGCTCTGGCTGCGCAATGGTTTGCCATCCGCCAGGGAAACCTTTCTGGCCCGGTCAGCAAGGCAGTCTACGTCTTTGCGGCGGATCATGGCATCACGGCAGAGGGCGTGAGCGCCTACCCTGCAACGGTGACCCAGCAGATGGTGCTCAACTTCCTTTCCGGAGGAGCAGCCATCAATGTACTGGCTCGACACAACCAGGTAGAAGTGAAGGTGGTGGATGTTGGTGTAGACGCCGACCTCTTCGGTTATGTCGGACTGACAGACGGCAAGGTGCGTAGGGGCAGCAGGAATATGATGCGGGAACCCGCGATGAGTCCGGAAGAAGTAGGCGCAGCGCTCACAGTTGGCCTCACGATGGCGGAAGCCGCCTACGAAAAAGGTAACAACCTGGTCGCGGTTGGAGAAATGGGTATTGGCAACACCACCGCTGCCAGCGTGATGACTGCGGCCCTTACAGGCATGCCGGCAAGCCTGGTCACCGGCAAAGGGACAGGCCTCGATGATGAGGCGTATGCGCGCAAATGCCGCACCGTGGACGCGGTGCTGAAGCTGCACTTTGCCCAACCCGCCGGCCCTCGCAAAATTCTTCGCTGTGCCGGCGGGTTGGAAATCGCCGCAATGACGGGGATGATTTTGGGCGCCGCGCGGCGTCAAATGGCCATCGTCATGGACGGCTTTATTTCTACTGCGGCCGCGGCCATCGCCTGCGGCCTCTCTCCCGCGGTAAAATCCTACCTGTTTGCCGGACATCAGTCGCAGGAGCCCGGCCACCGGATACTGCTGGCCCACCTGGATATCGATCCCATCCTCGACCTGCATATGCGCCTTGGCGAAGGCACGGGCGCGGTTCTGGCCATGCCGGTTCTCGAAGCCGCCATGCACCTCTATCAGGAGATGGCCACCTTTGCCTCGGCGGGCGTCAGCGGGGCCAATGCATGAGCGTGCGCGCTCCGCGATTCGTCGTGGATTTGGCGGTTGCGTTTCAATTTCTTACCCGCTTGCCGATACCGCAGGTGCCGTTCGCGCCCGACGGCCTCGCGCGCTCAGTGAAGTTCTTTCCTTTAGTGGGCCTGGTGATTGGGGCAGGCGCGGCGCTGTTGCAGAAAGTGCTCTCACCTCACCTTGGTAGGCCCGTTTCCGCCCTCATCGTGCTCGTCTACCTGGTGCTCATCACGGGATGTCTGCATGAGGATGGTCTGGCAGATGTCGCCGATAGTCTCGGCGGTTGGAATCGGGAACAGCGGCTGGCCATTCTCCATGACAGCCACATCGGCGCTTTCGGCGCGGTAGCCCTGGCATTTTCCCTACTGAGCCGTGGCGTGTTATTAGCGGAGCTGCCCCTGGAGCGCTTCACCGCATACGTGCTGTCGGCTCATGTGCTGAGCCGGTGGTCGGCTCTCCCACTCAGTTACTATCTTGCACCCGCACGCGATGGCGAAGGCCAAGGCGCGCGGATTGCTCGTTTGACGTCTACTTTCTCGTTAATCGCCGGGTCGGTTTTCACTTTGGCCACCGTGATTGTTGTTTTGCGTAAGGCCGCGATTGCTCCCGTGCTGGCGGCGATCGTCGTTTCCCTGCTTGGCGGAGTGCTTTATCTGCGCAAGTTTGGCGGGGTAACCGGCGATTGCTTCGGCGCCACCACGCAGATAACCGAGATCGCCGTGTACCTCTGCGGGGTGTGGAAGCCATGAGTCGCGTCTTATTTATTCGCCATGCTGAGACCGAGATGGCAGGGCGGTTTTGCGGTCACTCCGATCCGGAGCTGAACACCCAGGGATGGATGCAGGTCGCTGCGTTGGCCCAACAACTCTCCGCGGAGCCGATCGATACCGTCTATAGCAGCGACTTACGCCGCGCCCGCAGTACGGCAGAAGCGATCGCTGCAGTCAGAGAGCTACCGCGCTGTCTGCGGCCGGCACTCCGGGAGATTGATTTTGGGCAATGGGAGGGTTTGCGCTGGGAGCAGATTGAACAGCTGGATCCGGAATACGCGCGGAGGTGGGTCGCACTCTATCCCACATCTTCCCGCGCCCTCAGGAGAGAGCTTCCAGGCCTTTGAGGCACGCGTCCTTGAGGAGGTGCATCATCTTCTCGACGATAACCCCGGCCCAATCGCTGTGGTCACGCATGGCGGCGTGTTGCGTGTGGTCTTGCAACATTTTTGTGCTTGCTCTGAAGAGGAAGCATGGCAGCAAACGCAAGCGTACTGTTGCATCGTGCGCCACGAGTGAGACGATAGGAGAAAAGGGATGAGCATCGCAACCAAGCATGGTGATAAAGGACAGACCGGGTTGGCGGGTGGGATTCGTATTTCGAAGGCGGATTACGGGTTGAGGCGTATGGCACCGTGGATGAACTGAACACGGTGCTGGGGTTTGCCCGCAGCATCTGTAAGAATAAGGAGATCGTCGGTTGGACAGAGCAGATTCAAAAGACGCTCTTCCGGCTTGGTTCCGCTTTAGCAACACCGCCGGAGAGCAGCAAGCCACAACCTCATATCACCGCCGAAGATGTCGAGTTCCTGACACAACTGGTCTATCAGATCGAGGCCACAGAAGGGATCCTTGCCGATTGGTCATTACCTGGCGCATACACCGAGTCGGCCGCATATGAGGTCGCGCGGACGGTGTGCCGCCGCGCAGAGCGCGCTGCAGTTCGGCTAGCGGAGAGTGGACAAGAGGTCAAGCCCGAGGTATTGGCGTATCTGAATCGCCTCTCTGATCTGGTGTGGCTCTTCGGCAGATTGATTGAGCTGAACGCAGGCATCGATGCACGTCTTCGCGATGAGACCAAAGCTGGCCCTAAGTGGTCGAGGGCCTGGTAGCCCGCTCACCTGGGTAGTTGTTGAGGGAAAGGCCCACCGCAGATCCCTCGACTACTCTCGTGCGATGACGCGTTCGATTGATTGCATGGTGAAGATGCGAATCGTCGTGTGCCCGGCGAATCTGTCCATCCGATTCGCGGGTCACGAAGGTAAGCGATCTACGCCTCCCCTTTGTCATCCCGAGCGCAGCGTACGAGGGACCTGCAGTGCGCCCTTCCCTCTACCCGAATTTTCATGCAACCCCCACTCCAAGGAGCGTCATGAGTCAAGCGCGGGCCATCATGGTTCTTGGAACCAGCTCCCATGTTGGCAAATCATTGTTGACCGCGGCGCTCTGCCGCATCTTTGCTCAACAGGGCCACAGCGTCGCTCCGTTTAAATCGCAGAACATGTCCCTGAACTCGGCCGCAACCATCGAGGGCCTGGAGATCGGCCGCGCCCAGGCGCTGCAGGCCGAAGCTGCCGGCATCGCAGCGTCAGTCCACATGAATCCCATCCTCATCAAGCCATCGGGCGACTGCTCGTCCCAGGTCGTGGTTCGGGGTAAGATCTGGGGCCAGATCTCCGCCGCCGATTACCATCAACGCCGAGTAGAAGAGCTAATGCCCGCAGTGCGCGAAAGCTATCAGGCACTCGCGTCCAGCTTTCAAGTGATCATCCTGGAAGGAGCCGGCTCTCCGGCAGAGATCAACCTGAAGCAGCACGACATCGCAAACATGCGCATGGCAGAAATGGCGGATGCCGCTTGCCTCCTGGTGGGTGACATCGATCGCGGCGGAGTCTTCGCTTCCCTGCTGGGCACAGTCGAACTGCTGGATCCAGATGAGCGCGATCGCATTCGCGGCTTCTGCATCAACAAATTTCGCGGCGACCTCAGCCTGCTGGAACCAGGCGTCCGCATGATGGAAGAGCGTCTGGGAAAACCTTGCCTGGGCGTGGTTCCCTATCTGCATGACCTCGCACTGGAAGAAGAAGATAGCGTGGGCCTGCCATCCGTAACGCGCACCGGCTGGTCCATCAGTAACAACACGCCAGAGCGGCCGCTACGCATCGCCGTCGTCGCGCTGCCATCCTTCTCAAACTTCACTGACTTCGATTCGCTACGCGCCGAACCGGCGGTCGATTTACTCTTCTGCCGCTCTGCTGACCTTTTGCAGAATGCGGATGTCGTGATCCTTCCCGGAAGCAAACAGACCATGAGCGACCTGGAGTGGATGCGCGAAGGTGGCCTCGATGAGGCCGTTCACAACCACGCCCAGCGCGGCTCTGGTGATGGGTATCTGCGGAGGTATGCAGATGCTGGGCCAGGAACTCTTCGACCCGCTCGGGATCGAGCGCGAAGGCCGCATGCCAGGCCTCGGCCTGCTCCCCATCAGCACGACGATGCAGGCACAAAAGGTAACCCGCATCTGCTCCGGCTACATCCATGGCGACTCTCTCTTTGGCCAACCGCTGCCACAAGATCGAATTGCCGGGTACGAGATTCATATCGGTAAGACTTTGTATCTAGAATCAGGCAGAACCCTTCGCCACACTTAGTTCCGGCGAACTGGACGGGTGCGTCAGCGCCGACCGGCAGATACTCGGCACCTACCTGCACGGAATCTTCGACGAGGACCGTTTCCGCCATGCATTCGTAACCGCCGCGCGCAGCTTTTGCAAACTAACCGCTCCGTCCGCGCTCAATCCATGGAAAGCACAACGCGAAGAATCTCTCGATCGCCTTGCTCGGGCAGGTGAGCGAGTCATTGGATATGCAGCGAATCTTCGGCTGGGTGGGGTTGAAGTACCAATGACCCGCGCTAAGACCATCGCTGCTGCCTGCCTGCTGGACTGGATCGCGGGTGACCCGGAGTGGTTTCCGCACCCCGTACGATGGATGGGGCGCTGCACCGCAGCTTGCAGAATCACTGCTGCGCCGCCCGGGCAAAGCGCAAACGATGAGCTGATGGCCGGCGCGGCGCTCACCGCAGCTCTGGTGGGCGCCTCCTATTTGGGCACCGCGAAAGTTATCGAAATAGCGTATTGCCTAGACACTGTGACCGGCCTGGCAACAGAGATCCTATTGGGGTGGACCTGCATCGCGTCGCGCAACCTGATCGATGAAAGTCTTGCCGTCATCCGCGCGTTGGAACAGGAGGACCTCATTCGCGCCAGGCAAAGGCTCTCGCGAATTGTAGGCCGCGACACGCACTCTTTGAGTGAAACCGAAATCAATCGCGCGGTCATCGAGACGTTGGCCGAGAGCGCGTGTGATGGGATCGTGGCGCCCCTGGTTTACATGGCCATCGGTGGCGTCCCCATGGCGATGGCTTACAAAGCCGTGAACACGCTGGATTCCATGATCGGGCACGCCGACGAGCGATATTTCTATTTTGGCAAGGCAGCCGCGCGGCTGGATGACGTGGCCAACTACTTTCCCGCGCGCCTGACCGCTCTGGCTCTAGCCACGGCTGCGGGGATAGGTAAACCAACCAATGCCGGATCAGCCTTGCGCATTTGGCGGCGCGATGGCAGAAAGCACAAAAGCCCGAATGCCGGCCAACCGGAGAGCGCGATGGCGGGCGCTCTGCGGGTCCGTTTGGGTGGCGATAATACGTACGCGGGCGAGCCCATCGCCGCACCGTTGCTGGGAGCGGAGTTCGAACGGCCTCTGCGCCATCACGCGAAACAAGCTCTCCGGCTGGTCATGACCGTCTCTCTCCTCAGTGCTGCTATCGCTGTGACCGTGCGAGGTCTTAGGAAGAAACGTCAATCAGGAATTTAAATCAACCGCAGACGACGGGGCTCCACCTCTCGCTCGTTTTTCGCGAGAGGTGGGATTTCAGCGGGTCTGTCCTTGCAACATTCGAGTTCACATGCAGCCCGGAAGGTGAACGGTCAAGGTCCGTGGTGGACCCAGAGTACGCCTACCTCAGCGCGTACAAATTTCCGTCGTTGCTCCCGAAATAGACACGCGGCCGGCAACTACCGGCGAGGAAAGAATTGTGCCTACGCTCTGCATGCGGGCGACGCCGGCGATCATGTCGTCATAGAAATCAGAAGCGAAGGCCGCCTCATAGTTCGGGGCCGCCATCCGGCTTGGAGAAAGCAGCCAGCCGTTGCCTGGAGCGCATCCGTTTGGAAGTCCCATGCGCGGCGTTCGCGTTGTCAGGTTGATGGCGGTGAGTTTACCGTCATGGGAGCCGATATAGAGCGTATTGCCGGCGATAGCGGGCGAGGAAAAGAATGGAAAGTGAAACTTGAGCGAAAATACTTCTTTTCCTGATCCGGCGTCAAGCGCATAAAACAGACGCGGAGTCGGAGGTGGCGAAGTAGACTCTGCCGTTCAAAATCGCGGGCGAGCTGATCACCCATGAGCTCTTGGTCGAGAATGACCATTTCTTCTTGCCGGTCATGGCATCGAGAGCGTAGAGGTGGGAGTCGCGACACCCAAAATAAACTGTACCGTCGGCAACGGCCGCAGAGGACTGGATCCCGACCTGGTTGTGAATGTCAGGATCCACCCCGTCTTGAAACGCCACTTCTCTTTTCCGCTTACAGCATCGATGGCGTAGAAGTAGCTGTCCCAGCTGCCAATAAAAAGCGTGCCGCCCCGCGATCGCAGGCGACGCGTGGACCACGTCGCCAGTCTGAAACTTCCACTTGAGCGCGCCCGTAGCCGCATCCAGGGCGTAGATATTGCCGTCGCCGCTGCCGAAATAGACGGCGCCATTCCAGACTGCGGGCGAGGAAAGATAGCAATCGAAGGGGTCGGGCATGGTTTCCGCGATGGGCAGCGCGCCATGAATGTGCGCTGGCCGCGAACCGGCGCTCACCGGCGTTCTTAAACCTCCACTTTAACTTTCCCGTCAGCGCATCCACTGCGTAAAACCAGCCGTCGTAGCTTGAAAAGTAGATCAATCCTCCGGCAACGGCAGGCGAAGAAACCACGCGGGCCTTGGTCTCAAACTTCCATTTCATCGTGCCCGAATTCAAATCGACCGCGTAGAGGTTGCCGTCTGTGCTGCCAACGTAAGCCAGACCATTGGCAATGGCGGGCGACGAGACGATGAGGCCGCCGCTATGGAACTTCCATTTCAGCCCAGTGAGCTTGGGCACACCGGTCGCATCGTACACGCCGGTATGTGCCAGGTTGCCGCGGAACATAGGCGCGTCCTGGGCAAACGCCGCCGTAGTGACAGAACAACACAGCAAGAACAGCCGATCGCACGCAGACCTTTCTCGGCGGGATAAGCGACCTTAAAAGATTATCTTGCCCCCGACTTCGAGCCGGCGGCGATCTATCCCGGAAAAGACAGAGTTGGTTTCACCATTCCCATTGGGATTGAAGTAGGTGTTGGCGAACGACCCACCCACTTCGGAAAAACTTCCGTAGTCGATATTAACCCCAGGTGTTCCGCGATATTGACGATTCATGATGTTGTAGGCAGTAGCCCGAGTTTCCAGGGTAATTCGCTCCCTGATTTTGAAGTCCTTCAGCAACGGCCAGATTTGCGGTATTGATACTGTCGCCCCGCTGCAGGTTTCTTGCCCGCGCCGGCGAAAGGAGTACCGTAGTGCTTGCGCCGCGGTTAAGTCGTTCACAATCCAATGCACGTTTTGTTTGCTGACGGGCACCGGAGTCGAGGCTGGATTGTTGGTGAATTGCGGAGTGCTGTAGTAGTCGACCAGCCCGCAATCTGCCGCGGCCGCGTTAAGGCATAGGCCCACCGTGGCGATCGGGCGCCCTTCGTTAGCCAGAATGGGGCGGCATGTCGTCGAGCCGGACGCCTGTTCGGGATCGCACAATGAGGTATCGAACGGAATCGAAAAATCGGTGTAGTCGCTATGCAGCGATTCGAGCACGGTGTAGGGCTGCCCGCTGGCATATCTCCAGATAGGATTCACCTGCCATCCCCCCAGCAGCTTTCCCGCAAGGTGTTCTGCTGTTTGAAAGCAGGCACTTCATAGATTACGTAGACCGACGCGAGGTTGGGGTAATCCAATCCGCTAAGACCCGTTCCGCCTGGCTTAGGTCGAATGGGCTTTGCGCATAGGCACTGGTATTCCCTCCCGTAAACGTGCTGTAGATCTCGGACACATTGTCCATGTCTTTGCTGAAGGTGTAGGTGGCGCCGGCGGTGACGCCATGCCAACGCTCGATGCTCAGGCGAGTCTGCAGCCCGCTGTAATTGGAATATCCAGTATTGCCCAGCGGTCAGCAGATTGGTGCGATTGCAATCCGCATAGCCATCCGCAGAATCCAGGAGCATTGGGCGTAGTTGCACGGCGTGAGCCCGGGAGGAATCACGTTCCCAAAACCATTCGCAATCAGAGGGCCGAGCGCCGGGTTGCCGTTACGGATCTGGAAGAGGCCAACCGCATGATTGCCCAGGTAACGAATCTCGCCAACAACATGGCTGTTGATGGCCTGCTGCACACCGATGGTCCATTGCTCGGTGTAGGGATTGAATAGTTTCGCGTCCACGTTCTGCTCGGTGCGGGAACCCGGGTTGCCTCCGCGCGGTACCTGGGGGTCGATCACCGTGCGCAAGGCCGAGCCTTGCCCGGTGGAGGGCACGCAGTTTTGGCACGTTTGCAGGGTGGCCGCGTTCACCACCGGAGTACTCTCTCCGATGTTTACAAAAGGATTGTTAAAGGTAGGATCGTAGCCGATACGGAAGCCGCCGCGCACGACAGTGTTTCCCTGTCCACGCAACTTGGGCGTCAACTTCGGCATCCAGGAAAAACCAACCACCGGACCGAGGTTGTGCTTGTCCAGCGGAAGGGATTGCACGGTGCGAAGACTGAGCGGCAACGACTGATCCCAAAACGCGGTGGAGGGGTTTGTTTCTCGCTGCACAGTCAAGGCGTGCAGGCTATTCAGCGGCTGGCTCTGGATCTCATAGCGAAGCCCGAGACTCAAGGTAAGGTTTCCGTCTGGCCTTCCAGTCATCTTGAAGATAGACCGCCCCGTAGTTGAAGACCAGGTTATAGGCAGCCGGCCCTTCGGCATAAAGAGTGACGGTAGGTGCGGTGTTGATGTATGCGCCGAAGTTGTCGAAACGCAAATCGCCATTGACGTTGGGTCAACCCCGTGTCGCTCTCCGGGTAGTGATTGTACTCACCACCGAGCTTCAGAAAGTGCTTGCCGGCCTGCCAGGAGATATTGTCCTGCACCTGATGACTGGTGACGATCCTGCCCTGCGGCCACGCTGGATTCTCGCCCAGGGAAAGAGTCTGAGCCATCGTTGAAGTCAACCCGTATAGGGCAACCGGTCAGGATTGCTGCGCTGGTGCAACTGGCGAAGCCTCCACCTTCAAAGGAAGTGGTGGAGCGGGCATAGCTATAGCGCGCCTGGTTTAGAAAGTGATCGTTAAAGGTATGCGCCCAATCGATACCCACGTAGTTACTCGTCCCGGGCACGCTGACAAAGCCTCCCGTGACTACCTCAGAAGGCGGAAAGAAATTCTCGCCATCGTTGTCCGTGTTCTGATAAATGTACCGGCCGAAAATACGGTCGTGTTCGCGCAGCTGATAATCCATGCGTCCCGGTTCCCTCGTAATCGTTGAACGGAGAGGCGATGGTGCGCCGTGCGGTGGCGAACTCGATCGGCTGCCCCAGCACATCCACAGTGGTGGGTGTGCCGAAAGTGAGATTGCCGATCTTACTGCTGGCAGGACCAATCGCTGCCAGCGCGCTGACTGCAGGATTATTGGGAAAGGCCTGTTGCAACTGCTGAATTCCGTTTGGCGTGGGGGTCAGAAAGGGAGCAGAAGAGGAGGGCGCCGTGCCGGTGCGCGTGTGCTCAAAATTAGCCGAGCCGAAGAACCACAATTTGTCTTTTAGGATGGGCCCGCCCAAGGTCCCGCCCCATCGATTGTCCACGTAACGCGGCACGGTTGGCGGAATACAGCCGTCCGAAGGGCTCTCGCCCGGGATACAGTACTCCAACAGAGGGCTTTTATCCTGATTGGCAAGTGAGTCAGCCCAACTGCCGTTGTAGAACTCGAATCCGGTTCCGTGGAAGGCGTTGGTGCCCGCTTTGGTGATGTAGTTGACCACGGCTCCGCTGTTCTTGCCGTATTCAGCGCTGTCATTGGTGATGACCTGCACTTCGGCCAGCGCATCCTGATTGCCAAAGAAAACGTTGGGGCCGCCGATGTTGGTGTCGTTGTTGGCTTGGCCATCCAACTGGAAATTGTTGTTGCGATCGCGTAAACCGTTGGTGGAGAATTCGGCGCCGTTGTTGTTGGTGAAGATGTTGCCGCCGGAAGGAGATATGCCGGGCGTGAAGAGCGCAACAATGTCAAAGCCATTCCCGATAGGCAGGTTTGCTATCTTCTGCGTATCAAAGGTCTGGCTGACCTGCACCGAATCTGGCTGCAGAAGTGCTGTCGCGCCCTCCACGGTCACCGCCTCCGAATTGCCAATCTTTAATGTCTGTATTCCGAGTGGAGTCTGCGCACCCGTAGGTCACATTGACGCTCCGTATATGAATCGAGATGAAGCCCGGCGCCTCAATGGTGACGTTGTACACGCCGATGGGCATACCGGGTATTTGAAAGCTGCCCGCGCTGCTGCTCTCCGTCTTGAAGGTAGCGTTCGTACCTTCTGGGTTGCGGTAACGCTCGCCCCCACGATCACGGCTGAGCTCGGATCCTGCACCGTTCCACTGATGGAGCCGGTCACAATCCCCTGCGAAAAACCACGCACGCTGTAAATGAGAAGAACCAAGGCAATCAAAAGCCATAGAAGCCGCGAGTAGTTAACTTTCACGATCCCTCCGCCCCGCTTGAAACTTACTGTTACGCAAGTCATGGCCCAAGTCGCAGTTCTGACGGGCAATAAGTGACGAACGGCTGTAGGGCGTGACCACTGACCCTGAAAACAAGGTGGGATGGCCACCGTTGCAACTCCGATCGTGCCGGCGCGCCGGCAGGCAGAGAAACAATCCAGAATTCAGTAAAAGGATGAGGAATCGGTATGCTCTGCTGAAAATAGTGACGAATAGTCGTTGGGCGATGACGAACAGTTTCGTTTTAGCGACGACTTGCTCCTAACCTGCAACAGATCGCAGCCCTTCCCCTGCCCACGCTTACAGAAATCGGTAGAAGCGCTATCGCATTTTTGCTAATGGTGTGGACCAAGAAACTGAACTCGACGCGGCCATTCCGCCAAAGCCGGGGTCCCCGGTACGCGGTCTTTGCGTGCCTGGGGTGGAAAGAATGGCCGCATATGACTGATCCCACCGGACCAGAGTATTAGCAAAAAATGCGCTAAGCAGCGGCGCAAGTCAGTCGATAAACATTTTTTGAATATGTGACGAGTTGTTGCGAGAGCGGGACGAGTGGCCGGCTTGCGGGATTTCTACGTCCCAATCAGGCGATATCCCTGCCTTGAGCGCCTTTTCGCATGCGCGAGTATGGAAACCAATGTGAGGTGATATATGCCATTACCAACGCGCGCCCGCTGCTCAGTCGTTTACTATCTCTGCTCTTCGTGCTTTGCTGGTTGTATCCGATAAGCGCCGAAGCCAAGCCGGATACCACGGAGGGACATCCGGCGAGCTGTGGATGAGTTACAAACAAAGGCAGGGCAAGGCTTCGTCAAGCAGGAGATGGAATTGGCTGCCGACTACTCTGTAGGCAGAGGAGTGCCCAAGGATCTTAGCCGATCAGCTTACTGGTATCGGAAGGCAGCGGACCAGGGAAACCCTGCAGCGCAACTTTTCCTGGGATATATGTACACCGTCGGTATCGGCGTGTCCCAGGATAGGGCCGAGGCAGTGAAATGGTACAGACGAGCCGCATCCTCAGATAACTCAACGGCAAAGGTGAACCTGGCAGCGCTCTATATGCGAGGTGAGGGCGTCAAGCAGGATACGCAAGAAGGAGTGAGGCTGTTGAAATCGGCGGCGGAAAAAGGAGATGGCCGGGCGGATGCATATCTTGGCTTGGCCAAGCTACCTGGGATCAGGTGTGCCCGTCGACTTCGCCGCGGCGGAAGCCTGGTTCAAACAGGGCGTGAAACGGCATGACCCGGAGGCAGAATGTTTCCTGGCGATGTTCGACGCCAATGAACCGGGCCGCGTGCCCGATCTTGCTGCGGAAGCCAAGCTTCTTCGGCTCTCTGCGGGTAGCGGCTACGTACCCGCCATTCATCAGTTAGGCCTGCTTCTGGTCAACCATCCCGGCCTGCCGCAAGACCCGCAGGAAGCGACCACCCTGCTGTTGTCGGCCGCCGCGGCCGGCTCCTGGCAATCGTCCGCGGTCCTTGGTATGTTGGCCCGCGATGGCCGGCTCTTGCCCAAGGATCAAAAGACAGCTTATCGTTGGTATCGCATCGCAGCTTCACAGGGCGGAAGCGCTGCTGAGACTTATCTGCGTGCTGAACTGCAGCGCATGGCAAGCAGCGTAGCCAATACGGCTTCCGCAGAACAGGAAGCGGCGGAGTGGCTGCAAACGCATCCCAACCACGATCTGTTCATCTATCAAAATGAACTAAACCCGAAGTATTTCCCCATCCAGGAGGTGTATGCTACGGCGCATGCTCCCTCGGTGGACAAGGAGGTTGGGAATCAAACCAAACAGCCTGACTAAGCAGGAGGCACAGCAAGCCCGTCCTTTCTTCATGCACCCGGTGGTCTTCTTATCGGGCTGGGCGGCGCTTGGGCTTTTATTTGGGTTCCAGCAACTCGCGGAAGTGGAAGTCTCCATGGGCGAATGGAAGATTCCCCTATGGGTGCCCCTGGTCGGTGACGCCTTTGGATTTCTGTTATGGGGCCTGGTCGTCCTCGGTATGTGGCGCTTCTTGCGGGCAAGCATACAGAGCGCCTCCCTCCGGCAAATGATCTTGCAGTATTTGCCTTTGAGTGTTCTGGTCAGCATTCTCATGGAAGTGATCTACCTCGCTATCTTTCGCTACCAGGCTCCGGGCAAACACCACACCTACTGGTACCGGCTGGAGCGTTATCTCGCGTCTGAGCTGGTCACAGACATCGCCATCTTTTGGATCGGCTTTGCTCTTGTCCGCAGCATTGGCTACTACCAGCGGTTCCGCGAGCGAGAGCAGATGGCCGCGCGCCTTGAAGGGCAACTTGTGCAGGCCCGGCTGCAGGCCTTACAGATGGAGCTCAATCCCCATTTCCTTTTCAACACCCTGAACTGCGTTTCCAGCCTGATGCGGTCAGACCCCGACAGCGCCGACGAAATGTTGGAACGGCTGAGCAGCCTTTTGCGTATCACCTTGGCAAAGGGCGAAGCGCAACGGATTCCCCTGCAAGAGGAGATGGAGGTCATTCAACTCTATGTCTCGATCCAACAGTTGCGCTTCGGCGATCGAGTACGGCATAGCATTGAAGTCGCACCTGAGGCGTGGGACGCCCTTGTGCCCACAATGATTCTTCAGCCAATTGTTGAAAACGCGTATGTTCACGGAATTGCAAGATCTCTCGGCGTAGGAACGATCACCATCAAGGCATCCGTCGAAGGGGATACACTGTGCATATCGATCCGCAATGCGGGCTGTGCTTCCAGGCTCATTCGACGATGCCCCGAAAGGGCAGGGCGTCGGCATTGCGAACGTAAAGGCCCGTTTGGAGTTGCACTACGGAAGCCGGCAAAGCTTCTCTATCCGGGAGATGGTTCCAGGAGATGTAACGGCTATCTTCCTGCTTCCCCTGGAGATCGCCAAGAGTCCAAGCAATGACCACGCGGAGCCCCTGTATGCCGCTTCAAGTAGTGATCGCGGATGATGAAGTTCTTGCCCGGCAAAAGCTATTACAACTCCTGCGAGAGGAACCAGACATTGAGGTGGTGGGCGAAGGAGCCAACGCCCTGGAGACGATCGACCTGGTTCAGCTTACCCAGCCCGATGTCCTGCTGCTCGATGTGCGCATGCCAGGCATGGACGGCTTCGATGTCATCTCCGCCCTGAGCTGCTCTCCTTCCCTCGAACTGCCAAGTATTATCTTCACCACCGCACACGACCAATACGCTTTAAAGGCTTTTGAGGTGCATGCGGTCGACTATCTACTGAAGCCATTCACCCGCGAACGGTTGAGGATGGCACTGCAGCATGCCCGCGAACAGCGGGAACACAGGCGGACCCATGGGGCGGCTCGCTCGGCGCAAAAGAAGGAATATACCAACCGCCTGGTCTTTCGATCCAAGGGGCGCATTCTCTTTTTGCCCATTGCGGATATTCGTTGGATCGGGGCGGAAGAAAATTATGTGAGAATCTGCGCCGGCAACGAGAACCATATGCTGCGCAATACCATGGCTAATTTCGAGACCAAATTGGATCCTGACATTTTCCTGCGGATTCATCGCTCGGCCATCGTGAATCTGCAACATGTGAAAGAATTTCGCACCGATGGGAACGATGGAGAGTGCTTCGTCACCATGTCCGACGGACACAAGCTCCCCGTAAGCCGAGGTTACCGTTCCCGCATTACCAGCCTCATCGCCCGCTAGATCCGCCTTGTCAGAGTGTTCGATTCCGAACAAAAAATTTCGTTGTGGACAACATATCGCCTCCGGACACGAATCTCTGCTCTCTACGCCATTTGATTTTCGGTGACTTATGGGCACTGTCAGATTCGTGGCCATGCAGCATGCAAACGATAAGCGACAAGATGCTCAATGACCTGAAGTTCGCGTTGCGGCAACTGCGAAAATCACCCGGATTTACGCTCACCGCCGTTCTGACGCTGGCGCTGGGAATCGGGGCAAACACGGCGATCTTCTCCCTGGTGGACTCCATCATGCTGCGCCCGCTGCCCTTTCCCCAGCAGGACCGGCTGGCACGCATCGAATACGGCACGGGCGAGGTCAGCTTCTTCCCCAAGGGCTGGATCCGGGCTTTGGGCGAGCATTCCGCTTCCTTCACCGCCATCAGTGGCTTCGGCGCAGATGCGGAATCGAATGTGGCCGGGACCGACTCGTCCGATCGCGGTTTTCGGCGCCGAGGTGATGGCCAACGCATTCGATACGCTGGGAATTCATCCCGCACTGGGCAGCTTCTTTACGCCCGATGAAGCGATCGCCGGGCGCGACCTTGTCGTGGTGCTGAGTTACGGCTACTGGCAACAGCGTTTCGGGCAGAATCCGGATGTCATCGGGCAAACCATTCGCATTGACGGCATTTCGCGGCGGATCATCGGCGTTATGCCGGCGGGAGTGCGCTTCCCTTACGCCGATACCCAATTTGTCATTCCAGTGGCGTTCAAGGGCGGCGATCCCATCGATCCCTGGCGCGACTTTCGACTTGCGCATGTTTCGGACGGCTGAAGGACGGGGTAACGCCGGCCCAAGCGCAGGCCGAACTGCACCGGCTGCACGCGGCCTTGCTGCCTCTGTTTCCCTGGCGCATGCCGGATACCTGGGCGTCGGATCTGACGGTAGTGCCGCTGCTCGAATCGGAAGTAGGCGCAACCCGGCCCCGCCTGCTGCTGCTATTCGGCGCAGTGGGTTTGATCCTGCTGATTGCGTGCGCCAATGTGGCGAACCTGATGCTGGCGCGCGCTGCGGGCCGTGAGCGCGAGATGGCGGTTCGCGGGGCGCTGGGTGCTTCTTCAAGCCGACTGCTGCAGCAGTTGCTGTCGGAGAGTGTGCTGGTGGGCGCACTGGCGGGTGTCGCGGGTTTGATCTGGCGGCGGCGCGAGTTTGCGGGCCTGGTGCGGCTGCTGCCGGCGGATACTCCGCGGCTGAACGAGATATCACTGCACTGGCCGGTGTTTCTGTTTGCCGCAGCCGCATCGTTGATGACGGGATTTCTTTTCGGACTGTATCCCGGCATTGAAGATGGCATCCCCCAATCTGCAGGGCTGCTGCGCTCCAGCGGCCGCGGCGTGGCGGGCAAGCCGTCACAGTTCCGGTGTCGATGGCGCTGGTGATGGGACAGATCGGATTGTCGGTGGTGGTGATTACCGCCGCGGGTCTCCTGCTGCATAGTCTCTACAGCCTGTCGAAGGTGGATCCGGGATTTCGTACCGAGCGAGTCGTCACCGCGGAGGTATCGCTGGATGCGACGGCATGCCAGGAGAAAGGCCGATGCCATGGTTCTTTACCACGCTGCTGAACGAGCGCCCAAGGCATCGCGGGCATGGAAGCGGTTGCTCTCACCGATTCATTGCCGCTGAGCGGGCGAGATAACAACTATGTTTACGACGCCGAGGGCCATCCCAGGGATGCGCGGCAGGCCGCGTTTCTGGCAACGGGACGCACGGTATCGCCTGACTACTTCGCGACCCTGGGGATGCGGCTGATGCGGGGACGCTTGCTGACAAATCAGGACGAGTCAGGAGCAAGCCACGCGGTGGTCATCAACGAGAGCATGGCGGAGCGGCTGTGGCCACATCAGGATCCGCTGGGCAGGCACATTCTCGATGTGGAGGATGAACCGGCGCCGGCGGTGTGGAACAGGATGCGGCTTCCGTGGTGGTGGGCGTTGTCAGCAACACTCACGGTGGCAGTCTGGCCGGCGGATTTGGCGACGAAGTCTATCTACCCATGACCCCGCGCGTGAACAGCCGGTGATGTATGTCCTGCTGCGTACGCGCGCCGAGCGCTGCGGAAGCAGCAGCAGGCACTGCGCAGTGTGGTGAAACAAGTCGATCCGCTGGTGCCGGTGACCCGCGTCCGCAGCCTGAATGAGGTGGTAGCGGCATCGGTCTCGGCTCCGCGGTCGCTGGCGATTCTGTTGCTGTCGTTCGGGGCTCTGGCTCTGTTGATCGGCGGAGTGGGCGTCTACAGCCTGATCGCTTACGTCGTGAGCTGGCGGACGCGGGAGATCGGGATTCGGTTGGCGCTGGGCGCAATGCGCTGGCAGATCGTGGGCGCAATTGTGAAGCAGAGCCTGCTGCTCGCCGCGGGAGGATCTGTCGCTGGATTGGTCAGTGGCCGCTCTGTTGATGCAGTTCTTGCGCAGCTTCCTTTCGGGATCAGCGTGCTCGATCCGCTGACCTTCTGTACGGTACCCGCGGTGATGTTCCTGCTGGCTCTCTTCGCCGCCTGGGTGCCAGCGCGGAGGGCAGCCGGAGTCGATCCGATGGAGACCCTGAGGAACGAATAGCCGAGCACGCGCGGCTAAAGGTAGGAGCAGAACTACGCGAGCCGCTCGACTTGAAAGACGATTCCCCAGTAATGCGTCGACAATACGGCTCCTATGTTCTCCTGGGAACCCGGAGCTCACTGCTCTAGCGAGGATCGTGCTTTGCATCGCCGGAGCACTTCGATCAGCCGTTTAGCGGGATGCAGGTCCGGATACAATCTCGTTATCCGAGCTACGACTTGCGGTCATTTTGCGAATCGTGTTGGTCGTGCTCAGCCGTTTACGGTAGGCACAATCTCTACCCGGCCGCCCCAGGTGGTCATATCGTCCGCGCCCACGATAGTGGAAGTGGTGTAGTCTCCGCCCTTCACCAGCACATCGGGGCGCAGAGAACGGATCAGTTCCAACGGAGTCTCCTCGTCGAAGATGATCACTGCATCGGTCGACCCCAGCGCAGCCAGAACGCGGGCCCGTTCCTTTTCACCGACAACGGGCCGCGTGGGCCCCTTCAGTTGCTTTACGGAAGCGTCACTGTTCACGCCGATGACCACCTTATCCCCAAACTCGCGGCACTGTTCCAGCAGCGTGATGTGGCCCACGTGCAGAATGTCAAAACAGCCGTTGGTAAACACGATCCGCTCGCCGTTCGCGCGCCATTCCGCCAAACGGACCAGCAAATGGTCGAGGTCGAGAATCTTGTCCGGCCCTTTCATCTGGGTAGACGCAGTGAACTCGGCCACCAGTTCGTTGCGGGAGATAGGCGCCGTTCCCGTCTTGGCAACCACGATCCCCGCGGCAATATTTGCCAGGGTGACCGCAGTCTCCGGCATCAAGACCGGCGGCCAACGACGCAGCCAGCGTGGCAATGACCGTATCGCCGGCCCCGGTAACGTCAAACACTTCGCGCGCGCGGGTAGGGGAATGAAAAACCGCATCGGGATACAGAATACGAATGCCCTTCTCACTCATGGTGACGGTCATGTAGTCGATGCCCAGTTGACCCACCTGCTTTTGCGCCGCGGCAAGCAATTCGGCCAGGTTACGGCGGCGATCCCCGTAACCAGCGCCAATTCCTGAAGGTTGGGGCAGATGGTCGTAGCGCCGGCATATTTGCTGAAATCCAGACCCTTGGGGTCGACCAATACCGGAATACGCTGCTCGCGGGCCAGCGCGATGACCGCCTGGCAAAGCTCGGCGCTCAAAGCCCCCTTGGCGTAATCGGAGAGAATGACCGCATCAGCAGTGCGCACCAGTTCCAGGGAACGCTCGAGCAACGCCTGCGTGATCGGCTGCCGGATGCGGGTCAGCGCTCTCCACATCCAGCCGGAGCAACTGCTGATTGCGGGAAACAATCCGCGTTTTCGAAATCGTGGAGTGGCCGGAAAGCACCATCCCGGAGAAGTCCACGCCGGCCGCGAAAAGCAATGCGCTCAGTTCCCGCATTTCCCCGTCGTCACCCCAAAAACCTGCCTGCGCGACCTTGACGCCCAGGCCCACCAGGTTCATGGCCACGTTGGCCGCGCCGCCGGGAGCGCCGGTAGTGCGTACCGAGCGGAGTACCGGAACCGGCGCCTCGGGCGAAATGCGGTCAACTTCCCCCCAGATGGAGCGGTCCAACATCACATCGCCAATCACCAGCACGCGAAGGGCGGCAAATCCGCTTTCAATCAGGGAGAGAAGGCGGGACTGTTCTTTCACCAGCATCCCTTCATCATCGCAAATAAGAAGCCGGTCCTGCGACTGGCCTATACTACGAGGAACCTGGGATAGAAGCATTCTCCCCCGGCAATGGCGTATGGCAAGCAAGTTTCCAAATTCCAGAGATCTCAGGGCAAAGGTTGATGCGGATCCTGCGTCCCGCCACCAAATGGGGCCGCGTCACCGTCTGGCTGGGCGTCTATCCCTGCTGCTTTGGACCGCCACCCTTTTCGGCGCAAGGCTAGGCGGGTGGGCACGCTTTGCCACCCTGTCTTCTGCCTTCTTCGCCCTGATTCTGGCTCTTCCGCTGCGGGTTCCGCCCGCTCCTCTGGCGGCTGCGCAATCGACTGATCGTCACCTACCTCTTCATCGGCGTCATGCCGATTTTGCTGCTGTTGGGGATGGGCGGCCTGGCCGGGTATCTATTTGCCGGGCAATTCGCTACCTATGTCGCCACCTCCGACTTCTCCTCGGAATTGCTGCATCTGCAAGCAGCCAATGACGCCTTGGCCGCACAGCTCTTTCCATTGGAGAACTGCGGGCAAACTCAGCGAACAGGTCGCGGGTGAATTAACCCGGGCGTCCGACGAGCGATTCCCCGGCGAACCGTGACTGTGTGGCAAGGCGGACAAGGGTTTTGTCCTCTCCACCGGAGGAGGCCTGCTGCACACTCGTCCGGAAAAATTGCCTGGCTTTATCAGCGGCGACTTCACCGGCTTCGTCGTCGATCAGGACGAACTGCACTTGCGCGCAGTCAAGCTGCTACGCATCGGCGATCGCGTGCTTTCCGTGATCTCCGATATTCCCATCACCCCGGAACTGCTCCAACCGACCGCCGCCCGCCTGGGCGCAGTCACCCTTCTTCCCCTTCCTCGACTCGCGAAGACAGTGCGCGCACAACGCAAGGTGGACGCCGGGCTGGTCCCTCCGCTAGCTCCCAGTGGTTCGACTTTGTGCTGCGCTTCCGGCACCCTCTTCGACGTGGTGGACTGGCAGACGGGGAAGAAGCAAGCCAGCGGAATCGGCATGTCGTCACCCGGCCGTCCATGCTGTACTCGACCTTGTTCGCCACCCTGGGTGACAAGTCGCTGATCTTCCGCGATATCTTGTTCGCGATCGCGGTGTTCTTCGGGCGTCATCGAGATCGGGCCCTCTACATTGGCATTCGTCTCTCGCGCAGCATGACCGCATCGGTCGCGGAACTCTATCGCGCAACCGTGCACGTGAACCAGGGCGACCTGAGCCACCGCATCCAGTTCAGCGGCCGCGATCAGATGGCGGCGCTCGGACATATCCTTCAACTCCATGACCGGTTCCTTGGCCAAGCTGATTGACGAGCAGAAAGAAAAGCAACGGCTGGAGAACGAGCTCAGCATCGCCTACGAGGTGCAGGAATTATTGTTCCCTCGCCAGGTCACCGACCTGCCCTCGCTCGAAGTCCATGGCGTCTGCGTCCCGGCGCGCACGGTCAGCGGCGACTACTACGACTTTATTCCGCTGGGCAGCGACCGGCTGGTGCTGGCGGTGGGAGACATCAGCGGCAAAGGAATTTCGGCGGCCCTCTTAATGGCCACCGTGCATGCCTTCGTTCGCGCCTATTCGCTCGAACCGGAGATGGCTTTGATGCCGGCCTCCTTGCATATAACGAATCGCAGGAAGATCCCCGCATGTACTACCGCGGAGACGGGAGCACGGAATCACAACTGGCGCCCGCCATGCTGATGACCACCTTGAACTACCAGCTTTATCGCAGCACCCCGGCGGCGAAGTACGCCACCATGTTTCTCGGCTGCTATGACGCCAAGGCGCGGGTGTTGACGTATTGCAATGCCGGCCACTTGCCCCCTATCATCCTGCGGGCAACCGGCGAAGCCTTCGCGCTGGACATCAACGGCACGGTGGTTGGCCTATTTGACGGTGTTACCTATGATGAGTCCACCCTGGTGATGCAGCCCGGCGATATCTTTGTCGCCTACAGTGACGGGGTCACTGAACCGGAAAATGAGTTCGGCGAGTTTGGCGAGGAGCGGCTGGTGACTTGATCCAGGAGCATCGCCACAAGCCTCTGCCCCGCATCACCGAAATCGTTACCGGCGCGGTGGCAGACTGGATCGGCGCGGCCGAACAACCGGATGACATCACCATCGTTCTTGCCCGCTGCACCCTGGGCCACGGGGCAGCGTAGCGCTGGCGTGACAATTCCATTTGTTACCATCGGGCTATGAACTATCGCACACTCGGCCGTACCGGTTGGAAGGTTTCAGAGATCAGTTTTGGTGCATGGGCCATTGGTGGCGCATGGGGTCAGGTGACCGATGAGGAGTCGCTGGCGGCGCTCAACCAGGCCATCGACTCGGGCATCAACTTTCTCGATACCGCGGATGTCTACGGCAATGGCCGCAGCCACCACCTGATTGCGCGGCTGAAGAAGGCTCGCAAAGAAGAGATCATCGTGGCCACCAAAGTGGGCCGGCGTTTGCCCAAGCAGACGGTCGAAGGCTACAGCCGCGCCAATCTTACCTCCTGGGTCGAAGACAACCTGCGCGACCTGAGACGCGAGGCCCTCGACCTCGTGCAGCTCCACTGCCCGCCAACCGATGCCTACTACCAGCCCGAAATCTTCGGCGTGCTCGACGACCTGGTGCGCGCGGGCAAGATCCGCTTCTACGGGGTCAGCGTCGAGCGCGTGGAAGAGGCACTGAAGGCCATCGAGTACCCCAACGTGCAGAGCGTCCAGATCATCTTCAACTGCTTTCGCCAGCGTCCGGCTGAGCTCTTCTTTGCCCAGGCAAAGCTCAGGCAGGTCGGCATCCTGGCGCGCGTTCCCTTGGCCAGCGGCCTGCTCACGGGCAAGTTCAAGGCCGATACCCAATTTGACGCTGACGATCACCGCAACTTCAATCGCCAGGGCCAGCGCTTCGATGTTGGCGAAACCTTCTCCGGGGTCGATTACGAAGTAGCGCTGGCAGCCGTCGAAGAACTGCGCGCCCTGGTGCCGGCAGGCGTGAGCATGAGCCAGTTCGCACTGCGTTGGATCCTTATGTTCGATGCCGTCACTTGTGCCATCCCCGGAGGCAAACGACCCAGCCAGGTGGCGGACAACGCATTGGCCTCGACTCTGCCGCCGCTCACGCCGGAAGTCATGGACGGCGTGCGCAAGATCTACGACACGAAGATACGTCCCCTGGTGCATCCACTCTGGTAACGGCATCCGCTGCCGCTCATTCTCAGGAGTCATTTTTTTGCAGATCCGTATTCATACAATCAGCCTTGCCCTGGCCGCCTGCTTGCCGCTTTCCGCTTCGCTCTCTTTCGCCGCTGATACCGATTCTGTCGCCTCGCGTCTCGCGGCGCAGAACGCTCTCTTCGAAGAGCAGTACCAGGCGGATCTGAAAGCCTCACCGCTCACCGCGACCTCTTACGGCGACTACCGCTATAACGACAAACTGGATGACGCTTCCATGGCTGAGGCCGCGCGGGAGCATGCTACGGACGAGAAGTTCCTGGCGCGCCTCAAAGCTATTTCGACGACTGGTTTCCCGGAACAGGACCTTCTCTCCCACCAACTTCTTGTTCGCACCCTGGAGCAACGCAACGAGGACTACTCCTTCAAGGACTTCGAGATGCCGGTCTCGCAGATGGGTGGCCCACACACTCTTCTGGCCGATCTGCCTCTCTCCTCTCCGTTCAGCACCGTGAAGCAGTACGAGGACTACATCGCGCGTCTGCACCAGATTCCGCGTTTCTTTACCCAAACCGAAGAGGTGCTGCGCGCAGGCATGAAAGATAACCTCATGCCGGTACGCTTTCTGCTGGAGAAGGTCCCCGGCCAATGCGATGGGGTGATCGCTTCCAACCCCTTCCTGCTGCCCACCAAAAAATATCCCAGTAGCATCTCTGCGGCCGATCAGCAACGGTTGACGCAACAGATCACGGAGGTAGTCAAGAACGAGGTGCTGCCGGCGTATAAGTCTTTCGGCAACTTCGTGGCCACGGAGTACGCTCCGCATGGCCGCACCGCTCTCTCCGTAGCTTCCCTTCCCGGGGGCGAAGCCAGATACCGGCACGACATTCGCAGCGTCACCACCATGAGCAATCTGACTCCTGACCAGATCCATCAGATTGGCTTGAAGGAGGTGGATCGCATCGGCGCCGAAATGCTCGCCATCGCGAAACAGCAAGGATTCCCAGATGTGGTCTCCTTCAGCAAATCCCTCAAGACGAACCCGAAGTACGTTCCTACTTCCGCCGAGCAGATCCTGGACGGCTATCGCAAGTACATTGGCCAAATGCAGGGCAAGCTGCCGCAGCTCTTCACCTACATTCCTGGCGCCCCGGTAACCGTCGAGGCGATTCCGCCGTTCCAATCGGCAATGGCGACGCACTATAACCCTGGGACGCCCGATGGCAAAAGGCCGGGCCGGGTAGTGGTTGCAACCTCAGACTTCGCGCATCGCACCGTCGTCAACGATGAAGCGACCGCCTATCACGAAGGCATCCCGGGCCATCATATGCAGCTCTCCGTGGCCCAGGAGATGACCGGTCTGCCCAAATTCCGCCAGCATACTTTCAACTCAGGCTATATCGAGGGTTGGGCGCTTTATTCGGAGCAATTGGGCAAAGAGGTTGGCTTCTACCAGGATCCTGTCTCAGACTATGGCCGCCTGGCCAGCGAGCGCTTTCGTGCGGTGCGCCTGGTGGTCGATACCGGCATTCACTCCAAGGGCTGGACACGGGAGCAGGTGGTCGATTACTTCCGTAAATCAGGCACCATCGACGAGCCCGAGATACAGTCCGAAACCGACCGCTACATTGCCTGGCCGGCGCAGGCCCTGAGTTACAAACTAGGACAGATCAAGTTCCGCGAATTGCGCGAGCGCGCGAAGAAGGAACTGGGGCCTAAGTTCGACATCCGCACTTTCCATGACGAGATGCTGAACGGGGGTGTCCTACCCCTTGATCTTCTCGATGCGCGCACGGATGCCTGGATCAAGGCGCAGCAGGCGGGGACACGCGCTGCAGCCGGCAATTAGTCTGCCATCATCAGGTTGCAGCGACTTGTGAAAGTGTCGCAATACCCGCGCAACCCTCGCCTTCATCCCCTGAATTAAGGATGAGTACCATTCGCATAAACTTCGCCCTTGATCTTCTCTTTTTATTCTCCTATATTGTTGGCTATGCGCACTCTGCCTTTCCCCAAATGCTGCGTCGTTTGCTGCAAGAAGTGCGGCCACGACGTGTTAAGTGGAACGGACGGCTTCCCTGCCAGCTCGATCCTCGTGCTTTGCTCGATGTGCGGAGAGAAGCGGAGATATCTGCCTTCTGAAGTCATCCACGGCAGGCCGCATTTGGTCGTGCGGCGGAAAAGGGGCCCCGTTGCCGCCCGCTTCGCCACGATGAGCAGCGCGCGGGTAGCGGTTGCAAGAGGCCGCTGATTATTTAGGCAAGGGCGCCAGTTTAATGGTTCTGCCTTCGTGGGCAGACTGCCTGGCCGCATCCAAAATCTGCATCACAACCACGTTGGTCTCGAGCGAAGTCAGGTCGCCGTTGGGCTGCAGTGTTCCGTTGAGCACCGCTGCAAGGTAATGCAGCGATCCGTCGTTGGGGGGCGTCAGCGGTGGAGCCGTGGACTCGCTCTCCTGAGTCTGTCCCTTGGTCCTCTCACGCACCTGGTCCGGCCCCACCGTGATCACGTAACCGGTCGCCCCGTACACTTCCATGTCCTTACGGCCAAACGGCCAGTTCCATGACCCCATCAGCACCGCTTGAGCTTTGGGATAACGCAGGATAATGGTCGATTCATCGGCGACCTTGGGATAGATCTGAGGCTTATCGGTCTGGGTCACTGCGGTGACGCTCAGCGGAGACTCGCCGTGCATTAGCCAGGTAACCAGGTCCGCACCGTAGCAACCAAAATCGTACAAGGCTCCATCGCCGTTCTGTTCCGGATCTTCAAGCCACTTTAGAAATTCCGGTTGCACGCCAATCTCCTTGGGACCCTCGTGGCCATCGTGCACCACGATTCGGCGGAGGTCCCCGAGCGACCCCTTGGCCACTTCGTCGTAGGCGGCGCGGTTGCTTGCGTACCAGGTGGTCTCGTAGTTCACCAGCACCTGAATGTGGTGCTCCCTGGCCGCATGGCGGATAGCCAGGGCATCTGCGAGCGACATGGTCAAAGGCTTTTCTACCATCACGCTGAGGCCGTGCTGAGCCGCGGCTTCGATCACTTGACGGTGCTTGCCAATGGAGGTGTAGACCAGCAGGGCCTGCGGATGGCGGGCTGCAATCATCGCGTCCAGCTGGGTATAGAAAAGGCTGGGGTCGAGATGAAACTGCTGTGCGTAGCGGTGGGAAAGCTCGGTGTCCGCGTCCACAATGCCCACCAGTTGCACTTCGTTCTGCTTGGGAAACTGCTTCAGGAAACCCCCGACATGCCCATGTTCCAGACCAACGATCGCAACCCTGAACGGTTGTTTGTTCGCTTGATCCTGGGCAAGTGCGGCACCGCCAAGGCCCGTAAAAGCTAAGAGAGAGTAAACCAACACCCGGGCGGCAAGCCGCATGATTCCTCCAAAATTTCTAAGTTTGTGCAGGCGCTTTGCCGGACCGGCGGACCCAAGTGCCATTCTGTTTTTCAAGATAGATCCATTCCGCCTGCGAACAAAGATTACCGCACCAATCGAGGACGTAGACCAGCGCTGCGGTTTGCGCAACGTTGAAATAAACCTCGCTGAAGTAAGTGATGCCGAGATAGTCGCCATACGCAGACTGCATAGCGGATGTGGCGCTCATGGAGGTGCGCGAGGCGCGGAACTGGGCTGTATCGTTGGCCTCCAGCAGCACATAGGGGCGATCCAATTTGAAACGCCGCTTTAAGGTAAGCCGCTCCTTCTTGCGCTGGTTGTAGTCCATCACCGCTTCACGAAAGGCGCGAGGATTGTCTTCCGGCGGTTGAAGGGTAGCCTCCGGCGCCAGCTTGGGGTTCATGTCATCTTCGTTGATGGTGGTGTCACTGATGGCCCAGGGCTGGTTGTGGCCCGAATCCATATCTGTAAATACCTGGCCGGGCATGATCAGTGAATAGATCTGGTAAGAGTCCGGAAGGCGGTCCGGGGCGGGGGGAGCCGGCTTCGTCTGCGCCAATGCGAGCGACGTGGACGCCAGGCAGAGAAAAACCAGGCGCGTACCAATCTTCGTGGTTTTAGAAAAGGTTTGTGCGAGCCGCTGATGGATGGCCATACGAAACAACTCCTGGTGGGTCGCCCATTTCATGATGACACACGCAATACTTGACGCCGCCATGGCAACGCAAGCTTACGATACCGGTAGTATTCTCTGTGGATACATCCTGGGAGACCTGCTATTGACGAAGCCAAACCGTGCCAAGGCCAACAAGCTGGGAGAGGTGGAGCGCGTCTATCGCGTCCTGCGCGATTGGTTGATTACGGCCAAGCTGCCTCCCGGCGAGTTCCTCTCTGAAGCGGATCTGGCCGAGCGATGCGGAACTAGTCGAACACCCGTGCGGGAAGCCTGCACACGCCTGATGCAAGACCATTGGCTGACCCGGATTCGCCGTAAGGGATTCATGGTTACGCCCATATCGGTGCGTGACATCGTCGATCTGTACGACTATCGGAAGCTGCTCGAATGCTACTCAGCGGAAAAGCTGGCACAAACCGCGAGTCACGATCAGATCAGGGAGTTGGCTGCGATTGTCGCGCCTGAAAAAGACCCCCAAGCCAGCCTGGATCAGATTCTCGCCGCCAACCAGGTCTTTCATCTGCGGTTGTGTGAATTGGCCGGTAATCAGAGAGTCCTGGGTCAACTCAATCTGACGCTAGGTTATGTGGCCCGGCTGGACACGCTCTGTACCCAGACTGTCCCAGGTTGGATCGGCCACTCTGAGATTCTGCGCGCCATCGAGAAGCGTGAGCCGGCGGAGGCCCGCCATGCAATGCAAGTCCACGTGGATGCCTCGCGTGACAAGATGGTGAAACTCTTCAGCGCCTGACCACCGGTGTCGCGCCCTGGCCCCGCAGAGCACGTCCGGCCGTCACTCCCGTCAACTTGCCCTGTTCCCATTCGAGTTGGCCGTTCACCAAAACGTACTGCACGCCTTTTGCCATCTGGTTGGGATTCGCGTAGGTTGCGGTGTCAATAATGGCCGCAGGATCGAAGACGGTCACATCCGCATAGAAGCCGCTTTTCAGCAATCCCCGGGCCGCCAAATGCTCGCGCTGTGCCGGCAAGGAGGTGATCTTACGAATCGCCTGGGCCAGGTCAATCAGTTGCAAGTCGCGCGAATAATGCCCAAGAAAACGCGGCATGGCGCCCCACGCGCGTGGATGCGTATGCGGCTCAAACAGCGGTCCGTCAAGCGAAGTCTCGCCGGCATCGAGCCCGATGCTTGTCCAGGGCTGCTTAAGACCCCACTGGAGATCCTCCTCATTGGCCATGAAGTAGAGTGCTTCGGTCTGCCCTTTATCGGCCAGGATGAAATCGAAGAAAGCCTCCATCTCCGGCTTGTTCTCGGCCTTCGCCATCTCGGCAACGGTCTTGCCCTCATATTGCTTCAACGCGGGGTTCACCACCGACGCGATCATAACGCCGCTGCCGCCGCCGCTATCCAGATACAGGTTCTCCCAATCCTTGTGGTCTTCCGACATCTCCGCCACAATGCGTCTACGCATTGCAGGATCCTGCAAACGCCGCAGCAGTTGGTCCATGCCGCCATCAGCCATCCAGGGAGGCAGCGCGGAGGCCAGCGCGGTTCCGCCGGCGAGGTACGGATACATATCCGCGGCGATGTCCAGGCCGGAATCGCGCGCCGCCTGGATCTTCGCGACCACCTGCTTCATGCCGCCCCAACGTGTCTTGCCGCTGACCTTGAGGTGAAAAATCTCCACCGGGAGATGCGCTTCGCGCCCGATCCGCATAGCCTCATCGATCGCCGCCATCTCGCTCTGCCCTTCGCTGCGCATGTGCGAAGCATAGAGGCCCCCATATTGGGACGCGACCTTGGCCAGGGCAATTAGCTCCTCGGTGGTTGCGTAATGCCCTGGAGGATAGATCAGCGCCGTGGACACACCCAAAGCGCCTTGCTGCATGGCCGTGTCCACCAGCGATTCCATCTGCTGTAACTCCGCGGGCGTGGGCGCGCGATTTACATCGCCCAGTACGGCCTCGCGAACCTGCGCCGCGCCTACGTAGGTCCCGAGGTTGATGGGCGTGCCTGAGCTCTCCAGGCGGTGGAAGTAGCCGGCGAGATCGTGCCAGTCAATGGTGAGATGGTAGTGCTCCAGCCAGATCTTTTGCGGCGCAAGCGTGAGCTCGTTTTGCGGTGCGATGGAACCGCCCTCACCGGTGATTTCGCTGGTGATGCCTTGGGATAACTTGCTCAACGAGCGGTTGTCGATCAGCAGTGAGTATTCCGATTGGCCCAGCATATCGATAAAGCCCGGGCTGACCACGAGGCCCGATGCATCGATGACGCGTTTCGCCGTGGCGCCGTCAAGCGTTCCGATGGCAGCGATGCGATCGCCGCGGATCGCGATGTCCCCGGCATACCACGGATTCCCCGTACCATCCAGAATGTGACCGTGGCGAATGAGCACGTCGTAGGGAGCGTCCGTGCTGCTTTGCTGGCTGCGGGCTCCGATGACTGATGCCAGCGCCGCACATAGGCAGAGGACACTGATGCCGCCGGCGGTTCTAATAGGATTCATGCCTTAGATCGCCACCTGGTCGGCCCCCTTCAGGCGAAGCATCTTTCTCACTTCATCGGGCGTAGCAATCTCGAAAGAAAGTTCCTCCAGGATGCCGCGGATCTTTTTCACCTGATCGGCGCTGCTGGTGGCAAGCACCCCCTTGCGCAGATAGAGACTGTCCTCGAGGCCGACACGGACGCTCCCGCCGAGGAGCGCAGCCAGCGTGACTATCCTCATCTGGTGCCGCCCCGCACCCAGCGAAGACCAGTGGTAGTTCTCCCGCCCAAAGAGGCGATCCGCGGTAGCTTTCACATAGCCGAGCAACTCGAGGTCGGTCCCCATTCCTCCGAGAATGCCAAAGACTGTCTGCACAAAGATGGGTGGTTCAATCAAACGCTCATCCAGCAGATAGGCCAGGTTGTAAAGATGCCCCAGGTCGTAGCACTCGTATTCAAACCGGGTCCCGCACCCTTCTCCCAGTTCCTTCAACACCCGCTTCATATCCGCAAATGTGTTGCGAAAGATGTTGCCCTCGGTCGCTGCCAGGTACGGCTCCTCCCACGCGTATTTCCATTCGCTGTAACGCCGTGTCAGGCGATGGATGGAGAAGTTCATGGAGCCCATGTTGAACGACGCCAGCTCAGGCTTGACGCGCAACGCGGTCGCGAGCCGCTGATCGAGGGTCATCTGCATGCCGCCGCCGGTGGTAATGTTGACCACCGCATTCGTAGCCGCTTTGATGACGGGAAGAAATTGCAGGTAGACAGCCGGGTCGCTGCACGGTTCCCCGGTCTTAGGATCGCGCGCATGCAAGTGCAGAATGGAAGCGCCGGCTTCCGCCGCCTCGATCGCCTGACGTGCAATATCCTCGGGCGAGAACGGCAGGTAAGGAGACATGGTCGGGGTATGGATCGCCCCGGTGATGGCGCAGCTGAGAATTACCTTGTTGTCCATGAACGCTCTTTCTTCTGGATTGAGCGCCAATTATACGGTTTCAAGGGACCAAGAATCCCGCAGGCCCTTCACTGCTTCACAAAGACGATCCGGTTTCCATCCAGATCCTGGATGGTCAGCATGGATCCTCTCTTCTCAACTGAGAGGTGCAGCGGTTTAGCTGGGCGGCTGCATGCCTCAGGTCCTGAACCGAAAAGAAGATTTGCAGCGGGGACCCCGCCTTCGCAATCTGAACCATCTGGTGCGATGAGCCGGGCAGTTGCAGCGCCATCAACCCAGGTTCAAAGAAACGCTGCAGGGGTTGGAAGCCGAGCTTCTGCCGGTAGAACGCTTCCGCGGCAAGCGGGTCTTCCATGGCAACACTCACGGCCACAACCTGGCTTGAAATGCGATTCGCACCCAGGTGTTTTCCCCGATCATTGGAGTGGAGGGAGCCGGGCATGTATTGGGTGTACTCAATATTCTGCTTCTCTGGCCCTTCCAGAGTGAAGAGCAAGTTCCCAGCGCCGGCGCGCTTTACTGGAGTTGGAGAAAGGCCACGGCCACATAGTCGCGATTCAGAGCTTCGAGGTCCGCGCCCTCGAAGCAGACGTGCATAAAGCCGATGGGTTGCGAAGGTTGCCTGGGATACATCTCAATAAACTGCTGGTCATTCACCTTGAGGAACGATTCCGTTGTCACTCCATCCTTGCTTAAGGCAAACGCCTCCTCAAAACCGAGCTTCTGATAGAAGTCGCGGGATTGGTTGAGATCGGAGACGCGGATGGCAACGTGCGCGATGCCGGCAAGCAGCGGAGTGTCTGCCTGCGCTTGCGCCGCGAGGCTACAAACGGCCATGGCCAGGGATAACAGGAAGGGTGTTCTGTGCACACATCTCATTGTCATCGTGTGGCCATCGCCGCCTGAAGTGCCTGCTCGGTGTGCGGCGTCATCACCGCGAATCCAGCCGCGCTGGGATGAACGCCATCCACGGTATACGCCGGAACATAGTTCTCTCCATTCGGGCCTTCGAGCAACGTGTGATAATCCACCATCTGAATACCTTGCGCCGCGGCATATTGCGCGATCCACTGGTTGAGTTGAGCGATGCGTTGGAATCTTTGCTGGCTGGGATCCGCTCTTTCCGGGAGAGCTCCCGGTCCCCACGGCGGAATGGTTCCAATCACCACGCCGATATGATGCCGTTTCGCCTTTTGCACCATGCTTTCGATGTTGCCCGTAGTTTCCGAGAGCTGCCATCCGGGATAGACGTCATTGGTGCCGGCGAGGATATGTACCGCCTTCGGCTGCAACGCGATCACGTATGCATCGAAACCCGCGGCGATCTCTTCCGATGTCGTTCCCACAACGCCCACGTCCAGCCAGTTGTTTTGCGTGAACGTAGGCGCTTGCCCCGACCAGCTTGTGTCCCAGCCGGGTGATCGAATCTCCCACGAAAACGACCGTTGGCTGGTAGGTAAAGCTTGCTCCGCAGCCTGTGGTGCACAAGAGAACCAGAAGTGTCAAAAACCTTTTCAAACCTGCAATCCCCTGCCAGTTTTTAATCTTTTCTTGTGAGCGGGCTTCAAGGCATGACGACCTGCCGGCCGCTGATGGAGAACTGTTCTTCCGTGCCAGGCGCCTGGCCAGGCTGTCCTCCGCCCAGAAACACAGTGTACCTGCCCGCCATTACGGCGCGTACCCTCGGGATCCACCTCGCTTATAGCCCTGGATCCAGCGTAAAAGCGATGTGCCTGGTTTCTCCGGCTTGCAGATTCACTCGCTCAAACGAGCGCAGCTGACGGAGTGGTGCGCCCTCGCCTTGAGGTCCACGGAGATAGACCTCGATCACTTCATCTCCCTTCCGCTTCCCGGTGTTGGTCACATCCGCCTCGACGGTCAGAGGGTCTCCCGCTTTGATCTCCGCCGAGGACAACTTGAGATGACTGTAGGCGAAGGTGGTGTAGCTGAGGCCATAGCCGAAGCCGTATAAGGGCTGACCGTCGAAATATCGATAGGTGCGCCTAGCCATCGAATAATCTTCGAAAGGCGGAAGCTGCTCCAGCGACGCATAGAAGGTCACCGGCAATCGGCCTGCCGGGTTGTCATCACCGGCGAGCGTTCCCGCTATGGCAGCACCGCCCTCTTCGCCTGGATACCAGGCTTCCAGAATCGCGGCCGCATGTGCTTTCGCCCACGGTACAGCCAATGCGCTGCCATTCATCAGCACTACCACCAGCGGCTTCCCTGTTGCGGCCACAGCTTGCAACAGATCTTCCTGCAGCTGCGGCAGGTTTATTTTGGTGCGATCGCCGCCGTGGAAGCCCTCAAGCTGCACCGGCATCTCTTCCCCTTCCAAGCTCGGCGACAGACCAACGAATGCCACGACTACATCGGCCTGACGGGCGGTTTCGACCGCCTGATCGCGCATCGGGGCTGCTTCCGGCTGCCACACCAGATGAACACCGGCGCCGAACATGGGAGCGTTGTGGGCATACTCCAGACGGATGGCATGCGGCGATGTATTTTCAAAGCGCATGGTGTACGAGTCGTGGCCGGTAGACTTCTTTTCGTCACGGCCAAACTCCAATACCTGCTTGTCATCCAGAAAAAGTCGGAAAGTATCCAGCCCGTCGCATGGGGAGCAATGTTCCGGAGAGATATGAAATACATAACTGCCCGCTCCGGGGACTGCGATAGAGCCGCTCCAGCGCACGCTGAACGATGCCGGCGGTACGGCATCGGAGGGTGTAGTGGCTCCCCAGTCGAAGTCCACTTGCTTGTCAATGCGGGTCAGGACCGGCTGGCCGCGCCACTGAGCGTTGTTGAAGTACTCCCCTTTCAGGCCAACATCGCCGCCGCTGCGCAGAACGGTGCGTGGCACGGTCACGGGGAACCCTGCGACATACGATGAGCCTTGCGCATAGAGCACTTTGGCGCCGTCGCCAAAGCGTTTTTCGATGCCATCGAGCGGCAAAATGGGGTGCGATGGCTGTCCGCTGTAGTTCCCTTCCAGCGATTCGAGCGCCGTGGCGTTGGGCCCAATCACTGCGATGGTTTTTCCCTTTGCATCAAGCGGCAAGGTGCCGTCCGCATTCTTGAGCAATACGATCGATTCCTGAGCTACACGGCGAGCCAGCATGCGGTGGTCGCCGGAATCAACTTCTGAATGCGGGATTTGGGTATAAGGCACGTCCTGTGCGGGGTCAAACATCCCCAGGCGGAAGCGCGCGGTGAATAGCCGCGTCACTGCAGCGTCGATTTCGCTTTCGGTGACCAGCTTGTCCTTGAGTGCCTGGTTCAGGCTGGCAAACTCCGGACCGCAACTGGTGTCGGTACCCGCGCGCAGTGCAAGCACCGCGGCATGTTCCTCGTCCGGAGCAAACTTGTGTCCCTTCCAAATATCTGTCAGCGCCCAGCAATCGGAGGTGACAAAGCCGGTAAATTTCCAGTCCTCACGCAGGGTCTTTTTGAGCAGCATGTCGTTGGCGCATGCCGGCGCTCCATCGATCGCGTTATACGCGCACATGGTGGAAGCAGCGTTACCTTCGACGATCGCCGTGTGAAAAGCGGGCAGGTACGTCGCCTGCAGGTCCTGGGGCGAGGGCTTCACGTCGAACCCGTGACGCAGCTCCTCCGGTCCGCTGTGTACAGCGAAGTGCTTGGGTGTAGCCACCACTTTTAGATATTTAGGATCGTCCCCCTGCAAGCCCGTGACGAAGGCCAGGCCCATGCGCCCGGTGAGATAGGGATCTTCTCCGTAGGTCTCCTGCCCGCGGCCCCAGCGGGGGTCGCGAAAGATATTGATGTTGGGCGACCAGATGGTCAGGCCGAAATAGATGCGATGGTTGTCGTGGGCAGTGGCATAGGCATACTTGGCGCGTGCTTCGGTGGAGATGGTGTCGCCCACGGAATGCATCAACGAGCTATCCCAGGTGGCTGCCAGGCCAATCGCCTGGGGAAAGACCGTGGCAATACCGGAGCGTGCCACTCCGTGCAACCCCTCGTTCCACCATGTGTATTCGGGGATGCCGAAGCGGGGAATGGCCGCCGCGGTCATGGTCATCTGGGAGACTTTCTCCTCCGGCGTCAAGCGCCCTATCAGGTCAGCGACGCGCTGCTCGATCGGCAGGGAGGGATCTTGAAAGGGAAATTCAGTGGCACGGGCATAACCAGTCAACCCGCCAAGCAGCACACCGGCCAGCCCACACGCCTTCGCCCATCTCCGCACGTTGCAACCTCCCCAGTAACCGTGAGGATAGTACCAGCCGGTGAAGATCGCCTACAAATGGAATCGCCTCCGTCCGGGGATCGGAACAACCGCCGTGTCGCATCGTTAAAATAGAGTTTTCGGGCGAGGTGTTGTATCCATGGCCAAGCAGTTCCCTTGTATCGAGCCGCACCACCGGACTTTTATTTTGCAACAGCGCATTTTCTTCACCGCTTCCGCTGCGGCCGAGGGGCGAGTGAATGTTTCTCCGAAGGATGGGGCGGCCTTGCGTATTCTGGGCCCAAACAGCGTAGCCTATCTCGACCAAACCGGCAGCGGTAACGAAACAGCGGCTCATCTGCGTGCCAACGGCCGTTTGACCATCATGTTTTGTGCCTTCACCGGCGCGCCACTGATCCTTCGCCTGTATGGGCAGGGCAAGATTCTCCCGCGAGGCAGCTTCGCTTACCGCGACTTGCTAGCTTCCGCATTTGAGGATGAGGAACGGCCAGGATCGCGCCAGATGGTGGTGCTTACCATTGACTTGGTCCAGACGTCCTGCGGATATGGCGTTCCGCTCTTCGAATACGTCGAGGAACGCAGAACTCTCACGCGCTGGGCGGAGGCGAAGGGTGAAGCCGGCATCGAAGAGTACAGGAAGTCGAAAAATACGTTCAGTATCGATGGATATCCGACTGGTATTCTCGAGTCCTCTTAACGTTCCGAGAATCCACTGCGATGAATAAAACTCCCGATACCGAGGTCCTCATCGTGGGCGCAGGGCCCACCGGTCTCGTCCTCGCCTTGTGGCTGACGCGGCTCGGCGTGCGTCTGAGGATCATCGACAAGACGGCGGAGCCAGGAACGACCTCGCGTGCACTCGCGGTGCAAGCGCGAACGCTTGAGTTCTATAGCCAGGTCGGGCTCGCCGATGCCGTAGTGGAGCGCGGGCGGAAGACCATTGCTGCAAATCTCTGGGTGGCCGGCAAGCGCGCTGCCCATGCCGTGCTGGGGGAAATGGGCGCGGGGCTCAGTCCGTTTCCCTACGCGCTGATCTTTCCTCAGGATGAGCACGAGCATCTGTTGGTCGAGCGTCTGGCCCAGGCCGGAGTACAGGTCGAACGCCGCACCGAGCTGTTGCGTTTCGAAGATGCCGCTGGCCAGGTGATTGCCGATTTGAGAGGGCCGGATGGCGACGAGGAGAGGTGCGAGGCGGCCTACATCGCTGGTTGCGACGGAGCACACTCCACGATCCGCGAGGCGCTGCAGATCGGCTTCCAGGGCGGCGTCTACGATCATCTCTTCTACGTCGCGGATGTGGAGGCGAGCGGAGCGGCCGTCAACGGTGAATTGAATATCGCGTTGGACACGACCGACTTCCTGGTCGTATTCCCGTTAAAGAGCGACGGGCGCGCACGCCTCATCGGCACCGTACGACAGGAAGCCGAGCACCAGCGCGACGATCTGTCGTGGAACGACGTGAGCACACGCGTACTGCAGTGGATGCCGATCGACGTCAAGCGCGTGAACTGGTTCTCTACTTATCGCGTACACCATCGCGTGGCTTCGCATTTCGGCAAAGGCCGCGCGTTCCTGCTCGGAGACGCCGCCCACATCCACAGTCCGGTTGGTGGACAAGGGATGAACACCGGCATTGGCGACGCAGTGAACTTTGCCTGGAAGCTGGCCGCTGTGCTGCAGGGGCACGGCGACGCGTCGCTGCTCGACAGCTATGAGCCGGAACGAATTGCCTTTGCTCAGCGCCTGGTTGCAACCACGGATCGGGCTTTTACCGCGGTAACCAGCCCAGGCGCATTGGCTCGACTGATCCGGCTTCACCTTGTGCCGCTTTTGCTAGCGCCCATTTACAGGGTGACTGCGGCGCGGCGTTTGATGTTCCGCACGGTTTCACAGACGGCAGTGAATTATCGCGACAGCAGTTTGAGCGAAGGGCGCGCTGGAAAGGTGCACGGTGGAGACCGGCTACCGTGGGTGAAATCGTGGCTGAATGGCAACGACAACTTCGCGACATTGACTGCACTGGCGTGGCAGGTGCACATCTACGGTGAGGCTAACTCGGAGATCAGAAGAGTGTGTGATGAACAGGGATTGCCGCTGCACGTTTTTCCCTGGGGGCCGGAGGCGGCACGCACCGGACTGGCGCGGGATGCTGTTTATCTGCTGCGGCCTGACGGTTATGTGGCCCTCGCCGATGGTGAAGGGCGCGCGGCCGCGGTCGCGTCGTATATGGACAGTCGCAAGCTGACCTTGCGCTCCTGACGACATCTCAGGGCAGGCTCTCCACTACGCAAAGGTTTCCGGAAAAAGAATGCACTTTGTGAGAGATAAGAGAGATAAGCCCCCCCGGTCGGCGCTTTCCTGCGGAAAAAGATTGAGCGATAAGCGAGATAAGACCTCCTTATCCGCGGTTTGCCAGGGGTGGACGGTCAGCCAGAGAGTTGAACATTGCTGCTCGTCTAAACAGATCGGCAGAAAAACTAATATTTCTATAGGGCACTACTTTCCCTTTTGCAAATAGACGCATGCTTTGTGTCAGGGCACGGCTTTAGCCGGGCCGTAAACGATTCCGAATACGACGGGCTTTAGCCCCTGAGGGACATTGTTTCTCCATTCGCCTGCGATATCCGACCGCAATCTCCATCCCTCGCTGTCGAACAGAAATAACTGCCGACCCCGTCGACCACAATTCCAGGGGAGATACGTCGGAGTTTGTCGAGATGACCCGCCTTGCCCACAAGACAAACCGGGACATCCATGATAGGTAACAGTCAAGGGAAAACGGAGGTTTCCCTTGACCTGGCGGAATGAGTTTCCCCAAGCGATTTTGTAGATGTGGTTCTGAGCTGTCCTCGATCGTACGGATTGCCAACGCAGTAGCAGCGTGGCCAGACATCCATTTGCGGGAACGAAGCCTGAGCCTCGTCCACGAAGATTGAGTAAGAGTAAACCAGCCGGCCTCAAAACAGACGGTAGGGTGTATTGGGAGGGTGAGCTCCCGTGCACAGTCCCGCAATACGTGAGGACCGGCTGGTGGACCGCTGACAGAACGAACCCACGACAAGCAAATACCAACGATTAGGCCGCGGAGGCAAGACTCCTTCTTGCTTTTCCCTTCGTGGGGAGGGTTTTTTCGGGCGGTGTACGCACCTGGAAAGGCTGGCCACTCTTGTCTACGGCCAGTAGATATGCGACCAGCTTGCGCGCCACCTGCAAGGTGGCGCGATTGGCATGACCGCGCTGCATCTGCTGGGCGTGCAGTTGAGCCAACTGTGGGTTCCAGCGAGGCGCCAGCTTGGCCGCTTCGATCAGTGTGGTCTGCAGATAGGCGTTGCGCTGCTTGGACAAAGGCCCACGTTGTTGTTTGCCAGCAGAGGAGCGCAGCGCCGCTGTCAAACCGCAATAGCTCACCGCGTCGGCGACAGAGGCAAAACGATGCGGGTCGCCGACCTCCAGCGCCCAGGTCAGAGCCGTGATCTCGCCTACCCCATCGATACTGCTCAGCCGTTCGATGCGTTGCTTTAAGGCGGCATCGGCCAGTAATCTTCGCACTAACTGGTTTTGCACGCTCTCGAATAAATCCTTTGCCGCGCGGCTGATGCGCAGCAGATCTTTCACTGACTCCGGCACTTCCTCCAAGCTCTTGATGAGATTGGCGAAATATTTCTTGCCTTGCAGCTTTGTCTTGCGAAAACAAACCCCGCTTTCCATCAGCAGGCCAGCCGTCTTGTTGTGCATCCTCACTGACTGCTGAACCATCATCTGGCGATACCGCATCAGACGTCGCAGATCGCGCAAATCCGGTGGGAACACATAACAGCCTGGCAGTAGCTCGCAACGAACCAGATCGGCAATCGTGCGGGCATCGATAATATCGCTCTTCTTCTTGCCGGCCGTAATCGCCTTCATCTTCGCCGGATGGCCCATCTCCAAGCGTTCCGCATACGGCTTCAGCGTGTCGTAAATCCAGGCGCTGAAGATCGTCGCTTCCATAGCCCCATGCCAGGGTTGCTCGGACTTCCTGCCCAACTGCGCAACACAGAACGCTCGGCGGCAAGCGTCCCCTCTTTCACAATCTGGCCGGCTGCCGTCTTGATGCAAAAACTGATGGTTTTCTTGTGCACGTCCAATCCGATATAGTGAATAGCATTCATGGGGTTCTCCTAATTGAGATTTCTGAACCAGCTGGTGCAAACAGCCGGTCTCAGTATCGTAATCTCGAGGAGAACCCTTTTTCCTTCCCATACCTATGCATTCAAACAGAGACGGAGAACAACCACCAAAGCGCGGTCAGGAAATCGAAGTTCGGCCGGTGATTACTCCGTCTGCCCGTTAATATCCCCCAGCAAGGATCAGGTAGAAGGACCTCGCTTCAAATGTTCTCTGCCCCACGAACAGAGAACCCCCAATACCGGAACTAACGTCCGTCCGTACGGCGTTAGCGAGTACCGTACTCGCAGGGGCAAGCCTTGCTCCTGATGACGTTCCAGAATCCCAGCCCCTGTCATATCCCGCAGATGACGGAGAAGCATCCTCTCTGTAATTTCAGGAATACTCTTCCGCAATTCGTTCGTCCTCATCGACCCGTCCAACAGTCGCCAGAGGATTGTGCCCTTCCATCGCCCGTCGATGACGCTTAGCGTCACATCGATGGGGCATGGTGAGATCTCTTTCTTTGAGACGGCCATAGAAATTACCCCAACTGACAATTTTGTCAGTGCTGCTTTTTGCATCCTGCTCCATTCGAAAGCGTCTTTAGCGAAGAGTCAATAGGAGCCCTTATGCACTTGTTCAACATGGCGACCCTCTTCGTCGTTCTTACTCTGCTAGGCGTCGAGTTTTCTGTATCTGCATTCGTGAACCCTGCCGCATCGCGGCTCGAACCCGAATCGCAATTGAAAATGCTAAGCCGTTCTGCTCTCGTGCTTGGAAAGGTGATGCCGGTCTGGTACTCACTCGCTACCCTGTTTCTCGGTATCCAGACCTGGCTCTGTTGGCACACGCCTGGGCGCGCACTCCTGCTTACAGCGGATGCGATCTGGGTTCTTATTTCGGTGGCATCGATCTTTGTCCTGGTTCCACTCGCTAGTCGCGTGGCGGAGGGTGCGGCTGATTGGCAGCGGATACATCAAGTTTGGGACCGGAGACATCGAGTGCGCATAGCCGCTGTCGCCACCGCAGCGCTCCTGCTCACATACGTAGTAGTCCGCTGAGGGATGCTCGATCCAGAGAGTACCGGGAAACGCCGTTCTTGTCACTAGGGCGTATCGGCTACTCGGACAAGTGGATTTCCGCCAGTTGAAGCGAGGTTCCCTGAATGCGTGGTCCGCCGCGCGACTGCAAGGGAAAAGCAAAGGGCGAATCGACAAGTCTGCGCAAAGGCATTCGGCCCTTCATTGGAGATCATCTCTCCTGGCCGTGATGAGTTGGGCTACGCGCTCTTCCTGATAACGGCTCGGTCATTGGAGCTCCAAGAGAGCTTCCATGCCGCAGAGAAAACAATCCAGCACTTTCGCCCTCCACAAATATTGAAGGCGCTTATCGCGAACTTGGGACCTGCCCGAAAGTGGCCTCCTGGAGAGGCGGCTTCTCGCTGCCCTGGACATGTCGGCCGGAGTGCTTCGGGTCAATGGTCTGAGAGCACAGCCTGTTTATCAACGGACGGGTCAACTCAATAGTGACCTACCGAGGTTACTTTTTCGCCTCCTCGAACACTACTTTGCCCCTGTAAACTTGCATTGCGGCTTTAGGGGCCATAGTTGACACATTTGCGTCTGGGCATTTTGTTACTTGGAATTGCTTTTCTAACGTTCTTCCGACCTGCCGCCGAAGGTCAGGTGTCCGCTTACGGCATGGTCGCCTATAGCAGTTACGGATTCGCCTCTCAGAACCAAGGCTACACCTTTGATAACGACACAGCGAGCATTGGTGCTGGGGCTTTCTACAATTTCCCTATCCACAGCCGACTGACAGCGGGAATCGACGGCCGCGTTCTCTACGGCCCAGCTTCGCACGGAGGTACAACTGCGGATGCCGCCTTGCGAATCGGTTTTGTTCCGACGAAAGTGCGCTTTCGTCCTTATTTCGAGATTGGTGGCGGAGTGGTAAGCGCATTCATCTATCCAACCCCAGGATTCTCGCAACGAGTTACAAACGGGGCAGTCGAGTTCGCTACTGGTCTCGACCTCCGCCTCACAAATTCGGTTGACTGGCGCGTACTCGAATATGGTGCCGCTCTCGGGCCTTCAGGCAGTGCCATAAATGCGGGTGTCCTCTACCTCGATAGCGGAGTCGTCTACCATTTCCGCCCGGCAGCTTCAGCGAGCAAGTCAAAACCCTAAGCCTCGCAATGCGTGACCCGCGACGCGTCCTACATCCGGGAAAAAGATCACGCTCGGGACCTCCCTCCACGTTTTATGTCATTTGGTCCTGAAGTCGAACAGCCAGAAAACGTAAATTTCGGCAACTTGCCGTACCCCGACTGTTCGCCGGCGGGGAAGTTACCGGAAAGGAGGGCGGACTCTACGTTCGGTGTTTCGGTGACTTGGAGTTCCCGGGGCCCCGGGTTTAGGGAAACTTACAGGAAATGCAACTTTGCAGGCGATGTTTTTTAAACGTACCCTCACTACAAGCCTTGACGAGCTCCGTTGCAGATATATTGTGTAAGTGCGTCCCCAAACTCCTCTGAGTGGTTGCTTCGCTCTGGTAACGCTCGGGTTGATGCTATCGCTCGGGGCCTGTTCCCACGATTCCGGCACTTTTCCCGATGATGACTACAACCTCTCGCCGCCCTCGCGCACCCTCGCGCCCGTAGCCGTGCAACGGATCCACGGCGATGTCAGTTCGCCCGGCCAGATGCTCACCGGCGGGACAACGACGATCAAAGGCATGGGGAGCTATATCGTCCTCGATTTTGGCAAGGAGGTCGGTGGCATCACCTCACTGCAGTTCGGTGCGGTGAGTGATAGTGCACAGAGCGTGTTCCTCGCTTTTAGTGAATCCGTACTCTACACGGGGCCGCAGAGCGATCTGTCCGTCGGAAACGGCGCTCTGGACGGGAGTCTCAGTGCGAACGTCCCCGCGAACGGGACCTACAGTGTCCCCCCGGAGAGGCTGCGAGGTGGCTTCCGTTATCTCACCGTCGGCCTGGAGACGAGCGGGTCAGTGGAATTGAACGGAGTCACGATTGATTTCACCCCTGCTCCCACTCTTTCGGATTTGCGCGCCTATCGCGGCTCGTTCCGATCGAATGACGATCTACTGAATCGTGTTTGGTACGCGGGCGCCTACACGGTGCAGATGGATACCATCGACCCACTTCAGGGAAAAGCCTGGCCGCCGGCTACTTCAAACTGGCTCAACAATGCAGTGAGTGGCTCGGGCGCGACGATTCTGGTCGATGGTGCGAAGCGAGACCGATGGGTCTGGCCTGGCGATCTTGGGATCTCCGGGCTGACGGCGTATGTTTCCACTGGCGATACCCTCTCGGTGGCGAATGATCTGAATACTCTCTTCGCTCACCAGAACAGTGCGGGAGGCCTTCCCTATGCTGGCCCACCGGGCGACGTCGGCGATATTTTCTCCGACACGTATCACTTATGGACTCTGATTGGAGTGATTGACTATTACCTTTACTCCGGCGATCGTTCCTGGGTTATCTCGCATTGGCCGCAGATCAAGAAAGCGGTTGCCTTTTCCACTGCGAAGATCGGAGCGGACGGGCTGCTTTCGGTCAATTTGCCGCTTGACTGGGGTCGAAATGTTTCCGGTGGAGAGGAGATATCCGCAAACGCACTCCTCTACCAAGTGCTTCAAGGCGCGAGTTTCCTGGCTTCCATTGCAGGAGATTCGACGGCCCAGTCTCTCTATGCCGCGACCGCAGCCTCTGTCCGCTCGGCGATCAATCTCTACCTTTGGGATGCAGGCGCGGGAATATATATGGATATACCGGGCAGTTCGCTTCACCCGCAGGATGGAAACTCTTTGGCGGTCTGGTTCGATGTCCCCGATTCGACGGCAAAGAGCGTTTCTATCTCCACCGCGTTAAAAGGGCGCTGGAATCAGTTTGGCGCGGCGACACCAGAACGTACGAACGCCATCGCGAACTTCCCAGGTTCTATGGAGGTGATGGCCCACTTTGCCGCAGGCGATGATGAAACCGCTTTAAGCCTGATTCGTCTCCAGTGGGGATATATGCTGTCGAGCCCGAACGGCACAGGGAGCACCTTCTGGGAAGGGTACCTCCAGGATGGCTCATT
The DNA here is from genome assembly GCA_963775365.1 of uncultured Acidobacteriaceae bacterium. GTDB lineage: Bacteria > Acidobacteriota > Terriglobia > Terriglobales > Acidobacteriaceae > PALSA-350. Next base: position 23,511 of record CAVZJL010000017.1, on the reverse strand, counting down.
CGACTATGATCCACCCTTTATGAGTCTCGCCCACGGGTGGGCGACTGGGCCTACCTCGGCTCTTACGAATTACGTTGCCGGCATTGGTCCGGAGTTGTCCTCCACAGTGCCGTTTTACGTTATCCCCCATCCAGGCGATTTGACGCAGGTATCCGCAACTGTTTCCCTCCCCGCAGGCACGATCTCCACCTCCTGGAAGTATTCCCAGAATGGCAGCTCATTTCTCGAGACCATCACAGCACCCGAGAGCGTCGCAGGGCGCTACGGTATCCCCACGGGCGGTAAGCCGATCAATATTTCAATCGACGGGCGGCCGGTGTGGAGCTGTCATGGGGAAGTCACTTCCAGCGCGACCTTTGGGAATGTCTTTCTGGAGGGAAGCTACGTCTACCTAAGCACCGTTGCCGGAAGTCATACGGTGACAGCGAATGTCTGTCGTAGCTGAACGCTGAACAGAGGACACAGTGAAGTGGACCCCTCGGTTGCAAATTTAGTGACCAGACGGGAGTGGTGCTCTACGAAAGGGGAAAGCGGCAGCAATTTGTGTTTTCCCAAAGGACCAGTAACGTCCGGCCACTAAATCCGGGCAGGTCGGTGGTAGCGTAGGAGGCTCGATCACGAGTTTTCTGGGAGGAATGTACAGCTATTACAACGCGGTCAAAACTGGTGGACCAAACGACGTAAAAAACCAACCTGGCCCTGGATTTCACAATCAAATCGGCGTTGATGCGGGAAACATTAGCTTCGGAATCACGTGTCCATACGGAGCCGGTTTCTGCCAGTTGCAGCAGGACTCGCTCAGACGCTAAGTGGGAATCCCAATTCAATGGAACACTTGCGACTGGGTTCGATACGCCGTCCGATAACGCCTTTATCCGGCAGGGACAAGCCATGAGGGCTGATGGGTGCCACGAATGAGGAAGACTACAAAGATTGCTCTTGTCATCATGTGTGCTGCGGCGGCGTCATTAGATACTGCTGTCTACGCGTTGTTTCACGGGTACTTCGACCATGGGCAGTTTGAGATCAAACAGGTGCAATGGTCTTCGTCAAAACAAGTTGCCGTAATCGCGGAACGCTCCGATCAAGAAGCGCTAAGCGGCTACACTTATTTCGTACTGATTGGAAATCACTTGTTTTCTCCAACCGAGTTTAGACACGCATACCACAGTGACGCTGTCGTCTTTGCTGCAGCTAGTAGCTGCCTGGATTTGCACTGGGAAAGTCCGAGCAAATTGGTTGTGGCATGCAACGGCTCCGCTGTAGATCTCGATCACATTGATGTTCAGAAGCGGCAAAGCGGAGGAGTAACAATTTCTTACAACAACATCCCTCTCAAGTAGCGGAAGAATGTAGCCCCAAGTAACGGATTTCTTCATAATCCGGAGGATGAAAGGGACGGATGAAGGACGGATGAAGGGGACGGACGGAAATACACCCGAAGCAAATGCGCGCATCGTGAGGCTATCCTACGACTATCTAAGAATCCCACCGACGGCCGATTTCGTTGGGGGGTACTTCCGTCTGGTCACCTTATCTGGTCACCTTATCCCGGCTCACTTCGCGCACGGTCACCGCCGGCACGGTGCAGAACTACACTTACAGTTATGATCGCTACGGCAATCGGCTGACGCAAACTCCGTTGCAAACCGGCTATACTTTCGATCCAACGATCAATCCGGCCAACAATCGGATCACGACCACCGGCTTCACCTACGATGCAGCAGGAAACATGACTAACGATACCGTCCACAGCTACACCTACGATGCGGAGGGAAACATCCTCCAGGTGGATGCCGGCAGTACGGCGGTCTATGTCTACGACGCACTGAATCGGCGAGTCCATGTGCAGACGGCGAGCGCGACCAACGAGTTCGCCTACGACTATGCCGGACGGCGGGTCTCGACCTGGTTATCCCCCAACAATCACGGCAATGAGGGCCGAATCTACTGGGACGGCCAGCAGATCGCGTATCGATCGACGGACGGCACCACCTATTTTGACCATCAGGACACGCTGGGGACGGAGCGCATACGCACAAATTATGGAGGATCGGTCGGCTCGACCTACCTCTCACTGCCGTGGGGGGATGGCTACACGGCAACGGTGAACACCAGCGGCTCCGATCAGGACAACCTGCACTTTGCGGGCCTGGAGCATGATGCGGAGAGCGACACGGAGCACGCACAGTTCCGCAATTACGCCTCGGCCCAGGGACGCTGGCTGGCGCCTGATCCATACATGGGCAGCTATGACTCGACCAACCCGCAGAGCATGAATCGCTATGCGTATGCGCTGAACAATCCCACGAGTATGCTCGATCCTAGCGGGCTGTATACTTTGCCAACCGGCCCATGCGATCCCAACTATTCAGACTGTGACCCTGGCGGCCCGAGCAACCCCATCGGTTGCGTATCGTGGGGGACCCAGGGCTGCATCCCATATCCCAATCCGGGAAACCCGGGGAACCCCGGTGGTGGGAGCGGTGGGGGCAATCCAGGTCCTCCCTTCGTCTTTAAGGTCAACGCGACTACGACGCAGATTACTGACTTGGCACTGCAAGTGGCCCGTTTGGAATTCGTTCCGTTTGGCGTAGCCCCAAATAACGGCAGCCCTGCAAATCCATGCAGTGGAGCAAATCCAAACAACCTGAATTACACGGCTGCAAATGGGCAGCAGCACATCATGCAAAATCACATGGCGGGAGGCAAAGGGCCGGGTATATATGCAGGCGATTGGACGGCAATCCAGCTCCTCAATCAGGCGACACTGACCATGGGCACGCAACCCCCGTCACAGTTGTTGCGTGATGCGCGTCAGAATACATACACATTGCAGTGGACTGCTCCCCCGATGATCTGGCCTCTAAGTCTGATTTTCACGAACAATATTGGCTGGAGTACTCCGGGTCAGCCTACGCCTACAAATAGGCTCGTGGTCACCACGAACTGCTCAACAGTGGTTACGTCCTACCCCATTCCGCAATAGGTGATGGCCATGAGAAGAAAACCACTTTTGGGAACAGTGTTGTTGGGGGTGATCGTTCTGGGCGTTGGATGTACAGTCGTATGGAGGAATATGTCGAGGAAGTACATACCGCGATGGGACATGCCCAAAGAAACTTCTAAGCCGCTTCATGGCAACGTGTGTATAGTTCAGCATCCTGACGGAACATCTGAGCCCTTGGCCTGTGACAACGTTCGCTTGTTCCCCGGTGTGTACGACACAATCGGGGTCGATCAGAATCGGTTCAGGAAGTGGCAAGATGAACATGGCTTCCACAGTGGCGGGGTAGCTCCTGACGGTGCGCTGTTGGCACCTGAGTACCCGATCCTCTCGCGTCTCGCGTGGACGAACATCGATCCTGTGTACTTGCAAGGAGCCGACCTCTCAGCGCTCCTGGAAGAAGCTAAGCGAGTCTCTGAGGCTTCCAGCGACGCTACGGTGAGAGCTAATCTCGATAAGCTGTCAGTCCTCGCAGCCGAGGCTCAGAAGCGCTTTCAGGTTCTCCGTTTTTTCGGCTGATGCCTTCGCGCTAAACCTTTAGGATCCAAGGCAATCATTATGACGGCGCACGCTATAGATACGACGTGGTCTGTCGCTTGTGCATTTGGTGTTGCCCCAAGTAACGGGTTCAAGCCAATGTTCAACAACAATCAGCAGATTGATAAATGTCTGAGCAGTTACTACAACTCGAAGGGCGGCAAGGTTCTCGAATTCGGAAGCCTCTTCTCCATGATCCCCGGTTGGGACCCAAATCCCGGAAAAAATATACTGGAGAATGTGTTTTTGATGGGTGGGAAATTGTTGGGATTGAAGGGACTACAAGGTCTGGGACAAGGTGGTGTCCCGATCATTGCAAGCCCACTGGAGAACCTGATCAGCGCTGGTGCAGGAAAAGCTCTTGGAGCTGCTGAAGTGGTAGGTCCATACGCGGTCGGTGGCGCTACACTCGGCGATATATTTGGTCATGGTGCGTGTACGGCGTCGGCCTATCCGACCCCGTCCATACCCTCTCCTTTTTAATTTGAGGTGTTCGCATGTTTGATCAGATCCTTCATTTCATTTCGTCCTATCCAACCATAGGAGCCCTAGTGTACTCATGGGGTTCTTTTGAGATCGGCAGGATGTTCTTCAAGATGGGGCGAGAAAAAGGGGCTTTCCTCTGGGGGGTCCTTGGCATTGTGGCTGCGGTTATATACTTTTTCGTCGCAGCATTCCACCTGCAATGGTTTGGAATCGTTTCGTTGGGAGCAACTGTTGGTTTAGAAGTGTGGATCATGAAACGATGGGTTGAAGCTGGATCACAATCGACCTAGCTTGCTCTGAAACCGTGTCGGGCACCGTTGTTGCCCCAAATAACGGGCAAACTAAGGGCCAATGCTTGGGGCAAGCTCTCAAGAATGATGGAAACGGAGTGTCGCTCGCCCTGGACGTTGCGGGTATTGGCGCTGGATTTCTACCGGGTGGTGGCCTTGTTACCGGGTCGGCAAGGGCAGCGAATATTGCTTTTAGCGCACAGGTTGGACTTACTGCGGCATCAACTGGCGTAAGCACAGCCTATAAAAGCGGTCCAGGAATAGTGTTTGGCATACTGGGAGGGCAGGCGGCTCTTACCGCAAAGACAGCCGAAGCTCTCGGTGAAGACGCTGCTGAAGCATTTGGCGAGTCTATCCCCATCGTCGGAGTTGCAGTCAGCGCTTCTCTACGACGGCTATCAAACCTACAATGCGTACTCCGGGTGCTTGGCAGGAGCTCATGAATGAGCACAGATGAGCGTGTGAAAGCCCGACTTACGCCAGCGGGAAAGTTCGCCCTGCTGCTGATCTTGTGCGAGGTCGTAGTTTTTGCCATCGCGCTCTTCTTCGGCCAGCCCGAACTTGGTCTCAGTGCGTGTGTCTCGATAGCGATTCTTCTGATCGCGCTGAGAGCTACATGGAAGCTGCACGAGCATGTCTGGTATTGGGTCACGGTGGCTGTTTCGGCTGCACTTCAGATACCGTTCAACTTTTATATGCCTTTGTCAAACCATACTTTCCGAGGTGCGACACTCGTGGCATTCGGACTCTTCGACTTTTTAATCGTCTGGGGATGCATTAGGGTCGCAGAGAAATTGATGAAGAGGGCTTGAGTAACTGCGTACGTGTACGACGGGGTTGGCCGCTCGTGTATTTGGTCTTGCCCTAAATAACACGGCGTGCAATATCCAGCGAGCGACTTCCGGTGTTATGGGAGCCGCGAATCTGGGGCTGGCTGTGGGCAAAGGATTTGCACTTGGCGGTGCTGTAGCTGGTCTAGGCGCGACGGGAGTAGGTGCCCCTGCCGCTGCCGTTCTGGCTGTATACGGCACAGTGAGTATCTTCGGACAAGGTCTTACAGGAGCAGCTCAGTTGTATTCTGCAGCAACCGGAAACTACGGAACAGCGGCAGGTGTTGCGCAGATTGGGAATATCTTATCGGGTCCGGTGAGCGGTTTAGGAACCTTGCTGGGCGGTGGAAGCCTTGCAGCTGCAGAAAGAAACGCGGGCTATGAAAGTGCGTTTACAGCCGGTGCTGGGTTGATCGACGCGATTAGAGCGGGGGGAGGCTGGTCTGTCGCTGGCAATGGCCGATCACAATACGGCTCAGATGAGTCTCTTTGGTGCTGGCGGGGGGAACGCATGTGGGGCGGTCACTGATATGAAGCGAAACCTGCGGAACATGTTCACATGGATCGGAGTTCCCGTTGTCATCTTCGGGGCTTTGGGGCTGCTTACCGCGCTCTTGATCGAAGGGCGTTTGAATCAGCAAACCTTTGCCATCGGATGTGTGATCGTGATGGTTCTGGCGGTAGTGATCTGGACCGTTCTCTTGAAGCGTTCCAATCAGCCTGCTGGGTCTTCCGACGGGGCCGGTTCTTCCAGCCCTCCGAATGCGAGTAAGAAGAAAGGTCTTCAGGTAGCGTTGCTCCTCCTCTTCCTGGCACTAGCCTTCTGGATGACAAGAGGGGGGCCGTGGATACCACGGTTCATCGGTGCCTCGGTGCTTGTACTGTTCATCACAGGGACAGTGCTCCGCAGAGCTAGCTAGAACTGCGAGGCCGTCTCTTCGGAGATGGCCTTGCTGCGTGTGAGCCTTCCATCGCCAGCCCTGGCGACCGGAGCAGAAGAGCGCCATGCTTCGCATCGGAAGTAAGGTGACACTCCACCCCTGGGAGGTAACTGCCTAGGAACCTTGGTATCTCGTTAGAGACTCGTTGAAAGGATGCGAGTTAACGAAATCCGGTCTCTGACGAGATACCCGAAGTTCCTTGTTGCGAACTTGTTGAGACCAAAGGATCGAGGCGGAATGGTCGTCCTGGTGTCGTTCGCGTGCAGTACCCTTCGCTGCGGTGACCGTCAAGGGTCTGCGCTTCGCTGGCGCGACGCGCAGAGAACGCGCGCCCTTGACCGTCGTCCTCGCTGCGGGTGTTTGTCAGCTATGAGAAGAATGTCTTCTTCTCATGTGTTCAAAAACACATGCCAAGACAAATGGAACAGCGGCGGTGGCGAGGCTGAGATGAGCCGTCGTCCGATGAGTGTTCGAGGTTAGCGGTAGGCTTCGGAACGGTGCACGACGGCGTGAATGTAGAGCGTGCCGGGCGGGTTTTCGATGAAGCGGACGCGGTAGTCGCCGACGCGTAGGCGCAGCTCGCCTGTGTTGCCTTCGAGCTTCTTGATGTCGCCCTCGCCGGTGCGGGCGAAGCGGTCCAGTGCGGTGAGGATGCGCATGGCGGTGTCGCGGTCGATGCGGCGCACATCGGCGCGCGCGGGCGGGGTGAAGATGATCTTTTTCACGCCGGGGCCTGTCAGGGTTGGAGGTCTTCGGGGCTGAGCCCGAACTCGCGGAGAATCTCTTCGTGGGGGATGCCTTCGCCGGGATGCTCGGCCAGCCAAGCCTTGGAAGCGGCGACGGCGCGGGTCTCTTCTTCGCTGATCTCTTCGTCCTCAAAAGGCGCGTTGGCAATGGCGCGGTCCACCGGATCGAGCATGGACGTAATCAGGCCGACGACGGCGGAGGCCTGCGCGGTGGATATGCGATCGATGAGTTCGTGGGCCTGCTGCTTCGGGTTGGTTACGGCCTGAGCCATGGGAAATCCTTCCTCTCCAAGGTTAAGCGTTCGCCTTATCGTTCCGACGACCAGCGGCGTGCTTCCTGCTGCAGGATCATGCTGTCGAGAACCTGTTGGACGACCTTCTTGGACTCCGGATCGAAGCGGGAGACGGCCTCGAACTGGAGCTTGAGGGCATCGTCCGGGCCGCGCTCGTCGGGGGCGAAAAGTAACGTATCTGCACTGATGCCTAGAGCCACGGCCATGCTGCGAATGACATCTAGGGTGGGCTGGGAAGTCCCTGCCTCATAGCGGCGGAGCTGGACCACGTGGACGCCCACGCGGTCGGCGAGCTGCTGCTGAGTCATGCCCTTTTGCTTGCGCAGGGCGGCCGGGTGTTCGGGGAAGTTCACTGTCCAGTGGTGGTTGATGGGCACGGGACTAGCGTAAGCGAGCATGGGAGACCCCAAAAGCATGTGAGGACCTAAAACTATCACATATGTTATCTACGATGAAACAGATGTTTGGGTTGACAGGTTTTCAGCAGGCAGCTTGAAAACAGGAGGGCCGCACATGGCGCGCATCCCGGATCACGAGATCGAACGACTCAAGAAAGAAATCTCGGTCGAGCGGCTGGCCGAGGCGCGGGGTATCCAGTTGACGCGGCACGGAGCCGACCTGGTGGGTAAGTGCCCCTTCCACGACGACCGGACACCATCGCTGGTGATCACTCCGGCGAAGAACCTCTGGCACTGCCTGGAAATTTATGCGCCAGACGGGACTGGCACTTTGAGAGAGAGTTTACAAAAGTACCAGTCCCGTCTGGAAGATTTGAAAAAATCGATTTCAGAATTTGCGGCAAACTCGGCGCTTAAGAAATCGCTCTAGGATGCCCTGTAGGCGATCGCTGGAGTGTCCGCAAACATTTGGGATCAAAAATAAAATCGCGAAGACTCCAGCAAATCAATTTTTTCACATCTTCCTGACGATCAAATCCCGAAGCGTTATCCTGAACAGTCTCAGAGGGGCTTCTCATCGTTCTTGGCAGCAAATCGCACAACCCTGCTGATGGGTAATTAAGCGACTTGTGGCTTCACTGCGAGCGTCCAAGGCTGCAAGCCTCATCCGACCAGCTTCCCGTCCAACCTGAGGGTCGAACAAGGTTTTAGTCCATCGCATCAGGGCAACGCGATACTCTTCCTTTAATCGGGCGGCTTCAGGGCAAGGCATCGAAAAAGTGAGATTCTGTAAAGTTAACTGGCGCAGCCACCTGCCCATGTACCTGTGTGCTCCCACCGCGACCGGAACGTCCAGCTTCTACTCCAGTTCTCCGGCATGTAGTTCCTCCGTCATCCGACAGCCGTGACTATAGCTGTGGCGTGGACCTCTGCCCACTGTCACTAGCGACAGGTCCGGCCTATCTTTCGATAAAAGGGCGGTGGCGCTAAGGTTACATCTAGGGCCGCCCCGAACCACTTCATTGCTCACTGACACCATCCTGCTATCGCGACCGTCTGTGAGCACGTGTCGATCCTACGAGCCTGACCTTTGACCATCGGGTCGGGCTTCGTTTTGGTGACGCGGCCCGTCGAGCATCCAATTCACCCCCTTTGCCCCTTGGCGAATACCCAGGAGCCCCTATTTCCAGTACTATTGGACATTAATTCAGAGGGGTTTAACGGGGACCGATGCTCCTAATCTGCCTGGTTCGCGTTATCGAGCTCGTGTTCTTCACCGGTAGCGCTGGCTGCGTGGTGACGATTGTGGCGAGCTGGTACTTAATCTTCAAAGAAGAGTTCACGTCTGAACCCACTCTGTCTTCGGTTCACCCCTCCAAACAGCGCATCGTCAGGCCGCAATAACTCGCCAGCTCGATAGGAGAGTCGTAGTGACTCTTCGACTGGAGGAGACGCCGGTCGAGCTCCCAGCGAACGAAGCCGTGAAGTTTATCCGTCAGACGCAAGTTTATGCGTCACGTTTATGCGCTAGACGGGACTGGTACTTTGAGAAAGGAGTTTACAAAAGTACCGGTCCGTCTGACGATCAAATTCCGTCTCACGGCGCACTGCGTCAAATTCGATTTCGTATCTGTTCCGCAATTACCTTGCTTACGGAACACCCTCGTTCATAATCGCGCTGGTGACGATTGAGGAGAATGGTCCGAAGAGATGTTCGCTGGCATTCACAATTTGGTAAAGGGCGCGAAACAATTGGCGCTTGTTGGCCGTCGTTCATTTCCAAAGCACCACGCGGACAAAGGGTATGAGGACACGACCACAGCACTCTTCTCATGACATTCGGCCCGTGCCTCTTCGCTGCTAATGACAAACTCCTTACAATTGCATGACACAACCAACAACTGCATGTAGTGAACTGGTTTCACCGTCGCAGGCTTGATTAGAGCCTACTAGGGAAATACGGATTAGAGTTTGCACGCCGTATACAGTTGATGGCTATGACCTGTAGGAAATGCGTCAAGAGTTGCGATCGCTCACACGCCCGAAATAGCAGCGGTATTTCCAATGTGCTATGGCGCACTCTTCCCAGTTTCCGTTCGGCGTTCTGGCCTTCGACGCGAACTCAAGCAATCGTCCACTCAAAATTCACCACGAACGAATCGACGTCCAGGTTAGATCCCAGGAGTAACTTGATGCTCACCTCAGCACGTGTTCCTGAGCAAGTGTCTGCTTTAGTGCCAGAACGCCGGCCCTTTCTCCGGCGGACGGCTTCGGACCCAAATGATTTCAAGCGCCGGTCGATAGCTATATCCACTGCAGAGAGGATCAGGTGACCTGCGATGCTTAGGATCACGGTTGTGGATTTGTCTGATAGCGTCGTAGTTCTTCGGGTAGAGGGCGGGATCACGGGTTGCTGGGTCGAGGACCTCCGCAGAATATGCGCTGCACATGCTTTCGCAGCACATACTTTCGCCGCACATACTTTCGCCGATGAGGTTCAGTTATCCCTGGAGTTGTCGAACGTTTCATTCGCCGATGCCGCTGGGATTGCACTCCTGAAAGAACTGCGGAGTCGCGGCGCCGATCTTATCCGCCCCACACCATTGTTGGCCGAACAGCTCAAGGATTGGCCTTCAATCGATGCAGCCTAAGGGGTACTAGGCACATATCAAACGGCATTCTGTTAACGGAATATCGCTTGATATTCCGAGTCCCGGTTGGGCGGTACGTGTCTTCGAATCTCCCCTGGTGGCATCAATATCTCCTGCGGATGAAAGCGCAAGATCGCTACCGCTAGTCAGTCTCCTGGGCTCCTTCTTCCTTTCTCGTCTCTCTACCCCGGCCCTTGCTGACTGCCCAAAAGCCTCTCTTTAACAAGCAAATCCAAAACTTTCTCTCGGATCTCATCCCGCGTCTTCCGAACGGAGTCCAGACTTTGCCCCTTTGGGTCCGGCAATGGCCAATCGTCGCGGCGAAGACCAGGTACGTATGGGCAATCGTCACCACATCCCATGGTGACGAGCAACGCCGCCTTGCTAGCCACCTCTGAAGTAAGCTTCTGGGGCTTCGCATCTCGCAGATCGACGCCAACTTCGAGCATCGCTTCCACGACCACCGGATGAACGCGCTCGGCCGGTTGCGTACCGGCAGAAATTGCGAGAGCCTTTGCCGGATCGGCGTATTGATTGAAGAACGCAGCCGACATCTGGGAACGGCCCGCGTTGTGTACGCACGCAAAAATTATTGTTTGCACATCTCCTCCACTTTCTCCAATCGCAGGTTTGCCGCCCAACGGTGCGCAGCCATTTGAACCGGCTCCCACGGGCTGCTCAGGGGCGCGACCGGGGCGGCGCCGGTTGCGATCACCAACTTGTCATAATGATGAGTGACCACCTTACCCTCACGGTCGGTCGCCAAAACCTTTTTCCCCAATGCGTCGATTTTCGTGGCTTCCTGGCACCGGTGGATGGTAATCCCATCGAACCGGGTCCGATGAGCGAGGCTATGCCAATCCGGAGTTTCTCCGCTGAGATAAAACGGCAGACCGCAAATGCTGTAGTTGGGAAAATCGTCGGCGAGCAGCATGTCGATCTGTGCGTCACGGTCGAGTTCCTGGACACGCAACGCGCCGCTGATTCCCGCGTCACTCCCGCCTATAATCAGCATTCGCATGCTCGTCGGCCATCCGTCCAGGTTCTTTCAAGCCATCGTCTACAGGCATCAGAAATTATGAATTTCGTGTACGCCATTCCCACGTTTGCAAAACTTGCCTCACCGCTTCCCAATATCATCGATTTCCCGTTGCAGGGAAAAAGTGTCCAGGCTGTGCAAAGGCAGTGCGATGAAGAGACTGATGCGCCTGTCGAGTGAGGTAAATGCATCACGAAAAGCTCGTTCTATCTGCTCGGGCGTTCCTTCCACGGCAGCGGGGTCCGGTATGCCCCAGTGAGCCGTCATCGGCTGGCCGGGCCAGAACGGGCATACCTCCCTAGCGGCGTTGTCGCAGACGGTGAAGACAAAGCTCAGAGGGGGCGCATCGGGCCGGGAAAATTCATCCCACGATTTACTACGCAAACCTTGCGTGGGCAAATGAGCCGAATCCAGTTGTTTGATTGCTTCCGGCCGCACAATCCCGCTGGGGTGGCTCCCCGCACTGTATGCGGTGAAAGTGCGCCCGCCTTTGCGGTTCATAATGGCCTCTGCCATGATCGATCGCGCCGAATTGCCGGTGCATAGAAAAAGCACGTTGTAGTGCGATTGCATATTAGCCACCCCTCCGGTCTGCCTGGTGCGGGTTCGCTCTGGTGTAAACCCTCTCGAGAGCCGGAAGATTTACGAACAGCAGGCTGGCCCGCAGCAAGTTTTAGCTGTCGCCGCTGCCGGTTTTACCGCATAGACCTTCACACTTGCTGCTGCGGCATTCACGTCGTAGTCAGACAGCAGCTTTGCGAGGTCTTCATGCAGCGTCGCCGGCCTCTCCGTCGAGCAGCAAGAGGCAGCAACCACTGTCGAGCCATTTGGGCTCCCCATGGCCGGTGAGCAGCAGCCTGCCTGGTTTTCCACCTTGGCATAGGCATTCAGGTCGGCACCGCTGTCCACTACCTGCACGTGTTCGAAACCAGCTCCCGACAAACCTTCACGATAGGCATCCACGTGGATCGCACCCGCGATACAACCGACATAGGCCGCCAGACTTTGCGCAACGGCTGGAGGCAGTTCGCCCTTGAGCGCAATGTCGCTTACCGCCAGCCGTCCACCAGGCTTCAGAATTCGGGCAATCTCTCGAAAGACCGCCGGCTTATCGGGAGCAAGATTGATCACACAATTGCTGATCACACAATCGACCGACGCGTCCGGGAGAGGAATTTTATCAATCTCAGCCAGGTGGAACTGCACGTTCTTATAACCACCTGCCAGTGCATTGGCCCGGGCACGTTCGATCATCGCCGGAGTCATGTCGATACCAATTGCGCGGCCCGCCGGACCAACTAACTGCGACGCGAGGAATACATCCAATCCCCCTCCCGACCCGAGATCGACAATCACCTCCCCGGGCCGAATAGAGGCGATCGCTGTAGGATTCCCGCAGGAAAGCCCCATATTTGCTTCCGCAGGAATGGACGAGAGCTCTTCCGCACTGTATCCAAACGCCTCGGCTACAGCTTTGACACCTGCGTCTTTGGTTGAGAGCGTACTGTTGGCAACGGCTGCATACCTGGACTGCACCGATTCAAGCAACTGGTCTGTCATGAGCTCCTCCGGGATACATATTCGCTAAAGCGACTATATTCACTCTGGACACATTCGTCAATGCGTATATAATTATTCTTGTGAAGGGGAAGGACAGGAATTTCAATATCGAGCGCTTCTTCCAGGCCCTGGGTGACAATACCCGGTTACGCCTCCTCAACCTCATGGGCGACCAGGAAATCTGCGTCTGTTACTTCGTCGAGATCTTGGATCAACCGCAGCCTAAAATATCCCGGCACCTTGCGTACCTGAGAAGCGCCGGAATAGTGGCCGCGCGCCGGGAAGGAAAATGGATACATTATCGCATCGTGATGCCACCCAATATAGGAGCAGCGCAAGTACTTCAGCAGACGCTGTCCTGGCTGAAAGGAGAGCGCGGCAATGCAGGCCGATCGGTCCCGCCTTTCCAGGCCTGCTGTAGTCCCGGCAAAGTTTGAGGCGCTGCAAGGCGCGCCCCTTCCCGCTCCAATCGATCAGATCACGGCACGTCAGCGAGGTAACTATGTCCAGCGTCCCCTACACCCAGGGCCAGGTCTGCGCACCCGTTGCCGCGCAAGAAGCTGTCTTTTTTGGATCGCTTCCTCACCCTCTGGATCTTTCTGGCCATGGCGGTCGGCGTCGCGTTGGGGCATTTCATCCCCGATCCGCGTCCTTTGTGAACCGCTTCCAGGTGGGCACAACCAATATCCCCATCGCCATCGGGCTCATCATCATGATGTATCCGCCGCTGGCCAAGGTACGCTACGAAAAACTGGGCGAGGTCTTCCGGAATCGGAGAGTTCTCGGCCTTTCGTTGGCACAGAACTGGTTGATTGGTCCGGTTCTCATGTTTTTCCTTGCCGTCACCTTTCTGCGTGGCGAACCGGCCTACATGCGTGGCCTGATTCTTATCGGCATCGCTCGCTGCATAGCGATGGTGCTGGTATGGAATGAGCTTGCAGGCGGGGACACAGACTATGTTGCCGGATTGGTCGCGCTCAATAGCGTTTTCCAGGTGGTTTTCTACAGCCTCTACGCCTGGGTGTTCATCACTATTCTCCCACATTGTTCGGTTGAAAGGGGCGGTTGTTAATGTGGGCATCGGCCAAATCGCCCAGAGCGTGTTCATCTATCTGGGTATTCCTTTTCTCGCCGGCATGTTGACCCGCTTTGCCCTTGTCCGCGCGAAAGGGGAGGAGTGGTACAGCACCCAATTCATCCCACGCATCAGCCCGTTCACGCTGCTCGCCCTGCTCTTCACGATCCTGGTGATGTTCAGTCTTAAGGGCGACCTGATCGTGAAGCTCCCGCTGGATGTTCTACGCATCGCGGTGCCGCTATTGATCTATTTCGTGGCCATGTTTCTGGTGAGCTTTTGGATGGGCCGTAAGCTCGGGGCAGACTACGCGCAAACCGCGACGCTCTCCTTTACCGCTGCAGGCAATAATTTTGAGCTGGCCATCGCCGTTTCCGTGGCCGTTTTTGGATTAAATTCCGGTGAGGCGTTTGTAGGAGTCATCGGGCCCCTCATCGAAGTTCCAGCGCTCATCGGTCTGGTCAACGTGGCGTTCTGGTTTCGCAAACGGTATTTTTTGCCGGATGCCAGCCTCACTAACGTCAAGGCATAGAGGCAGCGCCAAGAGTGCAGGGCCCCCCCGGCTCTCAGGCGCCGGGGCGTTGCGGCTTGTCCTTACCGATGGCGGAGTAGGGTTTCCACTCGCTGATAGTGCAGGATCCGGTGGCAATCGCTTCCTTTAAGCGCCTGGTGTCCTGATCGAGTTGCTCTTCGTTTTTGAAGACCTGGCGCAAAAACTCAAACAGCAACTTCCTGCCCGATTCTTCGGGGTGGCAATGCAATAGAAGACGCGATAGCCTTCACGTCGATCTATCACCATCCCCGAGTTTTTCAGATAGGCGAGATGCCTGGAGATATTCGGTTGCGAGTTCTCACGACCATATTGCTTTGGAAGTGTGACGACAGCTGGCACGGCTGGCATTGAAGCCGCTTCGCCGCAGATCCGCTCGCTGTCCATGCTCGAATCCATCCTGGCCGTGTTGTATCTCGCGGTTATGATTTCAAGGCTGGTGGGTGTCTACCGGCCAAAGCCAAGGCTCCGTGGAATCCTCGTGAGCCAAACCGAACGGCCCTATATTTACAGAGTTTCTAATCCCCTTCCGCCGCGATATTTCCGCCAATGGTAAAACATTCGTTCTCCTTTGGTAAACTCTCTTCGCGTGCTCCCATTTTCGTGCAAACTAGGGTGCTCTGGCTTGTCCAGCTCCGCACACGGCTTTCTTCTGAATGGCTGCACGTAGGGTACTGTGGTCGCCATCGAACGGGTGCGGTGTCGCTCGCGATGAGCCTTGGACTCGCCGCGAGCTGCGGAATCGCGTCGAGCGCCCAGACAGCCCCATCCAGTGCGCCGCCTGCTGATCGGGCAACACGCAGGAATCGGTCATCCATGGAACAGTAAAAATTGGGACGTTGCCCCTCCAGAGTGTCCGCGTGACCGCAAGCGACGCCCGCACCGGGAAACAAGTCACCACCGCAACAGACGGCAACGGCGCTTATTCCCTTACCCTCCCGCGCGGGGAGCGTTTCCTCATTCGCGCAGAACGATTTGGTTATGAGCCTTCCAGCACAGAAGTTTTGCTGAACGCCCGCCACGAAACAAGTGGATTTCTCTCTTAAAAGTGGGGGAGACAATCTCTCATCGCTGTGGGAGGCCGCGCTCTTACCCCCGGTAACCACCAGCAGCGTTAGCCTGCAACCCGCGTTCTCCACCATCGGCGCCAGTTCCGGCGCGCAGATCCCCTCCTTTCCCGGCGACCCCAACTTCTCCGGCGATTCCTTCACCGTCGATGGGCAGGCTTCGATCGTGAATCCCTTCTTTCAAATGGATGACCTGATGCGCCAGTCCTTCGAAGACGGGCACCAGCTTCAGGCAACCTCGGTTGGATCGGACGAAGATCTCAGTACACGCGGGACCGGTAACTCCCAGCAGCCCTAATCAGATTCATGGTCTGGCTTTCTGGAACGGCGGCAATTCCGTTCTGAATGCCAACCCCTTCCTATTGGCAGGGCAGCCCAGTCCTAATCCCAGCTACGACAGTAACGGTTACGGACTTGTGATCACCGGTCATCCATTTCTTCCCGGGATAACCCGGCCCAGCAACAAAGATTCCGTCTCTTTCTCCTTTGCCGGCCAGATCGCGACAACTCTGGTCAATGATTACGCCACCGTGCCGACCGCACTTCGAGCGCGCAGGCAACTTCTCGCAACTCCTGGGCCCCACCGGTGCACCGATTCCCATCTACCCTCCAGGGCAATCTGTGCCCTACCCCAATAACACCATCGACCGGCCGCTGGATCCCGTAGCGTTGGCGCTGCTCCAATACCTGCCTAGTGCCAACCTCAACAGTACTGGCCTGAATTATCGTCTGATCACACCCCAGGGAACCCACACCAACACCATAGGCGCTGGTTATACCCATAGCTTCGCTGCATCGCCTGCAGCATCTTCCGGCAGCAGTCAGAGTCTCAGTGTGAACTTCAACCTGAACCGTGTTGCCAACGACGTCATCAACGTCTTCCCTGCTTTCGGCGGCAAGCGGGTAGTTCAGGGATATGCGCTCACCGCGGCGTACTCTGTTAACAAAACACATCTGTTCAGCAATTTCAGCGTTACCTCGAACCGCAACAACGCCGATTTGCGCAATCACTACACCAATGTCGAAGATGTCGCCACCGAGGCCGGCGTTCTTCTGGAAGACGGTATCCGACCGCCGCCTCAACACAAATCCACTCAACTATGGCCTGCCCAACCTGGTTCTCAATAACTTCACCAGTCTCAGCCAGACGCAGCCAAACTATCAACTCACGCAGGCGATCGGCATCTCGGCATCCTCCTCCTGGGAGCACGGCACGCACATCGTTCGTTTTGGCGGGGATGTCCGCCGCATCGAATTCAATCTGTTTGGCGGCACGAATGCCACCGGAACCTTCATATTTACCGGGGCGTACACCCAACAGCCCGGGGTAGCCGCGACAAATCCCGTCGCGGTCACGGGCTCGTCGTTTGCCGATTTCCTGCTGGGCCTTCCCCACGAGACCAACATCGAGTCCGCGCATCAGAAAGCCTACATGCGTCAGAATAATTGGGACTGCTTCATCCGGGACGACTGGAGGGCGCTGCCCAACCTCACCCTGCTCGCGGGGCTGCGCTATGACTACTTTTCACCCTACGCGGAGAAAGACGATCGCCTTTCGACGCTTGACTACAATTCCGGATTTACCCGGGTCGCTCCGGTTCGGCCAAACGAGATCGGCCGCGTCTCCGGCGTGAAATATCCCCGCACCCTGGTCTCGCCGGACCGCAATAACTTCTCCCCGCATGTGGGCCTCGCCTGGCAGGCTTCCCGCAGCACCGTGGTGCGGTCCGCCTACGGCATCAACTACACCGTCGGCCTCTATGGAAGCTTCACCCAGGACCTGGCTTACCAGCCGCCCTTCGCGCACGTCGAGGTGAATCTGAATCTCCCGCCCGATTTGACTTTGTTTCCGCTCAGCGGTGGCTTCGGCAACATCGCCGATCATGGGAACTATTCCATCAGCAGGAATTACCGGCTCCCTTATACGCAGGTCTGGTATCTGGAAGTGCAGCAGGCGCTGCCCGCACGACATCGTGCTGAACGTGGGCTACAGCGGGGCTAAGGGCACACGGCTCGACGTGATCAGTGCCCCTGGGTTTTACAACAACGTGCCCTTTGCCAGCGCGTTTTTCAACTTCGAGGATTCGACCGCTTTCTCGAACTTCAATGCGCTCATCGTGCGCGCCAACAAGCGGCTGCTGCATGGTCTCGCTCTGCAGGCAACGTATGTCTATTCCCATTCCATCGACGATGCTTCTTCGATCAATGCGGGCGCCCCGGTGGTGGCGCAGAACTGGCAAGACCTGCGCGCCGAGGAAGGGAATTCCAGCTTCGACATACGCCATCAGGTCACCGGCAGCTTTTTCTATCAGCTGCCCTTTGGCCGCAATAAGTCGTATTTGAGCAATGGGGGCTGGGCGTCCAGCCTTCTTGGCGGCTGGACGGTTGCGGGCTATTTTTTATGCGCCACCGGCGTGCCTCTGACGCCCCTGATCGCAGCTTCTGCGACTGAGGTGGAGCGAGGTACCCATGGTTCGGTGCGGCCCAACCGGGTTCCCGGCGTTTCCATCCGCGCAGGCGGCGGCCACCTGCATCACTGGTTCAATACCGCTGCCTTCTCCACGGAGTTTGCGCCCGGCCAGTTATACGGCACGGCCGCGCGCAATTCGATTCCCGGCCCCGGCGTAGATAATCTGAACCTGTCGCTGTCACGAATCATTGCTCTGCACGAGGGGAAGACCCTGGAGCTCCGCATTACCGCGAACAACGCCCTCAATGTCGTTCAATATGCGGGCGTGAACACCCAGTTTGACTCCACCTCGAACGGCCAGGTAGATGCGTTCCAACCCATGCGCCAGATCACCTTCCTGGCACGCTTCCAGTTCTAGTCATCATGATCGGGTCGGGCTCGAACCGGCTCCCGCATTCTTCCTTTGGACATTCCACAGGTGTGCGTGGTATCTTCTATGCAATGTCCAAAGGAGCGGGCGCGATGAGCGAAGGCAAGTCGGAAGTGCTGCAGGGAACGCTGGACCTGATGGTGTTGAAGACGCTGTATGCGATGGGGCCGCTACACGGGTTCGGGATTGCGCGGCGGATTGAGCAGGTGAGCGACGGTGTTCTGGACCTGAACGAGGGGACAGTGTACACGGCGCTGCTCCGGCTGCAGCAGCAGGGATGGATCGCTTCGAAGTGGGGGACGAGTGAAAACAACCGGAAGGCGCGGTTCTACTCAATCACCAGACGAGGCGCAAAGCAACTTGAGCTCGAGACGAAGAACTGGGAACGGGTAGCGGGTGTGATGGATCGGGTGCTGAAGCTCGAAAGGCTGGGGTGAGGCGATGTGGAAGATGCGGATACTATGGGCGCGAGTGAAAGGTCAGGTAGCGCAAGGACACGAAGACGAAGCCCTCGATGTAGAGATTCGCGAGCACATTGCGCTGCTGGAGGAGCGCTACAGGGCGCAGGGGATGACCGCGCATGAGGCGGCGCGGACGGCGCGTCGGCAGTTCGGGAATGTGACGGCGCTCAGGGAGCGGCAAAGAGTGGAGCGCGGGATCCTTTCGCCGACGGAGTGGTGGCGCGATGTTCGGTTCGGATTGCGGATGCTGGCCAGGCGCCCAGTTTCGAGCGCGGCCGTGGTGGTGGCGCTGGCGCTGGGCATTGGGTTGAACTCCGCGGTGTTCACGTTTGTCAACGCGCTACTCCTGCGGCCTCCGCAAGGAGTAAAGGCCACCAATAGACTGGTCGAGGTTTGGCTGCACAATCCGAAAGCCAGCGGCATCATGGGCTATCTCCCGTTCAACTATCCCGACTACGCATACTACCGCGACCACTCGAAATCGATGGAAGGCCTGATGGCGTTTGACGGCGACAGCGAAGATGCGATCTGGAATCACGAGGGTAACGGAGAAGTTCTGCACGCGCAGTTTGTGTCAGGCAATCTGTTTTCGCTTCTCGGAATAAATGCGGCGGTGGGCCGCACGCTCTCAGTCGATGACGACCGGATCGGCAACCCGCGGCAGGTAGTGGTCCTGAGTTACCCGTTCTGGAAGCAGAAGCTGGGCGGGAAGGCGGCGGTAATTGGAAAGACGCTGATGCTGGATGGCGCGGCGTTCACGGTCGCAGGCGTAGCGCCGCCAGGATTCACTGGATTGATGGTGGGGATGGATCCAGATTTCTGGGCTCCGCTGACGGCGGTAGGGCGCTTCCGTCACGATGACGAGAACCGGCTTACCAACCGTGACTCATACTGGTTGGTTGTCGCTGGCAAAATGCGCCGCGCGGGTGATCGCAAGAGCGCTCAGGCGGAGATGCATGTGCTGGCGAAACAGGTGTACCTGGCGCACGGGGGCCAGAACGAGTCCTTAGATCCGATGGTGGGTAGCAAGGGTGACTTCCAGGATGCGGCAATGTATCCGCTGACCATGATACCGGGGCCGTACAGGGGATATGTGAGTGCGTTTTCAGGAGGGCTGCTGGCGGTATTTGCGCTGCTCCTGCTAATTGCGTGTACCAACGCTGCCAGTCTGCTGCTGGCGCGGGCGACGGGACGGGCGAGAGAGATGGCGACGCGGTCGGCGCTGGGCGCAGGGCGAGGGCGTCTGATTCGGCAGATGCTGGTAGAGAGCCTGATGCTGGCGGGCATGGCGGGTGCTGCGGGCGTGGCGATTGCGTGCATCACTTCGCGCATGTTTATGGAATTGAAGCCGTCGAGCGTCCCCTTGACTCTGGCGGTTCCGATGGACTGGCGTGTGGTGCTGTTTACGGCGGCAATTTCCGCGGCGACGGGTGTGCTGTTCGGCTTGGCGCCGGCGTTGCGGGCGAGCGCGGTGCCGGCGGCGCGGGTGCTGAAGGAAGAGTCGCAGACGGGGAGCCTCAGCAAATCGCGGCTGCGCAGCACGCTGGTGGCAGTACAAATGGCCGCATGTGTGGTGCTGCTGGGCGGAGCGGCACTTTGCGTGCGCAGCCTGATGAACGCAAACGCGATTGATGGAGGTTTCGACACGCATCATATCGCGCTGGCAACACTGGATCCGGGCAGCGTTGGCTACTCGCCCACGAAGGTCAACGACTTTTACGCGCGGCTGCGGGAGCGGGTGGAGCATCTGCCCGGCGTGACCTCAGCGAGTTACGCGGAGTTTCTGCCTCTGGGAACGGCGCGTTCCGATACCTCCGTGGGCAAGGAGCTGGGCAAGGACTCAAGTGCGATGATGGTGGCCGAGTACCTCGTGGAGCCGGGATTCTTCCGGACGATGGGGATTCCACTTCTGCGAGGGCGCGACTTGACCCAAAAGGAAGCGGACGACGACAAGCCGACGGCGGTGGTGATCAACGAGGCGCTGGCGCGGAGGCTGTGGCCGGGTGAAGATCCGGTGGGCAAGCGCGTGGCTATGCGCGGCGACAAGACGATGAGCGAAGTCGTCGGCGTGGTGAAGGACGGCAAGTACCACACCCTGGGGGAATCGCCCGTTGCCGTGGTTTTTCGGGGGCAGCTTCCGCCGCGGCGCACGCTGGTAATACGCACCGCCGGAGATTCGCGGACGCTATTGGACGATATTCGGCGCGAGGTTCCGATTGTCGATCCGCTGATGGCGGCCACCGGCGTGCAGACCATTGAAGAATACATGGCGCTACCGCTGTTCCCGGCGAGGACCGTGGGATGGCTGCTGGGAGTGTCGGGGATTCTGGCGGTGGTAATGACGGCAATTGGGCTGTTCGGCGTGATTGCCTACATGGTCTCGCAACGGACACACGAGATCGGAGTCCGCATGGCGCTGGGTGCGCGGCGGAGCGACGTGATGAAGATGGTGATGGGCCAGGGGCTGCGGCTGACCGTGATCGGACTGGGAATTGGCTTAGCCGCGGCGTTCGGAGCTTCGCGGCTGCTCTCGCCGCTGCTGTACGGGATTGGGGCGAACGATCCTGTGACGATGACGGCGGTGGCAATGGGAATGGCGGCGATCGCCCTTTCGGCATGTTACTTGCCGGCGCGGAAGGCGATGAGCGTGGATCCTTCAGTGGCGTTACGGTACGAATGAGCAGCAGATTCACGTGCAAGTGCATCCGGTTAAATACAGCGGCACGATACCTATTCAAGCGAGCCAGCTCGGCAGGGGCGAAGATCTTATTGAATTTGCCACAATAGGTATGCGGTCACCCATCAAGCCTTTGTTTTCCCCGCTGCCCCCATTCCGCTGAGGGAACACATCGAACGCCGAATCAAGGAATACTTGACGCAGGATAACCTCAATCGTTGAGGTTATCGTCGTCGAGTAGTAGCCGAAGCCGCAGGGCTAGAACTCTGGGGTTTGTGGGGACAGCGATCCTAGAATCTCACGAGCGACTGCTGTGACATCGGGAGAGGCCAGAATCGTATCGCGCCACACGGCGAATTGGTCGTGAATAAGTGAGCGCGCGTCCTGACTTGCGGCCAAATGAGCAGCCCTCTCCCGCCAGTCCGTGACGTTTGAACCCTCCAGGAGGGTTCCCAAAACGCCTACTCGGAGAATGTAGTACTCAATCCAGCCAACTAGCTCGATTGCTAGTTCCTTATCGGTTTTCACATTACACGAGTTCGTCAAATCACCCTCACCGTCAACATTGGGACCGGGAGACCAGAACCAATGGACGATACTTAAGGTGAATTGGTTTACTTGCAGGCGATCTACCTCAGCAGGTGGGACGATAGGACACGGAGAAATCTCCTTCTGAGGGGGAGAGTGTCACTTCTTGGATACCCAAATGATATTCGCGTCACGACCGGTGTCGCGACGCCAAGCTGACAGCCACAAAGGAAGCACCCTCAGCCGATCTGGAAGCTCATCGGCCGCTCTCAGAGCATCCTGGCGCGAAGTTTTGTCCACTTTCGGCCGGCAATGTGGCGTGATGTTGCATCCCCGTAGGGACACCGGTGAGCATTCTCGTATCCGCGGAGATCTGGCTGGTTCTGGGCGCTGTTAACAGTCAAGTAACACCGCAGGCGGATCCTGTCCGTGGAGCTTCGTCATTAGGACGATAGGCAAAGGAAGGCCGGCAACAGCTTCTCTCCCTATCCTGCTGCTGTCCAGTTCTCAGCAGCCAAACGTAACCTGTCCCCATTTTTCCTGTCTCATCTGAGGGGTCCACTCCAGACCGTCCCCCATTCCCTTTCCCTCCTGGGTGCGGCCGAAAGAGCCGAATTACGCACTACGAATCGGCGCAGGCGGTACGACGACCTCAACAAGTCCAGTCGCCACGTCATAGACGAGGCCGGAAACAAGCCACTTGTCCGGCAACGCGGGAATCGTCTTGAGCAAGGCAACATCCTGGGTAACCGCCGCGCGGGGATCGGTGACTGCCTTTACCCCGACGTTCCCTTCCTCTATTTGAAAATAGCGAGCTAGCATAGCCGGGTCGCCCGCAAGGCGAGTGATGCCGCAATCGGTGTGCTGAAGAACGACGAGGTGGAACTCACCGCCGCCTCCCGCAACCTTGCCCATCACCTGGCCGACGCGCCCGAGCATCCCCAACTCTTGCAGAAGCACCGGCGTAATTCGGCCGCCGATGTTACGCAACACGAGCGCCTCGCCGGGTTTGAGTCCAAGCAAATGAGCCGGGTCCACGCGCATGTCCGCGCAACCAATGATCATTGCCTTGAGATTCGGTGTCGCCTCGGGAAGCGAGGGCATGAGCGTGCCCGCAGCAGACTGCTGAGCGGCAAAGTGTTTGTTGCGTTCTAACATGCTGTCGAGATTACTCATCTGGATTTTCCTCGAGGGGTTGTGCGTGAGAGTCTGGTAGAAGTTTGTCTAGCCTCAAACCTAACACTAGGGGATGCGGGCTCGATCGTCCCCCCCAGTTCCCTGCCCGCTTTGCGGCTACAAGATTAGCCGAACAGCTGATGCGTCTGGCATCGCGCATCATCAGGTGCCCGAAGTGCAGCGCAGTGTTGGACGAGATGAGCGGCCGGAAACCCATCAGCACTCGCTGAGGCGGCTCTTCCGCGCGGCATACACTGGGCCCCGCATTTACTGCAGACGTTGCGAATCAATTGCCAACGTCACCGCGGCGCCACTCCAGTCTTCTGGACGATCGCGCGAAAGCGGCTATCGGAGTGGAG
>CAVZJL010000016.1:0-127335 GCA_963775365.1 uncultured Acidobacteriaceae bacterium | reverse complement strand
CAGCGCCAGCAGCACAAGCCACGTCAGACAAATAGAAAACAGGGCCCTTCGTAAAATGCGCGGAGTATTCTCTTGAATGGTTCCGAGACGCCTCTCGATACGGACAGGCTTGCAGCGATCTTCCGCAAGCACCATTTACGATCGGCTGTTTGTGCAAGGTCAGTTATTGAGCCCCCCTGGCCCGCGTGTCGTTTAATGGTGTATTTTGATCTCTAACCACGGGCCTTTGTTTACCAGATGCAGGAACGTTTGACTCATGCTCTCGATCTAGTAGCCATTGGCTACGATCTTAAACGCGGCACCTTCTTCACGTGCAATGAGTCTTGGCCAAGTTGGTGGGAGCCCCCGGATTTATTCGAGGAAGGAGCGCTTCAGCGCTCCGTGACGAGCGTCTCGACTCTGGTCGCTCGCTTCAGCGCTGGCAACACGCACCTTCAATAGGTGCAAATAGCGTGTCAACCTAACGGAGGTGCCGAGTTGCACGCCTGGAATCCCTGATCCTCCGACCTCGTTCACCGAACTGGCACAGAGCATCACTTCTCAATTACGCTGCAGAAGCAGTGCTTTTCCTTCCGCTCGCTGCCAGTTAACGATACCCCTGCACGCTTCCAGCCGCTTGAAAACCGACGAGTCTTTACGGAGAATCGCGACAGAATCACCTGCGAAATCCGTTCCCTCGTACAAGGGCAGCTTACGGTGAAAGAGGATCATGCGAATTCCACGGTGGTTTTCGACTGGAACAAGGTCGAGATTATCCAGACGAATCAGCCCTTCGTGGTGGTCAATAATAAAGGCGACGCGTTCAGCGGTCATGTGTCGGAGAAAGCCGATGACCATATTGTCGAGGTTGTGGGCGCCAAGCCAGGTGAGCATTCCGCATGATGAGGCGGCGAGCATTGAGCAGACGGGTGAAACCTTTGTAAGGCGACTGCGGGGGGACGTCGATTTAGGACTGAGCTTTGCGCAATCGAACGCGCAGAAGAACCTGACCCTCGAACAAGACCTAACCTACCAGGCCACAACCTACCTCGCTGAGGTGAGCTCCAGCTCACAGTTTACGAGTCAGAAGGAGGTCAGCGATACCAACGAAACAACGGTGAAGAGCGAGTTCTTCAAACAACTCCACCGATCCGATTGGTACGGGGGAGCCATTGCGAATTTTCTTTCTAGTTCCGAACAGCAGCTTGCTCTCCGCACCACACTCGGGGGAGCCCTCGCGATCCGCCCGATATACACCAACAAGACAAATCTTTCGTTGATCGCTGGGCTCGCCTTTACTTCAGAGAGAGATGCGTCCGATACCGAATCGACGGCAAATAAACGCGGCCTCGACTCTGCTTTCGCCGCCCAATTTTCAACATTCCGCTTCGATTCAACGACCTTTAATACCACACTCTGGGTTTATCCCAGCCTGACCACACTAGGGAGGGTCCGCATGACCCTCAATCAAGATATCTACTTTAAGTTCTACAAAGACTTCTACGTCCGCGGGAGCTTTTACGACAACTTTGACAACCGGCCCGTCGTGGGAGCACCCGAAAATAACCTGGGTGTAACGTCTACCATCGGCTGGTCGTTTCGTTGATCGGAAAATTACCGCGTAACGCTTGATGCCGCCCCAACACCATATTTACTTGACCGGGACTCTGTAAAGAGGCTCACAATGATTGTCGAGCTGGTTGAAGGGAACACAAATGGAAACCTGGGCTCCCCGCGATACCGATCTGGACAAGTCGGAAAGCGTACTGCGCGAGAGCGAAGATCGCTTCCGGCTGGTGGCAAATACCGC
This sequence comes from uncultured Acidobacteriaceae bacterium, assembly GCA_963775365.1. GTDB lineage: Bacteria > Acidobacteriota > Terriglobia > Terriglobales > Acidobacteriaceae > PALSA-350. Next base: position 125,546 of record CAVZJL010000016.1, on the reverse strand, counting down.
TCCGGTGCTGATCTGGATGTCAGGACCGGACAAGAAATGCAATTTTTTCAACGAGGGCTGGCTGAGGTTCACCGGCCGATCCATCGACGCCGAACTTGGGGACGGCTGGGCAGAGGGGGTTCACCCCGAGGATTTGCAAAGATGCCTGAGCATCTACACGCAGGCGTTTGATCTCCGTGAGGAGTTCAGCATGGAGTACCGCCTGCGGCGGCACGACGGGGAATTTCGATGGGTTCTGGACAAAGGGGTCCCGAGGTTTGACCAGAAAGCCTCTTTTGTCGGATATATCGGAAGCTGCGTGGATATCACGGAGCGTAAGCAGGCAGAAACTGCCTTGGCTAATGTCAGCCGCCGGATGATTGAGGCGCAGGAGCGCGAACGCACGCGAATCGCTAGAGAGCTTCACGACGACATAGGTCAACGTCTCGCGCTATTGGCTGTTAACCTGGCACAACTCCAACAGGACGGCGAAGATTTGGCCGAGATTCGCGGCCGCGTGGGAGAGTTAACGGATCAGGCCTCAGAAATAGCAGTCGACCTCCAAACCATATCGCACAGGTTGCACTCTTCAAAACTTGAATCTCTGGGCCTGGCTGGCGCTATGAGGGGCTTCTGCACCGAATTTGGGGAGCAACAAAAAGTCGTGATCGACTTCGGAAGCCGGGACTTACCCGACCCTCTGGCTCCCGAGATTGCTCTGTGCCTTTTCCGCGTCCTGCAAGAAGCTCTCCACAATTCGGCAAAATATAGCGGTGTACGGCACTTCAAAGTACGATCGTGGGGTACGCCCAACGAGGTTCATCTCACCGTGAGCGACTTCGGATCCGGCTTTGATCAGAAGGCAGCAAGAGCCGGCCGGGGGCTTGGTCTCATCAGCATGGATGAGCGGCTGAAAATCTTGAACGGGACGCTCTCCATTGATTCCCAACTCGAACGCGGTACGACGGTTCATGCTGTCGTACCCATCAAGCCGGGCGGCTAATGGATAGCGGCGGGGTCGATCATCTGAATGCCCTGCTCGCTGCTCCGTTTCCCACGTTCACACTCTCCGTCGTAGGGATGTCCGCCTACCAGTTCGGAAACTTCGGAACGGCGGCGAAACAACTCCTCTCCTTCAAACTGACGCAGTGAATAAGCCAAAAACGTGAATAGTGGGGGAACCGGTTGCGTCACCTGCAAGCGATTGCACTCTCAAACGACCGGACGTAGCATTGTTTACGGGAAGAAAACACGGTATCGGCCCTAACGCTCTTATACCGATGGAGAAGTGAGTACAACGCATTGATGATTAGCAGAGAGCAAACCCAACCTGGAACTCCTTCGCCCTCAAGCAAGGAACCTATGCTGTCGTCAGCATCTATGGCGGCGACCCGTGAACCAACGCCGGCAGCCGCTGATCAGGCAACGATTGGCAAAAGCCTGCAAATCAAGGGCGAAGTGATAGGCTCTGAATCGTTGTACATCGATGGCAAGGTCGAGGGGGCGATCAGCTTACCCTCTAATCGAGTCACGATTAGCCGGGATGCACACGTGTCGGCGAATATCATTGCCCGTGAAGTGATTGTTTTTGGCAAAGTGATCGGCAACATCAATGCTAGCGACCATGTAGACATTCGCAGCGAGGGTTCCTTGACCGGGGATGTGACCACTGCGCGCATCAGCATTGGGGATGGCGCCTTCTTCAAGGGCGGCATCGACATCTGCAAACAGGGCCACGGAAAAGATGGGATGGTTGCCGAAATCCTTCGCGACGACCGGCAAACCGCCCCTACCGCCATCCATGCATAGCCGGACGCATGAATAGCTCGGTCAATGGCCCCGTCCCCCTATCCTCGTGTGTGTTCATCGCGAGTTTCACGAACGAGTAACTCCGCCGCTGCGTCGCCAGCTCGTCACTCAGAGGTAGCATTTCACCCTGCTAGTCTGCTTGACGTCTGATCCTCTGGAGGCGATCCCTTCTGAGCCCCGCCACGACTCCGACTAGACCGGGCTTGATCCGGCGGCAGGATACCTATTGCAGGTAGCTCAACCGATCAGCTTCGCCCCCAAAAAGAACCAGGCGTGAATGAGTATCGTTTTCCGCCATTTTGCCAACGAGAGCGGAACCGCGCATCAGCGCGGACGAAAGGCTACCGCGCGCTGGTGCGCTCGCCCGGCCTTTTCCTGAATACACGAACTCAACCGGGTGTAAAACTTAATCGAGATGGTGAACAGCACATGTATTCAATTTTTTTCTCGATGATCTTAACCTGCCTCAACGCCTGCGCGCCCAACCGGAGCATGCTTTATCTGGCTAATCTCGACGGACCTGCAAGCACCCAGGAAGTATCCAGTTCGTCTGCAATAGCATCTGAACTGCGAGCGATGGCAGCGAAGGGGCAGCTGGGAAACAATCTGGGCGACGCTGGAAATCGAGAGCAAATCAAGAAACTGTACGAATCCGCAAATTTTGCGCCCTTGTGGTTAAACGGTGATCAGCCAACATCGCAAGCAACATCTTTGATTGCGATTCTGCGCGCAAGCCGGCTGAAGGGACTGAATCCCAGCGACTACGATGCAGAAAGTCTGGCGGCAAAATCAGGCTCCCTCAAGGGGGCATCCGCCGCCGCTCAAGCAACATTCGATGCAGCTCTGACGCAATCGACAATGCGGTATATTTCTGACCTACGGATCGGACGAGTCAATCCCAAACACCTGAAATTCGATATCGATGTGCGGGCCAAACATTACGATCTGCCGGAGTTCATTGCTCAACAAGTTGTCCGTGCAGGAAATGTCCAATCTGTCCTGGATCAGATTGAGCCACCCTACGCTGGCTACCGCCGCATCGAGAACTCATTAAAGCAATACTTGGATTTGGCTGCCAAAGGCGATGGCGCCAAAGTGCCGGCGGGAACCAAGACCATCGCGCCGGGCGATACGTATGCGGGAACTGCCCAACTGGCTGAGCGATTGCGATTGCTTGGAGACCTTCCGCAGGGCGGAAGCTTCGATTCCTATAGCGGCGCCCTCGTCGAGGGGGTAAAGCATTTTCAGGCAAGGCATGGTCTTGCGACCGACGGCAAATTAGACGTGGCGACCCTCCGTGAGTTGAACACTCCACTCAGCGTGCGAGTACAACAAATCGATGATGCCTTAGAGCGCTGGCGATGGATGCCCACCGAGTTTCAGCAGCCCCCCGTTCTCGTCAACATTCCTGAGTTTCGGCTAAGGGCCTATTCCGCGGATCACCAGCTTGCGCTCACCATGAACGTCGTCGTGGGTAAGGCCGCCCCAACGCAAACGCCTGTGTTTACCGACGACATAAAGTTCATCGTCTTCCGGCCCTACTGGAATGTTCCGCCCGGAATTCTCCGCAGAACAGTCATCCCCGGCATCATGAAAAACAACGGATATTTAGCCCGCGAGAAATTCGAGGTAACCGACTCCAGCGGCAGATTAGTATCCCCGGGCGACGATTTGGTTGCAGGGCTACGCTCGGGCAAATACTTCGTACGTCAGAAGCCGGGACCAACAAACGCCCTCGGCCTGATAAAGTTCATGTTTCCGAACACCTATTCGGTCTATCTGCACAGCACGCCGTCAACCGAGCTATTCTCCAGGTCGCGACGAGACTTCAGTTCAGGTTGTATCCGGCTGGAGAAGCCGGCCGAGCTGGCAAGTTTCCTGTTGCGGAATCAACTCGACGGACAACAACCGTGGACCCTGGCACTTGTGCAAAAGGCAATGGACTCAGGCAAAGACAATCGCCAGGTGAACCTGGCGACGAGGATCCCGGTGCTTATTCTGTACGTGACTGCGGTCGCCGAGGAGGACGGTACCGTGCACTTTTTTGACGATATCTACGGTCATGATCAGCGACTGAATGCCGCACTTGCGAAGGGTCCCCCTTATCCATAGCAGCTATCACTTTTGCTTCGCGCGTGAAAACAAATCAGCCATTAGTCCTTCCCATCAGTCCTTAATAGCCTGCCCTGGGCTCGTCGAAGGGACGGCTGAGAATCAGAGTTGTCCAAGTTAGCTTTTTCGAATCTGTCCATCCACCTCCACTCATGCCAAGGTGTGCCACCGCCCTAAAACTTGTCATCCCGACCCCGTTCTCAGCAGACGGACACGGAACCTCCCATCTCATCCAACCTTGCCAACTCGCAGAAAGCCGCCAAATGCTCTAAGATCAGTGGGTTTAAGTTTTAGTTAGGCCCATCGTTCCGACCGAAGTCAAATTCTGCTCACGCACGGAGTCACCCGATGAACGTTCTGTCCCCTCTAACGCGCCGTACACTGCCGTTACTTGCGGCCGCTCTTGTCTTCAGCCTTGCTGTGCCAACCGCCGTTGCTCAGAACCCATCACCTACCTGGTCGCAAGAAGACGGGCTCCGTATCGTCAAAGAGGTGCAGAAAAGGCTGGGCAGCCTTACCAACTATGGCGTTTTCGACTGGATCACCTTCGGCGTCCATGGCAAAACAATCGTTCTCAAAGGCTTCGCCTCGCGTCCCACTCTCAAGAGTGGCGCTGCCAACGTAGTCAAGGGCATACCAGGAATAGAGTCGGTTGACAACCAGATCGAAGTTCTCCCGAATTCTCCGAACGACGACCGTATTCGTGCTGCCGTTTACAACCGCATTTATACCCAGCCCGCTCTGCGGAAGTACAACGCCAACCAGGGCAATGTCGCCCAAGCGATGGGGCCCGGTGGGCGTAGCATCGCATTGATGGCGGGCGGCATTACAAATGATCCGCCTCGGGGCTTCCATGCCATCCACATTATCGTGAAGAATGGAAACGTTACCCTCTACGGCGTCGTCAACAGCGCAACGGACGAGGCCATTGCTGGTATCCAGGCCAACTCTGCTCCCGGAGTCTTCAGCGTCGACAACGACCTCATCGTTCAGGGCGCGGCCTCTAAATCTGAATAGGAAACTTCTTTCTCGGCGTTGGGAGTGATTGGCAAGATAGCGCTTAGTTCGGCGACACATATCTATTGGAGCAAAGGTATCGTGTCGCCGCGACTGGCGAGTCTAAAGCTGAGTCATCACGTGGCAAACTGCGAAGTATGCCGGCAGCACTCGTAAAATCGAGCGCTGAAATCTCTCGTCTGCACTTACTAACGCGGCTAAGGATTACTCGGATGGCTCAGAAGGCTCGATCATTTCTGCCAGTTTTTCCAAGTAACTGGCATCACCGCCAAACTCGCGCACCAGCCCGTCGATAAAGGCTTCTGACGGCTTTGCTTTGCCCTTAATCATTCGCAGCAAATCAAGTTGATCGATTCCAAGCCTCACGCCTAGCTTGATAACATTGGTGTCACCACGAACGCAAAGTGCCGCGACGTACTTTGAGAACTCGTAAGCCTTGCCGTCTGGCAATGCAGTCCCTACCAGCCCTTCCGTGATCCGAGTCACAACGTCGCCTACTTGGTGCGAGCCCCTACAACAACCAAACCGGCCCCCGCTACCAGGGAAAGCGTGCTCAGAATGGGTGATATAGGCAACGTCTGCTTTTGCTCGTGGGAAACCTGGACAGGACCGAGATCGACATCCTTCTTTTCGTGAGTAAAGCTAATTCCGCCCACGGCAAATCCAACGATTCCAACGATGATGAGAAGAATTCCTACAATGGTTGCGGCTTTCATTTCTTGGCTCCCTTTCAGACTTCGGGCGGGGTTGTGAGATACGCAAATGAACGGATGAGTGGGTGAACAGCGCGCTCTCATCGGAACCTTGCTAATTAGGATGCAAACCATCGCTACTCTTCTGCAGGCGCCGGGTTTTATTTTGCATGGAGCGAACAGCGAGCCGGAGTGAGCAGGATCACGAGTTCCACCATCGCGTAAACGCGGACGGCACGATCGATTCCATTTGCCTACGCTGCTACTTGACCGCCGCAACGGCCGGGACCCAAGCGGACCTTCACAAACTTGAGGCCTCTCACCGGTGCGCCGAGAAAGAGCCCGTTATTCTGAAGGAGAACCTCAGGCGGCGCTAGCTCCTGCAGACGCCAACTCGACTCCCGCCGGCGCTACCGTAGAGTCTGACGCGGCGGGCTCGGCTAGAGATGTCGCAAATACCACATGACGGTGGGATGCAATAGAGCCTGGACGGGCGGTCTCGGCGCGACGGAGAGAATCATTCCAGTGACCGGGACAGAATCGGGCGACGGGATATCTATCCCCACCCCTGCAATGTCCTGGAGCAATTGCTACAAATGCGCTGGTAACAGGGCGTGTCTGGTTACCAATGACCTTCTCCCGCTCTGGACGGGCCCCAAAAACCGTACTACTGTGGAGGTAGAATCCACACGTCGGCGCCGTCTTACCATGACGGCGCTGCTTGGCTTTGCACCGGCGCTCTTCCCGTGCTCAGCCCCAACCACCGGAAAAAGCATCGGCGCTTGTCGCCATGGTTCCTCCGGTGTAGTCAAAAGAGTACCGTGACACCTGAAGTGACAGATCATGTCTGTCCGCAACATGGGTGCGGTGCGCTCGCAGACAGCAGAAATTAGACCTCTAAGCAGGGGGCGCTCAGCGCGTTCTCTTGATTGAGCAGCTTTGACAACTTGAGAAACACCGGACGCCGTCCTGAGGCCCTCCCAGGCGAGATGACACGGATGTTGGATGACAACGGGACTTTCGCCAATCTGTAGTGCATAGGCAGAGTCATCGTCCCGTTTTCACCGGACTGACGGAGCAAAAGCACCCCCGATCCGGTAAAAATCAGCAAGCCGGCACATGAAAGGGGGGCTTATGGCGCATATAGCGCTTTTAGCGCTGAATTTATTTGGCAAGCTGGCAACCTGAGAAGGCAACTTAGTTCGCTTTGTTCGCTTAGTTCGCACATTTCTACAGAAGCACACAGTCGACGGATTGAAGAATCGTCCTTATAAGCCAACCGGCCTGCGGCTTGGATTCCGCTAGAAGCCTTGACGGCAGCTGGAGGCTGCCAGGTCTCCTTGCCTGCCGGCGGCTTGGGAACGGCAGCCTGCTAGATTTCGTCTTTGCTCTTTTTCGTCGTGGCCTAAGAGCACCGGAAGTAGCGGGTCTACTTCTTTGAGGATGGCGCCGCCGGCTGGACGATCGGCAGATCGACGCTGATAGCAGCATGGTCGGACAGTGGGTTGTCGAATGCATCATTGGCTTCATTCATGGTGCGCGCGAAGCGAGGGGCAAAGCGATACGAATCGGCCGACTTAGGGTCATCCTTCAGATAGGCCTTCACAAAAATCCAGTCAAGCCGGTATTTTCCTACGACTCCGAGCGTTCGCGGCAAGCCGAAAGTGGTCATAAATCCCTTACTGCCGCGCTCGTTCGAGTTACCCAGGGTTCCCTGGCGGCCAAGCACAGACAGCTCCGCATCCCCGCGATAGTCAAACCGCGCCTGGTCTTCAAACCGGTACTTATTTAACTCTTTAAAAAGCCCCTGTTCGGGATTGGCTGCCAGTAAGGGGATGCCGGAGGCAGTTGGGTCACTCTGAAACTTCGTCGTCTTGAAAGCCAGGCCGGCGATGTCCATGCCGAAGCCAACTCCAGTCGCGTACTTGATCCCTTTTGTGGCCCAATACGACGGATCATTCAGCTTCCGCAGTAGAGCCGATTTTATGCTGAGCACCGTACCGTCCGCCCCCGTCGTGTTCATATCCCCGGCCACGACTACGGGATGAGGTATCGGTCTAATGAAGTCAAGAATTTCGTCCATCTGCTTCACGCGACCCTTCGGAGTCGTGCGATTCTCCAGGTGTGCGGCAACTATGGTCAGCTGACCTCCGGGAAGATCAGGCACATCGATGGTTGCGATCAGGTTAGTGCGGCCTCCGCGGCGTACCTCGCGAACAATCGCTTCTCCAAAAACCAGGCTTGCGCCCTTCCGTTTCCCGGCTTCGAGCTGCCCATATTTCTTCTCGCCGTTGTACCAGTCGTATGCCACATATTGAAACGGCACCAGCTTCACATCCCGCAGAGGATAGCGGGAGAGAATCGCCGTGCCATGCAAGCCGAGAAGACGCGCCTTATCGACGCTAAACAGCTCCTCCAACTCTTTGCGCTCCTCTGGAGTTTTCGCATTCGCAAACGATTGGATGCCCAATATTTTTGGATCGACCTCAACAAACTCGACGCCGTACGCCCAATTCATCTTCAGGGCATCGGCGAGCTCCTTCACCACGACGCGGTATCCACTTCTCTTCATGCCCCAGTCAACTTCATTCAGCACCAGCACATCTGCCGATTGAAGTACCTCCATCTGGGCGCGCAACACATCGTCCTTCGCCTTTTCGGGGTTCGTATTGCTGGCGGCCTTGGCGTGGACCTCGTCAATGAATGCCTGCTGGTCGGTCAGCAGTAGCTTCATTTTTTCGAGTTCGATGCCCCGCTCGATGTTCCACTCGACCACGCGCAGCGAAGGCCCCATACCCTTGAGGTCCGGTCGCAGCGGCTTTGTTCCGTTAAAGTACGCTTCATTGCTGACAAAGGGAGTGGTTAGCAACGTGTGCAGCTTCGCGGCCAGTGCGGGATCAACCGTCTCTTGCTCACCGAGCGCGACCAGTTCCTGGTAACTAAAGATCTCAGGCTGCGCTGACCGAGTGTAATCGGCGCCGTTTCCATTCTGCGCGGATGCTCCGCCACACAAGATGATTATCAGCAGCCACGCGAGTTGGGCTCCAGCGGAGTAGGCACGATTACCCCGTGCAAGAGGTGTTTCTGCGAAATGTGGCTTCAGCTTGGGTTCTATGATTTTCATCTTGCATTCCGTATCCGCGGTATTACTTCAGAGGAATTACTCCTCAAAGGCGGAGTTGTGCAGTCAGGAGTAGTCTACGAGGCAGGCAAGCGTCGGCATACTAGTAGAATTGCCAGCTCCGAGGTAGGCAATCCAAGCCTCTTCGGATTACTCCCAAGTGACACATGCAACGTGTAGTTATACTGAACAGCCTGCGCAAAAGATGAACTAGGAGTTCCGACAAAATCAAAGTGCTCATAGAAGATAAGTTTCGCCGGCTTTTGCTTTCTTTCTGCCTTTGTTCGGGCCTGAGTGTCGCCCTGTGTGCCTATGCTTCTGAGCCTTCCCCAAAGCCTCTGATGCCCCCTTCGGATGCACCCGCGGATGGTTTGCCGGACGCTCCAGAGCAACAGGTTCCGGTAACTGAAAAAGGCCTGCCCCTCGCTATTCTGAAGGATCAACGTGCTATCTGGAGCAGCCCGGTGCGCATCAGAACGCACGATTTGATTTGGCTGCTTCCGCTCGGGGCGGCAACGGGTGTGACGCTGGCCACCGACACGGATACGATGCGCGAACTACCCCGCGACCCGGGCTTTAACAAAGACAGCGTGAATGCGTCCAATGCCCTGCTTGGCGGTGAGATTGCCATACCGGTCACGCTGTACGGAATCGGAGTCTTCAAAGGCAACGCCCGCGCCCGTGAGACAGGCATTTTCAGCGGCGAAGCGCTGGCGGATAGCGTAGTGCTGGACCAGGTCACGAAAATCATCTTCCGCCGTGAGCGCCCGCTCTACAACAATGCCGCCGGCGACTTTTTCTCCTCGTCGCCGGGCAGCAATAAGTCCTTTCCCTCTTCACACAGCATGTTGGCGTGGACGGTGGCCGGAGTCATCGCAGGTGAATATCCGTCCAGCTGGGTGCAGCTGAGTACTTATTCTCTAGCCACGAGCGTGAGCCTGATGCGCGTCCTCGGACAAGAGCATTTCCCAACCGACGTGCTGGTGGGAGGCGCCGCCGGTTGGCTCATAGGGCATTACGTCTTCCAGAAGCATCGGCTACGACAAGTCAGGAAGACGTCGCCGGCCGCTACTGTCTCCGCTACTGTCTCCGCTACTGAATGATCGGTATTGAATTGGCGAGCTGCAGATCAACCAACATGGTCAACCGGTTGTCGACCTGGAAGAACTTTGCAGCCTGCTTGGGGCCGATGGCCTTCTTGAACTTGGGATAGTAATCCGCTGTTAGCTCGTTTCTTGACTTGTTGAACTTGATCATGCGCGCCATCAGTGCGTCAGCCTGAGCATCCGTCAGGGTGTCGTACTGCGCCGCGTAATCCTTGATCACCGCCACCCGCTGATCGCCCAGGGCTTGCTGCTTGGTCGAGTATTCGCGGTAGAGCGGCCAGAACGGCTTTGCGTCCGTGTCGCTGAGCTGCATGGTTTTGCCAATAATGTCGGTCTTTTGCGCCTGGACATCCGAGCGCAACAACGCGATATCGGTATCGGTTCCCGATTGGTCAGTGGTTGCAGTTTGGGCCATAGCGGCTGAGGTCACCAACACGACCGCCAGCATCGTTACAAATCGCGTTTTTTTCACGGGTCTCTTTTCCTCTTCGGGCGTGCAATATGTCCCCTCTGATACGGCGAGGTTAGGACCAATCTTGACATCCGCAGACCGGGCATGTCACCTGCAAGTTTTACTAGTATCGCGAACTAGCTATTTCTCATCCTCAAAGCCAGGGCGGTTGGCTCGAATGATTTGAGAGAAATCCGGCGAATTGTCCGCCGCCTTTGCCGTCGCATTAATGTGTGCGCGGCTTTTCAAATCCTTAAAAGCCAGGCCGTCGGTGACAAACCGGCCGCGGTCATATAGCAATTCGTCCAGGGTCCCGTTGACTAGAAATTGATAGTTCCAGGGCTGAGGGTTCTTCACTTCTTTGGAGATTTTCGTGTCAAGGGTTGTAGTGCAGTTGCGCGTCAGCGCGTTGTACCACTCAGGATTATCCTTCAAATGGTTTAAATAGCGGACGTAGGTGAGAAAAATGGCGCGAGCCGAATCCGCCCCAATGTTCACGTGGTAAAGGAAAACGTCCTCGTCCTTTCTGAAGTTGGTGCGAAGACGAATGACGTCGCGCTCATCCGCGGCCACAAAAATCAGCTCATATTGGCGAAAGAATCCAAGGATAGCGGAGTAGTCCTGGCCGCCCTTATATCGGGCCTCTATGGAAAACGCAACGTGCTGGTTGTCGCCGAACCAAAAGCTCACGATCGGATGACCGATATATGGCACGCCCCAGGTGGTGAAAAAGAGGTCCGCGCCGCGGAGGTCCGACAGCTTCACGGTGCGATCGCTCCAGCAGTTGCTGTAGTCGGTCTCCGTGCGATATGCACAATTACGCAAATTGTGGATGGTCATTTGATCTCCATCCATTTGCACCCACGCCGGCCGATCCACGTCGGCCTGCCAGTCACCGGTGTTGGTCGGTTTCAAGCTGAGCCACCAGGCAAGGACAACGCAGAAACATCCCAAACACAACAGCATCGATCGAAGATGCAGTTTGTATTTGACCAGGATCGCGACCAGAAGCACCCCATACAGAATGGTAAGCGGCAGCCTCAATGCCGATAAGCGGACATCGATATAAAGAGCGGCCATAGCCCATAACGAAAGCAGGGCGAGAACCAGCCAGACAAGGGCGAGGCCTAGTCCAGTCAGGCATCTGCCTAACCATCCCCGCTTCGGAGAAGGAGGGGCCACGGGTGTGCTGATCGACGGTTCCATACGAATCCCTTGCCTCTTCTGTTCTCTGCTGTCTTGATTAGACCCCTAAGCAAAGCACGAACAGCCTGCCAATACTACCAGTGGCCCGGATAAAAATCTGGCTATAGCTGATCGGGGGTCCTGCGAAGCAGGCTGAATCTTAATCGACGGTCCGGCTCTCATCGATCCAACCTACCTGTCAAACGTTTTGCCTCTCTCTTGTAGTTTTGCCAGTATCACTCTGACCTTCGCAGGCTAAAGATCGAATCACTGTCAAAAGGCAGCGGACGGCAAGGAGTAAGCACATGAAAATGAAACTTCAGACACGATTTATATCCACGAACCTGGCCATTCTTGCGGGATTGATGATCATTTTGGCAGCAACCGCGCAAGGCCAGACCTACCAGGGAGTTATCAACGGCCGAAGCGGCGCCACCATGACCATACAGACTGCGGATACACCCAAACTCGTGGTCTTGCTCACCCCGACTACCGACGTCGACGAGGTACAGGGTGCCTTAAAGGCGCGCAAAAAGCAGATGGCTATGACCTCACTGATCCCGGGCCTTCCCGTCCAGGTAAAGGGGACCATGAACGACCAGGGACAACTGGTGGCGGACAGCGTGAAGTTCAAGGGCAACGATTTAAAGGCCGCCATGGACGCTCAAGCCGGGTTGCAACCGACTGTAGAGGCGCAACAGGCTGACCAGCAAAAAATCCAGCAGGCCCAGCAGGAGTTGGCGGCGCAACAGGCCCAGCTAAGCGCCGAGGATCAGAAGATTGCCGCCAATAAAGCCGCGATCGCTGCCGCCAACAAGCGTTTCGGCGAGTTGGGCGACTACAACATCATGGACGAAGTAACGGTGCTCTTTGGCAACGGCAAGGTTACCATCGACCCGCAATACAAGCCCCAGCTACTCAAGCTGGCTGAGAAGTCGTTAACCGTCACGGGCTATGTGATCCAGGTGAAGGGATACGCCTCGGCGGTTGGCTCGGCGTCGCTAAACCAGAAGTTAAGCGTGGAGCGGGCCAACGTCGTCAGCCAATTTTTGGAGCAGGACGCCAACGTTCCTCTGACCAACATGCTCGCGCCCGGGGCCATGGGAACCGCCGATCAGGTGGGTCCTGAGAAGACCTCAGAAGGGCAAGCCCAGAATCGCCGCGTAGTGGTGATGGTTTTACAGAACAAAGGCATAGCAGGCAGCTAGACCCTCTATAATGCCTTATCTCAGAGAAACCCAGTCTTGCTATAACAGAGGATTCCTAATGAACAGACAACTGGCGAACCGCACATCCTGCTCTGCCGTCGCAGCTTCTCTCACCACGATTCTCGCTTGCCTCGTTCCCTATGCTCCGCCGGCCATAGCTCAGGACGCCGCCATGCAAGCAAAGATCGCCCAGGTGACGGAGGCATCCAAAGCCAACAAGATGGCCCTCTCTCATTACAACTGGCAGGAGCAGGTGACCACCAGCATCAAGGGCGAGGTCAAGAAACAGCAACTCTTTCTGGTAAACATCGGACCGGATGGTCAGCAGCAGAAGAGCGAGATCAATGCCCAGCCGGACCAGCCAAGTGGCGGCCCACTGAAACGGCACATCGTCGCCAAGAAGAAAGCGGAATTTAAAGACTACGGCGAACAGATCGCTGACCTGGCAAGGCAATATGTAACGCCAGACCCCAGTCGACTGCAGCAGGCCTACCAGCAGGGCAATATCTCGCTCCAGCTGGGTGGAGGGGAGTCCATGATGACCTTGGTCATCAAGAACTACATCAAGCCTGGCGATTCGCTCACTCTGGTGTTCAACAAGGCCCAGAAGGCGATCCAGAGTATTCGGGTAGCGAGCTATCTCGACGATCCTAAGGATGCCGTAACCATCGCAGCTCAATTCGCCAAGATGCCCAACGGCATCAATCACGTTACCGGCACGCAAATAAACGGCGCCAGCAAGCAATTAACGGTGGTGACGCATAATTCGAACTACCAGCCGATTTAACCTTGTCCGTTTCCTGATTATCTATTCCCCCCCGACCAGCTGAGCCCGGAGCTGGTCGCGCGGGGTCGGCGGCCCGCCGACGGCTTATCGTGTATGCCCTGCCCTCCTCCGTTCCCACCCAGTACAAGTGAGCACTCTGCGTGCCAGCCGCTTAAAGACTGGGGCAAGTGAAATCGGGTTGGTTCTTGTGGAGGCGACTCTGTCCATCCACCTCCGCCCATGCCAAGTTGAGCCACCGTCTTCGACTTTGTCATCCCGGCCGGAGCGCAGCGGAGGTATCTGCAGTTTCACTCGCGGCACATGGCAATGAGTTTGGTGAATCGCCGCTGGGGTACCGTTACTCCATCAAAGCAAACCGCCGATCCCTCCGCTCCGTTCGGGATGACAAAGTCGAAGACGGTGGTTCACCTCGGCATGGCGGTGGTGGATGCACAGAGTCCCAAAAAGCTCAATTTGGACGAGTCTGAATCCGAAAAGCTCCGAGCGTTCGGAGCGCGTCTGTCTTCAGCATGCAGGCATGCGACCGGTAGCCACGCAGGACTAACGGCCGGGACCCATTGACTTCGCTAGAAGATGCGTCCGATGCGGAAGAAGAATCTTCCGCGGCCATATTCACCGAGGGCGCCCGCGAGTTCCACCGGGCCGAAGATGGTGTTTATGATGATCCCAGCCGCGCCATCGATGGGAAGATTCGGCGGTTTTGGGCCGAGGGCCAGCTTGTACGTTTTGCCCACCTCTGCCAGCCCGATGAACTCGATGTTACTGCCCAGCAGCGGGGGTAGTTTGGTGAGTTCATGGATATATCCCAGTTGTCCCAGGAAATACTGGTTTGTGTACAACTCGTTGGTGTTCCAGGCTACCAGGCGCTGCGACCCGCCAAGAGAGAATGCCGGTATTCCAGCTTTGTAACCGTAACTGCTTCCTCCGGAAGCCCCGATAAACACTGAAGACGGCTCGCTAATACGGAAGAAGTTCTGCGATTGAACCTCGGAAAGCGGAAATGGACCAGGGGCTGCTGGGTTTACGTTGTATCCCTTGGTGTAGATAAGAAGACTTTGGCCGGAGCGCGGTATCACCGGGTTGTCCAGCGTGTTCAGCTGAAACTGCAGCCTGACATCGCCGGTTCCCCCTGTGACAGTCGGCAGAACGGACGAGTTCCCGACCTGGGGCGAGAGTTTCTCATACCCGCCCTCGTATCCAAACCTTAGTTCTCCCGTGGTACCGAACCCGTACCCGACATCCACGCCGCCAAGGACCTGACGTGTCCGGTAGGTCGCGATCTGCGTATCGCCGTTGTAGACGTAGGTCTGCACGCTGTTGCCGGCTCCGCGGGGAGCAACAAACCAATTGCTCGTCGGCGTGAATGGATGGTAATACTCGCTATCCAACGCGTATTGCGAACCTATGATCACATCGTTGCGCAATTCCGACCGGTAGCTGCCAAAATCCAGGAACGTGATGCGCGCTCCCATACTGAACAGCACGTTATTGTAGTTAGAGCCGTCGATGAGCAGGATGGGGCGCACCGTGGGCGGCGCGTATGGTTTCGCCTCCGTTTGAATCTGTAGTCCCTGTTTCCCATCTTTCTCAACCATCGAATAGCCGACGTTTGAGAAGCGGCCCTGGCCGTTGAGCCTCATCATCTGCCCGTCCAACCTAGCGCTGTCCACTGGCTTGCCAACATCTACGGCAAGCCGCTGCTCGACCGATTTAGCCAGCTCAGGATTGGTGCCAACGACCTGCACAAACTCGGGGACCGGTGCTGTTTTTCGCCTGGCCGTCCGATTAGCCAGATATTGTTGCCACTCAGCTTCGCTTACCGAGAAAGCAGAGAGCACCTTGGCCTTCGCAGCCGCGGCATCATATCCTGCCTTGATGATTGCGTCGGCCGCGCCATAATCCAATGCGTTGTACTTCTGCAGCGGCACGCTTACCAGCACATCCGCTTGCTCCATGGAGCGGAGTTCGTTGGAAGCGATCATGACCGAGATGGATTCACCCAGCACCGCAAAGCTGGAGAGTGGCGCGGTAGGACTAAGTGGTTCCGTCTCCAGATGGATGCCAATCGTTATGTCGGCCCCCATCTCTTTGGCAACATCGATCGGGATGTTGTTGAGCAACCCGCCGTCTGCGTATATGTGATCGCCGGTCCGGACTGGTGTGAAGATGCCCGGTAGAGACATGGTCGAACGTAATGCAAGCGACAGGGGACCGCTGCGGAAGACGTGCGGTTTGCCGGAAACCAAGTCAGTTGCCACGCAGGCAAAGGGGATGGGTAGATCGTTGAAGCTGGTCAGCTCAGAATACGGCAGCGCCACCTTGTCGAGGATCAGGGACACCTGTTGGCCCGAATTGAAGCCCCCGGGAAACTGCAAGCCTTTGCGCAGGCCGAATTCGAGACTGTTGGGGACCTCATGCTCATCTTGTTTGCGCCGAAACGAGAGGTCCTGGAACGGCGTCTGGCCTCTGAGTACATCGTCCCAATTGATACCGTTGGTGATCTCCTTGACCTCTGCGGGAGATCTGCCGGTCGCGTAGATTCCTCCAACTAGACCTCCCATGCTGGTGCCGGCAACATAGCTGACCGGAATACGATGTTCTTCCATCCACTGGAGTACGCCGATGTGGGCAAGCCCTAGCGCACCGCCGCCCTCGAGAACCAGGCCGAGCTTGGGGCGTCCGGCCGGTCCTGGCGTGGGCACTTCTTGAGCGGTGCTGTAGCAGCTTGACAGTAGGGTGCAAGAAAGCAGCAAGGATGGTACGGTGCGGAATTTCATAGGCGCCCCTGGGACGTGCTATCAAACTGGAAGATCAAGCTCCTGCGAGACCCGGGGGACGCCCCAGCAGACCTACACTGGCTGATAAGTCGAGTTTTGAGTCACAACCGTCAATTGCTTGCTGACGCCGTTGATTTGCGTGCCGGTCACGTGGTTTGTTCCGTCAGGCAGCTTGGCGAACTGCGCCGCGATGGTCACTGCATCGGAAGGGCCGTCGAGATAACTCGCAACCTGGATGCTCTGGATTGCCTTCAGTTGCCTGTTGAAGGTGAGCGTGACCGAGTCGCCAGGCTTGATGTAATTCTTGATGACCAGCTTGACCTCACCATCGCCTCCGCCCGGCACGAGCGAGATGTTGCCCGCCTGCAAGGCCGCTTGCAGCCTGCCCGGATCGGGCGCTGTGTATTGCTTGGCCAGGTCGCCGATCTGTTCGCCGTAGTCCTTAAACTCAGCGGTTTTCTTCTCGACAACATGCTGCTTGAGTCTGCCTCCGCTGGGTGGTGGCGGAGCTTGCGAGCCGCCGATCTGGGTTTTCTGCTGCTGACCGTCGGGTCCTACGCTGACCTGGAAGACTTGTTGCTTCTTCACGTCGCCCTTGATACTGATCGTCTGCTGCTCTTGCCAGGTGTAATGAGCAAGGGCCATCTTATTGGCTGCGGAAGCCTCTTTGATTTCCGCAACTTTCTGTTGTAGCTCGGGATTTTGCGCCTGGAATGGCAACACAGAAAGGAACAGCGCGGCAATAGCCGTCGTAGTCGAGAGCATGGGGCGGGGGTTCATCAGATCTCCTCTTTCGTAACAACTGTGGCGGAATGCGCGGTGCGACGAGTTCAATCCTGCACAATGCTCCAGCTGGCATCGGGGTTGAACTCACTCATTGCGGATGCCAGGTCTGCGGTGTTCTTCCCCAAATCCTTTTGCAGCAAGACGCCGTCCTGGTTGATCATGAAAGTCATCACGCCTGAATTGCCATATTCGGCTGGATAGGCGACGAAGGCGAATCCGCCCACCATCTTACCCCCAACGACGTAGTCCTTCGCACCGCCCGGCGCTCCGCTGCCTTGCCGGTTCAGCATGTGGAAGTAGTAGCCATGAAAGGGTTGGTGCGCGTCCTGCTTTGCGGTGTATCCCTCTTGCGTTGCGAAGGCCGCTAACGGCCCAAGTGGGCTCGCGGGTTGCCCCTGCTGCGATTCCCAGTACAAGCCATTCTGCTTACCGGCGTCACTGATGAATTTCAAAGCATATTGCTTGGAGCTTCCGTCGGCGTGAACTTGTGAGAAGTACTGGGCCTGGGCATCGGCCAGTGCCCCACAAACCTCGATGACCGCCAGTTCATTGCGGCCGATACGGCGACTCAAAATCTCCTCTTTTCCCGCCGCCGTATCGAAGAACCAGGGCCCGCCTGCGCTCTGTTTCAGAGGAATCGGGAAGGGGAAATTGTCGGCACCAACCAAAAGGAGCTCGGTCCCGTCCGGCATCTTGCGCCAGCGATGCATGACGTCATAGGCATTTACAAATTTGGCGAGCGTCGTTTTGTCCTGCACCGGATCGCCAGAGAGCAGGAAGTCTTTCGAATTAGCGCCGAAAATTGCCAGCACAGCGTTTTGATCGCCTGACTTCGCTGCATCAATCAGCTGGTTACTTGCCTCATCGGGGGAAGAAAAAGTTTTGAATAGGGGCTTCTCTTGATTCTTGCATGCGGCAAGAGAGACCATAAGCGCCAGCAACATCAACCAGTTAACAAAACCAATCCTGCGATTTTCCGTCGACATGGCTCTCTTCATCTGCGACCTCCCCAGCCGCCCCCACCACCCCTGCTGGCCGAACCACGAGCGCTGGCTTCCCTGCTTTGCCATCCGCCACCACCCCCGCCACCGAAGGCCGATGATCCGCTTCTTTCCTGCTGCCCATAGCCGCTTGGAGTTGAACTGCTCTTTGGGGCGCTGGAATAGCTTGACGAGTTGTATTTCTGATTGGTGTTCGAGCTCGAGCCCTTCCAACCACTCCCGGTGTTCGAGTAAGTATTCCCGTTCGCCGCGGCATACTTGTTGCCATTTGCGGTCTCACCATAAGCGGCGCTATTGTTGGCGCCCGACGCGCCGTAGGCCTTGGCGCCGGTCGAGGAGGTCATCGAGGCTGTGGTTCCGTTTGCGTTGGTATTGTGCTGCGAGTAGGCGGTATTTCCATTCTTCGAATACGTCGAGGCTCCAGAGCTCCCGTAGGCATTGGAATTCTGCACTGTGGATGCGGACGCCCCGGTTCTATTGTTGTAGGCGCTCCCGGCACTTGTGGTGCCATACCCGTTTGAAACGGATCCTCCCTGCGCATAGGTCCCCGTGTGGGGGTTGTAGGCTTGCCCAGCGCTTGCGCTGCCATAACCGTTCGAGACGGTGCCTCCACGGGCGTAAGTCCCCGTGGCCGAGTTATAGCCAGTGCTGTAGTGTGCGGAGCCATACGGTCCGTATGCAGATGTAGTCGTACCATGCCAAGCAGTGTTTCCGTAGTAGGACGAACCGTGGTACACCACGGTCGTGGTACCGTGCCAGCCACAGTTCCAACTGCTATAACCCCATCCACAACACCCACCGCTCATCATTGCTCCCACCGCTATGCCAACTCCAAATGCAACCACGGCGGTCCCCACCACCGCGGCCGTACTGTACCCCGGAGTGACGTAAGGTGTTCCGTAAACCACCGTTGGGTTGTACACCGGCACGTACACTACCTGCGGGTTCGCAGATTGGATCACGATGACTTGCGGCGATTGCTGCACCACCTTGATCTGTGACCCCGAGGTAAGATTGCCCGCGGCTTGCGCCTTGGCCCGCAGCACCTGGACGGCCGACATGACTTCGGGCCCCTGCGTGGCATACGCCTCTCCCAACGCTGACGTCCAACTGAGGTTCTTTGCCATGTTGTCCAGCACCGACGGAAATTGGGTCATCGCCTTCACACTGGGATCCCAGGGTTGCGAATCAACCGCGTACATCAAAGGCGAGCCGCTAAGCATGCTGTTTTGCTGTAGCCAGGCGGCAGCTGCAGTCACCTGGTCGGGAAAACTTGCAGCCCCGAGAACCTGAGCTACCAACGAATCCGGGTACAACGCGATGGGCGCAACCAGTTGTTGCAGGTCGGTGCTGGACAACGGCGCGCCCTGGCCCGAGTATCCCGCCTGCTGCGCCGCAACTTCCAGGGGCGTAACCCCAATCACGAGCAGGACAGATAGCGTCGTTGCCAATAGCTGTTTCATGAAGTTCGCGATCATATCCTTATCTCCATGCATCAATCCGGTTGAATCTCTGTCAGGCGAGAATGAATCCGGTAGTCACGCGGGCAAACGGCGAGCCTGGCCGCTTGGCCGGTTGCACCCTTCTAGATCAACCGCCACGCCACTAGCAGGAGCGTGCAGCACCAATATCCTGTCAGAGTGGTAGGCTATCGAGCGTTCTACTTGAACATAACTGTCACTTGCGACAGGTGAAGAACCAGACCACTCTGGCGCGAAGGGCGCTCAGTCAACAGCAACGCAACGATCCCGGATGGTGATTTGCGTGATCACCTTCCAGGGAAGAAACGGGAGGATGGTTTGCCAGAAGTCGCGTCGAATGAAGATCCGAAATGGCACCGCGGATGCCCGGCCTGGTTTATGCCGGCGTCATATGGTGTTTGATTGCATATTCCAACAGTTCCGCGTTGGTCTTGACGTTCAATGTCTCCATCATCCGGTATTTGTGAAATGCCACAGTGCCGGGCTTTATATCGATAATGTTGGCCACTTCTTTCATCGACATACCCTCCGCCAGAAGCTGGAGGATTTCACTTTGTCGTTTCGTAATGCGCTTCTCTGGACTAAACGTGTCTCCCTGATTCAAAAGATAGTTGACCGTTTCCTTGACAATCAGCGGGGAGAGGTAAGATGCTCCCTGGTTGACCTTACGGACAGCAAGCAGGAGTTCGTCCCCAGCCGACTGTTTGAGCACATAAGCGGACGCGCCACGACGGAATGCCTCAGCCGCCACGTCTGCTGCCATGGTCATGGTCAGAAAGACCAGCTTGACCCCCGGAGATTTGTGCTTTACTTGCGCCCCTGCATCAAGCCCATTCAGGTGCGGCATATAGATATCGAGGATGATGATGTCCGGCTTGAGCGTCGCTGCGGCAGAGATCAAGCAGCGTCCATCCGTTACAATGCCGACCACCTGAAACTCCGGTTCCAGTAGACTTTTGCATGCGTCCGCGAGAAGTTGATGATCGTCGGCAATTAGGATCCGCGCCGAGGGTTTTTGTTCTCTCATAAGGATCTCCTGAAACGCAAGCTTTAACAAATGTCTTTACCCGCCCGAGAAAAATCGAAAAATACACGCTTGAGGACAACTGATGTTGAGCGCGGGGCGTTGTCACAGGGCCTGGATCGAGGCTAGTTCCTCAATCAGTCAGTGGAGAATTAACTAGGAAGACTCACGCCATATTATGCCAGTACCGGAGTACCCGCAAGCCCTCACTCGATGAAAATCAGCGCATCGAAGGTTTGGCGGCGGGTTTTGATAGCGAGGCGAGAATGCGGCTCTCAAGATATCTCCAGAGAACGTCCTCAATCTGCCACTCCTGTAGTTTTGCCTGCATCGACTAGTAATTTTGCTAGTTATCCATTCTTGGGCCACCGGCTAACGTAGACAGAGTCCTTTTCCCAAGGACTACCCTCGATCAGAATCACCAGCCTTGGGGCTGCGGCCATGTCATTAGAAGAATGGCGTTTTCGACAAAGATCAGGTTTGGCTAGCGAACCTACTTGCATACGACAAGGAGTTCCATGCACAAGACTTTCCTGTGGTTTAGCGCCGTTCTCTTGGTGCTCGCTTCGGCCTCGACTTTGGATGCCGCCAGCCTGGCTGGGGCAAACCTTCCCGATTCCGCAACAGCTGGGGGCAAGTCGCTGGCGCTGAACGGGTTGGGTGTGCGATCCGAATTCATGGTAAAGGTCTACGTTGCCGGGCTATACCTGGAGCAAAAGTCGACGGATCCCGACGCCATCATTAAGACCGACGCACCCAAGCGGATCGTCATGCACTTCTTGCACGATGCCAGCAAGAAACAAATGACGGACGCATTCACTGAGTCGTTTAACGACAATTCCCCTCAAGCGGCAACCACGACGAAGGCGGAAATCGACAAATTCCTTGGCGCGCTTGAACCCCTCAAAGTTGGCGACGAGATGGCTTTCACTTACCTGCCGGCAACCGGGACTACCGTCGCCATCAATGGCGCCGACAAGGTGACCATCCCGGGGCAGGCCTTTAGCGAGGTGCTGCTCTCCGTGTGGTTCGGCCCCAAACCCCCGACGGCGAGCCTGAAAAAGGGGATGCTGGGAGAGAAAAGCTAGCGGCGGCAGCTATGAGCGCGTGGCGGCCGAGGCCCTCGAGCGAAACACACCAAGCGAGCTAAATCCATATGTTCCGCCTGACCGACTACCCAATCATCGTCCTCGTTGTTACGTTCCTCCTACTTTGGCTAACGGGAGCGATTGGCGCTTCGTTCCGCAGGAGAAAAAAACTGTCCCCTGACGTCACCGTGGCCGATCCAGGACTCGTCCTGGGAGCTACGCTGACGCTGCTCGGGCTCATCATCGGATTTACTTTTTCCATGGCCATCAGCCGGTACGAACAGCGCAAGAACTACGAAGAAGCCGAGGCCAACGCGATCGGTACGGAGTATGTCCGGGCCGGCCTCTTGCCTGCTGCCGACACGCAGACGGTGCGTGGCCTGCTGGTTCGTTATACCAATCAGAGGATACTGTTCTATACATCGCGCAACGGGCAGCAGCTTGACAAGGTGAATGCCGATACCGCCCAACTACAAAATGACCTCTGGTCCGCAGTCGAGAAGCCAGCCATTGCCCAGCCGTCGGCTCTTACCGCCTTGGTCGCTTCAGGCATGAACGACGTACTGAATTCTCAGGGATACACACAGGCCGCGTGGTGGAACCGCATCCCCCCGTCGGCATGGACCCTCATGTTCCTGATCGGTGTCTGCTGCAACCTGTTGATCGGCTTTTGCATTCGCCGTACGGGTATGGAATTTATGGTGTTTCTGGTTATGACCTTAGTAGTGGCGATGTCGTTCTTTCTTATCGCGGACATCGACAGCCCGCGCAGAGGCATCATCCGGGTAGTACCGCAAAATCTTGTGAGCCTCTCTCAGTCGCTACCGTCGCATTGACACATTGTGTTGCCAAATATTCACGCGTCCCATCGTCAAGCAGCCCTCAAGCAACCCGCATCCCGTCTCCGACACCTATTTCTGTAGGCCGGGCGGCATCCAGGTCTGACACTCTGTATGACGCTATGGTGCCGAGTGTTACTCATTTTGGTCGGGGTCTGCCGGCGGCATATCAGAGCTAAGTTTCCCTTCGTCTTGGCGCTCTTTCCGGTTGAGATCTTCGATCTCCGCCCTCATCGCCCGGCGGCGCTCCTCTTCTCTATTCCTTTCTTGCTTCCAGATTCTCCACTTTTGAGAGAATGACGCCCCACTCGCCTGCATTCTCGTCTTCTGCAGTTCCGACTTCTCATCGCTTCTTTCTCCCTTCAGCGCATCCCATTCTTTTTTCACCAGGGCCACGCGTATGCGTATCTCTGTTTCGCGCTCGTCTTCCATCTGTTCAAGGAGTTGGCGGTGAGAGCTCACCACACCCACCAGTGCGCTGGTAGTCCATGCCATGGTAAACAAACCGGATATGCCCACGATCGGGCTAAGGTTTCGCCAAAGCACTCCCAAGTCAACGTTTCCGTAGCCAAGAGTGGTGTAAGCATTCGCGCAGAAGTAGAGCGCGTCGTAAGTATGCGCAATCAGACCCATGTAAAGAAGGGCGTACGCCCAGATCCCGAATTCTGCAATATGGAGGGCGAGCATGAGGAAGACCGACCAGCCGAAAAGAAGCAACGCTGCGAAGATATACGGCCGCCCACGACGAAGGCGGCGCTCCCAGCGCTGTCTTCGTACCAGCATGAAATGCAGACCTGCGCCATGGAATAGCACGATGAAAACTAAAAGGATGGCGCCTATGCCAATAGCCGCCAACGGTTTAAATTCATCTGGGATCCTGGCCAGAAGCCGTGGAATACCCGTCACACATCTACCCCGTCATCGTTCTACAGCTTTATTGGAAGTAACAGCTGCCAAGCGACCTGCGGAGATCGATCAGACACACGATGCACTGGCGCGGCATATTGGCGTTGCGAACAAAAGAGCCGGCAAAACCCAGGTGGGCACGCCGGTGATGTCCGCAGGGGTAAGGCCATCTACTGGACCGGCGGCTGTTTGCCGTATTTATAAAGTAGAGTAAGAGCTATTCCACTGGTGTGGATATCCAGGATGTTTTGATTGGTATTGCGATAATTGACGTCCAGGTATCGGTACCCAATCCCTATTCCCCACTTCGGCTTTATCTGATAGTTGGCGATGCCCGCCACCTGATAGTCAAGATTGGCGCCCCCGGCACCGGCGTCGCCGAGGATCATGACGGACATTTTTGGGGACAAAGGTATCAGAAAGTTTGCGCCCCCGATGACGTCAGCCCAGCCTTGCGATGTCCCGACGCTGAAACTAGGTGGCTCCGGAGGTGTCAGCTTCAGGTTCTCGGATGCATACCAGCCGCGAACGCCGGCCGTAGCGCGGACTTTCACCATCTTGCCATCCAGAACGAGGTAGTTTACCTTCTGCGTAAAGATGCCCTCTTTGACGGTGGCTTTTGCCGAATAGTCGGGAAACTGAATTGCATTTTTGGTGTCCGAAAGCTTGACCCAAACGAAATCGAAGGGAAGACTCCAACGCTTGTACTGGGGTTCAAACGACCCCATGAGACCGATATTGAAGTGTTTGAGTATGTCGGCAGGGCTTACATCAACGTTGGTACTGTAACCCTTGGCCCCCACGGTCCCATGTACTCCCGGAAGCCAGAGATACGACAGGCTTGTAAAGTGCCAGTGAGGATCATCATCGATCGATGGAGGAGGAGGGATTACAGTGCTCTGGTTCGCAGGGGAACTATCCGAAGTTTGAAGCTGGGCGCTCTGCACCGGCTTTTCCTGCGCCTGCACAGCCGCACAAAAGCACATCGCTAGTACAGGGGCCAGTAAAACGCATTTGCTTACTCTCAAGCTACAAAGCATCCACAATCTCCAGCTAATTGGTTTAAGAGAAGCCTAATGAAAGTGCAGTGTCAGGTGAACTGGCACAAGTGACAGTACGCGGACGGCCAGCGGCCCTCCGTTGAGAGGCTCGTCCGGAGACACGCCATGCCACGCAGGCCAGGCACGCACCTCCTACACGGTGCGTGCCTGGCCTGTTTGTCCACTGACGACTACTGGGATTTGTGCGCGATGATGTAGAGGCGAAGGTATCCTGCCGCCGCACGGAAACTCACTTGCTCCTTCTTATCATCCATGAGCGGCAGCAGATCGTTTATCAACGATGGATCATTATGCATCGCGACCACGTGCACGGCTGCAGCGCGAGTTGCCCACTCTTTGTCTCCCAACGCCTTCACCAGCGCGGTCCAGACCGTAGCGTCGTTCTTGTCTTTAGCAAGAGAAAATATCACCGAGGACGAAGCCATCGAAGCCGGATCCGCCGATAGCCCGACGGCGGATTCCATGCCAGACCCCAGACCTGGAAGAGCAAATTGGTTAGCCACTATTCCCAAAAAGGTAGTGGTCGGCGTATGAGTCATGCGGACCAATGACCTCTTCTCGCTGCTCATGAAACTGGAAGTAGTCTTCTGGTTTCCCGCGAGTGCATCCAGAAGGAAAGCTTTCCCATCGGGCTGTTTGAGACCGAACAGCGCCAGTGCTGCCGCTAACTCCACCTCGGGCACTGGATCTTTGAGCGCCTTCTGTAAGCTAGGCACGACGGCCGGATTATTGAAACTGCCCAGGGTCGATATGATTGTGATCCGGGTCGGGACATCTTTATCCGTCTCCAGCATGGAATAAAGCTTGTTCAAGACCTCCGAGCGATCGCCGATAAGGCTGGCCGACATAACCGCCAGCGACCGTGTGTCGGGATTGCCGCTCGCCACACCCTTCAGCAGAATGTCCTTTGCCTTCTGTACATTTGGGTCGTCCGAACCTGTCGCAGCTGGGGCGGTTGGGCCGCAAAGGAATGCAATCGCCAGGCCGGCGACGAAGAACTTCGTTCGAAAATTTCGAGATCCTATCATGTATTAGCCTCTCTGCCATCAAAGCTACCAATTCGCGGGTTTGCCGCACACTAGCAGAAGTCTTAGTTTTCTCATCTTAAATATCTGTATTGCTTGCGACGCAGATCCGAACTCAGCCGGATGTCGCACCATCGGAGGCAGAGAAGCCTCTCCGATTTAGTCGCCTTCAGCGTCTCACAATGCGCAGCCATGCCTACCTTTGCAGCAATATTGCCGGCGCACTAGCAAATTTGCTAATTACCCCGCAACCCAAAACCCGAGATACTTTCGAAGACAGTCAACCTTAGGCCGTGTTCTCGATCACGAAGCGGAGCGCGCCCAGACTATAAAGACCTAGCCCACTATGCCTTTTACCGCGAACTTAAAAAGCTCGATCGTCGTTCTCCGCTGCTGGTCGACTGCATTATCCCTTGCGCTCTGTTGCAGTGCCGGGAGCGCACAAAGCTCCCAGCAAACACAGTTTCTGCCCGAAATCGACGCCTTTCTCAAGCTCAATCGGAATATACGGGTCAGCTTTCAGGCTAAGGACACAAGAGAGGGTGGCGACCCCACGCAGGCCGCGATAGGCCCTAGCGTGGAGTTTTACTTGAAACCGCTGGTGAGACTCAAGGAGATCACCGCATTCGATTTGGACGATGCCAAGACGCGGCCAGTTGTACTGACAGCCGGCTATAGCTATCTCGCTGCCCCTGGTAAGCCTGGGACGAATCGCATCCCGATCGCGGTGACAACCCGCCTTCCCTTAACGGGTAAGCTGCTGCTGACCGACAGAAACCGTGCAGATCTCGATTGGAGCAACGGCTTCACCTGGCGCTATCGCAATATGCTGTCTCTGGAACGTACTGTAGCGATTCGCTCCTATCACCTCATACCTTACGCGAGCGCGGAAATCTACTATGAAAGCCAGTACGGCAAGGTCAGTACGACCGAACTCTATGCGGGCACTCAGTTGCCCCTGGGAAAGCACTTTCAGCTCGCTCCTTACTATGAACACCAAAACAATACCGGTAAGCACCCCAATCAACAGGTACACGGCTTAGGGTTGAAGCTGGACATTTACCTGACAAAGAAAGCCAAATAACCACTAGTCCCATGGGTTTTTACTGTCCCATCAGGCTAAGAGCGCCGCGAAGAGGAGCAGAGGAGATTTTCATGATTCCGCTGAACGGGGTATACATCGCCATGATGATGAAAACTGCAGCAGATACGGCGAGCGCGCACGCAACCAGCGTCGCGAATACCACCTTGTTACCCGGTGCGAACAAACCGAAGCTGATAAAGATGACCGTCAACCACGAGACGACAGCCAGCAGCAAGGGGAATGAGAGAGAGCTTTGCTCGGTTCCGAGGAACATTAACCAGTATGTGTGCCTTAGGTTAACGGCCGCGGACATAACCGCAGACTTAATCGCAGCTTGTGTGTCATCCTTGGGCGCAAGACTCTGCACGTGATTATAAAAGAACTGGCTGTTGTTCAGAGGTTGAAGCGAACCCTGGGGTGCGTCGCTCGGCCAGACACGCTCGAGGCCCCTCTCAGCCAGTTCACGGAGCTCTAAGCGGATGGGCTTGGTCTCCGGCCCATAACTTGCCAACAAGCTATCGACGAGCACAAAGTTCGAACCCATCTCGGCGAGTTCGTTTTTTCTATCCTGGTAAGAGGAGTTCGCCGTGGAAACCAACATTCCAAGGACCAACGCGGTCATGGTCACCAGGAGACCGGTCGCCAGCCTGATCACATCCTTCGCATCCGGCCCTAACAGGCCAACGGGCAAAACTCGGCGAAGGTGCATGCCGGCAAGCGCTCCGCCGAAGACCACCACGAATATTGTCGAGCTTACCAGGATCGTTTCCATGAACCACCAGGTCCTCGTCTTTCGCATGCATGCGTTGATTCAAAGGCGAGTTTAGGCTTGAGGAGACACGCTGTCAGCTAGCAATTTCACCAGCAAACCCCTCACAAATTGTTCACAGGCTCATGGAGTCTGCCCGTCCTCACATCGGCACGTCCCCACCCGGCCACGCGTCGAAGCCGATGCCTCTGCATGCTATTTATCCGACGACTAATACTTTTGCCAGTTCCTGCAAGCGCCTCCCTGCCAGCATGATTGAACACCACCGTTAGAGCCAACGAGTTTGCGGTGAATGATCGATTCTTTAGCGAAATCGGAGAAACAGCCAGATGACCCGCATCCTTCACGGTAGGTGGTATTCCGCCCTTCTTATCTGCGTCTTGTTATCCATCAGCCCATCGCTGATGGCACAACAGAAGGGCCAATATCAGCCGGGCCAATACGGCCTGAACGCGGGAGTGCTCCCCGATCCTGGAATCACCTACGTGGACCTTAACCTCAATTACAGCGCCGGCCAGTTGAATTTTGCCAACGGCAACCCAGTCAAAGGCACCGGCACCTATAGCGTTTGGGCAATGGAGAACATTTTCTTTTATGTTCCCAAGTTCAAGATTCTTGGAGCGAAGTACGCACCGTTCATTGCCCTTCCGACATTAGCCACGGGTTCTCTGACGCTGCCGTTCCTGGGCAACGGTGTCACCGTTTCATCAGGCTCTCTTACCCTTGCGGATACCTGGTTCCAGCTGGCGAATCTCGGCTGGCACTTTCCGCGGGCTGATGTCTGGGCGGGATACGCTTTCATGGCACCCACTGGCCGCTACACTCCGGGCGCTACGAATAATGTCGGCTCTGGCTACTGGGGAAACCACTTCAATAGTGCAGCTACCTTTTACTTAACTAAAGATCAGGGCACCACGGCGAACATCATGGGTAACTGGGAGATCCACGGGGCAAAGACCACCCGGAACACGGACATAAGCACGATGTTCGGCACCATACCGATCAACATCCAGGTGACTCCGGGCGCCGCCTGGAGTGATGAGTGGGGCTTGGGTCAAGCAATTCCATTGGACAGGCCGTTCCTAAAGACGAAGAACATCACCAAGGTGGCCCAGATCGGGATTATCGGGTACGACCAGGCGCAAATCTCTCGTAATACGAGTAACAACCCGACCGTGGATACACTGGAGCGGCTTGTCCCCTTTTATTACGTTCACGCGGGCGGCCTGCAGGCCAACTACATCGACCTTAAGCACGCTTGGAATGTGTTCTTCAAATACGAAAAGGAATACAGGGCTTTGGCCCACCCGAAGGGAACCACTATCGTGTTCGGTGTGGTCTACACGTTCCGCATTCCGAAACCCGTGCCAGGGGCTCCCTTAACCCCGTAGGGCGGCAAGCGCGGCACGGCGAGTGTAACTTGCTCGCAGACCAGTAAGATCCAAATCGAAATTCATCGCACTACGAAGGAATCAGCATGTCGAAGGTTAGACTGACCACCGGAATCGACGGACTCGCGCTCCCAATCCTGCCACCGGAGCGCGACGCACGCGTTTGGGCTCGACTCGTGCGAGTGATGTTTTACCTGCCCGGCTTTATGGGCCTGTTGCTGATCAAGACCGGCGAACCGGCGAGTTTCGGGATCACGGTGGAACTACTGATGTTGGCCAGTGCGGCCGCCATCGTCGGCGGCCTGTATATTGGCGCGGAATCATCGAGTGCCGGCGCTGATCCTTCATCCGAGGTCGGCACCTGGAGCGGATCTTTGGTGCTCGAGCTGCTCGCCGTGGTGCCCTTCCTGGCTGCGATTCCGGCGCTATTCCACGAGCTAGCCCACAGTACGCTGCTGCACACCCATGCACCAGGCGCAGTGGACATCGCACTGGGTGCTTCCGAATTGCTGCCGATGGTAGCGATCCTGCCTTTCATGCTCTACGAACTCGCCGGCTTCGGGACTTTGTCCTTCGTCCTGTCCAGGCCCGTCAATTGGATTGTCAACATCGGCATTTTCTGCTTGATCGTCTCCAGCTATATTTTCTATCGTGAAGGCGACTATCCCATGGAAAGGCGGTTGGCAGCCCTTCTGGTGATTGCGATGGCGATCATCACCCTCTACGGCGTGCTCAAGCTAAGGCGAATGCAGACGGCCTACGATAAGGGCTGCCCCCCGAAGGCTGCCAAATAACGATTCGGAGTGATGAGATTTGCTCGAGGCCGACACTAGTGCGATTCTTAGACAAGAGCTAGTCGCTCCCAGAAGCTAAACTTGTGAAGCGACCACCCAAACGCGCTTCATCGCTCAAAAGAAATCGTTGCGCGGATCATAATTTTCGCTACAGCTTGCCTGTTGGCTGAAAAGCTGTACGCTAGCGCGCGCCGGTTCTGACGATGCGGCGATAAGTTCGGGAGGACAGAATCGTGTGGTGGATCAGCTACCGGGGGGAGTCGAAGCACGGCGTCGACAACATCGGGGTCTTCGAGGACGACGGCTCCCCGCGTAAGATGCACCCGCTGCTCCTCGACCCATCGCCGGCGGCGCGGCCGCTGCACATTGCTCGCGGCTTTGCATTGGTGGGCGACGACCTCTACATCGCGAGCGCGTGGCGCAAGGATAGCCACATTGCGCTCTATTACCGGCACGGCGACACCTTTCGCTTCAAGGAGGTGCTCGCGACGACGGAGCAGGTTGCGGCGATGGTGCACCCGTTCGACGTGGAGTTGGGAGATGATGGTCGCATCTACGTCTCCAGTCAGGACACCAACACCGTGGTGTCGCTTGTGCCGGAGACCCGCAAACCCGCACCGGTAGCCGCGCACCTTCTCAAGCACTATCCCAACGGAAAGTTTCTCCCCGGCACACTTGTCGCGTCCAGCCAGGGGAGCCTTCCCGAGTACGGTGACCACACGTCGCCCGATGTACCATCGCCTCTCGGCCTCAAGGTGGTGCTCGACCATAGCGGCAAGCCACGGCACTCGGTGCGCGGCATCGTCGTCCACCGGAAGCATCTGTACGTGGCCGACGAAGCGGGCGACGCAGTGAAGGTTTTCCATGTACAGTCCGGGGAGCTGTTGGCCCACATCACAGAGCGGACGCTTAAGGCGCCCGTGCACTTGGTCCTGCACGGCGAGACGCTCTACATCGGCGCCTCGGGCACCGGCAGCATTCTCGCACTGGACCTGACGTCCACGCCGCCGAGCGGAGAGCTCAAGGCGCGCGTGGTGATCGACGGAAAGCTCGACACCCCCTCCGGCTTCGCCGTCGGCCCCGACGGCGATCTTTACGTGGCCGAGCGGAGGAAGCTGCGAGTGCGGCGCTTTACCTCCGACGGGAAGAAAGAAGGAACGTTCATTCATAACCTTCCGGACATGCCGGAGTTCCTCGTCTATGTTCCCTGAGAGATCCCAAAGAGCGTGGGTCTCTGCAGGTCCAGCACGGCCTCTGATAGGCATGGCATTGCCAGGGCGCGGTTCGGGCGCAAATCCCTATGAAATCCCGCCCGATTGTCCGCACTGACACAGTGCCCCGAGGCATGCGGGTTCGCCGTTTAGGAAGATTTCGCTGGCCTGCGATTGAACGCGACCGCCTTCTCTTTGCCGATTCCAGGAACTCGGTCTCTAACAAGGCGAATTTCGCGCTTAACTCCGTATCGAATTGGATACAAAGGTGTGGCCTTTCAAGGCCTCTTCAATCGCAGACACCAAGTCGATGGACAGGCGGCGTTTGGTAACGTAGCCGGCGGCGCCGGCGGAGAATGCCGCGGCAATAAAGTCCCGGTCTTCATGAATGGTTAGGAATATGATCTTCACTCGAGGATTGGATTTTTGGATCTTTCTCGCCAACTGAAGGCCATTGAGGATCGGCATCGAGATATCGGTCACCAGAACATCCGGATCTAGCGCAAGAACGGAAGTCATCGCTTGCTGACCATTCTCCGCTGTCTCCAGAACCTCATACTCTTCCCCAAGCACCCCTCGGACTATCGCAATCATCTCCCGATGATCATCCGCCAGCACCACTCGAATCTTATCCACGGCGATCCCTTCGGCGGCCAACACGCTAGTCACTAGATCCGATCATTTCCTTCCCGGACAGGCTTGCCAACTGTCACCTGCGACAGTGCTGGTATCAGCAATTTTTGAGGATTCTCCTCTCAGGCAGAGATCATCCCATGCCTCATGGCGTACTTGACCAGATCTGAGTTCGTCGTGATGCCCAGCTCCTCCATAATCTGGTACTTGTGAAACCGTACGGTACGGTGGGCGATCTCCAGAACGTAGGCGATTTCCTTCATGGAACGACCCTCTGCAAGCATCTGCAGGACTTCGCGCTGGCGGCCGGTGAGCTGCTTGGGCGCCTGCGCGCCGGGATTCCGTATGAACATATTTTCGATGGCGCGGCCAATTTGCGGGGTGACGTACGACACTCCTCGCACTGCGTCGTGAATGGCCTGCAATAACTCGGCGGGCCCTGATGTCTTGAGCAGATAGGCGGTAGCGCCGGCACGAAAGGCCTCGGCGGCGATGTAGGAATCAGTCTCCATCGTAAGGAACACCAGCTTGATGGATGGCGTTCTCTTCTTCAACTCTCGCGCCGCGTCCAGGCCATTCAACACGGGCATGCCGAT
Source organism: uncultured Acidobacteriaceae bacterium (assembly GCA_963775365.1). GTDB lineage: Bacteria > Acidobacteriota > Terriglobia > Terriglobales > Acidobacteriaceae > PALSA-350. The sequence continues at coordinate 93,613 of CAVZJL010000016.1, read as the reverse complement.
GTCCAGGACCACGACGTCAGGCTTGAGCTCATCGGCCGCTTTCAGCAACGCACGGCCGTCTTCGACGGTGCCTACCACTTCGTAATGAGGTTCCAGCAATTTCGCGAGCCCGGCGCAGATCATCGTATGATCGTCGGCCAACAAAATACGTGTTCTTCCCATCTCATCCTCCACTGAAGCTCAGTTTTTTTCTACAACGGAAGCCTTCATTTCTGCGGCCAGAGGTACACGGGCCAGGATCCTTGCTCCACGATTCGCCGTCGACTCAATGGCGAACGTGCCGTGAACCAGATGGACGCGCTCCTGCATGCTGACCAGCCCCAGCCCTCTGTCAAACTTCGCTCTCTCGACGTCGAAGCCCGAGCCGCTGTCACTGACTTCAAGCCGGATCTCATTTGCCGAACCGCGCAAAGTCACAGAAAAGCGGTCTACGCCACTATGTTTCAGGGCATTCTGCAACGCTTCCTGGGTCACGCGGAAGAGAGAAAGGGAGATATCGTAAGGCAAATAACTCGGGACGTCTTCATCGTCGAACTGAACGCCCACATTGTGCTGCTGAGAGAATTCGCGGCAGAAACTTCTGATAGCGGCTGCCAAACCAAGGTACTCCAGCTTCGAGGAGTGGAGTTTGTGGGACAACGCCTGAACATCCACGGCGATTTGGGCACAATGGCGGCGGATTTCCTCAATCTTCTGCGAGCCACCTGAACCATTCGATCCCCGGTTCGCTTGTTCCAGTTCCATGGAGAGGAGAGCAAGCCGCTGGCAGATGTCGTCGTGGAGTTCCCGGGCGATCCGCCCGCGTTCTTCCTCCTGCGCCTCGATCAATTTGCCCCCGATTTTCTCCAATGCCTCCTGTGCCAGTTTCTGGTCTGTGATGTCAGCCGCCGAACCAACAAACCCGGCAAACGTGCCGTCCCCGTTCACCCGCGGGGCCGCGATATCCAGCATCCATCGGTACTGCCCGTCCCGCCTGCGAAGCCGGTACTCCTTGGAGAACTCTTTCTGCTGTTCGAGCCCACGTTTATTTGCCGCCTGGACGCTCTGCACATCGTCTGGGTGTATGAAGGCCGACCATGCGTCTCCAAGACCGGTTGCCGGATCGCGGCCAGTGAAGTTGATTCGCCGGTCATTCAGATAGGTGACCGTGCCTTCCTTATCGCACATCCAGATCAGGGCGGGTGTGGTATCCGCCATCAGCCGGAAGCGCTTCTCGCTTTCCCGCAGGCGAAGATCGGCTTTGCGGTTCCGGGCGCGCTGCCACAGCAATCCAATGATCAACATCGCCTGCACGACGAACAGCAAAACCACCAGACCAAGATATTTCGCATAGCGCTCCCAGCCGGTGGGTTGCCGGTAGGAAATATTCGTGCCCGGCGGGAGCGCCGATGCTGGAATATTCCAATATTGAAGCTGTCGCCAGTCCACGTGCGCGAACGCCGGAGGACCGTTCATGACGGGAATACTCTCTGGATTTTCTCCGGAGAGTACCCGCGCGGCCAATTCCTCCTACCAGGGTTTCCTGCTCGACCGGGTCTGGGTACGATCCGCCAATGGCACCGTGACCGAGGCAGTAGTAGACAAAGCAGTAGGTCGGGAAGCGCTGAGCGATGGTCGCGAGCAGGTCATAGGTTCCAACTTCGGGCTGTCTTGCCTCCTCCGGTATCAGCTGGAAAAAAACGACGGTATGGGGAGGGAGCGCAGCGACCTTGGTTAGCAGTTCTTCAGGCGGCAGTCCCGCCAGATCGATTAGCGTCAACCTGGATGCATGCTAGCTGCAGCTCCTGCTTGATCCTTGCCAGCCAGTATCGATCGATTTCCGAGCTTCCGGTGATCACTGCGGCATTTTTCATATCGGGATGAAGACCAAAGGCCAAATCGATCGTTCCCCGAAGATCGACGTCGATCGTAACTCCGGTCACCCCTGGCCACAGCTTCTGGCCCCGAGTCTGTCGGGAGCCACGGACGAGAAAACGATTGGCGTGCCAGGGAACAGCTCATGACGGTGATCCACTGCAAAGCGGAGCGCCGGGTAGGCAAAGGCTATGACCAGGTCGATCTTCTTGCCGCCATAGACGCCCGCCAGCGCTTCGCTGACGCCCTTTTCGTACCCGGGAGTGTCGAAACGCTGCGATTCTAGATATTCCACCTGAAAGTCCACGGGCGCCCCTAAACGAGATCGCGTTGCCGACTTAAGAACCTCAATGCTATCCAGGGCCTTGCGGTCAGTGAAGCTATACAAAAGCAGAACGTTCTTGGCGCGCCGGCGTCTCCGCAGCATAGCAAAGATGCACGGGTGCAGCCAGGACGAAAACGAAAAGGATCAAAGACCAGCGCGTCCCGAGACGCCTCGTGCCGTGAAGGCGCACGGCATCGGCCAGAGGCGCCCGAAAACGGCTGCTCTTTCTTGCATAAGCCACTCGATCGCGAAGACGCCATCACCGGTGCCTATCGTTTCGCCCCGTAGATGGTCCTGAAGCATATACCAAGGCTAATCTTCCCATCCAAGATGGGGACCTAGCATTATTAACAGTCGGGTCAGGAAAATTTCAGGGGAGCTACGCGGTTACGAAATCGCTCACCAAGAGCTGGCGGCTCCCGAGGGTCATGTCCACGGGGGTGGGCCGCTGGCTTTGCATCCACTTTCCCCCTGTCGCAAAAGACAGTTTTACTCCCGGGACAAATGCAGCCTATGCTCTTCTGGTTCAGGAGATTACAGCCAACAGCGTCATGACCGAAGTATCCGCGTTCCATGGAGGGTAAGAGATGAAGAAACAAAATGCAGCCGGGATCATGGTTCTGGCGGCCTTGATTTTTGCCCTTGCCGCAGGGGCCCAGGACAATGCGCAACCGGCGCAAACCGGTTCGCAGGCCCTATCGGCGAACTCAGATCCGCAAAATATCCAGGCGTATATTGAGCTGCTGCGCGCCGATGTCCGGCAGCAGAAAGCCGAAATGGTGGGAGAGGTGATGCAGCTGAGCGCCGCCGACGCGGCAAAATTCTGGCCTATCTACGAGGAGTATGACGCCGAATTGGCAAAGCTGAATGACCTGAGGGTGGCGAATATTCAAGAGTATGCCAGTTCGTACGATCAGATGACCGACACAAAGGCCGACGAGCTGATCCAGAAGGCGCTCTCTTACCGCAAGCAGCGTTCGGAGCTTTTGGCCAAATACTATGAGCGGGTCAAGCAGGCATTGGGTGGAATTGAGGCAGCGCGTTTTATCCAGGTCGAGGAGCAACTGCTCTTGATTATCGACCTGCAAATTGATTCTTCCTTGCCGGTGGTTGGGCAAGGCTCGTAATTTCCGGAAAAAGGAGAGACTGGACATGGTTAAAGGGAATGATTCGAGCCGCGACGCTGCTGGTGGGGCTGGCCACTGCTATGACCACATTGACCGCTGCCGCCCAAAGCACCAGAACGGTTACAGTGCCCGCAGGAACGCGGATCCTGATACGAACCATCGATCCAATCGATTCCAGCAAGCAGAAGGCAGGCTATCGCTTCACCGCCAGCCTGGAGACAAACCTGCAAGCCAACAATGTGGTGGTGGCGAAAAGAGGCACGCCTGTGTATGGGGTTCTTTCTTCAGCTTCCTCCGCCGGCAAGATGAAAGGCAGTTCTGAACTTGGGCTGGAGCTGACCGAAATCGTGATTAACGGAACCTCCTATCCGCTGTTGACCAGCACCTACGAGATCCAGGGAAAAGGGGAGGGCGGGAATACCGCGAAAAAGGTGGTCGGCGGCGCGGGCCTGGGTGCGCTGATCGGCGGGCTGGCAGGAGGAGGAAAGGGAGCGGGAATCGGAATACTCGCTGGTGCCGGCGCGGGGACGGCTGTCGCCGCCACCAAGAAGGGTCAGCAGCTTTCCATACCCAGCGAATCTCTGCTCGAGTTCCGGCTCGCACAACCTGCAGATCTGCCCGTAGCCCGGTAGCTGTGTGAACGCCACGATCAATCCGCCGGCGCCACTGTCATAACTGACAGTAGGCAAGCTCGCGTCCATGGGAGAATGATCTCAGTAGGCGACTACTGAAGGCACCGCGGTGAAGAAACGAAAGAAGCGCCGAGGGAGACGGAACCCGCTTCTCCTATCTTCTTCCCTCTTCCACTACGTGTTCCGGACGTTCGGCGGTCGCAGGGCCCTCCATTGAAAGTTTTGCATGCCCGGTGGTTCAGAAAACCACAATTGATCACGCTGCAAAGACCGTTGAGGCGACTCAGCCAAGAGGAAGAGGCAACAGAATGAGCCAGGATCCGGAAACAGCCCGATTGGAAGAAGCGCGTACCGCCAACACCCCTGGAGGAAGTGGGGGCCTTACCTGAGCGAGCGCCAATGGGGAACAGTGCGTGAAGACTACAGCCATGATGGGAATGCCTGGGACTACTTCACTCATGATATGGCCCGATCCCGCGCCTACCACTGGGGTGAGGATGGTCTTGCCGGCATCAGCGACGAGAAGCAATTGTTGTGCTTTAGCGTGGCGCTATGGAATGGCAAGGACCCGATTCTGAAAGAACGCGCCTTCGGCCTGACCAACAGCGAGGCCAACCACGGCGAAGACGTTAAGGAATACTACTTCTACCTCGACAGCACGCCAACGCACTCGTACATGAAGTATCTGTACAAATATCCGCAGGCGGAGTTTCCCTATCTCAATCTGATCGAGACGAACCGAGGCCGCAATCGCTTCGACATGGAGTACGAACTGCTCGATACCGGAATCTTCAACCGAAGATCGCTATTTCGATGTCTTTGTCGAATATGCCAAGCAAGGCCCGGAGGATCTGCTGGTCCAGATCAGCGTGGTGAATCGCGGACCCGAAGCGGCCGAGTTACAAGTCCTGCCGACGCTCTGGTTTCGCAATACCTGGACCTGGTGGCCAGGTACCCCTAAGCCGTCCTTGAAACAAGTCCGCGGCCAGAAGGATATTCAGGCCATTGCCGCATCGCATACGGAGCTGGGTGACCGGTATCTGTATTGTGACGGGGATACCCAACTTTTATTCACAGAAAATGAGACCAACAATCAACGGATCTTCGGCAGCCCGAACGTCTCTGCTTACGTCAAAGACGGAATCAACAACTACGTGGTTGAGGGCAATGAACACGGAGTGAATCCCCAGAAAACGGGAACTAAATCCTCGGCCCAATACAAGTTGAACGTGGGTGCAGGAAAGACGGCCACCATCCGTCTGCGCCTCACCGATAAGGCTCCTGCCGCCATCGGCGATCCATTCAGCAGTTTTGCCGCAACCTTGAAGACCCGCCAGGGCGAGGCGGACGAGTTCTATCGCAAGGTCACCCCGTCACATCTGAGCGAAGATGAAGCGCTCGTCTTGCGCCAGTCGATGGCCGGCATGCTCTGGTCAAAGCAATTCTTCTTCTTTGACGTGGACAAATGGCTCTCGGAGCATGGCGAAGATCCGATGAAGGGGGGCAAGCGAGTCATGCGCAACAGCGAATGGTTCCACATGGTGAATCAGCACGTTATCTCCATGCCCGACAAGTGGGAGTATCCCTGGTATGCGGCGTGGGATTTGGCTTTTCACACCATTGCTCTCTCTACAGTGGACATCGATTTCGCCAAGCAACAGCTCGATCTGATGCTGCAAGAGTTCTTCCTTCATCCGACCGGTCAGATCCCTGCCTACGAGTGGAACTTCAGCGATGTGAATCCGCCGGTGCACGCCTGGGCCACCATTTTCCTGTACCGGACGGAACAAGGGGCTACCGGGAAAGGCGATATCGAGTTTCTCAAGCGTTCTTTTTCCAAGCTGATGCTGAATTTCAGCTGGTGGGTGAACCGCAAAGACCGATATGGCAACAACCTCTTCGAAGGCGGCTTTCTTGGGCTGGACAACATCGGCGTCTTCGACCGCAGCGCGCCACTCCCCAACGGCGGCCACCTGGAGCAGGCGGATGGCACGGCATGGGTCAGCATGTTCTGCCAGAACATGTTAGAGATCGCGGTGGAGTTGGCGTCCCACGATAGTTTTTACCAGGACATGGCCATCAAGTTTATGGACCATCTTCTCTGGATCGGTCGCGCCATGAATCAAACCGGGCCCGAGGGTATGTGGGACGAGGAGGATGGTTTCTACTACGACGTCCTTCGCCTGCCCGACGGTAGCTCACAGCGGCTCAAGGTTCGCTCTATGGTGGGCCTGCTTCCGTTGGCTGCCACCACGGTGATCGAGCCGTGGCAGCGCGAGAGGGTACCCGGAATGCAGAAGGTTTTTGCCGAACGCGTGCGGCGGATGCCTGAATTGCTTGAAAATGTTCATCCCACCGGGCATGGTCATCTTGGCTATGCCGAGCGCGGCATCGCTGCGGTGGTAAACCCTACGCGCTTGCGCCGGATTCTGACTCGCATGCTCGACGAGAACGAGTTCCTTGGCCCGCATGGGATTCGGGCACTCTCCAAGTATCACGACGAACATCCATTTGTCGTCTATGTGAATGGGCAGGAATATAAGGTGAATTACCTTCCGGCAGAGTCGGACACCGGCATGTTCGGTGGTAACTCCAACTGGCGCGGGCCGGTTTGGATGCCGGTCAATGCGGTGCTGATTCGTGCTCTGCTGTCTTTTTACCTGTATCACGGAGACAACTTCAAGATTGAGTGTCCCACGGGCTCGGGCAAGTTGATGAACCTTTTCGAGGTAGCGCGGGAGATTGCCCATCGTCTGTCCAGCACCTTTTTGCGGGATGAATCCGGCCGTCGCCCGGTTTACGGCGGTACGGAGAAGTTCCAGACGGACCCACAATGGAAGGACTACATCCTGTTCTTCGAGTACTTCCACGGTGACAATGGCGCCGGTCTCGGAGCCAGCCATCAGACCGGATGGACCGGCCTGGTAGGAAAACTGATCGAGATGTTTGGCCGGATTGACGGAAAGAAGTTCCTGGAGGGCGGCAGGGAAAGCGGCTTCCTCAGGGAAGCCGCCGAACCGGTAGAAGCTGTGGTGCGCTGACAAACTGAACGCTTAATAGGTAAATGCAGGTCTGGATGAATAAGATAAGCTTTTTGGGTGACCGGCCATGTCCTTAGTAAGACAGTACCAAGAGGGGGTTGGCCGGTTGCTCAAGCAGACTTGCACCGTCAGTTTCGTCTTTATCCTCCTCTTATTCGGAGCCTGGACTGAATCTTCGTCAGCCCAGCTTCCAAAACTTCCTGAAGCGGCGCCCCCAGTTGCGCCTGCGGCGCCGCAAGATCCGCTCGGACGGCAAACGCCTCGCAGTTCGCTCATGAACTTCATGAGATACGAGACAAGCGGGGACTATGCTACCGCCACTCGATTCCTGCAGATGCCTCGGGGCCAGAATCTGGCCGAGCTCACCAAGCAATTCCGGATCTTATACCCAAACTTTCAGGGCAGCATCAACCTGGTCAGCAACGATCCGAACGGATCAGTGGAAACGGGGCTTCCTATTGGCCAGGAACGTGTTGGAGTCCTGACGGTGGGCGACACCTCCACCGACATAATCATGGTGCGCGTGGACGATCCTGTCGCCGGAAAAATATGGTTGGTTTCGCGGGCGACATTGGCGAGCATACCCAAGCTGTACGCAATCAAGGAAAAGGAAACGCCATCGGAAGCCAGTCGAATCAGGCTGGCTCTATTCACCGGGCCGGTCATACTGGGGATGTCGTCGACGCAATGGCTCTGCTGGCTATTTTCAATCCCGCTCGCATGGTTACTAGCGTGGCTGTCGACTTTCCTCTTGAGCGCACCCAGGCGAGCCTGGTGTAGGCTGCGGAACGTTCCCTTCACTACCGTCTGGGATACACCGGTTGGCATGCCGCTCAGGTGTATGATTGCCATCCTGCTGCACGGCTTCTTGGTGTACCTGCTGCAGCCGCCCCTGCTATATCGCGTCTACTATGTTCGTTTCCTGGCCGCTCTCCTTGCAGGAGGTTTTGGTTGGCTCACAAGCAGGCTCTCTGACCAGGGCTTCGACCGCGCGTTAAGCCGAACGCGAACCCACCGCGGGGGTGGGGAGTCGATCCTGATCCTGATCCAGCGAATGAATCACATCGTGATACTGATCATCGCGTTGCTGGTTGCACTTGCATTCCTTGGATTGAACGTGACCACCGCCCTGGCCGGACTTGGTATCGGTGGTCTGGCAGTAGCGCTGGCAGCACAAAAGACACTGGAAAACCTGATCGGCGGAATTTCGCTGCTCCTGGACAAAGCGATACAAGTCGGAGATTTTTGCAAGATCGGCGATCGAGTTGGTACTGTTGCCGACATCGGGCTTCGCTCTCTGAAACTCCGAACCCTCGACCAGAATCTGCTGGTTGTTCCTAACGGGGTGCTCGCGCAAATGCAGTTCGAAAACATGAAAGAGCGGCCCAAACTCCTTCTGCAACAAACCTTCTCCCTGCGGATCGAAACACAGCTTGAGCAACTGCGGCTCGTACTGGACAACGTGCAGAAGATGCTGGCCGAGGACCCCGCGGTCGAATCCGGGAGCTCACGATTGCGAGTAACCAGTTTCGCCGGCGCGGCATTCGAGTTAGAACTGTTTGCCTTTGTCAAGACCGGCGATTTTGGTAAGTTCACCGCCTTTCGGCAGGAGATCCTACTGAAAATAGTTGGAATCGTTGAAGCTTCCGGCACCCGCTTTGCCGCGCCCACACGACTCTTGTACCAACCCAAAGATCCAGGTTTTTTCACGGACAAGGCAAGCGATATCGCCGGGCAAGGCACCGAACTACCGGCTGACAACGCCTTCCGGCAACCCGGCGAAGTGCAAGCCGCTTCGCAATAACCATGGAGCCTCTACTGACGAGCCGTTCGAGGATAGCCCTCGTGGAAGATGAGATATGTATATCCCTGTAACTGCGTTTCTACGAGAACGGAAACCCCGATTCTTTGAGGGACTGGAATTGGCTGACGTCAGAACCATTATGGCTGCCGGAACTCAGCAGCGCTTCGCCGCAAACTCGGTGATTGCGCGCCAGGGATATTCCGCTGGACATCTGTATCTGCTGCTGACCGGAAGGCTGCGCCGTTTCTTCATGACGGTCGACGGCCAGAAAATCGTATTGCTTCGGGTTACTGCGGGAGAGATCTTCGGCGAGGCGGCCGTATTAGCTAAACCCCAGGAATATCTTGTCAGCAGCGAAGCCACGACCAATACCACCACACTGGTCTGGAGCCGCAGCACAATCCGTGGTTTGTGCGCGCGATATCCGCACCTGCTGGAAAACGCCTTGTTAATCTCTTTTGACTACCTGGCAGGTTATCGGACGGCGCATGCGTCTTTGATTTGCGACTCCGCCCCTCAGCGGCTTGCCCGGGTATTGGCTAACCTCGCCGATGGCATTGGTCAGAAGGTTCCGGGAGGCGTCGAACTCGACGTCAGGAATGAGGAATTAGCGAACGAGGCCCACATTTCCCTGTTCACTGCGAGCCGCCTGTTGAGCGCATGGCAACGCCAGGGTACGCTCGAGAAGCGCCGGGGCAAGATCCTGCTTCGTTTCCCTGCCCGCTTGTTGCGGCATAGCGTCACCATCTTCCGCTTCCTTCGGGACTTAGGCAGCTTTCACCCCCCAAAAGCACAAAAAGACAAAACTCTTCTTTGATTGCTCTCGAGCAACGACGCGAGCGGCCTCTCTCTGTAATGCTTTGAAGTCATGAGCCTGTCAGCAGAAGGGACTTCTATTGTGACTTCCAAAACAGCTGCACCGAAAGACATTTCGACAGAAGTGAGTGCGTTTGAACGGGAAGAAGGTTAACTTCCCTTCTTCGTCCGGCGGCCTTTTCGATGGCTATTTTTCCCGCGACAAGAAACGGCAAGTTTGCCAAGAACGACCTGATCGACGCCCGCGGACGGCGGCTGTTCGAGACCACCGCCATGGCGTGCGATGCGGACGCTTATCCCTTCCAGATTCCCCTGGAAGCACGCACCGGTCCGGAGGTGCAGGCAGACGGCCATTCCATGCTGATGCTCTCCTCCTATGACTACCTGGGACTCATCGGTGACCCGCGCATCGACGGCGCAGCGATCAAAGCAATCCTGAAATACGGAACCGGCACCGGCGGCGCCCGCCTGCTCACAGGAACAACCGACCAGCACCAGCAGATGGAACGCGATCTCGCAGCCTTTCTGGGCACCGAGTCAGCGATCACCTTCAGTTCAGGCTATGCTGCCAATCTCGCTGTGATTGGGGCGCTCCTGGGGCCTGCGGATCGCGTCATTATGGATGCACTTTGCCATCGCAGCCTGACAGACGCCTGCCGATTTGCCGGAGTCCAGTTGCAGCGCTTCCAGCATAACGATATGCAGTCGCTCGAGCAGGAGATCCGGAACGGGCCGCCGGCCAACCGCACGCTTATCATTACCGATGGCGTTTTCTCCATGGACGGCGACATTTGCCTTTTACCGGAGATCATCAAAGATCAAGAAGAAATTCGGCTGCTTCCTGCTGGTAGATGACTCGCACGCCACCGGAGTGTTGGGAGCCCATGGCCGCGGCGTCGCTGAACACTTCGGCATTGCAGCCAGTGAAGTCGACATCTGGACGGGTTCGTTGGCCAAGGCAATTCCCGCCACCGGAGGATTCGTTGCCGGCTCGAAGGAGCTGGGTATCTTTTTGCAACATGGGTCTTCACCCTATATCTTTTCGGCCGCGTTGAGCCCCGCGTCGGTGGCGGCGATCCGCGAAGGACTGTCTATTCTGGCGCACGAACCCGAACGAGTCGCGCGCATCGAGCAAAACGCCACTTTCCTGCGTTGCGGTCTGCAGAGCCTGGGCTATGACACCGGCCTCTCGGAGACCGCGGTTATCCCCGTCATTCTGAAGGATGAGGTAACCACTGCGCTGTTTGCGCGACGGCTCCGCGATTACGGCATCCTGGCTGCTCCAGTCCTCTTTCCCGGCAGTTCCGCAAGGTGCGGCTCGGCTCCGGCTCTGTGTTACGGCTGCGCACACACCAGACGCATCTGGAATTTGCGCTCGAGGTATTCAGAAGATGGCCGGCAATTGATATGAATGGGACCCGCTTGATGCGCTGATAGTTTTGCTAGCTAGTGCAGGGCAGGCGGCAGGTGCAAGACTAGCCCATCGGAGATCCAAATGAGAGTTTTTGCGATGATGGCGTGTTTGTTTCTTTCAGCCAGTTTATGTCAGGCAGATTGTGTCAAAAATGCGCGCGGCAAAACCGTTTGCAGCGATGGTCAATCCGCTGCAGCCTATAACCCGAATACAGGCAAAGGCGCCACCGCGAACAAGAACTCCAATGGGGTAACGACCACTCAGACCACTGGCGGCGGCAAAAGCAAAAGCAAGAACGGAAAGGGCGTGGCGGAAGGTCCCGGCGGAACTACTTGCGCAAAGACCGCAAACAATGCGGGCTGCACGCCCCCGAAATAGACCCACAGGTGCTTAGGTCGTCGCAACGGATCGGGACTCAGCTCCGTCGTTTTCTTATCGCTGACGATAGCCCGCTGTACTGCGCATCATTAGCGCTGAAAGCGCTGCGCCCTCCGTATCTGCAGCGCCCGCCCACCAAGGGTCTGCAGAAATTCTCGCACTTGATTGCTGCTGAGCAACGATCAGAGCGGCCTCTCTCTGTCATCCTTTAAGTCATGATGTTGTGAGGCAGCCGGTTGCGGCTATGCGCTGCGGCGCCGCACACGCGTGCCCGCGGGATTTCGCGCTTGACGCGATCAAGAGGATGGGCGAATGAGACCCAATTTCAATAACGGAGCGATGCCTGATATGGCATCGAGAACAGCTACAGTGATGGATAGGTCGCGGGAAAAGAAAGGTACACGAGGGTGCGGTTGGTTTTCCCTCTTTTTCTGGCCGGCTTTTCGACGAATATTTTTTCTGGATAACAAGCTGGAAATTCGTCATCGGCGGACTAGTCCAGGCCCGTCTCCGGAGGCGGCCGGCGCGAAGAAACGGCACGATGCCGCGTCCGCGTCCACCGTTCCCCAGATAGTCATCGATACGCAATTGGAGCACTGGATTCGGTGGACCCTGGAGAGCAATATTGCTTTCGCGGCTGCACTGAAGCGACTGCGAGATTCCTACAAGCTGCTCCAGGCAGGAAAACCTGTGGAGGACGCCGAAGAGATTCTGGCGGAAGTGGAAGCTGCTCTGAAGACAGTTGAAGAAAGAACCATGTAGCCAAGGGTGCCGGCGCATCTCCTCAGCAACTCTCAATTACTGGCTGCTCTAGAAAGCGCCAACACATCGTCGGGCAGGCTTTGTTCTGGCCGCATCGCGAACAACGACAGACCGTCGCTGCCGCGGCTAGACACCGAGAACAGGTAGCACTCGAAATACCCTTCGTTTGATATCTCGATCTGCTCGATCGCGGCATCTGGCTCAAAGTTGTATTGGCTCAAGAAAAGCTCGATCTCAGCAGCTGTGGGCCGGGAGCCGGAGGATGCACCGGTTTCGCTGATACTGCTGGTATCCCTTGTCACTTGCTTCAGTTGGGCAAGCAATTTGTTCAGATCATTCGGTATATCCATGGCCCAACCCCCGCAAATTTGATGCTGAGGCAAACACCGTCCACCCTGACATGTTGCGCCATTTGCCGCCCAAGGGCACGCGCCATTTGGCGTCGTCACGGTCATTACTGGCCGCCGGATTCCAGGTAGTTAACCCCCGGACAGTTGTAGATCCCTGCGAATTGCGCCAATAACTATCGTTTTTTCTAGTGATTTATGGAATGTCTACGTATCGTGTCGCCGTGACCTTTCTCGAATCGCACATTAAGGGATGCGCCCACGGCTCGAGTCGCCGAATGGCTTTGAAAAACTTCTTGCGGTAACTAGCACATTTGCAAGTTCGCCTGGGGCAGATCCGGGTAGCGAGCTTCGCGCAATTGGTTCCCGGAGATTTCTGTGAGGATAAGGCAACGGATCCTAATCGCGTTATGCGGGATTATATTGACCGCGGGCGCAGCAAACGCACAGGTCGTTATTCATGCAGGGCCGCCGCCACCAGTCATCGTTGAACGCCCGGGGCCACCGTTGCATGCGGGATGGGTTTGGGTGTCTGGATACTACCGATGGAATGGAGCCCGGTATGTCTGGGTGCCCGGGACACTGGGTCAATCCGCCGCGGCGGGGGGCTGTGTGGATTCCCGGCCGCTGGGTTGCTCGCCCCGGAGGCTATGTCTACGTCGCCGGATATTGGCGTTAGACAAGGTTCCTGCAGCTTTCCGTAAGAGAAAGCCGCAGGAACCTCGCCACCACCACTAAGCTGGGCAGCACGTCCCGAAATTACAACAGGAACTCCAACCCTGCGCCCTTTTCTACATCCGTCGAAAGACGCCCGGAGCGAACTGCGGCCTTAAAGGTTGCGAAGTCACGTTCTGCCTGGTCAGCATAGGCTTCTGAATATTTCGCCAAAGCTTTATCGAACTGGTCGGTCGTTCCCAGGTATCCGGCGATCATTGCTGCATCACCAGCCTTGGCGTGGGCCCGTGCCAACGCCCAGCCACACAAGGTGGCGTATCCAACCAGGGTTGCAGGGCGGAAGGTTTCGATCTCTGCGGAGACCTTCATGTCACGGAACTGGCGCAAGTAGTAATCGTGGTTTTTGGTGCGGGCCCAACCGAGAAAGATGTCGCTCGCGCCTTGCATGAGACGCTGGCCCTCCACAACCCGGACACCCTGATGGGCATAGCGGCTTTTTCCGCGAGGCGACTCCAGCACAGACCTGCGCGCTTCCTTGACTTGAAGGAAGAGGGGATCCGTGTCGTCAGCCAGAAGTAGCGAGAGATAGCAGCGCGTGCCCACGCTCCCCACCCCTACAACCTTGATTGCACTGTCCTGAAGACGGTAGTGCTGGAACAACTGTCGCCTATCCGGCAGCAGCGATTGTTTGTATTCTTCGATGAATTTCACGTGTCCCTTTTCGAGATTTTTGGCATATTCGTCGAAATGGTAGATCACCGGCGGGCTGTCCTTGAACCTTCGGCGCCCGTTTACGACCTCGGTTAACTTGGGAACGACAGCCTCAGAGTTCTGCGAGCGGGCCTGCTTCTGCTTCCTGGCCAACCGCGCTGACATGTCCTTATCCTTCCGGAAATACTCTGTTACCTGTGCGGCACTGACGCGTCGCATACCAGGCGTCAAGCACTGTCATCTCAGCGTACTCAGACATTCGCTCACGATAGGACGCAGCCGCCGCTCGCACCGCCTGATCGGCCACGCTTTTAGAGAAAGTCTGGTCCCTCGCCGCCAGCACCAGGCTGGCTCCCAGCCGCTTTATATCCCATTCCCAGGCACCGGGAAGGTTTCGTCAAAGTCGTTGATGTCAAAAACCAATACTCGTTCGGGAGAAGCGAAACCGCCAAAGTTCGCGAGGTGGCAATCGCCGCATGCCTGAACCGTGATCCCCGAAACATGTGAATTCGCGAGGTCTCGCGCCTGAATGATGGCGGCGCCGCGGAAGAAGGTGAAAGGCGACACGGCCATCCGCTGGTACTTAACCGGGAGCAGACCCCGGATTCGGCCGATGTCGGATTCCTCGAGCAGTTTGACTATATCCTGCGACTTTGGACGAGGCTTCCATTCCGCCTGCGCAGTGCGTGGGAGCTTTACGCGAAGCGCTTTTCCCTGCTTGCGCCTTTCACTCTTCGATGGAACCGACAGCAGATTGCATCGTGCCTCTTTCTTTGCGTCGATTTAAGTCCTTAGACCAAGGCTCTCTTTTTCAGTACTCAGCTCCGAAACAACCGCGCGCAGACGCCCCTGCCCCTATCCCATGCGGCAGTTTAGTGGATATATCGTTTCTCTGATACTAGTAAAAGTCCGGTAACCATTCTGCGTAATCCAACGGGATAGGAGCAAGGCGGACCACCCGCTATTTCAGGTTCAGCGCAAAACCGGTTAAAACTGGAACGAGTTCTTCTTGTATCCGACCTGGGGATTGTTGAGGAAGTTATCGATCGTAGATACGGAAAAAGCAAGCCTCTTGTAGATGTTCATCCTTACCGAGCTGGTGCCTGAGGCGGAGAAAGCGCTGGCGTTGTTCCAAGCTATGTCTGCGAGAAGCTTCTCATCGAAATTTATCTTGCCCCACTTCCGCGTGTACTTCTCGGTCAAAGTGTCTCCAATCAGGTGAAGACTGAGCTGTTCGACATTGGCCGTTGCGTTGAACTGCTGGCTCTCGTAGTGCAGATCGGCTGTGACATCAAATTCGGAGTCTTCCTTCTTGAACAGGGTCGAGCCGATACCGAAGCCGTAGTTCTGCTGGAGTATAAGGCCCTGGGAAAAGTTGTGATCCAAAGAGAACGCCTGCAGATAATAGCCCTTTTTGCTAAAGTACTCGTCGCGCTCAGCATCCACGTGGTAGATGTTGGTGATCGTGGTTTCCGTGCCGGGTTGCGTTGTCTTCCCTGCGCTCAGGGTGAAATTGATCGTCGTGCGAAGCTTCGGGTCCAGCCAACTTACCGTGGGAACACTGCGCTTGAGCGCTGTGTCTACCTGGAAGAGGTAGCTGTTTTGGGTTGAGTAGATCATCGAGGTGCCCGTGGTAATATGCCCATCCCATCCTGATTTAAAGCCTATCTTTTTGTGTATCTCTTTCTGATACGTCGCGTCGTCGACAACGTACGCGATTTGGGGGGTTGGTATCTCTTTTGCAGCCGTGGCCGCGGTCTTGGCCGGTTCTGGTTTCGCTGCCTCACCCGCCGGTGCTCGCCCATGCTCAGGTTTGACCCCAGACGAGAGGCGAAACCAGGATTCCCTTCTCGCCAATCTTTATCGTTCCCTGCGGTACCAGTGCGCTGTCTCTCGCATCTTTCACATCTTTGGGAACAACCGCAAATTCGCGGCTGGACTTCAGTTCCTTGATGTTCTCCCACTTCACCGTTACTTCGCCCGCCAAATCGCTCTTGAACTTGATCTCAGTGCCGGTGGAGTTCAGCAGTTGCCCGGTTAGCCTGTCTCCGTTCTTGAGGGTCAGCTCTTCCTTGATCTCCGGTTCCTTTTTCGTTGCCGGCTCTGCCGGCTTCTTGGCTACCACTTGGCCAGCTCCAGGAAGTGCGATCAGCACTAAAAGTGAAAGAGTTGCGGCGAACGGTTGCCATCTTCGACCAGGTGGCCGGAGACGGCCATTAGGAAGTCGCTCAGTGAGTGGCATGGAGGTGTTCTCCTTGCAGAGGACGTAAATGGATGTTGCATTTTCGGAAGATTTGCTAAAGGAGCGGAGCTGGTTGCGGAGAGAGCGATCCCGGGCAAAGTCGCCACGACCTATCAAACACATACCGGACAGGAAAACCGCGAAGATGGCCCTTAGAGGAAACGTGCGCACAATTATCGCGGCAGACCGAACGGCAAGGAACTAGCAAAACTGTCAGTACAGCAGCAAAGAAACGGCAGACGACATTTTATCTACTATGTCACCATCAGGGCCCTGTCTTAAGTGACAGTAGACGAGCCGATGCACCGGAAGAATCATTGGTAAAGTCCGGAACTTCGAAACGAAAGTGATAACCGATGAAGATACTGAGTTTAGCCTTGAGCGCAGTTTTGCTGTTCGCATTCGGCCCCATTTACTCTGCGCAAGCTCAATCCGGCGCGAACAGACCAAGGCGTCGATGCCGTCGAGGTGGTCAAGGTCACCGCCACGGTGGAGAAAATTGACCTCGAAAAACGCAAGGTCACACTACTGTTGGATGACGGGAAGAAAAAAACCTATAAGGTTGACGATCGGGTTCAAAATCTGGCCCAGGTCAAGGTGGGAGACCACCTGGCGATGTCATTTACAGAAGAAATCCTCATCGTGGTGGGCAAGTCGAACGCAAAGCCCCGGTGCCGCCGCCGGCGAACAGGTCTCCGTGGCTCCCAACGGCACCGGCGTCATGATGGTGGATACGTCGGCCGTGAGTGCGCAGATCCTGGCCGTAGACGCACAGAATCATCGGGTCACCCTGCTCGATCCGGACGGCAAGAAGAAAACCATCAAGGTGAGCAAGAAGATTACCAACCTCAACCAACTGAAAGTAGGAGACACCGTGGATATGGTAATGACTGATTCCACGGTGATCGAGATCGTCACATAATTCCGAAGCCAAATCGCGACCCATCCCTTTTCTAAGGCGCAACTGGCAACAGTGCTGGTTGTCTAATCGGACGCGGGTGGCTCACCCTGGATTTGATGCGGACAGGTTCGCTTTGAAGGAGCATCTATGAGCGGAAATCAAAGTCATCTCACGATCGAATTTCCGATCAAATCGCCCGCCGACGCGACAGCGCTGCGTGCAGAACTGCCTCCTTTGATGCCCGCTTTCGCCAAGGCGCAGGACACAGTCGGTTCCGTGCATTACTCTCGCTTCCTGGCCATGAACGATCAGACGCTCCTCTTCCTCGCTGACATCGACGGCGACGAGGAGAAGCTGAGCGCAGATCTCGCAAAGTCCGCCGGACAAGTCTTTGACACTATTTTCAAGCACGCGGAGGAGCCTCCGCCCACGCCGGTGGCGAACAACCCTGCGGCGTTCATCCGATGGGTGAAGCACCATAGCCTCTCCCCCTCCATTGTCTATTCCGCCTGCGGGAACAGTTCTGTTCAGGAGATTCAAGCCTGTGCTCGCGCGGCAGGATTCACGGGTAGGTTGCGAGCAGCATCCTTTGCTGGTATCTCTTCCCCTCAAGTCGAGCCTTAAAGCGTTTGTCCTGGAGGATCTGGTCCTGAGGGCCGCCAAGGGCAAGATGGACGCGGGAGCGGATTCTGTCGGCACACTGCACTTCTGCCACTTTGTGCCGCTTGCGGACAATCACCTGGGCTTCTTTACCGTCTTTGACGGCGCCTTCGACAAATACATCCAGGACTTCACCGAGCAAATGGGACCGGTATTCGATGTTCTCTTTGAATATGTCAGTGATCCTCCGGCAACGCCCGTCGCAAAGAACGCCGACGCATTCTTGCAATATGCAACAGCAAGTGACTTGCCGCCGATCGGGTTCTACAGCGCCTACCCGCGGCTTGGCGGTTCAAGACATCAAGACTCTCCTCGCCGACGCTAAAGCGGGAACGCCTAAGGTCAATGCCTAACAACTCCCGGCAGTTGTACGTAACGACCCATTGAATGCCTGCTGCCCTGTCTTAAGTGACAGTAGGCAAAACCGCCGCGGGGGAGAATGATCGCGGTAACCATCGCTGCCCGCAGCACTTTATGAAAAGGATAACCATTATGAAGACCAAATATGCATTGTGCGCCATGCTCGCATGCATGCGTCCGCTGTCGCCCTCGGGCAACAAGTCTCTGTGAATTACAACAAGAGCCAGAATTTCTCGCAGTATCACACCTACACCTGGGCTACGAATAACGCCAACCAAATCCAGAACTCGATACTGGCGCAACAAGCCAAATCCGACATCGATAATGCCATGCAGGGCAAGGGTTTGCAAATGGTGCAGGAATCGCAGAACCCTGACATCATCCTTGCCGCAAGCGGCGGCATGAAACAGCAGACCTCTTACAGTGCATGGGCATGCGCGGGTTCGGCGGCGGCATGGGCGGCATCACTCCAGAGCAGAACGTGATCGGAACCATGATTGTCGACCTATACGACGCCAAGACCAAGTCCCTGGTCTGGCGAGGAATTGCGCAAAATACGCTGAGCAACAATGGCAACAAGAACTCGCAGATGGTATCAAAGGCCGTCGCGAAGATGTTCAAACAATGGCCGGCCTCATAACCGCTTGACAGGCGTCCGAAGGAGATGGATGAAGATCCCTCGTGACAGACCAGAGCCACTTTACGCTTGAATTTCCCTTGAAGACGCCTGCGGATGCAAAGGCGTTGGCGGAGCAGCTTCCGGCCATGATGCCGGGGCTGTTCCAGGCGGAGGATACGATTGGGACGATCCACTATTCTCGCTTCACCGTACTGAGCGAAAAAACCCTGCTCTTTCTTGGTGACTTCGACGGCGAATTCGCTGAGCTTTTCGGCGAACTCGCCAAGCATGCCGGGCCGGTATTTGATTTCATCTTTCAGCATGTAGACAACCCGCCGCCTACTCCGGTCGCCGATCACGCGGACGCGTTCGTCGAATGGACCGAAAAGCATCTTCTCTCGCCGGTGAATCTCTACACCGCCTACCCAGGAGCCACGGTAAAGGAGATCAAGGCCCTGGCATCCGCCGCAGGCCTTAGTGGCGGCGGTGTGCTTAATCCGTTTCTGGTGATCCTGCCCATCAAATCAGCACTCGCCTTCGCTGAAATAAAACTGCTGTTGCGCGCCAGGGGACGCGGAACAACCCACGACCTGGACAAGGTCGGCACGCCCCACTTCGCGCAGTTCGTGCCCCTTGAGGACCACCAGGTTGGTTTCTTTACTGTGTATGACGGCACCTTTGATACCTACATCGCCGACTTCACCAAGAACATTGGAGAGGTCTTCGATTTAATCTTCAAATTCTGCATAAACCCTCCCCCCTCGCCCTGCCGAAAGTACCTCCAGGAGTTCATCGACTACGCAGCGGGAGCAAACCGCGAGCCGATCGGCTTCTACCAGGCCTATCCGGGCTTGGGTGTCCAGGACATTCACGCCTTGATTGCCGATAGCAAAACTGCACCGGCGCCGCATTAACCCCGCATTCACAAGAGGCAGCAGTGGCGATCAAAGACAAAAGAGCATGGTCCGCAGAGGGGTTCTTTCACAAGCTGGTCACGTCATGGCGAGAAGGAGGAACCGGATGCTACCAGCGCATCCGGAGAAGAGCGCACTCGACCTGGGTGATATTCAGGGGTTCATCGTGCGCGGGTACAGGATGCCCATGGTCCGGCATTTCGTACTTACCGTGGGCGTTCCTGCCAAGGCGCGCGAGCTGCTCGGGCGGCTGGTCAGTGGAGACGAGTCAGACGCGCCGCAGATCACCACTGCAGAAGACTGGCACGTAGGCTTCGCTCCTGGGCCAGCAGACGATCTCGCCGCTCCCCCGCGCCACAAGCCTGACTACTGCCTTAACGTGGGCATCACCTGGCCCGGACTGGTCGCGCTCGAGGTCAAAGATCGCGTCCCGGCACTCTCCTTCAAATCCTTCGGCGCCTTCATCGCCGGAGCCCCCGCGCGAGCGAACCTGGTGGGCGATACCGGGGCAAGTGCTCCGGAGAATTGGATCGACGCCTTTAAGTCCGCGAGCGATCACGTGATGGTGACGCTGCATGCCATGAGCCCGGACGCCATGACGGCCTACAGCGATCGGCTGTCTGCCCTCTTTACCGAAGGCGGAGCCTTCCAGGAAATTTGGCGTACCGACGGGAACGCGTGGCTGCAAATGGTCGACGGCAAGCCCCAACCCTGCGCCAAGGTTCCCTTTGGCTACACCGACGGCATCAGCATGACGACCATACGCGGCGGTCCCGAACGATATACGCCCGATCATCAGGAACCTTGCGAACCATGGCTCTTTGTTCTGCAGGACGAGGCTGAGAACTATTTCGTGCCTGAGCCTCGAGAGCTCGGTCTGAATGGCAGCTTTGCCGTCTTCAAGATGATCCAGACGGACGTAGTTGGATTTGAAGAGTTTCTGCAATCGCACAAGGACAAAATAGATCCCGAGCTGCTGGCCGCCAAGATCTGCGGACGCTGGCGCAACGGCACTCCCTTGGAATTGTCCCCGGAAACAGACAGCCCCGCGGGAGGAATCGCCCCCGACCAACTGAACAACTACGGATACGTAAACGAGGACGGATCGGGCGATCCCAGGGGGCTGCGCTGTCCTGTTGGCGCGCACATGCGCCGCATCAATCCGCGCGACCAGCCAGTCACCGGGCAGGGCAAGCCCGGTGGCAGCAATAATACGCACCGTCTGATCCGTCGCGGCCTGCCCTACGGACCGAACTATGATCCGGCACAACCCTACGACGGCATCGAGCGTGGCCTTCTCGGATACTTCATCAACTCCAGCATCGAGAATCAATATGAGTTCGTCCTGGGACATTGGGTAAACGACGCCGAATTCGCGGGCGCCGTCAGGCTGGATCCTAAGGCGAAAGATCCTATGATCGGGACGCAAGACCCGAAGGAAAGCATCTTCGTCATTCCCCAGGCGAACGGCGCGCCCCCGATCAAGCTGACAGGGTTTTCCAGCTTCACTACAACCAAAGCTGCCGCCTACTGCTTTTTGCCCAGCATCACCGCAATCAAATTCATTTCTCACCTGGGATAACAGGAGAGGGGTTCAGTCCATGCTTTGGCTCACCAGATGTTTCGGAGTGACCGGTAGCGACAGCGAGCGGGACCTCGCCCGGGAAGCGTCTGACATTGAGGAGATTGTCCGAAGACCACCCTCAAGGTGCAGGCGACGAGCTGCTGCCCAACAACACAGGCCCCTGGCCCGTGGGACACACGCGAAAGGTGTTTGCGCCCGGGCCCAGTTCGAAGTCCTTGACGTTCGAGCGTCGGACGCGACCCTCAGCTGGCAGCGCGGCTCGCCCAGGGAATATTTGCCAAGCCCGGCGTATATCCCGCGGTGGTGCGGTGGGGAAACGCTGATTCCAAGAAAAACTCGGATTTCAAGCCGGATGTGCGATCGATGTCGTTCTCGGTCGACCTTACGCGGGACGGCATCGCTGTTCCTGGCGCGAACGGCGGCCGCCAGGATTTTTCATTGCAGAATGCCCCGCCTCTGCCCATCAACGACTCCCCTGCATTTGCGGCGGTCATGAAGGTTCTGGCGGCGTCGAACCCGCTATCCGGCTTGTTGTCGCTGCCGTTCAAAGATAAATTGCGCGTGATGCGGATTCTTACGATGGCAAAATTGCAGGCCAGCCAGAAGATCAGGCCGTATCAGCAACTCCGCTATTGGAGCAACGTGCCCTTTCGCCACGGCCCCATCGATGTGGTTCAGTATTCGGCTATCCCTTCGTCCGGCAATCTGGCGCGTCCTCTGCAAAAGAGCGATCCGAAAGGCCTGCAGAATGAGCTGATCCGGCACCTCAACGAAGATGGCAGGATGAGCAGCTTCGACTTTGCCGTCCAACTCCTCGATCCCGGCAAGATGACTTATTGGGGTAAGCGGCAGGACGCGAACTTCTGGATCGAAAATGCGAGTGTCAAGTGGAAGGAAACGGAAGCCCCTTTTCACACGGTCGCGCGGCTCACCCTATTAGCGCAGTCTCACCTTCGCCCGGATGCGGGCGAAACGGTGTACTTCGATGTAACCCGTCACTCGACGCCTGACAGCACGCCAATTGGAAGCATTAATCGCGCCCGCTGCTTCGGAGAGGCTGCCAGCAGAGAAGCCCGCCTGAGCGCGAGCAGCAATCCCCAGAGGTGGAATTGCTACGGATGTGCACACCGCGGTCGCCCGAATCGAGCCAATCGCTGCAGCAAAAAGTATAGAGTGATCTCTGGAGAACCGTGACCGCTTCAGCAGCATACAGTCAAAACGGAGGCCTTACATTCCCAAGGAATGCTCCGCCCGCAGGCACTAGCCGGGCAGCGCGGACTTAGGTGAACTGCCAAAGTGCACTGACTTCTATTTCCAAGTCCCGGGGATCCGAAACACCGGGTAGTAGCCGGTGCGATTGTGAAACGGGCCGTCAGCGAGGTGGCCCCGCGAGGGATGCATGACCGAAGAACGTGAAGAGCTCCACCGGACGTTCGACCGGAGCCGCTCCCGGCTTGCCTACCTGAATATTGGCCTTGCCGCTGTACTGGTGCTCGCAGGTGTAATTGAGATCTGCATCACGCTTCTAAACGAATGACCTTAAAGAAGTCCTGCGCGCTCATGTATGAAGGAACTAGAAAAATAACAGGCTGCTTCTGGAAGTTTTGGGAGTATTCACCCGATAGGCTCTTAGATTGAAATCAACTATCGTCGACCCATTGTCGAAAAAGGATTGAACAAATCATGAAGCTAAGTCGCATAAGCAAATTTGTCTTATTGGTCTCGCCCCTGGCGCTAACCCTGACCACGGGAACATACGCGCAAGATCAATACCCAATTCTAGACAAGGTCGCGGCCAAGGTCGTGGCAAAATACACAAATACCCCCTGCGAACAATTGTGGCAAAAGAAACAAGCACCGCCACAACCACCTTCGCCACAAGAACAAAAGGCAATACAGTTTCTGAAGTCTGACCCGCAGATGCGCGTTGTGTTTATTAACAAAGTGGCAGCGCCGATTGCCAACAAAATGTTCGAATGCGGATTGATTCCCTGATCCCCGACGGACGCTCCACACCTGTCGCAAGTGACAGTTCCAAATCGACGGCAACCGGAGTGAACTTACTCCGAAGGACGAAGCAGCTCTGTCCAGCCTTCTGAGAAGAATGACGGGACCTGGTCCTTTTTCCTGCCCTTAATCTTGGGCGTTTCAGATAAGGAGCAAGTCCGATCGTTATGACATGGCGTGAAAGGATGCAAGTGATCCGCACCGTGCCCCTAGCGCCGACGTTTACCGATATCGAAATCTTAGCCGCAGTTCATTTTTAACCCGGACCTTCCTGAGCTGGCCTTTGGCAGTAGAGATGGAAAGCCGCCGGCTGTGGCAGCCAAAGGCAGTTACCGGCCACGAAGTGACGGTCTGAGAGGAGAAAGATGATAGCCCTGGATCACACCCTTACACGAGTTGCGGAAAATCTGGTCGCACGGGTTACTGGTCCGATGAAGTTCCGTCTACTTCTGCAACCGGCCATGGCCACCTTCTTTGCCATCCGCGATGGATTGAAGGATGCCCGGGAATGCAAGCCACCCTATTTCTGGGGCCTTTTCACCGACAAGGGCGAACGCGAGTCGATGTTGGAGAGCGGTTGGAAGTCGGTAGGAAAAGTATTCATCCTCGCGGTGGTGCTCGACGTGGTGTACCAGCTCATCGAACACCGGTGGACAGTCTATCCGGGCGAGGCAGTGCTGGTCGCAATCATCCTGGCCATTGTGCCCTACCTGGTCATCCGTGGACCTGTGAATCGAATCGCCTGCCAACGCAAGGGAGCAAAGGAGCGATTGGCAGGAGACTAGAACTTCCCATGACAACCATCGCCTTCGCATGGATTCGGTATCTACCGCCAAGTTTCAAGGCTTACCCGGCCAAGGCAAACCTCAGCGCAGCATATTCAACTTAAAAAGGAACGAACCATGGCTAAACAACCTAACATCCTGGTCCTCTGGGGCGATGACATCGGCACTTGGAACATCAGTCACTTCAGCCGAGGCATGATGGGCTACACCACCCCGAATATCGACCGCGTTGCCAAAGAAGGCGTAACTTTCACGGACTATTACGGCCAGCAGAGCTGTACCGCTGGACGCGCTTCGTTCATTTGCGGACAGAACCCACTGCGTACCGGCTTGACCAAGGTCGGGATGCCCGGCGCCACCGTCGGACTGCAGGCGGAAGACCCAACCATCGCCGAAATGCTCAAGCCGCTCGGCTACGCCACCGGCCAGTTCGGCAAAAACCATCTCGGCGATCGAAATGAGTTCCTGCCGACGGTGCACGGATTTGATGAATTCTTCGGCAATCTCTATCACCTGAACGCGGAAGAAGAACCCGAGTTGCCTGACTATCCCAAGGATCCGAAATTTAAGGCGGCATTCGGGCCCAGAGGCGTCCTTCACTGCTTCGCAACGGACAAAGATGACCCAACAACTGACCCCCGCTGGGGCCGCGTCGGCAAGCAGACCATTGAAGACACGGGGCCACTGACCAAGAAGCGCATGGAAACTGTCGATGAGGAGATCACGGCAGGCGCCATCGGTTGGATGGAAAAGCAGGTGAAGGCGGATAAGCCCTTCTTCCTCTGGTACAACTCGACAGCCATGCACTTTAGAACCCACCTCGCCGACAAGAACCGTGGCAAGAGCGGCCAGGACGACTACAGTGACCGGATGGTCACCCACGACGAGCAAATCGGCGAAATTCTCAACAAGGTCGATGAGCTGGGCATCGCGGATAACACGATCGTCATGTATTCCACCGACAACGGCCCGGAGAACGACACCTGGCCCGATGGCGCCAATACACCATTCCGCAGCCAGAAAGACACCAACTGGGAAGGCGCCTGGCGTGTTCCATGTTTCATGCGCTGGCCAGGCAAGATCAAGGCGGACTCGGTGCTGAACGGCATCGTTTGCCACCAGGACATGCTACCCACCTTCGTGGCCGCCGCAGGCGATCCGGACATAAGCACAAAGCTGCTCACCGGCTACAAAGCCGGGGACAAGACGTTCAAGGTACATATCGACGGATTCAACATGCTGCCCTATCTCACAGGCCAGGTAAAGGAAAGCCCGCGAGAGTACTTCTTCTACGTCAGCGATGACGGCGGCGTCATGGCGGTCAGGACAGGCGACTGGAAGTTGGTGTTTGAAGTCCAGCGTGCAACTTCAACGGCGGTTTGGCAAGAACCCATGGTGAAGCTGCGCCTTCCGAATATCTACAGCCTGCGACGCGACCCGTTCGAGCGAGCCGACTTCAACTCCAATGTCTACTACGACTGGATGATCGATCACGTCCCACAGCTTTACCAGTGCCAGGCAATCGTGGCGGCCCAGATCGAAAACTATGTGAAGTATCCGCCTCGGCAAAAGGCGGCTTCCTTTAACCTCGATGCGGTCATGGCCTCGTTGCATCAGACGCAGGCCGCCGTAGCGGGGCACAAATAAAGCGACGAGCCCGGGGTGCACTGAGAAGCTGCTGCCCTGTTCGTCAAAACTGCTGATCGGGAGCCCGCGAGACTCCCTTTCGCATAAACTCATAAACAAAGTTCCCCGGTAGCAATTGTCTGCCGGGGAATCTTTTCATTTAGCCCGCCATGAGCCGACCAACCACAGACAACTCCACCGATCCTTGATATAGCAGAGCAGGTTCAGGACTTCTACGACCGCTATCCCTATCCGCCCCCGGTCGAAAGCCTGGACCAATATCGCCGTGTATGGCAAGATCCCCAGAAGCGCCGTGCGGAATACCATCTCCTCTGGCCCAGCAGGCCCTACAGGGAAGACACTTCCCTTCTCGTTGCCGGCTGCGGAACATCCCAGGCGGCTAAGCATGCTCTGCGTTCGCCCGCGGCACAAGTCACAGCCATCGACATCAGCGCGACCAGTGTGGGCTATACACAAGAACTCAAGCGCAAATACAACTTAGCCAATCTTCAGGTACACCAGCTGCCTATCGATCGCGTTGGCGAACTAAAGATGGACTTCGACCAAATTGTCTGTACCGGAGTTCTTCATCACCTGGCGGACCCGGACAGCGGACTAGCAGCTTTGCGCAGCGTGCTCAAACCTGACGGAGCCATGCATCTGATGGTGTACGCACCTTACGGACGGACCGGCGTCTATATGCTGCAGGAGTTCTGCCGACGCCTCGGCATCCGCGCTACGAATGAGGGAATCGGGAATCTCGTCACTGTGCTGCGCGCTCTGCCGCCGGGCCATCCCTTGGAAACTGTGCTGCGCGAGGCCCCGGATTTCCAGCAGGAGGGGGCGCTTGCCGATGCTCTGCTGCACCCACAGGACCGCGCGTATTCTGTCCCTCAATTATTCGATTTCATCCAACGGGGAGCCTTGACCTTCGGACGGTGGGTAAAACAAGCGCCTTACTCTGCTCATTGTGGTTTGATAGGGCGTCTGCCCCAGGCCTTGCAAATGGCAGACCTTTCCCTAGCAGAGCAGTTCGCCGCGGTGGAGCTTTTTCGCGGGACAATGGTTCGCCACAGCGTGATCGTCTATCGAGACGATGGTCCCTGCCCTTACCAGTCAGTCGATTTTGAAGGAGAGACGTGGCTGAACTATGTGCCCATCCGGATGTCAGAAACCATCTGTGTGCAAGAACGGCTGCCTGCCGGGGCTGCGGGCGTCTTAATCAACCGAAACCACACCTATACAGATCTACTGATGACCATCGATGCCGCGGAAAAACGAATGTTCGATGCTATTGACGGGAAACAGACTATTGGCGACATCGCGGAAACCACACTGTCCTCTTCGCGCCGACAGGAGGCACGAAACTTCTTTGAAAGGCTGTGGTGGTATGACCAGATAGTCTTTGACGCCTCGCGCGATGCGCGAAGGCAGCGCTGAAGATGAGGATTCTACCGCCGCGGGTCGCAGCGTGCCGCCTACGGCGCTCGCCATCATCATCACGGATACCCCAGCCCTCCCGGGCTGGGCTCACATTTGTTCCCGCCCTCCCGGTCTTGATGAAGGGGAAAGATCTGCGACTCTCCTGCGTTCAGCTATGACACAGACGCCTTCGGGACCTAATTTCAAACGCCGGCTAATTCTCCACGATCACATCTTGTCCGCGGAACTCGGGATAGATTTGCTGGGCGGCGCGGTATGCTGCTCGCGCGAGGATCCCGGCATAAGTAGGAAACGAGAGCGGAATCTTTGCCATTTTGTCCACCGACAGGCCTCCGGCGATAGCGATCGCCACCACCTGGGCGATCTCGACAGCGCGCTCGCCCACGACATGGCAACCCAGGATTTTTCCGGTGGGCCGGTCGGCTATCAACTTGCAAAACCCGATGGTGCGGCCGTCGATGATGGTACGCGCCGTTTCATTGAAGTGCACCGTCGCCACTACCACGTCGTGGGTCTCACGGGCCTTGGCTTCCGTTACTCCCACCTGCGCGTATTCCGGCTCAGTGAAGCTGCCCAGCGGGCTTGCCTGGTCTCCGAAAGTCGTCGTCGCGCCTTGCACAGCGTTGGTAGCAGCCACAAAACCATCATGAACTGCCTGCGGTACAAGCATCAGGCGGCCGGTGATGTCACCCGCCGCAAAGATGTTGGGCGCCGATGTCTGCAGGTAGGCGTTTACCTGCACATAACCCCGAGCATTGGTCTCGACCCCGGCTGCAGACAGGTTCAGACCCGAGCGTGTCGGCGACCCACCCGACGGCAACAACCGCGAGCGCAGCCTCTACGCTGTCGCGGACGCCGTCTTTGGCGAAAAACATCCGCACCCCACCCGGCGTCTTCTCGAACGACTCGATGGTTCCGAAGTTCTCGCGCACGATCATGCCCGACTCGCGGAAGGCGGTCGCGACCACGGCGGAGACGTCTTCGTCCTCTGTGGGCAGGATGCGGGGGCCGGCTTGAAAGAGCTGCACCCGTGAGCCGAAGACTTGGAAAATGGATGCCACCTGCACGCCCGTCGCTCCGGCTCCAATAACAATCATGGAGGGCGGAACCGCACTCAAGCTCCACGCATCGCTGTGCGTGGAGGTCCACTCGAAACCAGGAATTGGAAGCCGCCGGCTCGTTCCGCCCGCGCTGAGGATGATCTTGTCCGCTTGAAGACGCAGCCCGCTCTCAGTCTCGATCGTGTGCGGATCGACAAAGCGTGCGGTGCCGGAATTTTCGTAAATCGTAACCCCCACCTTTTCAAGATTCTCGCGCCGGACAGCATGTTCGCGCACATCGCTGGACGACCTCGCGCGTGCGGGCTAGCAGCCGAGGATAATCCAGGATCGGCTCGCCTACCGAGATGCCATATCTGCCGAGTTGTTTAGCATTCCGAAGCAACCGCGCAGCGTGCGCAAGGGTCCGTACAGGAATGGGTCCGTCATTCGCCGCCATACCCCCAACCTCGCCGCGGGTGACAAGAATCGTTCGCGCACCCAACTCCGCAGCCCGGAGGGCAGCGAGCAGTCCGGCCGGGCCGGCGCCAATGACTACGACATCCATGAGGATCTCCCTGTAAGACTCAACTTTGTCCCCAGACTGGAAGATAAACCGCTTTCGCTCTACATCTAGAAGGTTATAGATAGAGTGCCGGCCGTACCATTGGCAAAATCTCCAGCCTGCATAGCAATTGTATGGGCCGTTGTCGTAGCACCTGTCGTAAGTGACAGTTCTCCATACGGTAGCAGGGCTGCTTAACTGGTAGTTCGTCATGTCGCTTAGTATCAGCAACGCAAGTCTCACTCTTGTGGCTTACTTATGACCTCTGTCGTGCTTGTTCCATGGAGGGCGGATTGGCTATGGAGTGTACCCCTCATTGTGGTGACGATTGTTTTCCACTCCTATGTTCTTGGGCTGCTCAGCCAGGGACTGGTTATCCTGCTGAAACCTGACCGGAAAAAACGTGTCACCCATGTGCTGTCCGTGTTTGCCGTCGGAGGATCTTCACTTTGCGCCATATGCCTGCATGCTGTTGAAGCGGGGATGTGGGCCGTCGCCTACCATTTGCTGGGTACACTGGGCGCGCGACCGGAAGGACGCGATGCTGTACTCGTTAAGCGTCATGACAACGGTAGGCGGCACAAATCTGCACCTGGAGCCGAGTTGGGCACTCATGGGACCGCTCGAGGCATTCGATGGATGGATTCTGTTCGGGCTTACCGCCGCTTTTTTATTTGCTCTCATCCAGAAAGTCTGGTCGCTGGAGCACTCATAGCCGCACAATAAACAACGTGCTCTAAAACGGACCTTCCTTCAGCAGGACCCCGTAAAACGCAACCAGTCCAATCAGGATAACGACCATCGCAACAACGACGGAGATGGAGACCATATTCTGCTTCTCGGACGCCCCGATCGCCTTCAGAAACTTCCGGTGCTGCCAGGTTGCGGCAGCTAATGCCAGCGTTCCCAGGGCTATGAGGCTCAGCCCCAAATTCCGGGGTGCATGAGGACGCGCGATGTTGCCGGCAGCAATTTCGTCCGCCTGATATTGGAAGAACTTGTAAATGCTGAAACCGAATCCGATCATCGAGAGGGCGGTCCGGATCCACGCCATCAGTGTTCTTTCCGCCGCAATGATCGTGCGCTGAAACGCAAGATCGGTTCGTTCTTCGGCAAGAATCGTTCCCCTGTCTTTTGGCCGGTTCAACAGGGCTCATGCGCAGCCCTCCTCCGATCTTCAGCCTATGATTATATTGGAAGGGCTTCAGTTTCCTACTTGCTGATGCAGTCTACTCGGCTGAACCGGGCCTTCGCGCGGCCGCGACGAGCGGTACAAAAGATCCCCAGTGATCCCGGACGGCGATCACGCGAAACACAAACGCTACCAGAACTGCGATCAGGGTGACCGGAAAGAATGACTCCCTGTCCTTCATCTGCACCGCAATCAGCGTGTAGACCGTGCTCGCAAGAACTGCGGATGTGACCAGTTGCTGGGCCGGGCGCACGATCTCCGGCGTGACCCCGGAGAACAGGTCGATGAAAACGCCGCCCGCGGTGGTGGCGATCAGCCCGATGATGATCGCGGCAAAGATCCCCAGCCCGTGATCGAGCGCCTTATGCGCGCCCAGGATGGCGAACCAGGGCAGCGTGAACGACTTGAAGTAGGCCAGAGCGTTCGGGTGCGAAACTTCTCTTCCTTCGACTCGGCGTAGCGATAAATCGCCAGCCCAAGCAGCCCCATCAAAGGGCACACGATTAGATAATTCGGGCCCTTGAAGCGGCCCGGGGATGTCATTGAGCAGCAGGTCACGCGACATGCCGCCGCCGATACCGCCGAAGTACGCCATGATCAACAGCCCCGCGACTGTGTAACCGCGGTTGTGCGAGGGATTGCGGGCCACCAGCACACCATTCAAGGCATTGATGCCGGCGGAGAACAAGTCAACTTCGGGAAAGCTTGGAAGGTTCATCTTCGGGTCTTCTCCTGAGTTTGGGATAGGACGCGTGAACTACCGCTGGAGCTGGACCCATACTTCAAAAACGAAGCAAGATGCGTTGCGTATGGGCTTTTGAGCGCCCATCGCAACGCACCTTGGCAGAAGCTGCTATGTAAGCTGTTATGCAAATCAACTACTCCCCATTAATTCCCTTGTTCACGACCAGCTTCACATCGACGCGGCGGTTTAGCTCGCGCCCTTGCGGGTCGTTGTTTTCAAAGTCAGGATGAGTAGCGCCGTAGCCCGCTGGCGCGAGGATCCTCCTAAGCGGAATTTGTCCATTGTTGCGAAGATAATTTGCCACCGCTGCAGCACGATCCTCGCTTAGTTGCTGGTTTGCCGCCTTTGTTCCCGTCTTGGAGGCATAGCCCGCGACCTCAATCATGTAGCCCTCGGTTGACAGCGGCTAGAGCGGCCAGCTTATCCAGGTCGGCTTTCGCGGCAGCATCCAGGGTGGCCTGACCGGAAGGATAAAAGATTGCGGCTTCAGCAACTGTTTGATAGTCGTCCAGGTCAGAAACGCGTTGGTTCACTATCTGAACGGCAGCCGCATTGGTAAGCGCAACTACACCGGCCGCCTGTGCCATCGCACCTGCCTGATCAGCCGTAGTTTGCGCCTGATTTGCCGAGGATTGCGCGCCGGCTGCGGCTGTGACGCCTTGGTTTGCTGTAGCCAGTGCGTTGTTGGCCGCTGCCTTGTTGGCGGAAATCTCCTGTTGCTGCGCGACTTCGACTGCGAACACATCCGGCGAGAAGGTGATCTTGGACGCTTCCAGCTGGCTGGCCGCATTGCCCACACCCTCGGCACCGATCGTCAGGCCGGGGAGCATAGCCGTGACGTCCATGTCTTCGTGGCGATGAAACGATACCTTGGATTTATCGCGCACAATTTTCGTGTCGTCGGTGATCTTGACGACCACGATCGAGCCGGTCTTCGCGTCCTGCACCTTGACCAGGTCGCCTTTTCTGGAAATGATGGCGCCCTTCACCTTAGCTTTTTGACCGGCGGTGAAGTCTGCGCATAACCAACGGAGGCTAGCGCGATTACGGCAACCAAGACCGCACAAAGTCTTGTCGCCCCTGAATGTGCAAACTTGGCACTGGTTAATTTCATGTGAATCATCTCCATAGTTTGTTCTGCCAATTAAGCTGATTGGCAAAAAATATCGGTATGCCAGAACCACCTGGCGCGTGACATCTACGCTAATGACCGCCCGCTATTCTGCTCGCTGATGTTGGGCACCTGTCGTTCGCGCCCGCGACCTGGGTCAAGGTCGAACGGTTATGTTCATAACCCTAGCGACGGGCAGCATAGCTCACAACTGTCACTAGCGACAGGTGCGGTGACAAATCCGCGGCTATGGAGGCGGTTCAGAAGACAACAGTAGGCGAATCGTGCGGCGGGACTGCGGACTTTCAGCAGGTCTGAGCTTAGAATTCAGCGTATGGGCAGGGGATCCGTTACCGGGCTCAAAACTATCTTGGGTTTACGAGCGATGCGGTGACTTACTCTCACACTCGTCGAGCACACTTTGAGGCACATGTCGTCTTAAATATTTGATCCCCAGGGTAACAACCAGCACGTCGTCCATCTGCCCGATAATCGGGATGAAGTTGGGGATGATCTGGATCGGGCTGACGACATAAAGAACCGCACACCCGGCGACGGCTTTCGCATGCCACGGCACCTGCGGGTGCACAAGCGCCCGCCGGATGATCCGGAACTGCTTGAACACGCCCTTGATCGAAGCCTTCAGCTTATGTACCGATGGCTGTTCCGTTTGCTCCTGGTTAACTTCCAGGGGAACCTCTACTTCGGGTGCATCCTTTGCCCGCAGGATGCAGCGGAAGCCCATGTGGCTCATACCCGAGTCGATCATCTGTGGCTGGCGCGCCGCGGGGCGGTAACGCAGGCAGTAGTTGGGAGCGCACAGGTGCGAGCCACCCTTGACAACTTTGCGTGGAATGCGGAACTGTGGCTGCCTGGGGTCGTAGCTTTTCTGAGCAGAACTGATGCGGGGGTTTACCGCCGGCCCGCAGCATGCGTGTTCGATTTCGTTCGCATGGTGGTGGACATACCAGTCTGAAGTCCATTCCCAAACATTTCCCGCCATATCGAATAGCCCGTAACCGTTCGGGCGGAAAGGAGCCGACGGGAGAAGTTCCTTCGAAGCCGTCGACCAGCAGATTTTGCCAGGGAAACTCGCCCTGCCAGGAATTCGCCATGGCCTTCCCATCCGGAAAATGCTCATCTCCCCAGGTAAACTTCTTGCCTTCGAGGCCGCCGCGGGCAGCTCGCTCCCACTCAGCTTCGGTCGGCAGGTCTCTCCCGGCCCAGTGCGCGTAGGCTTCGGCATCCTCGTACGCAATGTGAACCGCAGGGTGCTGCATGATGTCGTCGATCGAACTCTGCGGTCCCCGCGGATGACGCCAGCTCGTTCCCGGTGTCCAGACCCACCAGTTTGTGTAGTCGGTAAGATCCACAGCACCCCGTGATTTATGGAAGACCAATGCACCTGGAACAAGATTTTCCGCGGGAGCCCCAGGAAAGTCGGCTGGATTGAGTGGACGTTCCGCCACCGTGACGTAGCCTGTCGCGTCGACAAAGCGCGCGAACTGTTCGTTGGTGACGATGTGCCGATCCATCCAGAAGCCATCGACAGCCACTTCGTGGACCGGACCTTCCTCAGGATAGAAATCATCTGAGCCCATGAGGAACGTCCCGCCCGGAATCCAAAGCATGTCCGGCGGCGCTTGGGTCTGAGTAGTGCTCGGAGAGACCTGGTTGCTCATCTTAACCCTCGGATATGCGTCGTTGATCGCACACGCGACAGCGCAGAATTACGCGCCTGCCGTTCATTTCACTGTCTAACCGCATGATACGGCCCCAGCAGCTTGCCTGGGGAACGGTTTTCCTCACCCGCTTCTCATAACAGCATCTTCATGGCTGCCCGGGCGACGACATCAAATGGTACAGAACCGAGAACCACCGGAATTGCCGGCGCAAAGGCCGCCGCGAAGAGGCCGTAAAGGTCCAGGCGGCTGACCGGTAGAGCACTGACGTTGTTGACATTACTCACCACACCATAGAGGTCTGTCATGGCTGAAAAATCCCCCACCATCAGTACATCCTGATTGAGGCTTTCGGGGCGATTCAGCCATTTCTGCTCAAACTGCTCACCCGCCGCTCGGGCAAAACCACCGTATCTTGAGCAGTCCGTCGCGTCTCATGTGCAACAGCGCCGGGGTGAAGGCGAAATAGGGCGCGACGCAAATAAGCAGTACGGCCCCCACCAGAACCACGGCGACCTCCGCAAAAGACGTCAACTTTTGCCCATGGTGGAACATTCGATTCGCCACCGCGCCTGCAAGTGCGGCGCCGAGGCAAAAGCAAAAGGGCTGTTGCCCGCGCAAAGCTGACTCAACAAACCCAATCCCTCCCAGGCCATCCGGATGCGCGGCGACGAGACGAAGATCCAAACGCGCCGTAGTCCACATGAATCGCGTCCACAGCAACTGTCTCCACAGCCAAAGCAGGGTGAGGAAGAGCAGAATCGGATAACTGACAAAGAGTGCCCAGGTGCCTGCCGGCGAAAACCACCGGAAGCCGCCGCTTCCCCTCCACCAGTCCACAAGCTCTACGCCTTCTGAGCTCAAATTTTGTCCCATCCATATGGCGAAGGCGTAGGTCAGGAGCAAAATCGCGACCTTAACGATTGCGGAGTTCCCTACTCGATTGAATGAGACCCAGTTCGCCTTAAACGCCGACAGCTGACTCTCCCGCACGAACTGTTCAAGATATTGCTCGACCCTGGCAACCCGCTTGTGCACATCGGGAGCAGCCAGCATCAGCAACGGAAGAATGATCAGGAAGCGCGATTGAGAAGCGTAATCCGTCAGGAACGAAAGAAATGCGGATCCCCCGTGCAGAGCAGATAAGAACGCTAGCGGAACCCAGCTAATCGCAACCGCAATGGCGGTAAGGGTAAGTAGGCGTTGGCTGGCGCCACGCAAGAGATCCAGAAATTTCCAGGGTCTCCCCAACGCGAGCGTCGAGGCATGCCCGGAGCTATCCTGCAGCAGCGGTGTCATAGTATGCGCGCCCATATGCCATATCTCACTCCGGAATATTACGCTGCGACCTCTTGTCGCGCACCTGTCACAACTGACAGTTACAGCGCGGCCGCAGACGCGTGAACATGCCCAATAGGCCCTTCGCAAACCTAACTGAGCTGTGTAGTTCTGACTTTCAGCCTTGGCTGAAAGAGGCTCAAAGATTGAAGTCCTCATCGCACCGTACTAGTGGGAGAACGACATGCGCATACAACAATCTTTACGATTCGTGGCCAACAGCATCGTGCTGATGAGCCTGGTAGCAGCAGGGCGCCCGGGTTTTGCACGGGACAAGTATGAAACCATCGACGCTCAGGCATATGGCACGGGCACCCAATTGGGTCAAAACATTGGGGTGACCCTGAACATCTACGAGTTTTCGACTCCGGCGGACAAACAGATCCTGGTGCAGTCCTTCCAAACGGGACAGAATAAGGGTCTGGCAAATGCTCTCCAGAAAATGAGGGCTGTAGGACATCTGGAGATCACGGGCACGCTGGGAAACGACTGCTCCTACATCAGGATGACGCAAACACCGACGGGACGCAAAATCGTCTTTGCCACGACTCGGCAGATTCGCATGGCAGAAGCCTGGACGGACAGCAATTCCATGTCCTACGATCTGACTGCCGGCGTCCTCGAACTGAATGATCAGGATAAGAGCAAGAGCACCGGCGCTCTGTATCCTGCTGCGCAACTGGTTCTCGACAAAGAAGGCGAGTTGAACCTGGACCTGCTGCAGAATCCGTGGCGGTTGTCTTCCCTGCTGGACTGGAAAGGAACGGCAGGCGTCAATTAGTTGCAGAAACAGTGGAATTCAACATCGCTGCAGCAGTTCAATCATGGGCTGCTGCCCCACCCGAGCGGGCCTCAGCAGCCAGGACGCACAGTTATCCACCCGAGTTACATACTGCCCAAGACTCTTACCACTTCTATGCCTTGGGCAACGTGAGGATGTGGTAGACGGGAAAGCACAGCAGCAGCGCAGCAATCAGCAACAGTGCAACGCGCACACCCCGGGTCTTGAAGCGTTGGCTAATGGCAATCAGGAGCAACACGGTGGCCAGGGTCACGGTGGCGCGCACGTATTGGTCGGCAATTTCGCGCCCGTGTGTGCCCTGTTCGAAGACCTCTGTGGCTTGATTGTTTAGGCGGGCGGCCTCGTCCGTCTTGGAGCTTCGGTACTCCGTCATGAGCTGAGGACCCGGCGGCGCATTAGGGTTGTTAAGAGGGTCAGTCTTCTTCCAGGCTTCGAAGGCGGGACGAAACTCAGGTAGGAAGCGCCTTTCAAAGAGATCGCTTAGTTTCTTTTGGCCCTCGGCTTCTGCTTTAAGCCACTCCACCACGGTAGAAGCGTTGTACAGGCGCTCCTGGTTGGCGGCGTTGGAGGCTCCTTCGGCTTGCACGCGCAGTTTGCTTGCCTGTCCGTATAGTTCTGACTGATGGCCAGTCCAGAGCGCTGCCTGATAACCGCTCCAGGCCGTGGCGATCGCCACGATGGCGAGCACCAAGGCTTCCACTATCTCTAATATCGCGAACCCGGAAGATTCCGCATGTCCCCCGTGTTCGTTCAGGTGCGTGGCAATCTCAATGTTGGAACCTCCAGCTTCAGGCATCGTAGAAACCCTCCTGGGTCGTCGAACTGCTGTTGAATGTCGCCACGGGCTAGGAGCCTGCTACACCTTCTTGACCGGAGGCGGATCCCACTTGCCGGTCAACGCGTCGGCCTTCGGCGCGTAGAGTCTCATGGTGAGAGTGAACGGGGACTTTG
Source organism: uncultured Acidobacteriaceae bacterium (assembly GCA_963775365.1). Lineage (GTDB taxonomy): Bacteria > Acidobacteriota > Terriglobia > Terriglobales > Acidobacteriaceae > PALSA-350. Next base: position 57,162 of record CAVZJL010000016.1, on the reverse strand, counting down.
GGGCTGGAAGCCAGTTAGCTTCCTTGTCGCTGCCGGGGCTGTCGGTCTGGAAGTATAGATCAAGCGAACCGTCGGCGCCGTATTTGAACGGCATCCAACTGCTCGCGGCAAAACGATTCAAAGCGTTCGCGACCTGGAAGCCATCCGCGTCATAGAGCGTGATGGACCAGAAGGCGCTGACCGGAGGCGCGCTGCCCTTCTCAAAGTGGATCGTGTATCGATTCGCGCCGTCCAGGGGTTTGCCCGCGTCGTCAGCGAGATTGATCGGATAGATCGCATCCTCAGGTAGATTCGCCCCCAGGCCGAGCTGCGCCACCATCGCCCGTTTCAAGTAGTAGTTCCCATAGACGCCCATGGTATCGGTGTTCATTGACCAGTAATTGGCGACCCTGGCGATCGTGGGCAACTTCCACTTCATGATTTGTTGAGCGCCTGCAGGCGAGCTCGCCAGCGCTTGCTTCACGGTGGGATCAAGCCTGCCAAAATCGAAACTCTTACCCGCTTGAATCCCGATTCGCTCCATCTGCGCGAGGATGGGCTGATCGGTCGGATGAGCAGGATGGAGCTTGAGCAACTCGGCAGCATAGGTAAAGTAGGCTTCAGCAGACATGCTGTCCGTCTGCACCATTGGCGGCGTCTTCATATCGACCGCCGGATCTGTCTTCACCGCTACCGGCGCCGGCGCCTTCCCCCAACCGGAGAGTGGCGTCACCTTGTACCCCGCCTGTATCTGATGGACCGCGTCGTAGTCCGCCGGTCCATCCGTCTTGGTGCGGCCGATGATCCAGACATAGGGGGTTGGAGCGGCGATGTGCGCGAATTCCCCAGGTACGCTTCCTGTCCAGCCGGCCGGTGTAACAAGAAAGTCGCCAGCCTGGGTGCCGGTCGTTCGCCAGCCGGGGGACGCAAAAACATCTGTCCACATATCGAGCATGGGCAAAAGATAATACCGGCCCTTTGTATCCGGGGCTGAGATTACCAATGGCTCTTTGGTGAGATCAAGCCACGCAACCGAATAAAGCGTGTCAAAATTTGGGCGCACAACCCCCTTGAAGTCCGCGGGCGGATAGGCGGGAATGCTCACGAACTTATTCATCGGGCCTTTGCCGGCTTCTTTCTGGTCGATGTTTGTGAGTTGCTTCCGGGTTAGATCCATCAGGATGAGCGGATAGAAATAAAGGTAAGCATCCACTCCAACGGCGTGCGCTTCATCTGCTGTCAAAGCGGCGGCGGCACCTACCGGGTGCAATGATGTGGTCATGTTGCCTCCTATTTCCCGCTTCACGGTCTACGGGTTCACGAAACCGTCCGCTGATCCAGCATCGCAGGTTAGCGAGCGTGCTGGGAACTAGTAGAAGTAACAGGGGGGACCTTGTCATATTTGACAGTTGCGCAGGGCCTCAAAACTACGCAATAAGAGTAGGTGGATCATTTACTCGAAAACCTTGTCCCCAGAGGCCCCATTCCCAACCGTTTAGGTCAGCCAAGGAACGAAACAATATGAGTCGTCTGTTTCCTCGTCTTTCGTGGAACTTCAGACCGGCCGCGGCGCTGCTTTTGCTGCTGTTGGGCTTGGGGCACGCGTGTGCTCAGAAAGATCCTTTACCCTCTTGGAATAACGGCCCGGCCAAGCAGGCGATTCTCAAGTTTGTCAAAGACACGACGGACAAACACAGCGCCAGCTATGTTGCTCCGCAGGACCGCATCGCCACCTTCGATCAGGACGGCACGCTTTGGACGGAACAGCCCTTGTATGGGCAGGCGATGTTTGCCTTCGACCGCGTGGGCAAGCTAGCAGCACAACATCCTGAATGGCGGCAACAGCAGCCATTCCAGGCGGTCCTGGAGGGAGACCACCAGGCGATGGCCAAGTTCACCGAGGCAGAGTGGATGGAAATTATCGCTGTGACCCATTCCGGCATGAGCACCCAGGATTTTGAAAAGCTGGTAACGGAATGGATCGCAACGGCCAAAGATCCGCGCTTCCATCGCCCCTTCACCGATCTCGTCTACCAGCCGATGTTGGAGGTAATGCGCTATCTGCGCGAGAAGGGCTTCAGGACGTACATTGTGACCGGAGGTGGGCAGGCTTTTGTGCGTGCATACGCTGAACGGGTTTATGGCGTTCCGCCGGAGCAGGTAGTGGGCTCAAGTATCGTGACCAAATACCAGGAAGCAGACGCCAAGCCGGTGCTCATGCGCGAGCCGAAGGTATTTTTTATCGACGATGGACCCGGTAAGGCGGTCGGAATCGACCTGTTCATCGGCAAGCGGCCTATAGCAGCCTTCGGCAATTCCAGCGGAGATGCCCAGATGCTGCAATGGACGCAAGACGGGCCTGGAGCCCGGCTGATGATGCTCGTCTATCACGACGATGCAAAACGCGAGTATGCTTACGGCCCTGCTGGCGGACTGCCCGAGACCCACGTCGGAGCCTTTCCCGAGGAGTTAATGACTCAGGCAAAAAAGGATGGTTGGGTTGTGATCAGTATGCAGAAGGATTGGAAGCACGTTTTCTCATTCGAAAAGTGAGCGGAGACAACGTCTTTCAATGCTGGATGTCTGATTTATAGGGCACGCTGGCGTGGATGGTGGTACCGTCCTGGGGCTGCGATTCGACGGATAACGTTCCATGCAGGAGCTTCAGCCGCTCCTGCATGCTGATCAGGCCGAGCCCTCGGTTCGCCTTGGCAGCTTCGACGTCAAAGCCCCGCCCCTTATCTCTGATGGTGAGATGAATCTCGTCCGGCGCCCCCCACAATCGGACTTCGAAGTACCGTACTCCACTGTGCTTGGCCGCATTGTGCAGAGCTTCCTGCAGCACCCGGAAGAAGCACAGTGAGACCTCCGGCGACAGGTAACTTGGCAGGTCGTGCGTGTTGCAGTCAATCTCCACTTTCTGTTGCTGGCTGAATTCCCAGCAGAATCCTCTCAGCGCCGCTTCGAGTCCCAGGTATTGCAGTCTCGACGAGTGCAACTCGTGCGATAAGGACTGAACATCGGCCGCTATCTCGGAGGTCTGCGTCTGCAATTGGTCGATACGTGCAGTAGTCTCCGAGGGGCTTTCATAGCTCTGCCGGAGCTGTGCCAGTTCGATGGACAACAGTGCGAGACGCTGACCGATATCGTCGTGGAGTTCTCTGGCGATGCGGCGACGTTCCTGCTCCTGGGCCTCGATCAGCTTGCCGCTAACGCCGGCGAGCGCCGCATCTGCCAGCTTGCGCGCGGTGATGTCGAAAAAGGCAATGACCGTGCCCACGACTTTTTGCCCTTTCCACTGCGGATAACACCAATATTCGACGGGAAAGCTCGTTCTATTCGCTCGCCACAGGACCTCGTCGTCGACGTGGACACCTTCCCCGGTACGCGTTGTATGAAATATTGGACATTGCTCGACGGGGAATTGTGTTCCATCCGCGCGTGTCCCATGAATCAGTTGGTGCATATCTTTGCCAAGGAGTTCGTCGGCTCGTTCATATCCCAAAGCGCGAAGGCAAGCTGGGTTGCAAAAAGTGCAGCGGCCTTCAAGGTCGCTTCCGTAAATTGCCTCGGCGGTTGATTCCAGGATGAGCCGGAGTTTCTCCTCGCTCTCGTGCAGTGCTTCGGCTGCCAGCTTGCGCGCGGTGACGTCTTGAACCGTGCCATGCAGCCCGATAATTTGGCCGCCTGCATCGCGCATCGGTTCGCCACGGGCGATCGCCCATTTTGTGATCGGTCCGGCCCCGATGATCTCCATATCAATCTCGTATGAGGCTCCAGTGTTTAAGGCTTCCCAAACAGCACTCTGAAGCCGGCTCCAACTCTCAGCCGTAAACAGCTTAGGTTGCTCGTTGAAGGCGGGCGCCGGCAAGCTGGGATCTCTTCCAGTGAGGTGGTAAAGCTCCTCCGACCAGGTCACGGTATCCGTTCGTGCATCCCATTGCCAGCTTCCTACTCCGGCTAGGCGCTGGGCTTCATTGAGTGCCTGTTGATTTTGCCGTAGAGCCTCCTCGACCCGCTTTCGTTCGGTTATATCGCGAACGATGTTGACGTAGTAGGAACGGTCCAATTCGACCCGCTTGAGATTGATCTCCACGGGGTAAGTCGATCCGTCTTTTCGCTGGTGGATACTTTCGATAGTGAAAAAGCCTGATTCGTGAAGTTCTTTGCGAACTTTTCCCGCGGAGGTTTCGGTCGCCGTGGGATCAATATCGAAAACGTTGAGAGACAAGAGTTCTTCGCGGGTGTAGCCGAGGTCGCGGCAGCACTTGTCATTGACATCCAGGAAGCACAGCGTTTCCGGGTCGACTACCTCAATCGCATCGTTAGACTCGTCGATCAATTTTCGAAACAGGCGCAGCGAATCTTCGGCATGCTTCCGTTCGGTAATGTCCACTGCCATGCCGAGCATGCGCTGGGCGTCACCTCTCTTTCCGTAATAGAACTGACCGCTGGCGGCAACCCAGCGCGGAGTCCCGTCAAGCCTGACAACGCGGAACTCCGTCGCATAGGGTTCTCCGCTTTGCCGGGCGTTGGCAACTGCCCTGGCTTCTGCCTGGCGATCTTCCGGATGTACGTAACGAAAAAAATCGTCCATTCGCCCGACAAACTTATCCGAAGGCAGGCCAAACATGGTCTGCAAGTCCCCAAACCACAAAAGCCGTCCGCTCTTGATGTCCCATTCCCATCCCACCGACTTGCCTGCTTCCATTGCCAGGTGAAGGCGATTGTTCATTATGCTGAGCTGTGAAATCAGTTCGCTCTTGGCGAAATGCTCTTTAATGTAGGCGACACCAGCCAGGCACACGATCGCGGCAATTGCGACGAGAAGGCGGAAGGCTCGCATGCCGTTTGTCTCATCTCGCTGGAACAGCTCCCAGATCAGGGGCACAGCGACCATGACGACCGCCAGCATGGCCCACGCCGGCGCTTCCGACTCCCGGCCGGTTTCAAACTGCGCTGCTTTTAATTCGGCTGTTGCGATCTGCCGAGCACGCACCGGGATCCAGACAAACCAGCAGGCAGATGCGGTCAGGCCTAAACCATATACCTTTCCGTAAACGTAGCCACCGGAGTCGATGGCCGTATTGGCCACCGCGGAACTGAGGGCGTAGACTGCCGACGCACCCAACAAATGGAGGTAGATCATCTTCCAGGGGTACTGCACGCGCAAGCTCAAAATGCCCACAACCGCAATCAGCGTCAGATTCTCCACCAGGTAAAGGATGTCAAATCGCAGAGCGTAGGTAGTGCCGTTGGAAAACAAATACCGATACGGCGAGACCGCGTAAACATAAAGAACGGCCCAGAACGCCAGCAAGAGAATCGAGTTCAACATCACTCGATAGAGTTTCGCGGCAGATCCATCCCGGGTGGGAAGAATAGCCACTGCCGCCATAAACGGCACGATATGCAGAAACAGCAACGGATCCGCGATCGAATTGTCCGGCACATCGGTGTGCAGAACATACTCGTGATAGAGAAAGATTCCCTGGTCCAGCAGCCAGAGCGTCTGACCGAGGGCGAACAGTATCCAGAATGGACGGCTTCCCAGGCTGGACTGGATCGCGTTTCGAACGGCGAAGCCGGCCGCCAGAAGCAGCAGCAGGAAATAGCTGACGACGCCGTACGTCAACAGAGAAGAGCCCGGCTCGAGGATGTAGGAAGAGATGGCTCTGACCACGACAACGGCAATAAGGACCGTAGGCCAAGAGAGAAGTTTCAGCCGGCTTCTAAGCTGCGATGAAGGCCCTGCCGTCATGATTTCCAGACTTTCCCCCCTCACCCAAAAGTGACCGTCATCACCCCACGGGGCTATGCGCTATCCGAGGGCGGACCGTAGACCGCATCAATCCATCGTAAGGCACAGACATCACAGAGGTTATACACGCCTTTATGCGACGGGCAATGTCAAAACTGCGATCTTCGTCTTCCCTTGAGCGGTTGGCCACCGTAGGGCCGTAAGCGCTGTAGTTTCAGCTGGTCACGCAAAGTTAAAGTGCCGTAAAGCATGCCTAAAAGATGATCTTAAGATCATGGAATCCCCGATTTAAAGATTCCGTAAACGGAGTAGCATTCGGGAGATAGCCGTTCGTCGTGACGACTCCGGGCGAATAATCAGATGGATCTTTGTTGTGCAAGGAGCCGTGTTGACCGAACAGTCCTCTCAGCGTGAGAAATCGTTTACGGAATCAAACCACCTTAACAGCGACCGAGGCAGTTCACTGACACGCGTTCTGTTGGTAGATGATAACGAGCCGTTTCGGCGATTTGTTCGGGCGGCTCTGAGTGTAAGGCCTGATTTACAGGTGATAAGCGAAGCATCAGACGGTTTGGAAGCGGTTCAGACGGCTAGGGAATTACAACCAGATTTAATCGTGCTCGACATTGGGCTGCCGAGTCTGAACGGAATTGAGGCAGCTCGGCGCATCCGCAATCTCTCTCCCAAATCCAAAATACTCTTTTTGAGCCAGGAATCCTCGCCTGAGATTGTGCAGGAAGCCCTACGCTTAGGGGCGCTCGGCTTTGTGATGAAAGCACGAGCCGGCAGCGAACTACTTGCTGCTGTAGAAGCGGTTTGCCGGGATGAGCAGTTCGTGAGCGGCAGATGGAACGCTGTTGACGACCAACACTGACGATCCCGTCTTTGGAATATCGACGATCATGCCTGCAAAGGGTTTTCAAGAGGAACCGTCCGCGGTCTAGCTGGTAAGATTTTTTTCAAGCTTTGCCAGGCCGGACCGTTCGCCGCAATGATAGGAAAACGACGGCGGAAACCGTTGATTCTGGCAGGCTTGAAGATCGTTTCCCCTCCTCCTTAGGAACCGCAAGCGCCACCACCTCGGAATTCAGCAACTCCGATACCTGCTGAACAATTTTCGAGCTGAGATCGGCCTTTGGAGGGACACGGACCTTCTCTATCGTGATGAGTGAAAACGGTGTCGGCTCTTGCTTGGCGTAACTTTCGACAATTCCTCGAGAAAGCTGACTGTGTCACTTGTGCCAGGAGGCGCGCCTCATCAACCCCGTATATCGTAAGCGGTAGCTTACTTAAAAAGTGGAACGAATCGATTCTAGGGGCGTTCGGGGGTTGTATTCCCCGAAGTTTCGTGCCTCCTCCAGGGAGATCCTCCTTCGAGGCGTTGCGGTGGCGATGGTTTCGAGTTGAGTGGGCACGAGAAGACCTATCAGTAGTCGTCGAGGCCGTGGAATGTAGGAATTCCGAAGGGATTTCCAAAAAGTGTGGGAAGGGTGGGAAGCCGGCTTCATGGCTTTCCATGCTTTCCATGGCCTGCCTTTCCCGTGTCTAATGCTGGTTAAACCGATATGCCGCCACGCAGTGCAGTGTGCCCGACGCGGCTCGGATGCTCATCGGTTGGGTGTTTGGGACTGGACTTCAGTAGGCTTCGGTAGCCCACCGGGACTTTCCTTTGCCCAAAGTCTCCAGCTTGACTGCCTGCCTCTCGTACCACCAGAAGAGCCAGGGCTTCGGAAAAGTACTGAGTCCTGGTGCTCCACGAGCGTACCTCCACCGACTCCTAAGTAGCTGGAAGCTATTGTTGCTTCGAGGCACCGGATTTACCGGATCGCTTAGTAATTAGGTTCTTTGGCAATCGCGGTACCGCCTGAACTCCCGCCCAAAGCGTTGCGATCGTTTGCTCGACCACGAGAGTCTGATCAGGCAAGTCAGGCACAACCCCTTGGATGACCATGAGTGTGGCGAGGCCAAAGATCGTAAACCACCAGGTGTGAGCGACCACTATGTCATCCCTATTTGGCAATCCCTCATCCTTGGCAACATCGAAAAAGAGCTGCACGAAACGTCCGAACAACGGCGCGCCAATGTCGTTGATATATTGTCCAGCGCGGACGCCGTTGCGGTTCTCAGGCCCGAAGAAGACGTTACGGAACTGTTGTGGATGGGCAACGCAGAATTGAATCAAGCCGCGTGAAGTCGCAAAAAGACGCTCTTTCGGTGAAAGGTGTTTAGCGGCAATCGCGTCGAAGTTCTGAACCATCAGCCCGATCGTCTCGCGGCTCAACTCGACAAGAATGTGCCATTTGTCGGGGAAATGCTGATAGATCACGGCGTGCGTATAGCCGATTTCTTTAGCGATCTCGCGAAGCGTCACGGCTTCGTAGCCGCGATCGGCAAACATTTTGCTGGCGGCCGCAAGAATTTCGCCCCGCAACCTCTCCTTGCGCTCTAGCCGGCGACTTGGTGATGTGGATGTCACTTCAATAGCTTAGTTCCTTTTGGCGATTTTTGCGACCCGGCGTTACTTTGTAACCGATGGTTAAAAACCATTGATTGTTTTGCAACCAATGGTTTATTCAAGACTCTAATCGTCAGGTCGCGTATTTGGATGGCGGCCATATTCGAGAGCAAAAGGAGGATGCGATGAAAGTTCTAGTGATTGGAGCTGCGGGCAAGAGCGAAAGAGGCGCTGGTAAACGAGGCGTTGGCGGCTGGGCATAAGGTGACGGCTCTCGTGCGCGGTGCCGCGCAGTACAAGAAGGTGAACTTCAGCGTTCTTGCGTTCGACGTCCTGGACGCGGCCGCGGTCAATGTTGCGGTCGCCGGACAGGATTCGGTGATCGACGCGCTGGGCGGCAAGACGCCGTGGAAAGCGACGACCAGATTCACAGAAAAGAATCAGACATTTCTTGTCGCCAACCATGCATAGATGGGCATCTCTTGAGTCCACCTTTGAACTCAAGAAATGCAGCGCGACGCAAAAACGGGGCTGCAAAAAAGATACGGTCCCATATCGCTGCAAGAACAACAAGGAGAAAACAATCATGTATTTAGTCATGGGCATTACCGGAAAAGTTGGGGGCGCCACCGCGCGGCATCTGCTGAAGCAAGGCAAACAGGTACGAGCACTGGTGCGCAATCGCGAGAAAGCGGCGAGGTGGGCAGACCACGGCGTGGAGTTGGTAGAGGGAGACTGGAACGATGTGACAGCCATAGCGGCGGCGCTCAAAGGTGTTGAGGGAGCGTTTGTTATGTTGCCGGCTGTATGGGCACCCTCGCCTGATTACAGAGAAGCGAAAGGCGTGATTGCGAACTATGCCGACGCGCTAACCAAGGTAGTGCCCCCGCGGGTGGTAGCGCTCTCGTCGATGGGCGCGAATAGAACAAGTGGGGCGGGGATGATCACAGCCTTATCACTCTTGGAACAAGGTTTTCGCAGCCTGCCATCACCGGTCGCATTTGTGCGCGCAGGCGGCTTTTTCGAAAACTTTCTTTTCGGCTTACAAGCCGCCCAAGGCGGATCACTACCGGTCTTCTACAATCCCACAAACCGGAAATCGACAATGGTCGCGTCAGACGACATCGGCGCCGAGGTGGCAACGCTTCTAACCGGGCCGGCGTGGTCAGGGCATCGCGTCATCGAACTGGGTTCGATGGTAAGCGCGGATGAGGTGGCCGGACAGTTGGGTGAAGTCCTGACGCTCGACGTAACAGCCTTTGCAGTCCCGCGTGCAGGGTGGGCGGAAGCGTTCGAACAGTTCGGCATCCCGAAGGGTCACACTGGGCCTGCCGAAGAAATGTATGAGAGCGTTAACGCGGGATGGATGGACCTCGGAGTCACGGGTACGGAGCACGTAGCGGGTACGACGTCCGCACGCGATGTGTTTGCGGCTGCACAGAACGCCGTCAAGGCGTAAGTCCGGGGCAAGCTGAATCAGCCCCGTTCCTTGGAAACTGCGGCGTTAGCGTCAGGAAAGATTGAACTCAAACATGAAGTTTTGTTTTGGGGACAACGGGCGGAGAAAGGCCCTTCCGTCGTGGGCCTGGTTCGCCCGAAGCCCTCGGTAAATGCACGACCGGGAGGCCATCCCGTCCATGCAGCGGGTTGATTTCGGTTGCATACAAGAGCCGACTATTGCAGAACGATTTGACCACTTAAACCGCAAGAAGAGGATCTTCTTAATATGAAAGCTGAACACACAATAGATAAACCCGTGCGGGCAGGTCGAGCAACTCAAATAGCCGCAATGGTAATAACCGGCCTTGTCGCCTCCATGTGGATGTACTTCGGAAGGCTATATCTAATTCACGATCCGGACGAATGGAGGATCGCCAATCAGCAGCTCGGATACCCACTCTATGTCATCCCTCTGATTGGCGTGACCCACATCCTTGGTGGCGTGGGCCTTCTGATTCCCAATGTGCCTCGATTGACTGAGTGGGTTTATGCTGGTTTCGCGATCACTCTTTTACTCGCGTTCTATTCACAACTAAATGCCGGTGGCAGTACTTGGGATAAATTTGATCCGATTCTCGTAATGGCGCTCGTCTTTGCTTCGTATGTATTAAGACGCTGCATGCGCGCAAACAGGTGGTCGATATGAAAAACACTCTCGGGCGGGCAGTTTTACCTTTTCCCAAGCCGCGGAAGCCCAATGAGGGTCCGGCCCGCAACCAAATTATCAATTCGTTGGCGCCCATAAGGTTGTAGGTGAGTGCTGAATGATGGTCTCGGGCGGCAAACTCAGACTACTCGCCGTGCGGCTCTAAAAGGAGGCTCTTCCACATTGAGTTCTCCTGTCATTGCAGGGTGGGATAGCGCGAGATCTTCGGTGCGATTCAATTCTTGTCCAGCACCAGCATTGCAATTCAGAGGTGGTAACCACTCAGCACAGCAGCGTAATACCCTTTTGCGACAAGGATTCGAGGGACTCACACGAAGCTATCGATAGGTTGGTCGTTACGCTACCTTCTTTGATAGCGCGAACATAGCCTTCTCTCAGCGTGCGGGCGGGACGGAGGCTGGCCTGATGTGGTCTTTTTCGAGCATGATGGGCACGCCGGTACAGCGAAACTCTTTGCCCAGGTGCGGGTTCAAACAAGGGGGCGGGAAAGAAGTCAGTGGTGATGGAAATCAACTGCGCAGTAGCGATTTAGTTGCGGCCTTGTCAATATTAGCGCCAGGCCAGCACCTTATTCTTGCCGTGTAATTCGCAGTTCACTACCTAGCCAGATCCGCAAGGAAAATGTGGCATTTTGCAGCAAAAGGTCACCTCGCTTCAGCGGCGGCCGTGCTGTTGCCCCGACGATGAAAACATAGGAGAACAAGCAAATGAAACGCGCAAATCGAAGGTTCATTTCCGTACTCGCCTTGGCCATGGGAGCATCGGTTTCAGCTTTACCGTATGCGGTTGCTGCGGGGCAGTCTGTCCAGAGCGATACCAACGTGCAGGCCGAGGTCATCAACAAGGCGTTGAACAAGCCTAGCCTGAAGGACGTTAAGGTGACGGCACATGATGGAGTAGTTACCTTGACCGGAACCGTACCACTATTCGACCTTAAGCAGGAGGCGGATAGGCGCACCCATAAAATCAAGGGCGTGCAAAGCGTGTCGAACGAGATCGAGGTTGCGGGTCAGAACCTTCCCGATTCCGTGGTCGAGGCAAAGCTCGTGAAAGCTATCTCCTACGACCGCGTCGGATACGGCACGACACCGTTCAACGCGATTTCCGTCCAGGTGCAGGGTGGAACAGCAACACTGTCGGGTCATGCCTACGGGCCTGTCGATGCATCCTCCGCTCTGGCGCTGGCGGCCAACACGCCGGGAGTGAAAAATGTCGTCAACGAGGTCCGAGTCGATCCGATTTCGCCGATGGATGACCGCTCCCGCATGCAGCTGTTTCGGACTATTTACGGGTTTCCAACGCTTAGCAAATACGCCATGGACCCGGCAAAGCCCATCCGCATCTCGGTGCAAAACGGCGATGTGACACTATACGGCGTGGTGGACAGTGAGATGGACAAGGATGTTGCTGGCATACGCGCGAATTCAGTACCCGGCGTATTTAAAGTGACCAACGACCTCAAGGTTGCAGGCGGCTCGGAAAAGAACTAGCGCGTAAATTCTCTATTAAGAAACCTTCCAATGCGGGTGCGATGCGAATCGCACCCTTTTTCTTGCCTGGCCACTGCCGTGGCCGGAACATACCTTGAAGCTACAGACACGCAGATCGAATTTGTGCAGATTCCTTTGGCCACTTCGCAGTGTTCAAGCGCACTGATGGTTCCCCTCGGCCTAAATTCGCAAGGCTAACAGCTTGGATGATGACTGTCTTAATGGTCGCCGGCATGTAGGCCGAAATCGTCAGCAACCGTTGAGCTGAGGTAACCTCGATTGATCTGTTTCGATGGTTTGACCGGGTTTTAGATGAACTCTCGCCGTCTCTTGCCAGTCATCCAATCCCGCATAGAAGACCGCAGTGGTGTGAGGTGCGTAGACGACTACGGTATCGGCTTCGAAGATTTCAAGGATGCTACCGCCCTCTATCAATCCAAATTTTGCCATGGTTCATTACCTCCACTCCACAGTCTCAGGCTAAAAAAGGGGCCCGCTATGGCGCGAAAGTGGTAAAGAATCTCGCTTCGTAACCCACTGGTGCACCGCGCGCTCCTGAGGCCCGATTCGCTGAGCTGACCGAAAGATAGATGCGCGAGCTTCGGTGGTGCCTGTATCCTTCGTCCTGTTCCGCACTCCGGATATCCTTAGATCCCGGAAAATCTGGACATTTTGCGATTTTCGAAAGATCCGCGTTAGGATATCTGCGCGCTTCGCTGGACGCTTCCGGACGAGCAATCGTTCGGCTGCTACTCTGCCATTTCCCTGGAACCCGTTGCCCGAGCGACCAGCTTAGCGAAGGTGCTCGTCAATAATGTTGCGGTTGGGTGACATATCCCAGTTGGAAATGATCCACGACGCGGTTTGGGCCAGTTGGACCGTGCCAGAGTCGGTAGCACCAGCGTAATGATGGGCAATCTGCGCAATGCGCGAGCGCCGAGCCCGATACTCCTCCAGCCGCGCAGGGCCAAGCTCACCAAGCTCGATTTTTCCTTTCACGTAATCGGGACACGCAATGGCAGAGAAAGAGTCCCAGTTCCGATCGAGAAAGAACGACTCTTCGACAAAAAACAGATCTTCTATCAATTGTGGCAGAGCGCCCGCCGGAAATAATTCGTCCCCTGCCAGCTTTTTGAACTGCTCCATAGGCAAATCAGGATGGGCAGAGAATTCCCGGTAAGCCATGCGGTCGAGTCGAATCAGCAGTTCATTTACCGGAGTCTGGCCGGGCTTCAGCCAGCCAAATCCGAACGGGGAGGAGCGCTGCCCGATCAAAAAGGGCTCGCCCAGGTCAGGCCCTGAAAAGACAAAGTTCCATGGTTCCAGGGACGGCACGAAGCCCGTAAAGCCGGCATTTTTCGCAGTAAGAGCCGCTTCTTGAATAAGTTTTGGCCGCCCGAAACTCGGGGACGGCGACCAATAGAGGGCACTGCGGGCCTGTTTTATCAACACCGGGTCGAGGTGCGTACTGTGTGGCGTGAAGAAAAGTGACCAACGAGGATCGAACTTTTCGTTGGCTGCCTTGATTTTCATGCCGGGCACATCCTTGCCGCTGAAGTAATGCGGGTAAACGACGATCACGGCATCCGGTTTCTTCGCCCAAAGCTCGTCGGAAATCTGACGGACGAAACTAAACTCCTTCTGGTAATAGGTCTCCGGGCAGTCTGCACAATAAGAAATTGCATAATCGGAGGATTCCAGAAGCAGTCCGTCTGCATTGGGATAGAACTCGAGCATTTCACGCGTGTACTCGAGCATGAATCGCTGGGCCTCCGAACGATAGGGATTGAGGTTAAATCCCCATGCATCGAGACCAAACGCCTTGGTGTAATTCCCGTCCTGGGTGACTGCTTTCAACTCCGGGTGTTCGATCGTGTACTGATTTACTCCGTCGTATGCGAAGGGTGTAAGGCCGAGCAGCACTTTTAAACCGATGCTGTGCCCATAATCGATGAGGGCAGCTGCGAAATTGTTTTTTACATTCTCGTGCTCGGCGTTGTACTTCCAGGTAATGGGGAACTTGCGCGATGGAAACGCGCCGGCCATCCAGAGGATGACGAGATTGCCACCATCCTGCCGAGCGGCGTTGAGGATGCCTTTCCAGGTTTCGAAGCTGAAGAGCGGCGAACGCATGAAGGTGATGTAGTAGCCTCGTTCGGTGAAGAACGGTCGAGGAGACTTAATCTGCTGCGATGAGGCGATGGTTTCAGACGCGGCCAGAACCGCGGCGGAGATGCCCGATTTGATGACCTCACGTCGCGTCCACGGGTTCATTCTTTTCTCCTGTATTCAAGCCGAGGCTTATCTTCGAAGAGCGGAACGGCTCAACTAAAAGCTGAGTAAGACAATCGAAATGATGCCAAGGGCAATGCCCGCAACACCGTAAGGACCGACACGCTCCTTGAAAAGGAGAACACCTACGCCAACCACGATGAAGAGTCCACCTCCCAAGGTAACCGGGTAAACAACCGCGCCAGGAATTCCTCCGCTGAGTGCCAAACCCAAAGAAGTTTGCCCGGCAACACTCGCCAATCCCAGGGCGCCTCCGACTGCGAGGTCGGATCGCCGTGTTCCCATCCGTTGGCGGAAGTAGACCGCGGCCAATAACAGTGTGCCCGCCAAATACCAAAGCACCAGGTAGGTCGATATGTACTTCTCGCCCAGTCCTCTACCAGCGAGTATGCGCAGACCGAAGGTACAGACTCCGTTGAAGGCAAAGGCCAGCATCATCCAGCGAAACCACATCGTTAAATCACCTCTGTAGTCATGGCAGCCGCGGTATCGGGTTGCTCGTCCCGAGAGCGCCGGTCCCACCAAAGCAGTAACAGGGAAATAACGATGAGGACGAGCACCAGGGCTTTCTTCCAACCAACGGGCTCGCGATAGAAGATGATCGAGAGCGCGGTCGGCACTCCGGCCGAGAGATTTATGAGCAACCAACTGGTGGCGATCGACCCGTGACGCAGTCCTCTTTGGAAGAACCAAAGCGCAATCCCTGCGGAAGCACCAAATGGAAGAGCTACGAGGAGAATCCGTGGAGGGAGAGAGCTGGTCGACAAGGAATGGGTCCAGAACACACGAAAGGCGCTCAATAGACCGGCGGTGACAACCGCGTAGAGCGCGATCGGCAGGGGTCTGGCCCCGCAGCGATCGCCAATCTTATGAATCACTCCCATGGCTGCAAAACTTAATAGGCCGATGGCCATGAATATGTAAGAAGTTGTCATGCGAACGCGTTCATTCCTTGAGGTCTATCCGCATTTATCAGTGAGCTCAGCTGCGGAAAGTCGGATCCGTTCCATGTGGATCAAAGCTGAAAAGAGCAGAACTCTTATTGGGGGTTCAATCCATCAAGCCATCAAGCCGGGAAAACAAATTTGATAACAACTTTCGAATTACTCTCGATATTACCAGTATCACCGGTAGACCGGGCGATTGATTTAGTTTATGTTGCCAGTTGCTGTGGATAGGAAGGGTCAATGCAAAAAGCCGCTCATGGGCGAGGAACATCCTGGCAGTCATTGACCGGGGATGTGAAGGGAACCCTGCTTGATTGGATTCGGGAGGGACGATATCCCGCCGGGAGTCAACTCCCGTCGGTTCCGCAATTGGTCGAGCAGCTTGGCGTTAGCCGCACGGTAGTGCGCGAGGCTTTGCAGGCGCTCGTGGGTATGGATCTGATCGAAATGCGTCCGGGTATGGGGTCGTTTGTAAAATCGGTTCCCCCGGAAATGATCATGAACGCCGACGTGATGGCGGCCCTGATCGATAGCGAGACGATGGTGTACGTGGTGCATGCGCGCAAGGTACTGGAGAGTGCCGTGGCCGCCCTGGCCGCTACCGAAGCAACAGAAAGCGATTTTGCCGCTATGGAGGCAATCGTCGAGCAATTCGGCCCCAAGGGCAGCGCAGACCAGCCGGTCTTTGCGATGACCCCGGCGTTCCATGTGGCCGTCGCTCATGCAACGCACAACCCCATCCTCGAAAGCGTGATCGGTTCGTTTAATGCACTGATGTCGAAGACCGGCGAATTGCTTGAGAAAGATGCGGGCAACAGCTACCGTGCCCAGGAATACGCATCGCATCGAGCTTTGCTGAGAGTGCTGAAAAAACGCGATCCTGAGGCGGCCCGCAAGGCTATGGCGGACCATGTGCAGCAGACGTTGGTCGATCTGGAGCGGATTCTAAAGAGCCGCCAGGCCGGGCGGCGAGCAGTTACATCCCGGCTTGACGGGCATAGGTAGTACCGATAGTATCTGCTGGATGCGGAATACGAAATTCCTCTATCGCCAGCTCACGTGGCCCGAGGCCCGCGAACGCGCCGAGCAGGGTGCGGTGATGGTGATTCCTGTGGCCGCTATTGAACAGCACGGCTACCATCTGCCCATCGACGTGGACAATGTGCTGGTAGAGCACGTGACGGAAGAAGCCGCCCGTCGTTCCGACGGCAAGATCCTTACCGCGCCCATGATCCACTATGGCTTCAATGAACACAATATGGGCTTCCCCGGCACAATAAGCATCCGCGAGACCGTATTTATGGACTTCGTCTACGACGTCGCCTATTCGTTTGTGCGCCAGGGCTATGATCGAATGGTGATCGTAAACGGTCATGGCAGCAACCAAATGCTCTGCAACCTGGTCTCGCGCCGCATCAACAACACGACACGAGCACTCTGCGGGTCGGTCGCTCACTGGTGGCTGGCCAAAGAGGCGGTCGACAAACACCGGGAATCCACGTTTCCCGGGGGCATGGCGCACGCATGCGAGTTTGAGACGGCGATTTACCAGCACCTGAAGCCTGAACTGGTTGACATGAGTAAGGCGACTGAGCGCGAAATGCCCTCGACTGCAAATAAGTTTATCTATGACGACCTGTTTGGAGCCGGCCCGGTGCACATGGTGAACCGATGGAGCCGCATCAGCGAGAGTGGTGTGGAAGGTGATCCCCGGCTGGCGACACCGGAAAAGGGTAAGGCGTTTGCTGAATGCTCGATCGAGAACCTGATCGAGTTCTGTACGCTCTTTCGCGCCATGACGGTACCACCCGAACGCGATTTCAACTTCAGACCGTAGTCAACCTATGCGGCTTTCCGATCGGGTGTTTCTCACGCTCAGCGGCGACAGTGGATGCTCCCTCTCTCATCCCAGCGATTGCAATGCTTACGCGGTGGATTGCGGAGCCGAAGTAGTGCTGATTGACGGTGGCGTCGGGGTGGGAAGCGAAGAGGTTTTGAAGAACCTGGAAAAAGACGGCGTGGAGGCGGCGAGGATCTCCACGCTCCTATTGACCCATGCACATCTCGATCACTCCGGGGGCGCTCACTGGCTCAAAGAAGAGCTTGCGCTGAAGGTTGTTTCCTCCACGGAGACGGCGGCCATCATGAGGTCGGCCGATGAGGAAGCGATCAGTCTTGGAGCAGCAAAGCGTGCCGGCATCTACGACGCGGGAATGCATTTACAAGCGTGCCCGGTGGCGGTCGAACTGTGTGGCGGTGAGCATTGGAATCTGGGCGATGTGACCGTGCATGCCATACGCTCACCCGGTCACTCGCGTGACATGATGAGCTACCTCATACAAACACCGGACAGCCTGCTCGCCTTCACCGGGGATACAGTGTTTCACGGCGGGACGATAGCCATCCAGGACATCCCAGACTGCATTCCTGCGCAATATTCCCGTAGCCTGCGTGAACTTGCAACATGGCCAATCGATGGCTTCTTTCCCGGACACGGCATCTGGTCGCTCCGGCGGGGGGCAAAACAGATTGGCTTAAGCCTGCCGTACCTCGATCGTTTGTTATTACCGCCGAATGCATCTTGAAATGGAATGGGATTAGACCATGACACGGGTCGCGCTTTGTGGAGTAGGAAATATCGGCAAGGTTCACCTGGGGAATCTGCGTTCTTTGCGGGGCTGCGAGGTCGCCGGCATTTATGATCTGCAGACGGCAGAGCTGACACAACTGGCCGCGGTAAATAGATTGCCCGCCTATTCCAGCGCGGAGGCCATGTTTGCCGATCCGCTGGTGGATGCGGTTATTATCGCCAGCCCTTCCGATACGCATCGCGCGCTTGTGGAGCAAGCGCTTGCCGCGGGCAAGCACGTGTTCGTCGAAAAGCCAGTCTCTGATACGCTTGAAGACGCCCAGGCTATTGTCGCCGCTGCAAAAAGGCATCCGGGCAGGGTGGTGCAGGTTGGGTTTTGTGAGCGCTTCAATGCGCAATATATAGAAGCAAAAAACTCGGTCCAGGCCGGTTCGCTTGGGCGGGTACGCTGTATTCACGGTTCTCGTGTGGCGCCTTACGGGCTGGGTAATCCAGCGTGGCAACTCGGGGCACTGGATACCGCCGTGCACAATCTGGACCTCATTCTCTGGCTGCTCGAAGAGATGCCGGTACGCGTCTTTGCGCGCGGCGTGCAAATCTATCCCGAGAGCAAGATGCAACACAGCATCACGAGCCTGCTGGAGTTTGCCAGCGGTGCCCTGGCAACCGATACGGTCACGTGGCTGGCCGACGCACCACATCCACTCAGCAAGTGCGCTCGGTCACGCATGCACCTGATGGGTGAGAGAGGCAGCTTCGAAATTGACCTTTCGGCTCGCCCTTCGGCGCTCCTCACGTCGACGGAGTACCGTGAGGTCGACACTGTGCTGCTCGGAGGTGAAGCCTACTACAGTTGCCTTAAATTGCAGTTCGAGGCGTTTCTGCGCAGTGTGGAAGAAGGCGCCCCTGTACTGGCGCCGGTTAGCGACGCCTACCAGGTCGAGCGGGTTGTGCTGCATATACAGAAATCATTAGAAATAGGAGCGCCGGTCGAGATTGCATGAAGACACTTTCTGACCAGCAGGGATGGCAGAACTGGCAGGCGACGCCGGAAGCCGCGCTCCACGTATGTGCGCTTGGCCATGAGGCGAATGGCCCCACGGTGCTTGTTTCCGCCGGGATACACGGTGATGAATACGAAGGGCCGGCGGCGGTGGCGAGGCTTGCTCAAGAACTGCGAGGGAAGAGGCTGCAGGGCCGTGTTCTGCTGGTACCAGTGATGAACCCCCTGGCGCATCTAAGCGGCACACGAATCACACAAGAAGACAGCAAGAACCTTGCCAGGTGCTTTCCTGGCCGGCAGGATGGAACAGTCACTGAACGCTTAGCCGCGGCAATTTTCGAGCGCCTCGTGATGCCCTCCACATTCGTCATCGACTTGCACAGCGGCGGTGTCGAATACTTGTTTCTTCCGGTTGCCGGCTTTTATGGCGAGATGGATGATACGAATGCCTCATTCAGATCAGCTCGTTCCTTTGGCTTGCTCTCTCTCTGGCAGCTGCCACCGACGGATGGAGTCATGTCCTACGAGGCCAGCAAGCTGGGGAGGGTCGCAATAGGGAACGAGTATCTGGGCGCAGGGCAAGTTTCGCTGGAGGGAACCCGAGCTTATGTGCAGGGCACGATGAACTGCCTTCGCCAGTGGTCGATTCTAAGTACGGAGCCGGTGGCCGCCCAAGTAACAAAGCAGAGTTGCTTTACCGGCGACTGGCTGCTGGCCAACACTGTAGGCCTCTTCCTTCCCCAGGTTGCTCTTGGCAACGAAGTAGAGAAGGGCGCATTGATGGCAGAAATCCATAATGAACGGGGCGAGGTTCTTGAAATTATTTACGCGCCGTTTGCCGGTCAGGTTCTGGGCCTCCGCAGCAAAGCCCATATTCCCCAAGGAGCCTGGGCAGTCCTGCTAGGCAAGAGAAACGACGTTGTCTGATCCAAATAGAAGTTTTCAGAGAGTGCCGAGGCTTTGCGAGGAAACATCCAGAGAGTGGCTGCGATGTATCACCTGCGGCCTGCGTTTCGCGGTCGCACCTCTCTTCTTTGGTTGCCCGAGTTGCCTAAAGTCCGGCGCGCCATCTGAACTCGAGATGCAGTATGCCCCGCGCGAGGTGGTAGCGCCTACCAGCCGCGCCGACGGGATATGGGGATGGCGCAGCCATCTGCCTACGATCACACCACAGGCACGTATTACCCTTGGAGAGGGGGCCACGCACCTTCTGCCCGTGGACGAGGGCGGCGCCGCCCCCACTGTCTACCTGAAGAACGAGACCAGCAATCCTACATGGTCGTGGAAAGATCGTCCGAATGCAATCTCGGTCTCTGTGGCAAAGCACTTCGGTTTTGAGCAGGTGGTGGCGATAAGCACAGGCAACCACGGCAATGCCATGGCGGCGATGGCGGCAGCCGGCGGTTTGCGGGCGACTGTGCTATGCAATGCCGCGGCTCCTCCATTACAACTTGCCCTGATGTCGGCGTATGGAGCAAGGGTGGTACGGGGAGGGGATACGGAGGCTATAGTGCTCGACCTGATCGAACGCGGCGACTGGTTTCCGTGCACAATCTTCAGCCTGCGCGAGACCTACACGAATCCCTTCGGAATTGAGGGCTTTAAGACAATTGCGTTTGAGATTTGGCAACAACTTGGCCGGGTGCCCGACCGCGTTTTTGTTGGAGTGGGAAGCGGTGACGGTATTTACGGTATCTGGAAAGGGTTTCGCGAGCTTCGCGATTGCGGTGTAGCTACCACGGTACCGCGTATGATCGGCTGCCAAACCACCGGGGCCAATTCATTGGTGCGCGCTTTCAGCACTGGGATGAGCAGCATCACTCCTCTCGCGGAAACCAAGACCGTGGCATCGTCTCTGGCAGAATTGGCAGTAGGGCGTCAGGCGTTACGCGCTATCTACGACTCCGGGGGCGAGGCGCTGGAGGTTACGGACGAGGAAGCTCTCGAGGCGATGCGCCGCATGGCAGCACGCGGCATTGCACTCGAGCCAAGTTCGGCAGTACCGTTGGCCTGCCTGCGCAAGTTTAGCGGCCGGCGAGTTCAAGAGAGCTACAGAGGCGAGATTTGGGTAGCCATCGGCTCAGGCGCGGCGCCCAAATGGCCCGACGATCTGCTGCGTGACTTCTCAATGCCCGCCGTCTTGTCCAACGACCAGCGAACGCTGCCGTGATATGAGATTCCATGCCGTTGGTCAATAGACGGCGACAACGGAGTAAGTCTCTTGATCTGCGTCAGGGATTCTTAGCCACTCTTCCTTAGCGTCAAAGTCTTGCCAGGGTTTACCGTTCACTGTAACGCTGTGCAGCTGCGCCCCCTGTGGATGGCGTAAACGAAGGAGTATGGTTGTATGCGGCTGGCTCTCCTGCAACTGCACGCTGGCTTCGATTTTTCCGTCATTCGCGTGACTCTTTATGGTGAACGAGACCTTTCCGAACCATGAAGGTGCATTCTTCACCGAAATTTCCTTGCCATCCTGCATCCATGCTCGAGGCGGGGCCTGCGACAGAAGCAGCGTGTGGTCGTCTACTTCGCGTACAAGCATATTGCGGTAAAGCTCAAACCAGGCGCCATCTGTGCTGGGCGGCCCAAAGTATTGACCCCAACGCCAACGGTGCTCGACCGGCTCATACGCTCCCTGGCTGAACCCGCCGGCCATCAAACTATAAAAGGCACGAATCGTGGCCTTAACATCATCGCGCATGAGATACGCAGTGGCCTGCTGGTTATACACTGGCTCATTCGCCAATCCCCAGCCATGCAGGAATAGATTATCTTCCTGATCGTTAAGAAGTGAATTCGCCAATGTGCCTGTTACAGGCAAAGCACGAAGGCGCAAAAGGTGGGTGGGACCTGTATCGACGTCGGAGGGGTACCACTGCTCGAAGTTGCGACCCGGGAATGCGGCGTTCGAGGGAACAAACGGGACCCAGGTATGGTCGCGTAACTGAACCAAAGGAGATTGCACGCTAGCCTTACTTATGCCACGGTTGATGGCGTCGAGATAGGTTTGAGCAAATCGCCGGCATTCTGCAGCGCGTGGGCTCCCATACCGCTCGAGCGCTTTGGCCAACTCCGCGATCCCTGCGTAGAGATACGCCTGATTAAATGCCCAATAGCCGGGACCGGTTATATCGTTGAGCGGGCCCGCTACCAGCCCAGCGGTCGAATCGCGCGCAGATGATGCTGCGCGAATCTGCGCCATGGACCAATCAAGAGCCTTGAGTGTCTCTGGCAGCACCTTTTCAAAGCTAGCGCGGTCGTTCGATAAAAGGTAGTTCTGGGCCACTGCATACAACATGCCAGGGGTATAGGCCAGCCAATGGGCGAATCCGTTGACGCGGCCGTCAAACTCCTGGTTGTTGGCATACATCGTTCGAAATTCGTCAGTGGCTATCTGGTTGTAACCCCGCAAACCGAAGATCATATAGTCGACATATACTGCCTGATTGATAGGCCAGGGCGTTCCCGTCTGGGAATAAGCAAAGTTTGAATAGGGCAAATCAACGTGATGGTCGCTGTGCCTCCGCGGCAAAGTCAGCGCGTGCCACAGGTTGGCACGAAAGAGATCGTTGACTGCCTGCTCCGGAACCTCGAACTGAGCGCCCTGCGCCAAATAGGACGACCAGAAATCCAAGGTCCGCCCGCGCGCCTGGTTGTAGTCCAATTTGACAAGACTGTCTCTTTCCTCCGGTCTCACGGCAGGAGAAGGCAGCGTGACAAAGAACTCTCGTGTGCCACCTGCAGGAAGAGTAACCGAGAGTGTTACATCCACCCGCTTGGTTTTCTGGCCCTGCTGTTCGACGCCCGCGTAGGCGACCGAAGCATCCGGAGCTTCGATGGCGAGCAGTATGCTGCGATGGGCGCGCTCCTCCAACAAGAATTTGTTGTTCTGCCGCTCGTCCGTGAAGCCTGGATCATCCTCGGGAGGCAGACTGCGCTCTTGCACCATGGTGACGGGCACAATGCGTGCCTGACCTGACAGTTCGGTCAAACGTACGCGCTCGAGAAGCACCATGTCGAGGTCGCCCCCGCGCTCGTGTGGCGGGCCATCCAGTGGGTAGGCAAATTGTTCCACTTCATATCGCACGCCGTCCCGCTCGAGTGTCGTAGTCACGAAAGGGAGGCCGTTCTGGATGGTCTGGCTCTTCCAATACGGGCTAATCCCTTCGGCGAGATTCGCGAACTCGAACCAGAAGTGGAAATGATCGGGATTGCCGTAGTCGGGCCACACGCCTGCGCCGCGATCTATGCCGAACTTTCGAACAGTGGAATCCCAGGAGAGACCGATGATATGCCCAGGGCCTTCCTGGACAGGATGAGCAAAAGCGGGGTCGCCCATATTCGGCCACTTGTTCTTAAAGTCGCTATAGCTAGCCTCTGGAGCAGCTTCTACCTGATCTAGAATGCGTGCACCCCGATAGGGAGCGAGCTGATTTTGGGCCTCAGCAAACGGAAGCGGCGGGTCGCCGACGCTGATATAGAGATCCAACGACGGGATCCAGAAGTTCTTATTCTGCTGAAGTTGATCGATGGTTAGCGAAAAGCCGCGGGTGCCGTCGGGATTGAGTTCGAAGACCACCCGGCGGGGATCTATGCGCCATGCCGGGTCCATGGTGAGGCGGCGGACCGTATCAGCGTCGCTATGAGCGATCAGATCCGACCATATCACGTGCATGTTCTGCAGAGGCTCAATAGGGGTCGCAGGAAAGTCGAGCGTGAAGGTTTTGCTCGGGGCGTGACCCGCACCAGCCTCGCCCTGCCACGGAGCTTGCTGATCAACGTTGACACCGCCGGAGGGAACGATGCGGACATAGAACGGAGCCGGGGTGCTCGCGTTGTGGCCCAGGGACACTTGCACCTTAAGATGATCGAGTGCCTGCGCAAGGAGGATCCTGGGAAGCAGGCTGGCAATAACGAGCACGATCAGCGCGGCAATGAACAACCGCCTTTGCGATCGAGTTCTGGGTTTCGGTGACGCGATTCCACACTCCGCATAGGCTACGAGGGAAATTACCACGGGCGCCTCTGTCTTCGACTTTGTCCAGTTTATGCGGCTATTTGCGCTTTAAGCTTGGTCCATTATGTTTCCATCCAGTTGGCGGGACGAAATTATTATGAGCACGGAGTTGACCTTTTCAGTACTTACAATGGCCCAAGCTGTCTCTATCCGAGCTGATGGTATGGAGCTGAGGAATCGACGGAATGATTCGCATTGAGTCCTCTGCACTCATAGTCGAGGTTCTGCCGGAGGTGGGCGGCAAGGTAGCCCAGATTCGCGATAAGAGCACACTCTGGAATTTTCTGATCCCGGCGCAGAACCCCCATCGCACGATACCTTTCGATGGCGATTGGCTAAAACATGACACGAGTGGAATGGACGATTGCTTTCCCAACGTTGCCGCAGGGTACTACCCTGAAGCGCCGTGGACGAACCTGCAATTGCCCGACCTGGGCCTATGGACACATGGCACGTGGGAGGTAGCGAAGACCTCGACCAGCGAAGTTGTGATGGAGAAGGCCGGCAAAGACCTGCCATATTTTGCTACAAAAACTATCAGGTTCCTGGACGACCAGACGCTTCAGTTTTGCTATCGCGTTGAAAACCGCGGCGAAACCGCCTTACGATACCTGTGGTCCGCACATCCATTGATTGCGGTTCCAGACGCCTACGAAATTCTACTGCCTGAAGGAGCGCTGACCTATCGGATCTTTCCGCGCGAAGACCGGGTGCATCCGTGGCCCAAGTTCAACCATGCTTCTCTCTCCAGCCAATGGATTGCACAAGGAAAGACATTGAAGGTATTTATTGAGGGATTGAGAGAAGGATGGTGTGCCTTGCGGCTGCCTGCATACACGCTTCGTTTCTCGTTCGATCTGAGCACCGTGCCAGTGGTCGGCCTGTGGTTCAACAACTACGGCTTCCCTGCTGATGGTAAGCGGCCATTCCGATGCATCGCGGTAGAACCGTGTACGTCCGCTTCTGATCTGCTGAACGACCTGGATCGCGAGGCATACCCTGGAATCGCGGCCGGAACCGCCACGCAATGGTCCATCCAGCTAAGCATCTTGCCAAGCCACTCAGGGGGTGGCTAGCAGTACGAGCGAAACAATGCCGGTGACTATTCCCGCGATTCCGTAGGCACCTATTTTTTCGCGGAACAGGAGGACTCCCGCGGCCGCTACAAGGAATAGATTGCCACCAGTCGTTACGGGAAAGACGATGTAGCCCGGTACATTTCGCTCGAGTGCGAGAAGGCTAAAAAACTGACCGCCAAAGCTTCCGGCCCCAATCGCAAAGGCCATGGCCAGTTCTTTGAGATAGACACGGCCGTGATCGGCCAGGAGTGAGGCGAGGCCGAAGACCAAGCCACCGCCATACCAGGCTAACAAGTACTGGTAGTGGTATCTCTCGGCCAAACCCTTTTCCGCCAATATCTTCAGTCCGAACGGACCCAGGCCATTGGCCAGAAAGGCGATGAACATTAACCGCAACCAGGTTGATGTGCTACTCATGAGTTTCCTTGGACCGTGACAGGGATTGCTGCTTGTTTTCGTTCGTCGTCCTGCTTGTCTTTCCACAAAAGCAGTACTGAAACGATCGCGAGCACCAACACGGCAACTTTTTTTCCCTTGACCGGCTCATGGTAGAGCACGACCGACCCTATCGCTGGAACAGCAGCCGATAAACTTATGACTAACCAGCTAGTTGATATTTTTCCAAAACGAACGCCAATCATGAATACGAGGACGCCGATCACGCTGGCTACGCCAAAGGGGAGGGCGATAAGGTAGACGACGCGAGGCGCACTGAATTGAGCGCCCCGATACAAAATGAGCAGGAGCGCGAACAGCAGGGCCCATCCGTAAGCGAGGGTTGAGAGTGCACGGGGTTTGCAACCGCGAGTCTCCGCAAATTTGATGAAGATTCCGATAAGCCCGAAACATGTCAGCGATAAGATCATATAGAGATAGCCCAATGTCACCTCCGCTCTTCACCCTTGCTTTAACTTCCCCGACTTTAGCATCCATGCCGGCCAAGGCCGAATGGTGTCGACGGAGCTATCCATGAAAGCGTCCAACGGGCTGAACAGCGTACACCTCCATCCTTAATAGGGCGAGCATCCTAAACAGAGACGATGCAAGAGAGAGTTCCGAATGAGATCGACAGAGAGAGTTAACCCTAGGCCCACACTCATCCACCATCCCGAACAGATCGATTTTGACAAACCGGGGAAACACCACTACCGGCTGGCGTTCCATGTAGATTCGGGCTGGGGATATTCGTTGGTGCCCCTCACGGTAATCAACGGCCTGTGTACGACCACCAGAGAGGCGCCGTCGCCCGGTCTGGCAGCTTTTGGAGGGACACACGGAAATGAATGGGAGGGCCAAGTGGCCGTCAAGCGCCTGTGCCAGGAGCTTGACCCTGAACTGATCAGCGGCAGAGTCATCCTTATGCCGCAGTTAAGTAAGAGTGCGTGTACCGCGAATCAGCGTATTTCTCCGCTGGACAACGTGAATATGAATCGCGCATTTCCCGGCAATCCCCGTGGAAGCATTTCGTACCGCATTGCGCACTTCGTCAAGTCTTATGTTTTCCCGAGGGTCAGAGTCGTGGTCGATATGCACGCCGGTGGGCGCGAGGGTGGCTTCGCGCTTTGCACCTCATTTCATCCCGTGCCTGACGCCGCGCAGTTTGCGGAGATCGCCAAGGTGGCGTCATTGTTCGACCCACCCTTCATTTTGATCTACTCCAGCCAGATGGCATCGGGCCTGCTTAGCGATGAAGCGGAGGCCGAAGGGAAAATCGCCATCGGCTCCGAGTTTGGCTATGGAGAAGGATTGAATCCCAAGGGAGTGCGGCTCGGGTACGAGGGTGTCTTGAACGTGTTGAGGCATTACGGGATGCTACCCGGACCAGTAACAAAAATTGACACGCTACGCACCAGCCCGCCTCGATTGGTGGACGCCCGCAATCTTGAAGACTATGTGCCCTGCCCCTTCAGTGGTATCTGGGAACCGCTTGTCGCTCTTGGTGACGATGTGCAGGAGGGGCAGCTTCTGGGACACATCCACGACTTTTCAGATCATACGGCAGAGCCCCTAAGTCTGTACGCGCACCGTAGCGGGGTGATGATCATGATGGGTGCGGCAGCGCGCTGCGAAGAAGGTAATACGCTCTATGTGATTGCCCAGGACTATGTCAACGCTTAGCACAGCCTCTATCGGCCGAGCAAACGACGTTCCCAGTCCAGAGGCTCGAGCGACCAGGACTCCACTCCGTACGGCTGCAGTGTGATTACGGTCGATGGAGATTGAGGGGAAAGAGTTATATCGTCCAGCGGCCGAAGGCGCGCGTTTTCGTCTCCGGAAGGAGACGCAGCATCGAGCAAACGCCGCTTCGCTTTTAATGGCTCTGGCAGTCCCTGCGCGTTCAGGGTGAGGGAAACCGGCTTCTCTGAGAAATTCCAGAAGAGAAGATTATAGATTTCGTATTCCTTGTCGAAGGAAAGGAATGCGTGCACGTCGTCGTCGCTGGAATCAGCGGCCAGACGTGTTCCGGTGACACGAGACAATAGCTCAAAGGCAAAATAAGCCGGGCGCATGACATTTTGATAGTCGAACAGTCCCGAATACTGCGGCATACGGTTCCACCAATTGGCCATAAAAGAGGCGCCGCCGGGCGAGAAGAAGGACGCAAAGCGGTAGCGGTCTACGTGGTAATCACGAATATGGTAGAAGCAGGAATACGTCAGGTTCGATTGCTTCATGCGCCAGGCTGTTTCTACGACGAAGGCCGGCTGTATCGAGGGGTTCTGGGGTGGCACGGTTAATGCCATATTCCACTCATCAAGGATTGTTTCCACATGCAATGCAGGATACTTAGCGAGCAGTGCATTCATGCTCTCAATGGTTTCCTGAATTGACTTAGGGTGATTGGTGTAGGTGTGCCAGGAGATAAAGTTGAGGGGCACCTTCTGTTTGTCGCAATAGTCGACCAGCGCGGGAAGGATTGGGGACTTCCAGTTGGCGACGGCCGGACCGCCGACCCGGGCCGTCGGATCAGCCTTCAAAATGGCGGCAACGGTATGCCTATAGTAACGCACATAATTCTCAGAGGTGAAGCGATAGGGTGAACCGCCCGACTCGCCGATATCCCCTTCATTTCCGATTTCCCAATAAAGGCCGCTCTGCCCTCGCTGTTTGTAGTGGTCAACGAGGTGGAAGATTAAGGCCTCCCACTCGTCGTAGCTGGTGGGGTCCACAATATCCTGATCAATTTTGGGAAACAGCACCTTTGGTTTGATTGCGATCAACATCAATGGCGTCGCACCGGCCTCCACGATTTCATCGACCGATGGATCAAGTGTTTCGAAGTGGTAGCGGCCGTGCGCAGGTAAGACGTCAAAGTATTCCTGTACGAACAGACGAATCAACTTTGGATGGAGAGTACGGATCTCTGCGATACGATCATTCCACATCGGGTAAGGAGACAGGCCGCCCTGGCCAAGAGCGATGTGATTCATCTCCATAGGACCGAGAGTCTTGCTGTAGTCGAGGGTTAAGGTTGCGGTGCGAGTTTGAGCGCCCGCCATTGCAGCCATTCCCGCCGCAAGCACCGCTACCACCATTTGCGTCAGTTTCATTTCTTTTATGTCCGCTTTCTAGCTGCGCTCGCCGTCCAACCACCGTCGACGGGGAGGGTGACTCCCGTCACAAATGAAGATTCATCCGAAGCAAGAAACAAGGCCGCCCACGCCACCTCGTGTGGGTAGCCAACTCGCCCCAGAGTCGTCTGGTCACATTGCCAGATGTAGTGGGGATCGTCCGCGCCAGCAGAAATGCGAGTCTGGATCGGCCCCGGGCAAAGTGAGTTTATGCGAATATTGTGCAGACCATAGTCATAGGAAACGCTCATCGCATAGCCAAGGAGCGCAGCTTTGGTGGAGGTATAAGCAACCGACGTCATCATGCCTTCCATGGCCTGAATGGATACAACGTTTACGATGGATCCCTGTTTTTGGGCGATCATGTAGGGCAAAGCGGCCTTGGTGAAGTGATGCGTCCCGAGAAGCGTAACGCTGATGGAGTTGCGCCATTCGTCATCCGTCGAATCGAGCGCGCCGTGAAAACCCGAGGAAATATAGGCCGCGTTATTGCACAGAATGTCTACGCGACCGTTGTGCGCGGCCGCTTTTTCCACCACAGACCGCACTTCTTCCTGGTTCGATACGTCCGCTCGAACGAATTCAGCCCTGCCACCGCTGGCCGTGATGGCAGCAGCTGTGGCCTGTCCGACGGTCTCTTCGATATCGACGATAAGAACCCAGGCACCCTCTTGTGCAAATCGGTCGCAGATCGACTTACCAATACCATTTGCACCGCCGGTTACGATGGCAACTTTGTCTTTAATTCTGTCCACGCCTCAACCTACTCTGTACTTTTCAATAGTGGCTTCATCTACCTCTACGCCCAGTCCAGGACCCTGAGGAACTTCCAGGAATCCATCTTTCAGCGTGAGCGGGTTACGGCATAGTTCGCGGCTCAGGGGTCCACTGGTGACATTGAATTCCTGAAAGACTGCGCGGCGCATGAAAGCATTGAGATGAAGAGATGCGGCAGTCAGTAGATCAGAGATCCAGGAATGCGGGATCACAAGACGATTATGCAGCTCCGCCAGGTGGACAATTTTCCGCGCAGCGGTGAAGCCTCCGCACCGGGAAAGATCTGGTTGAATTACATCGACTTTCCCCTGCTCGATCAGAGTACGAAAGCCCCACTCGGTTGCCTCCTGTTCACCGCAGGCTATGAGCGTATCCACAGCACCGGAAAGCTGCGCGTACCCGTCATAGTCCTCTGGGGACAGAGGTTCCTCAACCAGGAATGGCCGATACTGCTCCAGACGTCGCACCATCAAGATGGCTTCTTTTGCCGTGCGGTGAACGTACCACCCGGCATCGATGAGCATCGCGGTCCGAGTTCCCAGAGCTTGTCTTGCGGCAGCTACCAGCTCTACATCGCGGTCGGCATCTTCGCCGAAGACACCCCAGCCAAACTTGACTGCGGTAAATCCTAGTTCAAGATAGTGAGAGCTGGCCGCGGCCATCCCCTCGGGGGTGGCGCGGAACAAGGTGCTGGCATAAGCCCGCACCCTGTCACGATGGCCTGCGCCCAACAGCTTGTAAATTGGCTGATGAACCCTCTTCCCGATGATGTCCCAGAGCGCAATGTCGATACCAGAGATGACTTGCACGGCAGCGCCACGTCTGCCGTAGTAGCAAGACGCCATGTACATTTTGTGCCATAGGCGCTCGACCTCGAAGGGGTCTTCACCGATGAGAACGGATCTGAGTCCTTGAAACCCGGGAACCGCTCCTTCTGAGGGCGCGTTCACAATCGCCTGCGCCACATGGGGTTGGGTCTCAAGATCGGCGTAGCCAATGATACCGACATCGGTCTCGACCTTCACGATCCCAAGATGCTTGATCCCGTATGCTTCTTCACCACCCGACGTTGCGCCGTAGGAACCTGGGGATTCAAGTATGACAACTGTTACGTCAGTGATTTTCACGCACTTTCCAATCCCAGGCACTTGAGCGTCGGACTGTAGATCAGGCCCTCTATCTCCGCGGGGGTGAGTCGCGGAAGGTTGGTACCTTCCGTGAAGTGATTGATATTCCTCACCCCCTCCATCTGCGCCTCCGGAGTCGTAAAGGGATAATCCGATCCGAACAAGATTTTATCGAGGACGCCATATTCCTTGGCCAGGATGAGAGCGTTGTAGAACTGCCAGGGACGATAATGTAAAGCCGAGATATCTGAAAAGACGTTGGGATGTTTGCGGATGAGAACGATCGTCTCTGCGATCCAGGGATGCCCGAGGTGAGCGATGATCATCTTTAGCTCGGGAAACGCAATCGCTACATCCTCAAGCTGGATGGGGAGGGCGTATTTCAAAGGTCCTGTACGAACGAAGGTTGCTCCCTGGTGGATCATGATCGGCAGGCGATTAGCCTCACAGAATGCATATACCCGCATCATGCGAGGATCGGTAGGGTGGATATTTTGATAGATTGGGCCCAGCTTTACTCCGCGCAGTTTAAGGCGAACGATCTCGTCGAGCGTTTCTCCAATGGGATCGACTCCGGGATCTATGGCTCCGAAGCCGATCACCTTATCCGGATACTTCGCAGAGTAGTCGCTGATGTATCGATTCGGAACCGACAAACCGGAGTATTGGGCCCGCAGACCGAACACAATTACCTTGTCGACCCCAGCCATCGCCTGCAAATGTTTTTCAGGAGGAATGTTGAGGTCAAGCTTCATACCTCCTCGGGATCTCGCGTTGGCATCGTTCACAAATGCGTCAGAGATATGGCCGGGATAGGCCCACACATGCGAGTGGCAATCGACAAGCACTAGTAAGCCCCCACCGTCGTAGTCAACCTTTCGTTAGTGTATTCGAGGTGTGTATTGCCCGGCATCTAAAAGTAAAGCTTCAAGGCTACCTGCAGTTCACGTGGATCGCCGGCACTAAGGATCTGTCCCGCAGTCCCGGATTGTATGTCCGTGTCCGGGTTCTGGAAATGCGGATGGTTGAATGTATTGAAAGCCTCCGCCCGGAATTCCGCATAGATCCGTTCGGTAAAGTGGAAATCCTTCAGGAGTGAAAGGTCCCAGTTCTGGTATCCGGGTCCAATAAGAATGTTCCTGCCAGAATTACCAATCTGGCCTGCCGCCGGCACCTGGAAAGCAGAGACGTCGAACCACTGATTGATAGACTGATTTGACAGGCTCCCTGAGCCAACTCGATTTGGCCGCGTGGCGTAGTCGGTATCGGTCGGATTGGCCTCCATCGTCGGCGTGAAAGGACTTCCGCTTTGGAACTGAGCAATGCCGCCAAATCGCCAACCACCGATGAGCAGATCGACAGGCCGAGGAATCGTCGCTAGATACTGCATACCGCGACCGACTGGTAAAGCGTAGCTAAAGCTCGCAACAAAGCGATTCTTGATGCTTTGCGAGCCTAAACCATAGTCCAGCGCTAGATTTTGTGGATTTTGGACAGTCATCTCATCGTCAACGTTCATGTCGTTCATGAGTTTTGACCATGTATACGCCGCGAGAAAGGTGAGACCGTGCGAGAGCCGCTGTTCCAGGCTAACCTGCAACGCATTGTAATTCGAGCTCCCGATGTTAGTGAAATTGTCACCATTGCCGAACTGAGGATATTGGCGCCGGCTTTGCCTTGAACCGGAATCAGGCAAGCCCCCGACAGTAGCATAGTTAAGCGGAATATCCTTTTCCAGCCGGGTGCCTTTGTTACCCACGTAGGCAATTTGTAGCGCAAGCCCATTCATCAAGTCGCGTTGAACAGCCAGATTCCATTCCTGGTTATAAGGTGGCCTGACTTTCAAGTCCTGAGCGCTCAGATAAGGGGGGCCGGAAGTAAAGGGATTATTAAAGAAGTTTTCCGTTGTGTAAAGAGGCGTGCCTGCGGCCGTTAGCTGGTTTGGAACAACCTCGTCCACGATGAAGGGCAAGTTGATGATTGATTGAGACACGGTTGGGTTGCCGGGGGAAAGAGTAAAGAAGACTCCATATCCGGCGCGGACCACTGTCTTGTCATCGCTGAACGGACGAAAGGCAAACCCCACTCTCGGAGAAAATGTCTTCTTGCTCATGGTCTGCAAATTATTATCCAAACCAGCCTGCTTTGCCGTTATCATGTCCGCGCCGTACGCATCGTAGGCGTCTTGAGCGACCTGTTGCGTCGCCAGGTTGATCTGGCCGTTTTTATAGGTGGAAACGATCCATTGTCCCCGGTTTATATCGAACACAGAATTCTGGCCCAGGTCTTGCGTATCAGGAGACGCGAGATCATAACGCAGACCAAGATTCAGGGTAAGATTGCTACTCACCTTCCAATCGTCCTGGAAGAAGATTGGATAGTTAAACACTCGCTCGCCAAACAGATTTCTTGGGAAATCTCTGTATCCCTGATCCGGCGCGCCGACCAGAAAGTCTGCAAGAGCGTTGCCGCTATATTGGCCATTGAACGTAAACCTGCCCCGGGAAAAGGCGGCGTTCGTCGAAGTGAGGTGGAAGCGGCGGATATCAACGCCCATGTTGAAAGTATGCTTTCCACGATTCCAGGTGACCAGGTCACTGAGCTCCCAAACGGTCGTCGGATTGATGAGCGGCGCATACAAATTGCCGTTTACGAGAGTGCCGTTTACGTAAGAACCAACGTTGAATTGGGGAAAGCCGGGGTAGACGAGGGACGTCTGATCGAAGCCAAGGATGCCGGCTTGCGTGGTGTAGTTTGTGCCTAATCCCTGGGGTGAATTGGCGTTGTAAAGATGGGCATAGCCAAGACGAACCTGATTCAGAAGATTAGGCGAAAAAATGTGAGTGTAGCTGTACCCCTCGTTGGTGGCGTTGGTGATTAACGATTGTGCCCCGTTCTGCGGGACCGCGCCGGGACTGAAACTGGTAATGTGGCTGATCGAGTAGCGAGCAAAGAACGAATCCTTGGAGGAAAGCTGATAGTCGACTCGAGCATTTCCCTGATCTACATTCTGAGTAGAACGCGAGTTATAACTAAATAATCCGGCGGGCGTGTTGGGAAGCGGCACAAACTGCAAGACAAACTGCGCGGCCCCGTCGAGCTCGGCGTTGGGAATTTGGTTGTTGGGGAAAGCAGCACCCGTCGCGGGGTCAATGATGGGAGTAGTTGGCGTGACCAGGGCTGAGAGATCTCCATTGCGCTGCGCTTGCGTGGGCACGAGTACAGTCGACGTCACCGGATTATCGAGGCGCGTGCCCTCGTAATTCAAGAAATAAAACAGCTTATCCTTCAGGATGGGCCCACCGAAGGAACCGCCGAATTGGTTCCGGCGCAGCGGGGGTTTGCCTATGGCAAAATAGTTGGTCGCGTCGAGAGCGTCATTGCGAAGGAACTCAAAAGCTGTGCCGTGGATCTGATTTGTGCCACTGCGGGTGCTTACAACAATGATCGCAGAGCCTCTTCCATATTCAGCCGAAAAGGAATTTGACAAGACGCGAAACTCTTCAATGAAGTCGATGGAAGGACTGAATTGCACCCCGTTATAGAGTTGTTCCTGGTTAGAGATTCCGTCCAATAGGAATTCCGTCTTTTCGCTTTGGCCGCCGCTCACGGAGACTGTCGTAAAGCCAGTATTGCTGCCGGCCGCGGGGCCGCCGGGAGTATTGCTGGTTAAAGCTCCAGGCGTAAGCGACACCAACTGAGTGAAATCACGGCCGTTAAGGGGTAGGTCAACTATTTTCTTGTTATCAATTACCTGACCTACCGAAGATACTTCGGTCTGGATGAGTGAGGGCGCCGCACTTACCGACACATTCTGGCCCACGCTGCCCGGGCTCAGTTTCAGATCGATCAGGGCCTGCTGCGTTACCTGAAGAACAACATGGGAGACTTCGGACGAGCTGAACCCGTTAGCAGAGGCGGTCACGGTGTAAGTACCAATGGGCAGTGAGACGATCTCGTAGGCGCCCTGGGAATTTGTCGTAACGGTTCGACTGATCCCACTTTCCTCGTTCCTGGCTACCACCGTGGATCCAACAATCACGGCACCGCTCGAGTCACGCACGGTGCCTTCGATCAACGCTGTGGACTGAGCGAACGCGTTTACTGCGCAAACTATGGTCAACACGAGACATATGGTTAGGCCTTTTAATTTGGTCATGCCGAGGCTCCCTAAAATTAGTGTTTCGCTTGCAACTGGCCCACCGAGAATGCTTTTCATTGTTAACAGGTATTACTAGTAGCACGGGTACTATGATGCGTCAATATGACAATACGTAGATTGAACTTTGATCCAAGCATGTGCCGGGATCAAGTTCCTTCTTCACAGAATCCATAGGGCTGGACGAAACGCAATCGCGTACTGCGCGGCGCTGGCGAAACACACTTGTGGGCCGTCTCCGCTTGATCCCGGCTAATGCAGCACTCGGGCAACGAGTTGTGCCACGAATCATAGCTTGATCTTCCGCGCAGCTTGAGACTCCGTTCATAAAACCCCGTATTTTGTATATACGTCGGAGAGATAGGCGCCATTCATCAGGTCCCTACGGCTGTCATTCTCCCTGGAGATTTTGTCGCGGGCCAGAGCCAATGTCTGATCGACGAGATGGGCGGGAATGGCTACCACGCCATCGTAGTCAGCGACAATCAGGTCGCCCGGCGTAACGACAACTCCCCCGCACAGGACGGGAATGTTGTAATCGACGACCATACCGCGGCCGCGTGAATCCACCGGCTTTATACCTGCTGTGAATACCGGAAAATCGAGTTTCTGGATCGCACGAACATCGCGCACCAATCCGTCGACGACTGCACCCCTTGCCCCCCGCGCTTTGGCCGCGGTCGACAAAAGCTCCCCCCAGGGCGCGTTGCGCTTCGACTCACCGGTAGAGACGGCGACTACCTCACCGGGCAAGATGCTATCCAGCGCCTCGATCTCCAATCCGTACGGATCAGCTTGCTGGTAGAACGCATCCATACAGACAATTGTGCGGGCCCAGCCGGCAAACGTTTTGTCTGGCAGCAGAGGCCTGAGATACTCCCGCATGGCCCGTTCGTGCTCTCCTAGTTCATCCAGGGCATCGGCAAGCACCGCAGTGTAGAACGTTTTTTCGATGGTGTCGAAAAGCGCGATGTCGGATTCATGTGCAGCTTTTCCTGCCGCCCTCACACCACCAAGTTTACTTTCGCCAGTCGTCAATTGATCGGTCTCCTTATGGTCGAAGCATCTAATAGTTCTAATGAGTTCCAAAAATGCGGAACGGAAATAACCTGTGCGATCCCAGCGATGTTCATTCGCGGCCCAGCAGCGTTCGCTACTTGACCGGGCTATTCAAGCCCCTGAGGTAGTTCCCTAGCTCTTCCTGGATTTCGGGTCTATCCCAGAGAAACTTCTGTGGAAACTGTTCCGTGAGTGGATACGTCAGGCCAGTTCCGGGGCTGAACTTCTCCAAGGTTCCAGCGTCTACGCGATAGTCTCCGATACGGTAGCCATACATATCCAGATGATGAATGCCGGCTTGCAAAGCGGCGTCGGCAATCAGACGGATTTGCTTCACGGTGGGAAATTTCGCAAGACCCGGTACCAATTCCTCGGCTGGATTGGCCACCCAGAACGTATAAATCGTATTCTTTTCTTTACCTACCTCTTGCGTCACCTTAGCGAGGATGTCTTGCGTTCCCTTTACCACTTTAGCGTCGTCGCCGGGAGAGCCTCGGTACGCGAAATCCGAATAAGCGCCGAAGGCATCGAAGTGCTTGGCGACCCTCGGAAGGTCCAAACCAATCGTTTTGGTCCGATCAGGATGCAAAACATCATCGGCCGGATCTTCGAGGTAGATCTGATGGGCGGGGTTTTTATCAATCTGACGGATGAAGGCAACTGTATCCTTGGCCCAGTCCTCCCACCAGTTCTGGCGAGCGTTAACCCACTCATCCCATCGTGGATCGGTCACCTTCCTGGGAAGTTCACCACCGAAGTGATCCTGTTCATATTTGCCATACGAGACAATCCCGCTTCCGGCCGGCCCTCTCTCCGAAGCCACAGGACCGAGGGTGAAGGAATCATCGAATACATAACCCGCCATCCCAGGCTCTTCATGATAAGCAGCCGCGACCGATTGCAGGTATTTCTTCCATGACGTTTGCCGCCACTCAGGATTAAAGACATCAAAAGAGAACAGAACATTGCCTGCAGAGTCGACTTGTTCGAACCCGGGAAGTCTGGGAAGAGAATTCGCCGTTGGCTGCCACACTACAAGATAGGACTTCAGGCCAGCGCGATAAGCCTCTTCGATGGCCGTCCTGGTGTCTTCTGTTCTGAACCCAACAGCCGCAAGGTCAATGCCCCAACACAGGACGACATCAGTGAATCCCATCTTTTTCATGGTCACGAAGTCGCCTTCCCAAGCGACCTTGGGCGCGGCGTTCAGCCAGTACCATGCACTGATCCGTACCTTTTGCCCCCAAGCGATGTCTGGCGGGTGAGCGAATACCAATACAAGCGTGATCATCAGAAAGCGCTTCAACAAGGACCACTCCTGACACATGTAGAACACTAAGGGGCCGGGTAACTAATACTGAGCAATAAATGCTCGCGATTGCTGCTCCAACCACTCTAAGAGCCCAAGGCAATGGTTAAGGCGCGCCGGATATCCACGGCTCCGCTTCTAAAGGAGCGCCTGCTCACTGGTGTAGCTTGCTGGTTTTCAACGGTCAAGCGCCATCAGAGGATCGTCCAGCAGGATGGATCTTAGTTTCAAGACTTCTTCCGTGGGCATATTTTCGCGTGGGTAATTATGTCTGAATACAAGTCTCAGGAGGCAACAGCGTGTCCAACCGGCTGAACACTTTTGGCAAATTTCTCAATAAATATCGGTAAATGTCTTCCTCGGTCGCTATTATGACATTCACACCAGAATGGCGTTATCGAGCACAATCGTCGTATCTTTTCCAGCTTTCCAGCTGTTCGCGGGAATAGGACTGCCCGGACTAAACCCGGTAGTACGGAATTTATCTTCTTTCTTCTCCAGAACATGTCGCTAGTCGATTGGAGCATCCTCGCAATCTACTGTGTCGCCGTTCTGGGGCTCGCGCTATTCTTTCGAGCGCGGGCAGGCAAGAGCGTAGAGAACTTTTTTGTTGCCGGGCGAAATCTACCATGGTGGGTCATTGGATTCGCAGATGTAGCCGGCTACACGGGCGGCGGCCAAGGCTTTGTGATGGTTGTGTTTCTCTCCGGGTTCGCGGGCCTTTGGCTAATGGCCTGGATTTCCTGGGTGATCTGGATGCCGCTCGTGGCCATCCTCTGGGCGCCGATGTGGAGGCGTCTCGGAGTCGTGACGACGGGAGAGTTCATCGAGCGCCGCTATGCCGGGCGACGGGCCGCCACCTATCGGAATGTTTACGCCGTGTATGCATGCTTGGTATGGGGAATGACCTCAATCGCCTATGCGGCGGCATGGATGGCAGCAACGACGACCCCGATTCTCGGGTGGACATCGTTTCACGTGCTTCTAGTGTTCGGCTCCCTAACGGTGGTGTACAGCCTGATCGCCGGACTCTTCGCGGTGGCTTATAACGATGTGTTCCAATTTGTTATTCTAATGGGCGGAAACGTTGCTCTAGGCTGGTTGCTGATATCCAAGGGTGGCGGCATGCAGCACGTCTGGGCGCGTATCGCGGCAACGCGCGGAGATCAATTTCTAGCTTCTTTGCCTTCCGGCGGGTCGCTCACGCTGATGTCGCTAGTTGCACTTTGCGTGCAGGGCCTTTTCTTTGCTGGTTCTCCGTTTGCCGGCGAAGGATGGACCGCACAACGTTTTATGGCGGCACGCAATGAATGGCATGCCATTGTGGGACAAATTGCGAACGGTGTCCTGGCCCTGATTGTTCGCCTGGTACCGTTTATCCTGATAGCGCTTGCAGCAGCCGCTCTTTATCCGCCTTCAGGCATAGCCGTACCGGCGGCGCTATGGGGCAAGTTGGTGCAAACGTATGCTCCTCCAGGTCTTTTTGGCCTTTTACTTGTCAGCAGTCTGGCGGGGTACATGGCGGCGATCTCTTCTATCGGTAACTGGGCATCCAGTTATCTGATCAACGACGTTTACCAACGAACACTCCGGCCGCGAGCCGATCAGCAGGAACTGGTTCTTGCCAGCCGGGTGGTATCCGCGTTGCTACTCATAACTTCCTTCGCCCTGGGCGCAATGATCGACCCCGCACAACTTGGAAAGTGGATCCTCTTTATCAACTCGTCGCTGGTTGTCTTTTCTCTACCGTTGGCGTGGCTCAAATGGTTCTGGTGGCGAACCAATGCAGTTGGCGACATGGTCGGTGTTCTGGGCGGCTTTCCGGCCGGTTATGTGATCTGGTTTGGATCGGATGCCGTGCTACCCTCCACCTTCCGTCACTGGTTTCGCGGCGCGACTGGGCATAGCTGCGATCATTTAATCCCTGCGTTCAGTAACCTCGATCGATATCCGTTCTGGCAAGGTTTCGGCATACTTTTCTGTCTGGGCTGGATGTGCATTTTGCTGGCTACGTTACTGACCAGCCCGGAACCTCCGGAAATCCTTCAGAAATTTTACTTATCCGCCAAGCCTCTCGGATTTTGGAGGCCTGTACAACAGAGCCTGGGCCTTGAGGCGATGAAGAGCCGGGCTGCTGAAACGGCACGCGACTTGTTTGTCTGTATGCTGGGCATCGTCTTTTATTCTTCACTGACGGTTGCCTTATTCAGCCTCATGGGCGGTCATTTCGCGTGGGCCGCGTGGGCATCTATCCTGGCGGCTATGAGCGGCTACATGTTCGCTAAACTGGCCATGTCAAGGCTCGAGCTAAAGAGCTAGGCGGCGCACGTATTTTGCGAGGGACTGAAAAGAACAGATGAAAATCGTTGCCATCGACACGTTCCCTATCTCCCAAATCGTGAATCCCGAGCTTGCGATCGTCAGCGCCGCGGGCAAGCACCCGGAATCGCACTACCTCGTGATTCGCATCCGTACCGACGAGGGGGGCACTGGTTACGGTGAGGCCACGGTCGTTCCGGTATGGAGCGGAGAGAATGCGGGGGGTGCGCAACAGATTGTCCGCGAGTTGTTTGCGCCTTTATTGCTGGGTGCCGATCCCTTGCAATTTGGCCTTCTCGCGCAAGCAATGGACGGAGTGGTCATAGGAAACCCATTTATCAAAGCCGCAGTTGAGATGGCATTGCTGGATGTGGCAGCCAGGAGTCTGAGCGTTCCCGTTCATGTGTTTTTGGGTGGTCCTCGGCGACCCCTGGAAATCGGGCTCAAGTTTTCCATTGGAGCCTTTACTCCCAATGAGGCAGCACGTGTGGCCCGGCATGCTGTACAGCTTGGCTTGCGGGCGGTGAAGGTCAAGGTTGGCCTGGACGTGAATGGAGACATCGCTCGCGTGGAAGCGGTTCGGTCGGCGGTAGGCGATGACTTTCGAGTCGCAGTCGACGCCAATGGAGGCTGGTCAGAGGCCGATGCGCGACGCGCTATTCCCTACCTGGAACGGCTTAATGTAAATGCCCTCGAGCAGCCGCTACGCCGCGGAGACTTTCGAGGAAGCGCCCGCTTGCGGCAGCTGACCAGGATCCCCCTTATGCTTGACGAGTCGGTATTTACACCAGGGGATGCGTTACAAGCCATCCGCGAAGAGGCCTGTGACCTTATCAGCATCTACCCGGGAAAGAATGGGGGTATTTT
Source organism: uncultured Acidobacteriaceae bacterium (assembly GCA_963775365.1). Taxonomy (GTDB): domain Bacteria; phylum Acidobacteriota; class Terriglobia; order Terriglobales; family Acidobacteriaceae; genus PALSA-350. The sequence goes on along the minus strand of CAVZJL010000016.1, from coordinate 17,193 downwards.
GCGTTCCCTCGAAATTGCGCAGATGGCAGCGAGTGCAGGGCTGAAGTGCGTCATCGGAAGCAATCTGGAGATGGATCTGGGAACGGCCGCCATGCTGCACACCGCCGTCGCAGTTCCGCAACTAGCTACCAGCGTGGACCATGATGTCATCGGCCCGCTCTACTATAAGCACCACTACACGGCTGCGCCCATTCGTTACCGTAATGGATGCGCTGTATTGCCGGATGGGCCAGGATTGGGAGTCGAGATCGACCTTCCGGGGGAATTGGACCACTAAAGATAGCGGTCGGATTGGGTCTACGTGCCGGCTGAGCGAAAGTCTTCTAACTTCCCCGAGGCAAGCTCGTCCACCAGCTCACGCAATTGGGCGACGATCGCGTCGAAGAATTTTTGGCCCTTTTCAGATGAGGCCGTCCGTGGGTCACCGACTGCACCCTCGGTGCTGATTTCTGTAAACGCTCGCGATACAGTGGCGGGGCCACCAGCCAACATGTCAGAAGCCATGAATCGAGACGTGGGCCACTTACCGTCAGCCTTTAGACGGTCCGCCCGAACCAGCTGTGGCTTCTCCGCAAGCACGAGAGAGGTTTCGAGTTCGCAGGCGTGGCCCATTCCGCCCTCCTTGCTCTGACGAATGACGCCCAACTGCTGAGCCGCAATATTCCAGTAGGTCACGAGAACGATACGGGTGGCCGGGTGCAATAATCGCAACTTGGTGAGGACGACGTCGAGGGCCGAAGCATTTCCTCCGTGGGAGTTTAGAACCAGAATCTTGGCAAAGCCGGCCTGCGCAATCGAACCTATGATCTCCGCGGCCAAAGCGAGATAGGTATCCACACTTGCGCTCACCGTTCCCGCGAAACCCATGTGATGCGTCGAGAGACCCAGCCATTGGGTTGGCAGCACCAATAACCTGCCTTCACAACTTTCGTCGAGACGCCGGCTGACGCTTTCGCCAATCAGCGTATCTGTCTCCAGCGGCAAGTGAGCGCCATGCTGCTCCATAGCGCCGAACGGAACTACAACGACGGTTGCACGATCAAGACTATTTACTTCCTGCCAGGTCATTTCTCCAAGACGCATCTGTATCGCTCCCTGGTGTTGCGCGGGCTCGTAGTTCTCATGATCATTCCAGAAAGCGCTCAATGACATTGCGCGTGATTCGAGAAACACGATCATCTGGAAACAGGGATGAGACCCAGGTAATCGAGCCGACAGAAAAAACAGCTCCTGAACCCTGCTCGAAGTAGACCATGTCGGCCCCCCCATTGTCAGGATTCATGCCTTTGGCTAGATGGTCGAGCCGCTTGGGCGAGCTCGAGGTAATCTTGTCGGTTTCATGTCCGGATGCGCCCCCTGAAACGCGCTCGTGCAGACTTCTTTCGCCAAAGAGATCTCCATTGCGAAGTCCGGTGCCGGCAAAGACCCAATGATCCGCGGCAAGTGTGCGGTAGGGGGCGGCAGTCATCACTCCACTCTCTGAGAAAGCCACTCCCAACATTGTTGCCTCTGATTTGAAAGTGCGGTGCATGCGTGAGTCGTGACCCGAGGCGGAGTCACCTGAATCGTCGAAGGACAGGCATCGCATGGTAGCGCCAGGTTCGAACGACACCTCGCAGTTTACGCCGTTGCCTCCCAGATAAATGAGCCTGCCCGCCTGCTCACGGACCCAGGTGTCCACGCGGTTAAACATTTCACGCGTCCAGTATTCGGGATGAACCGAGGTCACCAGGACTTTATAGGCCTCGAGGGGCAGCGCGCCGTCGTGCAGTTGCGCTTCGGCATAGTAGTCGTAGGCAAATCCCTCTCGCTCCAACCAACCCAGAAGGCGCCATTCTCCAGGCGCCTGCCCGCACTGCATCCTACCTTGTATCGGGTCAGTGATCGAAGATTCACCCCAAGGTGGGTTATCAAAAATATCATTGCCCGGTTCCGGCCGCTCGAATGCGAGCGGCTTGTATTCCTTGTCCTCGATCGACCACGCGCTTTGCGCACTGGTGAAACGAGTAAGGTCTTGCCGGGCATTCACGGTTGGTGTCGGCGGCAAGCCGGCGTTGTTAATGTAGTTCGATCTGCCCCCAAAGTTGTTATAAGCATTCCATGTGTTTGTGGAAGCAAGCACTGCCATCCTGGCGCGCGGTATCTTCGGCGCGACTACCCAGGGAAACGAAAACGTCCTACCGGCAGCCGTGCGCGCCCAAAGATAGTAGAGCCCCGAATGCTCCGGGCCCCTAACAGACTGCTGGACATGAGGGACGGGATAACCACAACGATTCCAATTCACCCCCGTCTGTGAGTAGTCACCGTCAGGCGTAATTTGGACGGTCGCCCGAGGGCCATGCTCGTCGTACCACCCGAGCATGCGAACAAACTCTTTTTTAAGACCATATCGCCAGAGTGTGAGTTGGTAGGGTTCCGGACTATGGCAACGAATCTCCGCAGCCTCATCGGTGCGAATCCACTTCGGCCACATAAATCCCAGGATGCAATCGCTCAATAGACGAAACTGGTATGGCGTACCGGGCACCAATTCGCAGACGACCCACTTGGCACCGTATCCGTCTTTGGAAAGCGTCACTCGATAGCTGCCTGAAGGGATGTTGCTGTAAAGTGCTCCTCGTGCTGAGGAGAGCAAAAGGTGTCGGTCCCCACTGGTTAGGGACTCGAGTTCAACTGCTACGTTGGCTAGCGCCAAATAGTTCTCATCTGATACGAACGCAATCAGCTTCATTCTGTCCAATACTGGTGGGTAGCGGGGAATTTTATCCTCTGGCTTCGATAACAACGGGGGACTTTCCCCTGAAAATATATCCGCCTGCCATGCCAGGAGCAAGCATCCAGGCTGAGATTGTCCACCATCCTGGATTAAAGCAGACGCATCCGACAAAAGCACTTATTCTGAGACGGTCAGCTTTCCACACGAGCTCGAAATCAGTATCAGGTGATGGCTTGAGCACAATTGCAGCGCCTGAGATTCGTGAGAACAATCAGAGTTGGACCCCGGTTCTTCTGCTGGCTCTTGCCTTCATGTTGAACTATGCGGACCGGCAGTTCTTTTTTGCCGTCTTCGCGCAAGTGCGGCTCGACCTGGCACTTTCAGACACGCTACTCGGTTTGACCGGGAGTGTGTTTGCATGGAGCTATGCCGTTGCCATGCCATTGGCGGGGTATATGGCGGACCGGATCCCGCGCCATCGACTGGTGATTGCGGCCCTGATTTTATGGAGTTTGGCAACATTTGGCACATCAGTCAGCCGCGATCTCTCACAGCTCATATTCTGGCGGGGCATGATGGGGCTGACAGAAGCCCTGTTCGTACCATCTGCCTTCGCGCTGATCGCCACGATTTATCCGGTCACAGCGCGGTCGCGCGCCATTTCCGCTCTCGGGCTGGCGCAATTTGTGGGTCTTTCCATCGGGGGTATGTACGGTGGCTGGTCAGCTCAACAGTTTGGCTGGCGCCGTGGTTCGCAATTTCTTGTGGTCACCGGCTTGGTCTATTCGATCGTATTAATCTGGCGTTTTTGGGGATTCCATTCTGCTTCATTACCAATACCGGCGGAACGCACCTCACCTTTCAGGGCCGTTCGATCCCTTCCCTTTCTGTTGCTGGCCGCAGTCTTTTTCGCTTTCTGCGCCATGCTTTGGATGATCTATGCGTGGCTTCCAACGGTGGTGCACGAACGATACCAACTGGATCTGACGCAAAGTGGCGTGACCAGCACACTTTGTCTGCAGATCGGGTCGGCACTGGGAGTGCTTGCGGGAGGTGTCCTGGGCGATTGGGCCGTGACTAAAACGTTCACCGGCCGCATCGAAGTGGCTTTGGGTGGAGTGCTGTGTTGTTCTCCATTCGCGCTGCTCATTTTCTCGACCCACTCCCTCTTCCTGCTGCAAATTGCCACCTTCTGCTTTGGCCTCTCTTCGGGAATTTTTATCGCGAACACGTTTTCATGTCTGTACGACTTCACCGATCGCAGCAACTTCAGCTTCGCCACCGGGTGCCTGAATATGTTGGGCGGTGCTGGCGCAGGCGTTGCGATCTTACTGGCCGGCATTTTCAAGAACACGCGGGGTATCGCGTCCCTGATGTTGTGGACATTACTTTTCGCCGACGGCGCCTCCCTCGCTCTCTTTTCGCTCGCACGCTGGCGCAGAAAGCAGCAATAAGCCCCGCTGGCTACGGCAATTTCGTTCTCGAGGCCTGGTCGACGAGTCCTGCCCCGCGTTCGCCGTAACTATTGCTGTTTCAGCTATTTAATTGACGCCCCAACTCGCTCCCCCTAGACTTCGTCCAGTATTATGGACGAAAGTCCTGATTCTTCTTGACGACCGAGGGCGCAAAGCTGACATTTACGACAAGACGCAATTCACTGAAATGTAATAAGAATAGGGGGCCATGTCGCCCAGGTCGTTTTTCATCAAGGGCTAAGCAAGGAAGTTCGCACTCAGGAGGTCGACAATGGCCAGTTCGAAGAAACCCTGCTCAGGTTCGGTTGACCGGGCTTTCTCAATCTTGGAATTGCTGAACTCTTCAAAACGCGGCTGGAACATATCAGAGATGAGCCGCAAGCTCGAAATTCCTAAAAGCACAACCCATGTGCTGGTTTCGACTCTCGAGCGATTGGGCTATATACGTCAGCATCCGCCCTCCCGCCGCTTTCACTTAAGCACCAAACTGTTCGCCCTGGGCCGCAGAGCGCTCAACCTTAGCCCTCTGCCTGATGCTGCTCTGCCTCATCTCCGCTGGCTGGTCCAGGAGACCGGATTCACGGCGCACGTCGGCATACTGGAAAGAAGCCAGGTAGTTTTCGTGCAAAAGGTTGATGGACCTGGAATCATCAAATTCGATACCTATATCGGAAAGACCTCTGCCTTGCACTGCACTGGCCTGGGAAAGTCTCTGGTTGCTTTCCAGCCTGAGGATTCCATCGAGAACCTGCTGGCAAGCTACTCTTACAACCGGTTTACTCGAAAGACCATCTCGTCTCGCGAAATGTTCATGCTCGAATTGGCCCGCGTGCGGCGACAGGGTTATTCCATGGACGATGAAGAAGAAGAATTGGGCATTCGTTGCGTCGCCGCTCCGATCCTCTCTGTTGGCAATGTGTCTGCCGCTGTCAGTGTGACAGGAACGGTGAGCCAGATTCAAATTGAAGATATGGACAAGGTGGTCGCGCTTACCAGGCACGCGGCGGCGCGCATCTCAGCCTCTATCTGATGTGCCTTTGCGAGCGATCTTCAGTAGGTCGCGACGACATCGATTGAATCGCTAGCCGGCAGAAGTATTTCGTCTCCGGAAAACGATTTATAGTCCTGACCATTCAAGGTCACCGCTCGTATTGGCCGACCGTCCGGCGAAGGAAGTCTGAGAGTCGTTGCCCTGGCACCGAAGTGATTTTCACGCTGCACGTGTGCGTGGATGATGCCGACTCCGCTGGCAATGGTTAAAGAGCACTTGCCAAAGAAGGTGGGCGCGGCCTCTACTGAGATCCTTTTCCCGGGCAAGAACCATTGCGCGGGAGCACCATCGAGCAACCGAAGTTCATCCTGCGAGTCAGTCTCCATGGTTTCTCGTACCAGCGACATACGGAGGAGTTGGAGAGCCATTCCAGGAGCAGCGGAAAGAGGATCGCCTTCACTGGTGTGCCATCCGCCGAAGTCCCAAACAAAATACCAGTTCCAGATTTCCCGCATATGTTCGCGCCAGTTGGCTTCGTTACTGGTGCGGGTTGGGAAGACACCAGTCACTTCTGGAAAGCTGTATAGATTCGAAGACATCCCGTGCGCGAGTACGCCATAGAAAGATGTAAGAAAGCGGGAACGGTCTCCACTCTCAAGCAGACTTTCGTAGTAGCCCTTGCCATATTCCTGATCCAATCCCATCAGGAACCTGGTCTCGCCCGCCAACAGGCCGCCGCGTTGTTCGATATAACTAGGGATCCAGCTCGCGCGCGGGTCACCCGCCGGGAATAGCTTCACTTCAAGGATCATGGGCGCAAACAGATTCCAGTAGTTCGCAAGATAGTCCCAAGTATCAGTGGCAGGAACATCCGGGGAGAGAAAGGGGTAGGTCGGTTCCCTTTCGCGGTAGTCGGCAGTGGCAGCTGAACCCAGTTCAAACGACATGGACAAAAAGGGTGGGCTCGACTTCTTGTCCACAAGTTGGTCGCTGATGCGCAAGAGCCGTTCCCTGTATTGCTCTGCGGCACGCGCATAGCGATCTGCAAGGAGGGGTTGGTTTAAAGCACGAAACGCTATCGCCGTATCGTGCAGTCCACGCCAGCAAGTGGCGTTTGCATAAAGACTGTAGGCGGGCGTCTTGACGTCGCCTCCGTATGTATGGCGGGGAAGGATGCCGGGATATTTCGGATCATGATTCTCATCCGTCGCCTGCATCGTCCATTCCGCCGATTCCTTAAGGGTTGGAGCAATCCTTTCAAGCCAGGACCGATCGCCTGTAAGCCTGTAAATCCAAATTGCGTACCATGGTTCGAGTCCGTTGCGATACTGGTAATGCTGTCCCTGCTTTGCCATGAGCCCGGGCGACAGCATGATGTTCAGGATTTTCTCTGCTTCGTCTCCGTACCCGTATTGCGCCAGTGCAACCGCCGGCCAGCCTTCTTCGATGCCAAAGTAGGACTCATAAAAATATGCGCCGTAAGAGACTCGCGTGTCTCCATCGCGCGTGATGATGAGTGATTGAGCTAACAGGCTCTTATAGATGTCATTGATTTCGCGCTCAGGAACATCGATACGCATTTTCGAGGTAAGCGTAGCGTTCCACCATGCTTCAAATTGCGAGAGGGATGCTGCCCAGTTTCTTTTTTTAAGATCATCCAGCGACGGGGGATCCGCACCCGGCGCGGGAATGAAGAATCGAAATTGTTTTTGCTCGCCCGGGCGCAAAGTGAAGTTGTATTTCAAGTGGTCTTCGAGGCCAGTCGATTCCCACGTTGCGGGCTGCTCTGCATAGAGAACGAGTTCGCCCGAGGAGAGTTGCACAGCATGCCCCTGACGCGCCAGTTGATAGTTCGTTGGTTTTGGTGCGAAGGTAAACACACTTTGAATCACACCGGCCCGGCGCTGGTTCTGCCGACGGCCCATAGCAAGCATGAAAGGAACATGGATGGATACGTTGCTGGTGTTGCCGATTGAAACGTCCAAAACGGTGCCATAGACGTGGTCGTCGGGCGAGGTTACGTATGCCACTTGCCGCAGCTGCACATGGTTTAACGTGGCGGTGGTGACGGTTGCGGGCAAGAAACCATTCAAAAGCTTCGTCTGTGTTCGATTCCAGTCCGCTCCCGGGATATTGCCGCCATCTCTTGTTGAAAACGAAGGAACAAACCAACGATCGAGTGGGGCAACGGCTTTATCCCCCTCGAACTGAAGTACTGTGCCATTCCAAAGCACAATGGTTTCTTCCTGGTCTCCCGGACGGCCGATAGCCGTCTTGTGAAAATCAATGGGCAGCATCAGACCGCGCATGGCGTTCAGATCGCCCTGCTGCATGTGGCGAAAGCGATCGCCGAGAAGATCGGTGCGCGCGCTTTGCACTTCGTTGAAATAACGCACCGCGTTGCCGTTCAGCGTTACTTCTGCAAACTGAATGGATGAACTGCCATGCAGGCGTAAACCAGAGGTAGCTACCGGAAGAAATTCGATATGATCGGGACCTTCACTGCCATCGTTTTCGACAGGGCGCCAAGAGGCACCGTCCCACCATTCGACTGAGCGCAACACTTGATGATGCTGAAGCTTTACCTGGTTGATCAGCAATGGTTTCGGCCAGTGTAGCTCTGCTGTCGTTCCCGGAGTCAAGTGAACGCCCGACTCGGGAAGCGCAAGATTGCCACCATCATGCAACCATTCCGGTGTCGCGGATGCAAGGCCGGAAATCGAAGGGCTCCGCAACGCTGAAAAATCGCTGGGAGGCGTTGGAACACCGCTCAACTCCCCTTCAATCCGTCGTATCGCGTAGCAACGATGGCCAGAGTCTGGATTTTGCGGTTGAAACAAGCGTACCCGCAGCCGAGTGGTAGCGATCGGCCGGAAAGCATACTCCCACGTCACAGATCCAAACTGCTGCACGGATGCGAACTCTGACCGCTTGCTAGCGTCAACCCGAACCGATGCGTGCAGACTTCGCCACGCTGCTCCATCCCAATATTCAGGTTCTTGCCCGGCGACGGCTGGCTGGTAAACGCGCCCGAAGAGCGACGCGTAGGTAATTCTGAGCCTGTCCAAGCGCACTGGATACTTCCATTCCATACCGGCGTCGCAGGGATCATGGCTGGGGCCTGAACAAAGCACTTCGTAAATGTCCGGCTGTGCGGCATTGCTCGCCAGCTTTAAATCGCGCGCTTGCGGCATCCAGGTGCGCGCAGTCCCGTTGGCAGCGGCTGAGGTGGTGCCGGCTGCAAACAGGCAGCAGGTGCATGCCAGGCAAAACAGCAACGCTGCCAGGAACTTTTTCACGCACACAATCCTCGTCTCTCTATTTTGCCGCCAACGGAGCACACTTTATCCTGCGGGCGTGAGGACCACGAAGTTCACGTCCAACGGGCGGGACAAATAGTAACGAAGCCACTTCCTGCACTCACGCTTCTGGCGGCTGCCAGCCCATACCCCGGAAGACGTCAACATCCGACGCAAACATTTCGCGTAGGTTTATCGCTACGGATCCAGGATTATGAATGGCGCCGTCTTTGACAACTGTTCTGGGGACGATGTGGGAAGAGCCAACGCGCGTCTCAAAATGCGTATCTTGAAATTTGAACTCACCTGCCACCAGGTCAAATTGAAGCAGATCGGCGCGGGAACCAACACGTAAAGAACCAATCTCCTGCTCTCGGCCCAAGACCTTTGCGGGCGCGTATGTCGTCTTCAAAATCGCGTCCTCCAGACTCATACCCAGGCAGAGGAACTTGGACATGACGGATGGCAGGGTCACCTTAAATGGCTCTTCAACGGCCCAGCGATGCAGGTCGGTACTCAACGTATCGGGATAAAAGTGGTGCTCATAGGCACGTTGCGCAGTATCCCAGGAAAAGCTGCCGCATCCGTGGCCGACGTCGAAGATGATGCCCCTATCACGAGCTTCGAGCACAGAGCGCGTTGTCATCTTGCCTTCATGCTCGAAGAGACGATTCCCTCGGCCATGAAAACAATGGGTCACGATATCACCGGCCCGCAGGCGGCCGAGGATCTGAAGCTCTTCCGCGCCTTTGCTCACATGAACCATCAACGGTACGCGCGCTTCCGTGGCTGCCAGGAGCGCCTGCCCCAGTGCCTCCATCCCGTGGTCGCCCGTCATACTGCCGATACGGATCTTCACCCCCAGCGCCCGGTCGCGATTTCGTTCAATCGTCAACGCTGTCTCTATGGGGCGCGCATAGGAGAGATTCAACAGTTCCTCTGCAAAGGGAGCGAGCAGCCCCATAAAGGAGATATGAACGAAGGCGAAGAGGTTGATCGGGCACTTGTCGATGGTCTCTCGACGGAATGCGGGAAAATTGGCGTAGCCCGTCGAGCCCGCGTCGACGGCTGTAGTCACCCCGTAGTCCAGGCATATCCGAGGATCGATCCCGTAAAGATCTCCTTCATACCAGTGTCCATGAAGATCAACGAGCCCGGGACAAAGATAGCTTCCACGCGCATCCTTCACGTGAAGACAATCGGTCGCCGGCAAGTCGTTACCGATCGCAGATATTTTTCCCCGGGTGATTCCAACGTCGATAATCGCATTGAGGCCCTGCCCGGGATCTATGACATGGCCGCCTTTGAACAGCAGATCAAATCCCATGCAATCCTGCCTGCAAGTAGGTTGAGATTAATAGTCGATGGTGCTTACCGCACATCCACAGTTCCTTCCCGAACGGAATGGAGCGTTCGGATCTAGTCAGTTTAGGGAGACGATGGCGCCCGTCTCCGCGGCAGTATAAAAGGCTGCGATAATTTCGAGGGCCTTCAAACTATCCTCCGGCGTTGGCACGGCCGAGCGGTTCTCCCTGATGGCGCTGGCGAATTCGCTGATCTCTGCCTCAAGGCCCACCTGCACTTTGTAGGCATGAGACTCGTTCTGGTAGAGCACCTTGTGCTCTGTCCCCAGCTGCCCGTGAAGGGTGTATCCCTGCCAGGTGTGAACGACCATACTTCCCTTGGTCCCAACGAGCTGTAAACTGCAGACGAGAGGGTGGGTTGCTTTCATGAAAGCCATCGTCAAGTGAGCAGTAACGTTGTGGTCTAACCAGAGAAACATGTGAGCAGTGTCTTCGATTGGCGCCTTGAAATATCTGTTTCCAACTGAACCCATGACCCGGCGGGCATCCGCCCCAGTGAACCAACGGAGACGATCAATGAGGTGAATACCGTCGCTCATGGCAACTCCGCCGCCAGCCATAGCCTTGTCCATATACCACCCGGGCAAGGCCTGAGAACCCAGCGGCTCGATGATCGTATCGTTGCAGATAAGCACCTCACCAATCGCGCCATCGTCCACGAGCTGTTTTGCCTCGCGCATCTCAGGATAGAAGCGGTGCGTCATACCGACCATAAGCACGCGGCCAACGTCACGGGCACGATTGCACATCGCGCGGCCTTCTTCGACCCTAGTAGCCATCGGCTTTTCAACAAGCACATGCTTACCGCAGGAGAGCGCGTCCAGGCAAGTGGCGGCATGAAAGGTGGTTGGTGAACAGACAATGAGGGCGTCGATATCCAGCTGGAGCATGTCGCGGTAATCTGAAAATCGCTGTATTGCGGGGTCCAGCCCGTCAAGCAGAGCTGATCTCGTCTCTGTCACGGCCGTAAACTTCATGCCCGGCACATTCATAAGAGCGCGGGCGTGCAACCTGCCAATTCCGCCGTAACCGATGATCCCGACTTTGATCGCGCTCGTCATCGGTAAAACCCGTGGCTCTTTTTGTCTTGGATAAGATTAGACAACTGTCGCACCCATCCGAGCCGGCCACCACCGAGGAAGCCGTAGTTGAAAAAAGCAAACGCTCCGATGCCCTGCTCCAATGCAAATTGCACGATCCTGGATGCGCCAGCAAGCGACGGTGTGGCCGGAAGACCCAGATTCAGAGCCAGGTTCAACTTCGACGAGTCCTCAACTAAGGACAGACAAAAGAGCAGGTCAGTGTTAACAGCATCGGGGTCACTGCTGTAGGCCAGCAGGACAAATCGGTCAACCAATTCCCTGAGCGAAAGAAAGTCTATACCCTCCATCCAGATATTAGAAGGAGAACCGACGAAGCTGGACGTAAATAGATTCAATTCTATTTTTGGGCACTCAACCTTTATGCGCGCGATAAGACTTGCGATATTGGCACATCGAAGTGAGACGAACGCCTGCATTTCGGGAATCAAGGCGAGAAGCGTCGAGATCTGTTCGGCGTTTTGGGGATCGCCGCCTGCTGCGTGATCCGCCTTAAATCGCTGCAGGATGATACGCTCCAGAGTTGCCCTCAGACCATCGATTTTAATTCCAGCCTGAGCAGCAGTAACCCGGCATCCTTCACAAAAGCACAGCGATAGAATGAACTTTTCCAATGTGCCAAGCGGGATTGCATCGACCTCGTGGTGATAGCCGTGAACGTAGCCCAGGTATCCCATGGATTCGAGGTCAACGGCGGCGAATACCCCGGTGGCCTCGATACTTTTACAGAGATCCACCGCATAATCCTGGACGCGGCGATGACTCGGGCATAGAGCAAATCCATACGGATCACCGAAGAGATTACGCAAGGTCAGGTCGGGATGGGCTTGGCCAAGACTGGAATTGTGAAAGAAGACCGTCCACGCGGCAAGTTGAATCTGCTGCTTCTGCGCCGCGCCCCCAAGCTGGTCAAGCCAGCCGGTTGCCGCAAGTTCGCTGACCGGGGGCGTCACGCTCTGCCGGAAAGCGCCAGGCGCCGGAGCAAAATATACGCATCCCGGCTTGGGGAAATATACCTTACGCCTGCTGTTGCGGGGGAGAAGGAACTTTCCGCTGTGATAGCAGGTGGTCACGTGCACCTCGGTGACACCGAGCTGCACGGAATGGGCAACGAACTCTGCCACTCCGGTGTCGATGATGTCCCAGGGGTAGGCAAAGAGGCCAACCCGGCTGTTACCCGTTTGCGAGTGCAAATGAATCTCCCCTCGTCAGAAGATTGCAGCGCAAGAAAATACATGCGAGACGGTCCCTCGTCCCCCATCATCATTTGTATGATGATACTAGCAATAATGCCTGGCACCTTTTATGCTTGCTCAGGATTTTTAGCGCCCAGGCTCGTTATACGGAGATGGTCCACAACCCGAGGAGATTGTTCGCCGAATGCAGATAATGACCGTCAAGGGCCCGGTATCGGTCAATACGCTTGGATTCACTCTCTCACATACACACTTCATGATTGATTTGTGGAACATCGTGCGCACCTATGACGGAATTCTTGATGACGAAGCGCTGGCTACACAGGAATTACTCGATTACAAGCATATAGGCGGCCGTTCTGTCGTTGAGGTGACCAGCGGCGGCATCGGGCGCAACCCGGCGGCTTTGCGCAGGCTGTCTGAGGCCAGCGGCGTAAACATCATCATGGGCGCAGCCTGGTATCGGGAGATGGTTTATCCGAAGTTTATTTATGAGCTCGACACGAACGCACTTGCAGACATAGTGGTACGCGAACTCACCGTCGGTGTCGACGGGACCAGTGTGCGCGCTGGAGTCATCGGCGAAATCGGAACGGAGAGAGGTAGTATCACTCCCGCGCAGGAGAGAGTATTTCGGGCATGTGCCCGAGCGCAACGAAAGACCGGCGTCACGATCGTGACGCACACCACTCACTTTGGAGAGTTGGCCCTCGAACAGATTGCTCTTTTAAGGGAAGAATTCGTGCCGTTCAGCCGGATTGTGATAAGTCACCTGGGGGATCGGATTGACACGACAAGCCTGGCGTCCATCGCCGAAAAAGGTGTGTTCCTTGGAATTGATAACATCGGTTTCGAGAAGGATGGCTACGCGACGGATCTGATGCGCGCCAAAAACGTCGCGAGGCTTATTACGGACGGCCACTTATCTCAGATTCTCCTTTCCAGCGACTTCTGTTTCAAAACCCAGCTTGCAGCCTATGGAGGCAAAGGCTATACCCACGTCATCGACAAATTTCTTCCTTTATTGCGCGGCGAAGGAGTGTCGGAGGAAGAGATCCATCAGATGACCGTGGTGAATCCAACGATTGCTCTCGGCGTGGAAGAGACCTCGATCGTTTTTCAGTGACAGGACAAGGCATGGATCTATCAGAGAAAACAAGCATCTATGACACACTGGGTGTTCGGCGCGTGATCAACGCACGCAGCTACAGCACCAAACTTGGCGGCTGTATTGCTATGCCTGAAGTCATGGATGCAATGCGTGAGGCCGGAAAATCCTGTATTCGGATCGAGGACCTGCAGGAAGCCGCAAGCCGCATCATCGCTGAAAGCACCGGGGCAGAAGCGGGCATCGTGACTAGCGGCGCCTCGGCGGCTTTAACGCTGGCAGCTGCGGCCTGCCTGGCGCGATTAGACGTCGCGATCATGAATCAGCTTCCTGACCCGACCGGGTTAAAAAACGAAATCGTCGTGCACAGATCGCACCGCAATGACTACGATCACGCATTGCGACTGGCTGGCGCCCGGTTCGTGGAGGTCGGCTTCAGTTACCATACTTTTCCTTATGAGGTGGAAAAAGCCATCTCTGAGCGAACCGCGGCGCTCTTCTTCCTAGCGGGAGCTAACGACGGTGTCGTACCCCTGCGTGATTTTGTCGGCATTGCCCATAGGCACAAGCTGCCGGTCATTGTGGATGCATCGGCGGAGCTTCCCCCACCAGCAACCTCCGCTCCTTCATCGACAGCGGAGTTGACCTTGTTGCGTTCAGCGGAGGCAAGAACATTCGCGGACCGCAATCAACAGGCATCTTATGCGGGAAGAAGGATCTGATCTTGTCCGCAGCACTACAACATCAAGACATGGATGTCTTCCCGGAAACATGGCCATACAGGCGCCTGCTCGCCGAGGGAATCCTCGCGGGCCCACCCCATCATGGTGTCGGTCGTGGTTTCAAAGTAGGCAAAGAAGAGATTGTAGGATTGATTACGGCCCTCAAACTGTATCCGCTTCGCGATTTTGAAGCTGAACTTCGGCAATGGATGAATGATATGGAAAGCATCACGTCAGCATTGGACGGAATTCCCGGGGTTCACGCGGCCATGGTTTTCCCCCAAGCCAATGGGCGCCCTGTTCCCAATGTCCACATCAGAATCGACGCGGCCACAACAAAGATCGACGCCTGCGAAGTGATAAACAGGCTACAGGAAGGCAATCCGCCTATATGTGTTTTCGAGAAGCTTGCGGCCTCCGGGAATGTTGTAATCATGCCGGAGGCCCTGCAGCCTGGCGATGCCAGCGTCATAGCCGGCCGCCTTAAAGCGATCTTCAAAAGTCCGCAGTGAAACTTGTGCTTTCAGGACTTCTTGCGCCGCCTTGACACACCGTTTGCAGCTTTTGCTACTGGGCGCGTGCCGGTTTGACGCAACCCGGCAGTTCCGGAACGTTGAAGCTGTGCTACCCGGCGAACACAATCAGCATTTTTCAAATGAGCGCGCATGGCGGCTCGAGCTTTTTGTGGACTTCGCTCTTTGATTGCGCAAAGAATCTTAAGGTGATCGTGAACGCTTTCCTCCGGCACCTTGGGCATCTGGATAGTATGCGTGAGTACCTCAGCAAGACGCGGCGCGATCTCATCCCACACCTTGATCGCCATCGAATTCTTAGACGCAGCAGCAACCGCTTTGTGAAACTCCATATCGGTATAGCAGTCTAATTTTCCGTGTCTGATCTCGCGCTTATAGGTTTCAATCACCCGCTCCATGTAGAGGATGTCCTCCCGGGTAGCCCGTTCCGCAGCAAGCGAAACCATACCTACTTCGATGATGTTGCGGAACTCTTGCAGGACGTCGACGTTCTGAGGGTCGTCGGAAGAAAAGTGCTGCGCGCTCAGGAGCATGGCCGAAGAGGACTCCTGAACGACTGCCCCGATTCGCGGTCGAATCGTGACCATGCCCAGAAATTCAAGCGATTTGAGAGCCTCCCGCACACAAGTGCGACTGACACCAAGTACTTCGGTAAGTCGCTTTTCGGTTGGGAGAGTTTCTCCGACCTTCACCTTCCTTGTCTTGATCAGGCTTAGCACATGTTCAATAACCTGCGAGGTAAGTGTGCGACGCTTTAGCAAGAAAAGGTTCCTTCTGAAACGTAGAGTGTAGTGGCCGGGAGTTTCAACGTCAACCTAAAGGCTCCGGAAGATTAGAGACGGAACCAGTGTTCTGTTCCATCACGCGAGGATAGGAAGCGTTTCATGCACGATCGCGCGATCAAGCAGTTAACCGAGACCGAGTGCCTGGAAATGCAGGCACTGACGAGGATCCACCGTGTGTCCAGCTCACGGGGTAGGTACTCACTTTGAGTAGCAAGAAGCAGTTCCTCGCGAAGACGTGGCGGAGATTCTTTCATACAGCTTTCTCGCTGAGTACACGATTGCCAAACTACCCAGGTTTGCCATTGCCCGAAAATAGAGACATCCCGCTCATTTGAGAGGATCTCACCCCTGCAGAGCGCAAGCAGACCGCAGATACCGCATTGGGAAAAAATGACTTACCCTGGTTGCCCCCAGGGATTCACATCGGCTGAAAACAAAAGAGATATGGGAACTGTTATTTGGGATCTCCCCACTCGTGTCCCCGCAAGATCCAGTTCCTTTTCAGATTTTTCCGCACTTGAGCATGGCTTTCCCTGAACCTCTCTGGACGTTTTCAGACGTCGGGGTAGGCACCTTTTCGTCAGTTCGGCGCCCTGCCCCCGTATCTGCTCAGTTTACTGGCCGCTCGGCAAGCCAAATCCCCCACCAGACTTGGCTGATGTCACTGTACGTTACCCCTGCAATTTTTGATAAAAACGAATTCAGCCCCTTGAACAGACTTTGGCGGCGAACCGCTGCTGATGACTAACAAGCTGATGTGCCACCTCAAATCGAGCTTCCAAGGCAGCGAGCGGCACCGGCCCTGCTTCCCATCCAGCCTGAGGGCCAAACGAGGTCTTGTTCGACCGCATCAGAGCTATTCCATACTCTTCCTTTAACCGGAGAGCTTCAGCGCAAGGCATCGCAAAAGTGCGATGCTGCAAAATCGACTTGGGCGATGCCAGGCGTTATTTCGGGCGGCAGGTTCAGTTCCTCGAAGCCGATTGAGGACTGGCTGGCCGGCCGGGAACGTGGAAAGCCTGGATGGACCATATGGCCTTGGCGAAGCACCGTGGGCTGAGAGGCCGCCCTCTTCGGCAACTGGCCCCGATCATCAACAGACAGGATCTCGTTTCCTGAAAATGAGATTGAGCATATGCATTGTCGATCACGACAAGGTCTTGAGGATCGTGCAGAACGGCAATATCGTCCCATCAATGAAAAGAAGCTCGAATTTCAGTCAAGGTTTCTGGAGCTTAGTAGTTCGTCAGATTCGACCTGGGAAGTGTTAGGCCTGAAGACAGGAGGTTCGAAGGCAACGCCTCGCGAGGATCGAGCGACGCTGGCGGCTTAGACTTCTCTTACTGCAGGTGCGAAGCAACTGCGCGGATCTGGCTAACGTAACAGTGGCATTCAGAGGCGCACGTGCAGTCTTTGTAGCCCTGCCGCTCACAAGCACAGGAAAATCGATAGCAGGATTATGACAAGAGGGTGTCTAGATGTTTTCCTGTCCAATACCATGTGATTCGTATCTCAGAGGTTAGATAGCTCTGCGAACGCCAATAGCGAATGTATTTCGCAATTACTAAACGCTAAATTCATCAGAATTCCTTCATTACCCAAGTCCTGATTTGGAACCGATTTAACCTTGCATGGGCTCTCATGCTCGGTTAACTTGGCAACTCGAGCGGGTTCGCACTCGTCCATTGAATCAAGCAGTATATCCGGCCTTGCAGTAATTTTCGTCGCAATTCGAGAAGGCGTCCAGAATGAATGTCTCGGTGAGTGGTTTCCTCGGCAGCGCCGTTTTCGGCGGTGGCTCTGAAAGTGCGATCTAGATCTTAAAGAACAGGACGCAATGTAGCTTGGTAGACAGGAACGATCTACATGAGCAACCATGAGAGCCTTCGGCTCGAAGAGATCCG
>CAVZJL010000015.1:0-258855 GCA_963775365.1 uncultured Acidobacteriaceae bacterium | reverse complement strand
GGGTGACATACTGGCCAGCCAGCGCGGCGACATCTACGGCATGGTGCCCGCCGGCAAAGCCCTCTACGCATCCTTTGGCGTTGCCGAGAGCTATCCCAAGGCTAGCGTAGGGTTTGCTGAGATCGCTCTCCCCGCCGGCGCCGACGCGACTGGCCCCATGAACGAGATGCGCCAGATCATTGAGAACTACGCCCAGAAGGGCTTACCGCAGGACCTCTTCGATGCTGCCAAACGCAGCGAGATTGCTTCCGCCGAGTTCCAGCGCAACTCCATCCCCGGTTTGGCTTCGGTGTGGTCGGAAGCGCTTACTGCGGAAGGGCGCAATTCTCCCGAAGATGATCTCGAGGCGATCCGCAAGGTCACTCTGGCGGATGTGAACCGCGTGGCTAAGCAATACCTGGTCAGTGCTAACTCCATCACCGCTACGCTGAAGCCTTCGCCCTCCGGCGAGGCGGTTGCGGCCGAGGGCTTCGGTGGTGAAGAGAAGATGACCTCCGCTCCCACCAAGCCGGTTGTCCTGCCCGCGTGGGCCCAGGCGTCGCTCTCTCAGCTGAAAGTTCCAGCCGACTACATCGTCGCGTCGGATTCGACGCTGCCCAATGGTCTTCGCCTGATCGTGAAGTCCGACCCCACCAGCCCAACCGTAACCGTCGTGGGTACGGTTAAGAACAACGCCGATCTGCAGACACCCAAGGGGCAGGAGGGGTCTCCGATATTCTCGACGGCCTCTACTCCTACGGCACTACGACGCTCGACCGCCTGGCTTTTCAGAAGGCGCTTGACGACATTGCCGCCAACGAAACCGCGGGCTTCGACTTCTCCGTGCAGGTGCTGAAGGAGCACTTCTCCCGCGGAGTGGAGTTGCTGGCCGACAACGAACTGCATCCCGCGCTTCCGGCCGAGGCATTTGGAGTGGTCAAGGACCAGACCATTCAATTTGTTGCCGGCAATCTGAAGAGTCCGGGCTACCGCACTTCGCGGGCACTCGATATAGCTTTGCTACCGAGTGGTGATCCCGAGTTGCGCGAAGCAACCCCGGAGAGTCTGGGCGCGGTAACGCTGGACAACGTGAAGCAATATCATGCCACCACCATGCGTCCGGATCTAACCACCATCGTGGTCATCGGCGATATCACGCCCGACGATGCAAAGGCGGTGATCAGCAAGTGGTTTGGCGGTTGGAAGGCCGAAGGCCCCAAGCCGGAAACCACGCTGCCGGCCATTCCGGTCAACAAGTCTTCGGCCGCCAACGTCCCTGACCCGCAAGCAGTGCAGGATTCGGTGACCTTGGCCCAGCAGTTGAACCTCAACCGGTTCGACCCCGATTACTACCCCCTGCAGTTGGGTAATCACGTGCTCGGTGGCGGATTCTATGCCACTCGGCTCTACCACGATCTTCGCCAGGTCGCGGGCTACGTTTACAACGTCGACGTGAGCATGGAGGCATCGAAGACCCGGGCTAGCTATTCGGTCACTTATGGTTGCGATCCGGACAAGGTCTCGAAAGCCAGGGCGTTAATCCAGCGCGACCTGGACCAGATGCGCACCCAGGACGTGACGCCGGACGAGCTGCACCTGGCCAAGGCGTTGCTCTTGCGTCAGATTCCTCTGGGCGAGTCCAGCGAGGAAGGGGTGGCGCAGGGCCTGCTGCGCCGTGCCGTGATTGGGCTTCCGCTCGACGAGCCGATTATTGCCGCCAAGAAGTACTACGAGCTCACCGCCGGCCAGATCAAGGAAGCCTTCGCCCGCCAGCTGAGACTGGACGACTTTGTCCAGGTAGTGAGGGGGCCTGCTCCGCAGTAAGCAGTTACGGGGAGGAGGTGCGATGACGCGATCAACCTCTAAAAGACGGCTGAATGAGTGCATTGCCCTGTTCTCGTCAGTTGAGAGTGCCTGGGAGGATCGTTTTCCAAGAAGGCGGTCTATCGGAGGCTTCATAGCTTCTTGAATGTCAGCCACGAACTGGATTATTATTCGAAAAGCGTGAAGGACGCATCCGGTCCGCGGACAGGGTAGAAGCCCACCTTCGTTGTTCACAATCTAGCGAAACTTCTTTCAGCCTGCCAAGCGGACAACGGGCGGCTTACCGAAAGGAGTTCGCATGTCCGAACAACGTCCCTCCGCCTCTCAACTTCCCTCCAAGCCCAACTTTCGCCATCTTAAGGACCAGGCAAAAGATCGCTTGGCAAACGGCGACGCACCGTCTCTCGCCATGGCGCTCTTTCAAGTGGCCCGAGCGTATGGCTTCCCCAGCTGGCCGAAGCTCAGAAACCACGTGCTCGCATTGCCATTCGCAGAAAGCCTGAAAGCGGCAATCGATGCAGATGACTTTGCTGAAGTTCGCCGTCTTGTTTCCAAACACCCCGAGCTAAAACATGCGCCCATCGGATATGGCGGAGATGGACCGTTGACGTGGGCCGCTGAATGTCGCGGGTCCAATGAACCTTCCGAAGCCCGGCTCGCGATAGCAGAGTGGCTTCTCAACAACGGGTGCGACATTCACGAAGGGGCGATGCGCCTCTCATGCGTGCCAGTCTCCATGGTTCGCGCACTCCCATGATGGAATTGCTCGTCAGGCATGGCGCCAACGTGAATGCAGCCTGGCATGGCGTCTACCCCGTCGTCTTCGCTCCCTGTGAGACGCTCGATCCAATCGCTCTCGATTGGCTGTTGCAGCATGGCGCCGATCCCGATTGCGGCAAAGCTTCCGAGTGGCAGTCGAGGGGACGGTCTCATCCAGGCACCGCCCTTGATTTTGTGCTGGGAACCTATGTCCGCAATAAAGACGCGTTGGTCCAATGCATCCATCTGATACGAAATGCCGGCGGCTCATCGCAATATGATGAGCCGGGTGTGATTGCCACGATTTGCGGTGACTCCGCAGAGATCGACACGCTCCTGCGCAATGATCCTTCCGTTGTCGACAAGCGTTATCCATCGTTGAACATTGGCAACACCGCCGGTCGATTGCTCACGCTCAAAGGCGCGACTCTCTTACACGTAGCCGCGGAGTTTGGCCAAGTCGAGATCGCCAGGCAATTGCTTGAAGCCGGAGCAAATATCGATGCGTGTGCCGCCATCGATCCCCATGGTATCGGAGGACAGACCCCACTCTTTCACGCCGCAGCACAGGGTTACGATTTTGGAATCGATGTCGTGCGTCTCCTGCTCGCACGGGGGGCAAACCTGACCGTTCGCTGCCAGATACCAGGGCACTACGAGCATCCGGAAGAGGTGTTTGGCGGGACAGTCCTCGATTACGCACGAAAGTTTGCTGGCTCGGCAAACCAGGCGGTTGACCTCTTGTCTCGTCCAACATGAGCGCCATTCTTCCAATGAACGCGCTTATCGCCTGGGATGCATCTTGACTTGTGCATCATCACCAATGGGCTCATCGAGCCGATTCGGACAAACTGTGCCTGCACTCAAACGGCTTCTGCAGGATTTTGATTTTGCGACGCGCGTTTCCAAAGCAGGCCATGGAAATGACAGAGTGTGGAAAGCATGGAAAGCCAAGAAACCGGCTTTCCACCCTTCCCACACTCTTTTGGAAATCCCTGCGGGATTACCACATTCCCACGGCCTTGACAGCTGGCATATATCAAAGTGCAAAAGAGCAAGAGAGACAGAGACCGAACCAGGGCCTTTAGACCTCAAGGGGGCTGTAATGGAGGTCCTTGGTCCAAAGTGTAACGAACGTTCAAGTACACTCAGGGCGCCGTAGACGCGGCACTAAACATGGGTCCCCTCCCCCTGTCCCATCCCCAAGGGGACCTCCGGTGCGCGCTCAGCTACCTACCCAAGGCCCCTCCCCAACCACCAGGCTGTTAGACTATAGGAAAGGCATTGCCCGGTTGTCCTGCCTGCCATTTCCAGCCAGCGCGTCAACGAACGGCTAGTCAACTCAATCAACCGCTTTCCGCGACCCGGAAGAATAGGAATTCTGCGCCCGTGAGCACGCCCATCAGAAATATCGCCATCATTGCCCACGTCGACCATGGCAAGACGACGCTCGTGGATGCCATGTTGCGCCAGGCCGGCACCTTCCGTGCCAACGAAGCCCTCACCGAACGGGTGATGGATTCGAACGAGCTGGAAAAGGAACGCGGCATCACCATTCTGGCCAAAAACACGGCGATCCAGTTCCACGACACCAAAATCAACATCGTCGATACCCCCGGCCACGCCGATTTCGGAGGCGAGGTCGAGCGTGCCCTGAAGATGGTCGACGGAGTCATGCTGCTGGTCGATGCATCGGAGGGCCCGCTGCCCCAAACCCGCTACGTCCTCTCCAAGGCTCTCGAAGCCAAGCTGCTGCCTATCCTGGTCATCAATAAAATTGACCGTCCCGACGCCCGCCCCAAAGAGGTTCTGGACGAGGTCTACGACCTGTTCATTGACCTGGACGCGGCGGAAGACCAGCTGGACTTCCCCGTGCTGTACACCAATGCCAAGCTGGGCACGGCAAGCACCTCCCTGACCGAGCCCGGAGAGAACCTGCAGCCGCTCTTTGAAACCATTCTCTCCACCATCCCGCCGGCCAGCGGAAACCCCGACGGGGCGCTGCAGATCCTGGTCACTAATCTCGATTACTCCGACTACCTGGGGCGCCTCGCCATCGCGCGAGTGTTTAACGGAACCCTGCGCAACGGGGACGAGGTGAACATCTCCCGCCGCGACGGATCGTTGTCCAAGACCAAGATCACCAAGCTGTTTACTTTCAACGGGCTGAAGCGCACGGATACCGAAGTGACCCAGGTGGGCGACATCGTCGCCATCGCCGGAGTCACCGGCATCACCATCGGCGAGACCATCACCAGCCTGGAAAATCCTGCACCGCTGCCGCTGATTGTCATTGATGAGCCGACCATCGCCATGCAGTTCTCCGTCAACAATTCGCCCATGGCCGGCAGCGAAGGGCAGTATGTTACTTCCCGCAATCTGCGTGAGCGCTTGGATAAGGAACTGCTCACCAACGTCTCCATTCGCGTGGAAGAAACCGGCAGTCCTGACAGCTTCAAGGTGCTTGGCCGTGGAGAGCTGCAACTTGCCATCCTGATCGAGATGATGCGCCGCGAGGGCTTTGAGCTGATGGTAGGGCGGCCCGAGATCGTTACCAAAACCGTCGATGGCAAAGTCCTGGAGCCGGTCGAACACCTCACCATCGACGTTCCCGACAACTTTGTCGGCACCGTGATCGAGCGTCTGGGACCCCGGCGTGGAGAAATGGTGAAGATGCACAATCACGGTTAC
Organism: uncultured Acidobacteriaceae bacterium; assembly: GCA_963775365.1. GTDB lineage: Bacteria > Acidobacteriota > Terriglobia > Terriglobales > Acidobacteriaceae > PALSA-350. Next base: position 253,602 of record CAVZJL010000015.1, on the reverse strand, counting down.
GGGCGCGTACGCCTGGAGTTCCGTGTCCCCAGCCGCGGCCTGATCGGGCTGCGCAGCGAGATGCTCACCGAGACGCGCGGCACCATCGTGATGAATGCGCTCTTTGACGGTTACATGCCCTACCAGGGAGAGATACCGCAGCGGCCCAGCGGAGCACTGATCTCCGACCGCAATGGAGCGACCACGGCCTACGCGCTCAACGGGCTGCAGGATCGTGGTGTGCTTTTTGTAACCGCCGGGGTTGAGGTCTACGAGGGCATGGTGATTGGGGAGCACTCGCGCGACAACGATCTGGACGTGAATGTGGTGCGCGAGAAGAAGCTCACCAACATGCGCGCCTCGAGCGCCGACGACGCCATCCGCCTGGTGCCTTTCAAGCCCATGAACCTGGAGCAGGCAATCGAGTTCATTGCCGAAGACGAGCTGGTGGAAGTGACTCCCAAGTCCCTGCGCCTGCGCAAAAAGATTTTGCAGGCCAATCGTCGTCCGCGGCGCAACCCTACCCCCGCTTGACGCCTTCTCAGCTAGGCGTGAAGCGTTCTCATGTGCTGGCGGCGGCGCCATCGTGGTTTGATCCTGGTGGGCTGCCTTGCCTGGTATGCCGGAGTCAGACATAGCCGGCCCGCGCCCCACGCAACGGACGCTGATTCCAGCCAAACGGATCCACCAACTGTTGCAGCGGACGAGCGGGCTCCGACGCGGATATATGCCCACAACCTCATGCTGAGAAAAGGGCCGGACTTCCGCATCTACGTTCGCTGGCTCAATGGACAGATGGCGCGGACGAAAAAGAGCGTCAACCCGTCTTTCGACGAGCCGGACTCGTTCGTGCTTGAGGTGCAGAGGGGAATCATCCACGCAAATATCGGCGATATCAGCCATTACCTCAATGCGGGCAATGTCTCGGGCTCTCCGCTCCAAAACATTTCGCTTACTGGGAACGGAAACCAGATATCTGTGCATGGCACGATTCACAAGTTTCATATTCCGCTGCCGGTCGGATTGGACGGAACGATTTCCGCATCGCCGGATGGGCGAATCCACCTGCATGTGGATCGGCTGTCGGTATTGAAGGTTCCGGTCAAAGGTCTGTTGGGCGACTTTCACGTCAGCATTGCGGACTTAATGGGCAAGACCAGCGTCGCCGGCGTTGAAGTTTCGCAAAACGACATTTACTTCGATACCCAGAAGCTGCTTCCGGCTCCGCATATCCATGGGAAACTTACCAGCGTGCGCGCGGTGAACCCGGATATTGAGGTGATGTATGGCGACGCGCAGAATGACGCAGCACGCACCGCGGAGTGGCACAACTTTCTGGCCTTGAAGGGCGGCACGCTGGACTTCGGCAAGTTGACCATGCATCACGTCGATATCGTCATGATCGATGCGTCGAAAGACGCCTGGTTTGACCTCGATCTCGTGAACTACCAGGCGCAGGTGGTCAATGGATACACCCGCATGACCCCGCAAGCCGGACTGGAAATCTTCATGCCGGGTCTGGACAAGGTGACCCCGCAGCCGCTAATCAAACCATCAGCGCAGAGTGGTTGAAGAATCGCAACCTTCCGCCGCCGCCCGGCGTTCCCCTCAAGTAAGCAAAAGAAACACGCAGGTCGCCCACGGCTACGCTCCGTGAAGCCTGCCGAAAAGCATTTCGGGAGTCTCACTGACGAAGGACGGCCAGCTCTCAGCCTGCGGTTTCTCTTTCCCTGGATCGGAGCTAAACCTTCTCCGCGATTGACTTCGCCTGGGTAAAGAGCAGCAGATAATCCGGCCCGCCGGCCTTTGAGTCCGTTCCCGACATGTTGAAGCCACCGAAGGGATGCGCACCCACCATCGCTCCGGTGCACTTGCGGTTGAAATACAAGTTCCCCACATGGAACTCGCGCCGCGCCTGCTCCAGCTTTTCACGCGAACTGGAATACAGCGCGCCGGTCAGCCCATATTCCGTGTTGTTCGCAATCTCCAGCGCGTGGTCAAAGTCATGCGCCCGGATCACCGCCAGGACCGGCCCAAAAATCTCTTCCTGCGCGATGCGCGCCGTGGGCGCAACATCCGCGATGACCGTCGGTTCAAGGTAGTAGCCGCCTTCCGCGGTCGCAACCGCATGACCACCCGTCACCAGCCGTCCCTCGCCCTTGCCGATCTCGATGTAGGAGAGAATTGTATCCATCGCCGAGCGGTTCACCACCGGCCCCATGTTTGCATTCCCCGCCGGATCGCCGACCGTCAGCTTCTCCACCTCGCTCCCGCAGCCGCTCCAGAAAAACGTCATAAATCGAGTCCTCGACAATGGCGCGCGAACATGCCGAGCACTTCTGCCCACTGAAGCCGAAAGCCGACGCGACGACACCCTGCACCGCGGCATCGAGATCGCAATCCGCGCTCACGATGATCGAATCCTTGCCGCCCATCTCGAGGATCGTGCGTTTGATCCAGATCTGTCCCTGTTTCGTCTGGGCCGCGCGCGCATGGATATCGAGCCCCACTTCCTTGGAGCCGGTAAAGGCGATCAAACGCGTCTTGGGGTGTTCCACGATCGCGTTGCCAAAGGTGCTGCCCGACCCAGGACAGAAATTCACTACCCCGGGCGGCATGCCCGCCTCTTCCAGCACTTCGATGTACCGCGCCGCAATGGTCGGCGATTCGCTGGAAGGCTTCAGGATTACGGTGTTGCCGGTCACGATCGCGGCGGCTGTCATGCCGGCCATAATCGCGAAAGGAAAATTCCATGGCGAAATCACGGCGCATACGCCGACCGGGATATACAGCAGCTGATTACGCTCCCCGGGCATTGGATGGGCGTCGTCGCCCCCGCCAGGCGCAATGCCTCACGCGCATAGAACTCCAGAAAATCAATGGTCTCGGCCACATCGGCGTCAGCCTCAACCCAGTTCTTGCCCACCTCATAGGTCAGCCAGGCGCAGAAATCAAATTTGCGTTCGCGAATCAACTCAGCCGTCTGTAACAGCAGCGCCGCGCGCTCCTCCACCGCGACGTATTGCCAGGTCGCGAACGCATCGAGCGCCGCTTTCATGGCCCTCTCGGCGTGTTCCAGCCCAGCCTTTTGGTGCACGCCCACCACTTGCGCGGGCCGCGCGGGGTTCAACGACTCGATCTTGTCCGCCGTACGCGTTCGCTGTCCACCGATGATGAGCTCATACTCGTGACCGAGCATGTCACCCACCCGCGTCAGCGCAGCTTGTATGGCATGCACGTTTGCGGAGTCGCTGAAATCAATGAAAGGTTCGTTGCGGAAGACCCCTTGAGGAGCAACAGGCTGAATGACGGTGCTGATCTGTGCGGTTGGCATAACAAAGCCAATTTTACTCTCCTACAAGCCAGTAGGTTCTGGCCTATATCAGCTCACGACTTTACAGGCTGCGGAAAACGTCGGCACTGTGCAGGAAAAGCAATACCTCAGGGGCTGTTCCTGCCAACGTTTCATCTTTCGGCAGTGGCGAATGCGAAGTGTCAGATCGAGGGCCGTTTATCCCACTCAAGCCAAAGGGCGACTTGAATGGGGTACCCAGCATTGGTTGCCGGTGTGGAAAAAAATGTGGCGCGCTCATGCGACTTGCTCCAGGGATCGGTTCTCACGCAGACACTAAAACCTGTCGTATTCTTACCGTTAACGGCCCGAACTAAAGTCGTGCCCTGACACAAAGCATGAGTTTTGCGCAGCCTGCTTCGTCGGGCCGCACATGATCGAGAAGACGAAGGGCTTTGCAGGCCGCGTGAGAATCGGTCAGTCCAGACATTCAGTCCCGAAGGGACGGCTGAAAATATCCCAGGACAAGGTCCTGGGCATCCTTTACTAATTCTGCGAGATCCAGCAAACCCTGCGGTTCGCACGTGCAACCTTTAGCAAATGCGCCGGGAGCGAGTTTTCCCGCAGCCTGTTAAATCTCTACCGCGTAGCAGTAAGCTCTCCGTCTGCGCTGACATCTTAGCGGTACGTTCCAGCTTGTCCCAATTGAAAGGCCGCCCATCGATCGCCCGTTTCACCGTCTTAAAGAGCACCAGCGAAAAGAGTTGGCGATAAGCAAAACGCTGCAGCCAGATGTGGAACAGCAGCCACCCGTCGCCCTTGTTGGCAGCGTGTCGCCGCTCCAAACTGAAGGCCAGGGCCGAAGTGACGAAGTCGATGATTAAAAATGCCAGGAAGAAGGTCAGCAACTTTTCGAAGTTGCCGGCGTTTGCCGTTTCCGGGTGGAAGTAGCGGTCAAGCAGATAATGAACTACTCCGGCGACAAACATCAGGTCGATAAAGGGCGAGACCAGCGGCAATAGGATCTGGAAGACCAGAATGTTAGGCAGGGCAAACAATCCCATCGCCTTATTCCTGAGGAAGGCGGCCTGGTGCTTATAGATCGCTTGCAGCGTGCCGAAGGACCAGCGGAAACGTTGCCGCATCAGCCCGCGCGCAGTGGTCGGGCGCCTCGGTGAAAGCCAGGGCGCGGTCTTCGTAGATCACTTTGTAGCCCTGCTCCAGCAGGTTCATGGTCAGGTCGGCATCCTCGGCCACGGTATTAACCGGATAGCATCCGCCTTGCCGCACGGCATCGGTACGCCACGCGCCGATGGCCCCCGGAACCACCGTGACTACGTTAAACAGATCCAAAGCCCGGCGCTCGAAATTCTGGCTGGTGATGTACTCGAGCGCCTGCCAACGGGTCCACAGGTTGACTCGATTGCCCACTTTGGCATTGCCTGCCACCGCGCCGATCTTCGGGTCGGCAAAGTGGCAGACCAGCTTGGAGACCGCATCCGCCGCGATCACTGTATCAGCGTCGATGCCCACATAGAACTCTTCATCGAGCTCGGCAACGGCGAAGTTAAGCGCCTCTGCCTTGCCCGCGTTCGGCTTGCGCAGCACCGTCAACAGACCGGCGGCGATCTCGTCGGGGTAGGCTTCACGCGCCACCTCAGCGGTCCGGTCCGATGACCCGTCGTCAATCACCATGATACGCAAGTGGGGATAATCAGAGTTCAGCACCGACCGGATGGTGCGCACGATGACTTTCTCTTCGTTGTAGGCGGGTATCAGTACCGCCACGCGCGGGCAGAAAGCCTCCGGCCACTTCGGGAATATGGCGTTTACGCAGCCGGTCGATCAAAGCGAAAATGCCCACCAGGATGAGGCGAGCGCTCATCAGGATGTCGCCCAAAAAGAACAGGCTGACAACAAAGTGATTGAAGAACGCCCAGGCAAAGAAGGCAACCGAATCCACCCGCGCCTGCCATCGCTCTTTTTCGTTCAGCGGAGGCATCACTTCGGCTCGCGTCTTCCCCATCAGGTCGGAAACCTGTTCGAAGACGTAACCATGCGCCCGCAGCCCGGCGATGAGCACCGGCAGCGCCGCGATCGTCACGCTACGGTCGCCCCCACCATCGTGCATCAGGATGATGCTGCCGCGAAACTGCGGCTTGGTTTTCATCAGGTCCAACTGCACCAGCACATCGTTGAGGATGCCTTCCGGCGTCTTCCGCTGGCGCTCGTCCCAATCGCCGGTATCGATCTTGTTGCCGATGATGGTGTAACCCATCTTCTGGATCAGATAAGCGGGCGCCGTCTGGTCATTGGTATCCGGCTCCTGATCGATCGAGTAGGGAGGCCGGAAATAAAGCGGCTTGACTCCCAGCTTGCTGCCAAATAGCCGTTCCGTAAGGTTCAGCTCCAATTCCATCTGGCGGGTCGAGATCTCGCTGATGTCGGGATGGGTCCAGGTGTGATTTCCGATCTCATGCCCGTCGGCCATTACCCGCTTCATCAGGCCCACGTTGTCCTGAGCCTGTTCGCCGATCATCATGAACGTTGCTTTGACGTTTTCCCGCTTCAGAACGTCCAGCATCTTTGGGGGTCCATTTGGGGTCCGGTCCATCATCAAAGCTGAGCGCTACCACCCCTGGCTTGTAACCGTAATACTCGATCGTGTATGGCGAGGGATAACTCAGCATGTGCTCATCGGTCACGGTCCAGTTGTAGGAATCCATGTCGATGGTGCGCGAGCCCGGATGCGGTTCTCCGGTAATGTGCAGAATGTCGCCATCCCCGTCGGTCACGACATCGTCGCCGGGCGGTATTTGCTTGAGCGACTGCGGTGCGTTCACATTGCTGGGATGGTCCCAGACAAACCACAAAGAAGGATCCTCCCGGCCCAACCGCCACAAGGCAATCGTCTGCACACCCATCTGCCTCGCAGCGCGCAATTCATTTAACGCCGTCACTGCGTCCAGCATCCACACCTGGTGACGCACGTGGTTGTCTTCATCGTCGTAAGCAAAATGGGGGTTGAGCTCATCGCCGGCCAGGCGCACATCCGCATTCGCATCGGAGGCCGCTTGCCATCCGTCCTGCACTGAGATGTCGTCCGTGTTCAGCACCTTGGCCGCCGCGCTGTGCTTACCCTTGGTGGGCAGAGACATGGTCCAGTCGTACCCGTAGTTGCCGATGGCGCAAATCAGCTTTTGCTTGGGAACAACTTTGAGCGCGCGCTTCAAGTTGTCTTCAAACCAGTCTTGTGACGCGATGGGTCCGGGTCCGCCCGTCTCCTCATGCTCGTCGTAATTCATTAAGATGATGCCGTCGGTTTGCTGGGACAGAAAAGCGAGCTCGTCATCTTCCGCCCCCACGCTCTCATTGACAAACAGCCGCAGATTCTTGGGGTGCATGAGGCCGTATAGTTCGCTAATCAGGGAGTGATAGCCCGGGAGCGCATCGTCGGGAAGGTCCTCCAAATCGAGGCTTAGTCCGCGATACGTAGGGTTGGCGGCCAGAAACGTTAATACCTGGCGCTCAAGGTTGAACCGTGCCGCGGGATTCTTCACCATCGTGGCCGCGTGCTGGTCCCATTCCTGTGTCAGCACGTTGTAGTTCTTCAACTCCGGGAAGATTTCCAGATCCTCGTGCGCGGCCGCAATCAGGTCATGCACCTTGTTTTGCGGATCGACGCTGTGCACGCCGTGCGCATCCAGAACCGGAAAAGCACGCAACGGAGCCTCTGCAATGTAGGCGCCTTCGAGTGTGCCGTCGGACCTGGTCACATAGAGCCAATCGGGGAAGAGCATATCGATTTGGTGGATGTGGTTCTTTAACGAAGCAAAGCTCCCCGCGTCATCGTCGACGTAGTAGGCCGCGCGCAGGCTCTCACCGGAGTTGAAAGGGATTTCTGAAGGCTTACGGCTGGTCTTGCGCCGCGCTCCCTTGGAGTACTTGGCCTTGATGGCAGCGGCAGCTTGTTCCTGGATAGCCCGATAGTTCCGCTTAGGCGCCGGCAGCAGCAGCTCTGGCAGGCGCTGAGTTTTCACTACATTCAGAAAAAACAGAACCAGGATCACGGTGGACACTACCGCCACCGCGTCCAGAATGCGCCGGAGGCGTTTCCAGCGTTTCCGCTGCGGATCGAAGAAAATCTGGCGATTCATGCCTGCTGAAAGCTTACAGGAACTTTTCGAGAGCTACTCCCAAGACCATCCCCGAAGTACCCAGGGGTTCTCTCGGGGACAAGGCCTCTTCCCACCCACTGTATGATGCACGTGCATGGATTTACGAGGTCGCCGCGGCTGGCTGTTTTCGCTGGTTGTGCTGTCAGCCGGAGCCGCCCTACGGCTGTGGACGATCCATGCCCACCCGCAAATTCAGGGCGATTCGCTGATCTATGGAGACATTGCCAGCAATTGGCTCAGCCATGGCATCTATGGCCACACCGTGGGTCATGCATCGGGTCCCGACACCATTGAACCGACACTGGTGCGCCTGCCCGGATACCCGGCGTTTCTGGCCCTCTGTTTTGCTGTCTTCGGCGTGGCCAACTATCACGCCGTTCTGTACCTGCAGGCGATCATCGATTTGGGCACCTGCTTGCTCGTAGCCGGCCTGGCGGCGAAGACCTGCGGGCCGCGCGCCGGTCGCTGGGCGCTGATCCTGGCGGCACTCTGCCCCTTCACCGCCAATTATGCCGCCTCCCCGCTGACCGAAACCCTCTCCATCTTTTGCGTCGCGCTGGGCTTTCGTGCGCTGCCGGAGGTGCTGCAAGGTCCACGGCGCGGGTGGAGCGCCTTGCTCATTTTCGCTTGGAGCTATGCCGCGCTGCTTCGCCCCGATGGCGCATTGCTGGCCGTAGTGTTGTGGGGAGCGCTTATTGTTTATGGCCGCCATTCGCAGGGGTGGGCTTCCGCGTTCCGATTCGCCATCCTCTCCGGGCTGCTTTCGCTGCTACCCTTTGCGGCCTGGACGCTGCGCAACGAGCGTACCTTCCATGTCTTCCAGCCGCTCGCGCCACGCTACGCTAACGATCCGGGAGAATTCGCCTTTCCCGGCTTTGTGCACTGGATCAAAACACTGACTGCTGACTTTACCTCCACCAACGAAATCTACTGGAACGGTAACAGTGACCGTATCGATCCAGGCAACCTGCCCGCGCGCGCCTTTGACAATCCAAGCCAATACCAGCAGACCCAGCGCCTTCTTGAGCAGTACAACGGCACCACCACGTTGACGCCCGAACTTGACGCCGCCTTTGATCAGTTGGCAGCGGAGCGGGTCCGCGCCCATCCCCTTCGCTATTACGTCGGCCTGCCTCTTCTGCGCCTGGCCGACATGTGGTTGCGCCCGCGGGTGGAGACGCTGAATGTTCCCCTGCGCTGGTGGCAGTACGCCCAACATCCCGCTGCAACGCGCGTGGCTCTCTTCTACGGCGCATTGAACCTGGCGTATCTGGTAGCGGCGTTAGTGGGAGTTCTTCGCTGGCCGCCGCTGGCCGGGCCCATGGTGGGACTGATTATCCTGCGCAGCCTGTTGTTAGCCACCCTGGAGGCGCCCGAACCGCGCTATACCCTGGAATGCTTTCCGGTGCTGTTTGTGCTCGCCGCGGTTGCGTTGACTAGAGGCTGCCAGCAGCCGGGGGATGCTATTTGACTACGCGATTGGTGCCGGGCGCCGGCTTGATTGTGAAAATGTCGTTCGCAACCGGCTGGTTGTAGCGAATGTTCTTGTAAGTAGCTGTCCGTTTATCTCCGCCTGGCTCGTAGAAGATTTGTTTGTAGCTGATGCCCTGAACCGGATCGATCCAGATGGTGACATGGGGGAACATATCCAGGACTTTCTTTTGCAATGGCACCAGGTCGAGTTTGACCACCGAGACTCCGTTCATTTGTTCAGATCCCAGCAGGCTTACCTTCCAGTTGGCCTCGAGATCCGTACCGCTACCGCCGAAGCCAAGGGTTAGAAAGCTCTCCAGCTGGGCGTGGTTGGCCCCCGCCTTCAGAACAGTCAGCTGCTTGATCATCGGCTCATAAAGCTGGACCTGCGCGTCCTCGTAGACCACGATTTTGGGTGCGTCTTTCCCGTTGTCCTGCTGGATGTAAGCGGCTGTTCGGGTGCTGGAGCCCTTCTTGCGCTCGTAATAGACGGTTCCCGTCTGCACATCGTCTTCCTGCACGACGGCCTGGTATTGGTCCCAGGTGAAATCCGCCTGCGCGCTGGAGAACTTGGCTGCAGCCGTGTTCAGTTGTGTGATGACCTTCTGCAGATCCGCACTGCTGGCCGGCTGGGCGGTTTGCGCCTGGGAGTGACCTGGAAGCAGACACATCCATCCCAGGAAAAACAGCGAAATCACCTTTCTTGCATCAACCATGAGTCTCCTTACCGGGTGTTGGACGCCGCCACCCCGCCCCGGGTTTCTTTTTCCGCATAGGGGTGAACCCCAAATCTCCCACTACGCTGCGTTGCAGTCGAATCGTTTCCCACGGAGGCACCCGTCCTGTCCCTATGGGTTCTGCTAGGGCACAAACTCGCTGGGACAGCTGAGAATCCAGTCCAAATTAACCTTCGAAAGTCCCGCAGTGAGGGTTTGGATGCTTCGTACCAGGGCACGACTTTAGTTTTAGTCGGGCCGTAATGGCTAAAGAGAATTGGGCTTTTAACCCCTGTTTACGCTGCATCCGCCGCATGAAACACTTGTCCGCGCTCAACCGGGCACAGCATCAGGACGCAAGGAGGAGCCCAGGGGCTAAAGCCCGGTTTTTGCTGGACTGCTAAAGTCGTGCCCTGACAAAAAGCATGAGTTTTCCCCCAGCCTGTAGAGTCGTGCCTCCAAATCCCGACCGGACAACACTGGGCGAAATTGCCCAGGACCTAGTCCTGGGATACAGGTCCAACAAGCCTAGCGATGAGCCCAGACTCGGTACAGGGTCACGTGTCCGCTGGCATCTTTCTCTTCGCGATAGCGGTCGATCTGCACATTGCCCGAAATGGGCTGAATACGCTGCAGCAGTTCCGCCTGCAACTTGGCCTCGTTGCTGGTATCGGCCAGCTGGTCGGCGCCAATCTGGTAGGTCCAGGCATTCGGTCCATTTGCCCGCACCAGGATGTCCTTGGTGGAAGTGAGGGTTTCCTGGGGCCGATCGCGGTAGTTGATCAGCCGCGGCGAAACGAAGAGGAACACCAGGATGAGCGTCACCATCACGTCGTAATGAAAACTGCCTCGCGGATAAGTCCAGAACAAATAGCTTTTAACAATTCGCTGCATCGTCCTTACTTCCGGATCACTTCTTCGCCGCCCATATACGGCTGCAGTGCCTTCGGCACCCGTACCGAACCGTCGGCTTGTTGATAATTCTCCATGATCGCCACCCAGGTGCGGCCGATCGCCAGGCCGCTGCCGTTGAGTGTGTGTACCAGCTCAGTTTTGTTCTTGCCCTGCGGCTTGTAGCGAATATTAGCCCGCCGCGCCTGGTAGGCCTCGAAGTTGGAGCAGGAAGAGATCTCGCGGTACAACCCCTGCCCAGGCAGCCAAACCTCGAGGTCGTAAGTCTTGGAAGACGCCGCACCCGTGTCGCCAGTGCACAGCAGCATCTTGCGATAAGGCAGCTCCAGCCGCTGCAGAATGGCCTCTGCGTGGCTGGTAAGCTTCTCATGCTCGTCGTTCGATTGATCGGGGCGGGCAAATTTCACCAGCTCGACCTTTTGAAACTGGTGCTGGCGAATGATTCCGCGCACATCCTTGCCGTAAGAACCCGCCTCGGACCGGAAGCAGGGAGTATAAGCCACCAGGCTTAAAGGCAATTGCGCCTCTTCGAGCACCTCGTCGCGGTAGAGATTCGTCACCGGCACTTCGGCGGTAGGGATCAAGTAAAGGTCCGTGCCCTCGCACTTGAAAAGGTCCTCTGCGAACTTGGGCAGCTGCCCGGTGCCAAACAATGACTTGCTGTTTACCAGGAAGGGCGGCAGCACCTCGAGATAGCCGTGCTCCCGGGTGTGAACATCGATCATGAAGTTGGCCAGGGCCCGCTCCAGCCGGGCGCCCAGTCCCCAGTAAACGGCAAAACGCGCGCCCGAAATCTTGGCCGCCCGTGCAAAGTCCAGGATGCCCAGATCTTCGCCCAGATCCCAATGCGGCTTAGGGGCAAAGTCAAAGGCGGGCTGTTGTCCCCAACGCGACACCTCAACGTTCTCCGCTTCGCTCTTTCCTAGGGGTACGCTGTCCTGGGTCAGATTGGGGATGGCGATCAAGCGTTCGCGCATCTGCTCTTCTGCCCGGGCAGCGTACCCTCCAACTCTTCGGTTTCCTGCTTCAACTCTCTCGTTTGATCCATAGAGCGGTCGCGTCCTCCTTAGCTTTGCGGCTGCGCGCAACCTCCTGGCTCAGCTTGTTGCGCTGCGCCTGCAGGCTCTCCGCCCGGGTGATGCGCGCGCGCCGCTCCCGATCGAGCTCGCGAAAATCGCCCAACAGTGCGGCCGGATCCAGGCCTCGGGCACGGAGCTTCTCTTCCACCAGCTCCAGGTTGGCCCGCACATAATTCAAATCGAGCATAAGTCTCTACTTTAGAGCATTTTCATCGCGATAGCCGCACCCTCAGTACTTCCAGCTCATGTCGGCATCGGCCGGCGCGGTCTTCTGGATACGCTCCATGATCTTGGGCAGGTACATGGTGTTGTAGCGCAAGCGAGAGATGGCGTTGGGCAGGTGGGGATCGCCATTCCAGCAATGCTCGGCCCGGTCGCCGTATTTCACCTCGCCCTCATAAGGAACCCCGTGGCCGGGAGTGCCTGTTTTGTCGAGGAAGTCCTGCATCAGGTAAACGGCGTCGTTGAGGAAGTAGGTGTCGGCCGAGCCGACATAAAGATGGAGCTTCCCCTGGAGCTGAGGGCCTAGCTTGTCCCAGTCGCGCTGGAGAATAGCGTCCAGGTCATAGTGATCGTGCCAGTAGGCGGCGACCTGGTGATCGATGACCCCGGTCTGCTTGTCGAAAATCTCCGCCGGGTAGCCGTCCGGGCCTACCGGGCCGTAGACCGCCTGCCAGATGTCTAACTGCTCTCCCGAGCGCCCATGATCCCCCAAAGCTGCCTCGTAGGCGGCATTATCGCGCGCCGACATCAGCGTTTGGCCGAGGTAGTTGCGCATGGTGGGCTGCTCAACCTGCTTGTGCGATCCCTGCAGGTAGAAGAAATTCGCCTGGTTGTATAGGTCGGCGGTCATATAGGCGTGAAAGTCGACCGGATCAGGGCAGGCGACGAAAGCTCCGTTGTAGTCCGTGGGGTAGAACATCTGCACCGCTAGAGACTCCCATCCACCCGTAGATCCGCCATAGACAAAGTGCGCCCAGCCCCCGGTCAAACCGCGAAACTGTTTTTCAATCGCCGGCAGCAGCTCGGTCTCGATGGCATCGCCGTAGGGTCCCAGGTTGGCGGAGTTGACCGCATACGAATCGTCATAAAACGGGTTGGCATGCTGAATCTTGACCACCAGGATGCGGGGAAAGCCGGGACTGATCCACTGCTTGTACTGGTTATAGGCCTCCTCTTGCTCGATGCGGTTGTAGCCCGCCAAGTGGAAGCGCTCCGAGTAATCGGGCTTGAGGTCAGGGTCGGGTGGAGTGGTGCGAAAGGAGTCCATGTCGTCCACGAAGTGGTCGTGAAAGATGGCGATAGGGAAGTGGGCGTTGGGGTGCTCGTCGAAACCCTCCGGCACCAGGACGATGGCGGAGAGATACATCGGCGTGCCCCAGAACCTGGTCAGCAGCTCGCTGTGGATTCGAAGGTGGCGAATGTATTGGTGTCCGGCTTGGCAGGAATGGGCGGGATGGTTTCCGTGAGCCGGACGGCAAGCTTGGTGTGGCCATCGATGTGCACCTTGACCGGCTTGGAATAAAGATTTCCCGGGGCGAGATTCCAGTGTTGCCCTTCGCCGCGGTCCGGCGCCAGCTTAACAGTCGTGCCATTCGACCGGTGGAAGGTCTGGTAAATGTTGAGCACGGCCTGCACGTAGTAATCGCCGGCCGGCACCTGGTCGAGTGAGCGGATGGGGTAACCGGCTGCCTGCGTTGGTGATGGTCACCGCCTGATCCGGGGCCAATCCATCGACCGTGGTGCCGAAAACGATCTGCGAATGAGGGCTGTCGTCGATCTGCATGCGCGGCTCTTTGGCAGGATCGGTCGAGAGCAGCAGCAATACCCGGCCGTCGAGCGGCTTCGAGGAGACACTGCCAGGAAAGCTGACTGTGATTTGGGCGGCGAGATAAGTGCCGCTCGCGGCGAATGCAGCGAGCAGCAAAGAAAGTTTGCGCAGCATAGGTGAAAGTATACGAGCCGTGTGATCCCGGTTTATGGCACATGGTCCCCGTATCGAATTGGGAGCACTATCTCCCGATGCCCTGATGTTTTGCGATACTAGTCAGGGTTGCTATGTCCAAGTTCAAGTGCAATATCTCCCGGTTGCTGGTCGCTTTACTGGTGCTTCCAGGGACACCGCTGGCCCACGCCAGCGCCTACGATGCGCATCCCAAGCTGGTCATCATCCTGGTGGTCGATCAGTTTCGCGCCGACTATCTTGACCGCTACCGCGCCGATTTTAAGGGACGCGGCTTTCGCCTCTTTATCGATCACGGCGCCTTTTTTGAAGATTGCTACTACGACTACGCCAACACCAAGACCGCCCCTGGCCACGCCACGATCGGCACCGGCGCCTACACGGATGGTCATGGCATCTCGTCCAATGAATGGTGGGACCTGAGCCGTAACAAGCAGCGTCCCGTCACCTCCGTCGAAGACGATCGCTACCGCATCGTGGGTGAGATCCATCCCAGCAAGACCGGAGGAGCTTCCCCGCTGAATCTTCGCGCCTCCACCATTGGCGATTCGCTGCGCCTGGCCACGACCGGTCAAGCCAGAGTCTTCGGCGTCTCGCTCAAAGATCGCGCCGCCATCCTGCCCGCCGGGTACTCCGCCAACGGCGCTTACTGGATTGACCCTGCCTCCGGCTCCTTCATCACCTCCAGCTACTACATGGACGCGCTCCCCGACTGGGCGACCGCCTTTAACACCGGGGACCGTATCGCCCAGGCACAGCAGGAGGCGGGCGTGACCGGCACCAAACCGTTCTATGAAGAGGTGGGATCCACTCCGGCCGCCAATGCCTACGAGCTCGATTTCGCGCGCGCGCTCATCACCGGCGAGCAACTCGGCAACCATCCAGTGACGGACTTGCTCGTGGTAAGCCTTTCCGCCAACGATATCGTTGGCCACCAGTTCGGACCGGACTCGCCCCAGGCGCGGCAGATGGTCGATAGCCTCGACCAGCAGTTGGACGGCTTCTTCACCTGGCTGGACAAAAACATTCCGGGCGGTTTGGCGAACACGTGGATTGCACTTTCCGCCGACCATGGGGTCGCGCCCGTTCCCGCACAGGCCCTCGCTCTGGGCATGCCCGCGGCCACTATCGACATGACCAAGTTCACCGCCAGCCTCAACGACGCCATGAATGCCAAGTTCTCTCCAGGAGAGAAGATCGATTACCTGCTGCCGCAGCAGGAACTGCCTTACCTTGCGCTGAATCGTCCGTCGTTTGAGGTTGCAGGGATCAACGAGCAGGAAGCGGAGCAAGCCGTTCAGCAGGCAATCCCGGCGGCGATTGAAGCGCTTACTCCGGCGCCGCCAGCGCCGGGTAGCGAGGAGAGTACTCCTACCCCGCCGCCAGCTGCCGCTGCCACTCCGTTGCCCAGCGTCCCTCCGCTGGCGCGAACGCTCCCGCCGGCCGAACTCCTCTTCCGGATCAAGGCAGCGCTCGAAAGGTCGCGCCAGCATCAGCGCCCAAGCTAAACCCGTCATCAGCCCGCCTGCGCCACCCCCGGTTCGCCTGCCTGCGACGCCCATCGTGGTGCACACCTACACCCGCGAGCAACTGGCCTCGGGACAGCTACCCCCGTCGGAATGGGGACTGCTACTGGCCCACAGCTACAGCCCCAATGGCGGCTGGTATGTCATGGTGATTCCGGCCGCCTACCAGATGCAGACTCTAAAAGGCGGGACCACCCACTTCAGTCCCTGGTCCTATGATCGTCATGTCCCGCTGGCGTTTTACGGAGCGCCCTTTACCCCCGGCATCTATCACGGCCGGGTGCAGCCAGTCGACTTGGCCGCCACCCTGGCCTCCCTGTTAGGAGTGACTCAGCCCTCGGCCTCGGTGGGCACTGTGCTAACCCAGGCAATCCACAATTTGCCGGCTGTGCCCGCACCACGGGGGAGCAAAGCTGTGCGCCGTTCTTCGGGTACGGCTGACGATGCAACCGCCCCTGTGACACCTACGGCCCCGAAGGAGGGCCCGCCCAGCCAGTGAAGCCCGATATGAGCGTTCGCTTCGCTGGCATTCTGCTCCGCAACCCGGTCATCGCCGCCAGCGGAACCTTTGGCTATGGTGTTGAATTTGAAGATGTTGTCTCGCTCAATCGCATCGGCGGCTTCATCACCAAAGGCCTATCCATGGAGCCCATGGCGGGTAATCAGGCACCGCGGCTCATCGAGACTCCCGGCGGCATGATCAATGCCATTGGATTGCAGAACATCGGCGTTAAGGCCTTTATAGAGAAAAAGCTCCCCGCCTTGCGACCTCACTCCGGCACCGCCTGCATCGCCAACGTCTTTGGTTATGAGATACGGGACTATGTTGCGGTGATTGAAGCGCTCAACAATGCCCCCGGCATCGCAGCCTACGAGTTGAACGCCTCGTGCCCCAATACCCAGCACGGAGGCATGGTGTTTGGCACCGATACCGGCATTCTTGACCAACTGGTCACGCGTGCCAAGGCAGTTGCCAAGCGCCCTCTGATCGTAAAGCTTTCGCCCAACGTCACTTCCATCGCTCAAATGGCAAAATGTGCCGAGGACGCCGGCGCCGACGCGCTTTCCCTGGTTAACACTTTCTTATCCCTCTCCATCGACGTCGAGACCCGCCGCCCGCGCATTTTCAACAACACCGGAGGCCTCTCCGGACCGGCGATCAAGCCGATTGCCGTGCGCATGGTCTACGAGGCGGCAAAAGCCGTTTCCATACCAATCTGCGGTTTGGGCGGAATCACCACCGGGGAAGACGCGGTTGAGTTCCTGCTGGCGGGAGCGACTGCCGTGCAGGTTGGCACGGCCAGCTATGCCGACCCGCGCGCGGTGCAACGCATTGCAGAGTCACTGGAGCGCTGGTGCGCCCGCCATCACCTCGCCCGAGTCGCCGACCTGATCGGCGGCCTGCAAGTAAATTCCTGATTTTCGTTCCCTCACGAAGGACGGGTGCCCCATATCTCGCTCGTTTTTCGCGAGATGTGGGATACCACAGATGTCGACCGCTAAGTGCGCCGGATGAATCAGAATCAGAGGGAAAGAGCAGTAGAATCCCACATCTCGCGAAAAACGAGCGAGATATGGGGCACCCATCCTTCGTGGCGAAACAGGAGCTTGTTTTGTGAGAACCCCGTTGGGGGCTAGGCGACGTTCCGCATCAGCCGCTCGCGCAGCTCTTCGGGGATGCGATCCTGGAGCACACGGGCTTGCGCCATCGCTACTTCGGCAAGATAGACAGGGGCCGGAGTGGCCACCGCAGCCAGCACCCAGATCAACAAAGAAACCAGCAGACCGGCGATAGCCGCCGCTTGCAGGCTCAACACAATTGACATCTGCCACAGGTGCAGATCCACCAGCGCCCAATGCTGCAAAGGCTGCACCCGGTGAATCACCGCCAACCCTAACAGGAAAGCCGCAATCGATACTGTGCTCAAACCGATAAGAACCACATCGACGGTGCGATGCAGTCGTTGACGCGAGCGGCAATGCGCGCACTCCACCAGATGCTGTTCGTAATCACGGCGCATCTCGGGAGTAATCCCGGAGATGTCATATCTCCAGCTGGAAAGTATGTCGCCTACTACTCGATCAGTGCATGCTGTCGTTTGCATTGTTATAGTTAGCCGCTTTACACCATAGTAACATCAGCGCCCGGTCTGGCCAGTGAAATCGCATGGCCAGAACCTCCCGGCCAATGGACCAATTCCTAATTATAAGCAAATAGGCTCCAGCGGCGCATCTTGTTCCGCCAGAATCAGCTTATTGGCCAGCAAGCTCATTCGGTCTCTTAGAGCCCTCTCTGCCGTAACTCGTGCAAGCTCCGGTAGATTGTTACATTCTGATAGATGCGCCAGAACCACATAAGACGCGTTTCCATCGTAATTCTTCTCTAAAAAGTCGGATGCGGCTTCATTCGATAAGTGACCCACGCGGGACATCACGCGCTGCTTAACAGACCAGGGGTAGGGTCCGTCGCGCAGCATTTCCAGATCGTGGTTACTTTCGAGCATAAGAACGTCACAGTTGCGGATCGCCATCTTCACGTTGGGCGGCATATATCCCAGGTCGGTCGCGATGGCCATCCGAACCCCGTCCGCTTCGAAAACAAAACCGACCGGGTCGGCTGCATCGTGGGGGATAGTGAATGGGGTAATGGCGATGTCGCCAATCAGGAATCCAGTGCCGGCGGAGAAGTACTCCACCCCGGGCAGCCGGCAGGGGTCGTCCTGCTTGGCGTCCTCTGGCTTGGGCTCCTCTTGGCCCAACTCCGGAGCATCCTCCGCGCACGGAGCATCGTCCGCCGACATGGCCGCCGTCTGCTTCTGGGCCAGGTCCTGCTGCCGTTGCGCCAGCCAGGCTGCATAGGTGATTCGCTTGTGCGGCATCATCCAGCGCATCCAGGCCCGATGCGTGGCTTGAGTGAAGTAGACGGGCACGCCCAGCTTGCGGGCCAGCACCGCTACCCCTTGTACGTGGTCCTGATGTTCGTGGGTGATCAGCAGGGCATCGATGGCTGCGGGATCCTCATTCGCCATCTGCATTCGCTTGAGCAGTTCCCGGCAGGAGAGTCCCGCATCCACCAGGATGCGCGTCCGGCTGCTGGACACGATTGTGCTGTTCCCCTTGGAGCCTGAGGCCAGCACCGTCATCCTCATCATGCGAAAAGCATACGCTCCCTGGCTGTTGATTTTAGGGCGGTTGACGCTAAAGGGGTGCCACACGCGGTACTCCCAGGGGCGCAGCATTTCCAGTTCGGGTCTACCATCCGGAAAAACCCTGGGTTCTCGAAGGGTGCGGGCTTTAGCCCCTCGCGGGTCTTACTCGTAGGGGGGGAGACGGTTCCCATTAAGGGATATGGGGGCCCCTTCTTCTGCGAACGAGAGTTGAACTGCGGTTTTCACTCAGACTCTAAAAGTCCCCTGGGGTGTTTTCCTACCCAGCCAAGCTCAGTACTGGTAGAAGCCGCGCCCCGACTTCCGTCCCAGCCAGCCCGCATCCACCATCCGAATCAGCAGAGGGCAAGGCCGGTATTTGGGATCGCCCAAGCCTTCCACCATCACCCGCATGATGTCCAGACAGACATCGAGCCCGATAAAGTCGGCCAGCTTCAGTGGCCCCATAGGGTGGGCCATGCCCAACTGGAAGACCTGGTCCACAGCCTCGGCTGTCGCCACCCCCTCCATGACCGCGTACATCGCCTCATTGAGTAATGGCATCAAGACGCGATTGGAGACAAAGCCAGGAGCATCGTGCACCTCGACCGGCGACTTGCCTAGCTTTTCGGCCAGCGCCTTGACCTGTGCGAAGGTCTCATCGGTCGTCTCCAGCCCGCGGATCACCTCCACCAGCTTCATCATCGGGACAGGGTTGAAGAAGTGCATTCCGATGACTTGGCCCGGCCTCTGGGTCTGCGCCGCTAGCCGGGTGATGGAAATGGAAGATGTGTTGGAAGCCAGGATCACTTCTGGCTTGAGCACCGAATCCAACTCCATAAAGAGTTCCTGTTTGAGGGCGAAGCGCTCCGGGGCTGCTTCGATGACAAAGTCGCATACCGCCAGGTCTTGTCCCTGCAAGGTGCCGCGGATCAATCCCAGGGCCTTTTCCGCTTCTGCAGCGGTTATTTTGCCTTTGGCGGCCTCGCGCTCCATGTTCTTGCGAATCGCGTCCAGGCCGCGATCAAGAAAGCGCTGTTGCACCTCGCATAGCACCACCTGGAACCCGGTGCGGGCAAAGACATGGGCGATCCCATTGCCCATCGTCCCGGCCCCCACAACTCCGACTACCTGAATCCGACTCATGCGGCGCTACCGAGCCCGCACCAGCACGCAAGTAATGTTGTCGTGGCCCCCGGCCTCGTTGGCTGCCCCGATCAGCTGCGCCAGGGTCTCTTCCAGAACCCCCGCGGCGCGCAGAATTTTGGCGATCTGCTCGTCATTCACCTCGCGCATCAGGCCATCCGACGCCAGCAGGTAAAGGTCTCCGGACGACACCACAAACTCGGTCAGGTCCGCATCGACCTCGTCCTGCGTACCCACCGCCCGGGTGATGACGTTGCGCATAGGAGAGGTCTCGGCTTGCGCCGGGGTCAGCTGTCCCAGCCGCACCTGCTCGTCTACCAGGGAATGGTCATGCGTGAGGCGTTCCAGCTTGCCGCCCCGCAGACGATAACAACGGCTGTCTCCCACGTGGGCGACCCAGGCGCGATTGCCGCGGGTAGCCATGGCCACCAACGTCGTTCCCATGCCAGCTCGAGATGGATCGCGGGCCGCGCTGTCGTGCACGCTGTGGTTGGCTGCGTCTACGGCGTGCTGGAAGGTTTCGAGCGTGAGCACGCCGTCATCCATGGCGCGAAGCATGGCGTCCACCGCTAACCGGCTGGCGACTTCCCCTGCGGCCGCGCCCCCCATGCCATCGCAAACCACAAAATTGCAGGCGCCCTCGCTGTTACGCAAACTCAGGCCATAGGCGTCCTCGTTGGATTTCCGGGTTCGCCCCTGGTCGGACGCACCGGCCGCCTCGTACTCCAGCACGGCTTGCTGATTCTCTGGCATCTGCTCTTCCTGTGAGGCTTCCAAACGTAATTGTGCCACCATAATCTGTCCTGAAGCCGCCGTAAAGCGGCTTTTGGCTGCCGCCGTTCAAAGCGGCAGCCAATTGGGTGGCGTGTAAGGAGCTTACAGGGGGCTTGGGGCAAACCTAACTAGCTAGACCGAGATCCTTCAACTGATCGAGAGAGAACATCTGCCGGGCTCCGGTGGCCCGATCGATCAGGGATGCGGTCAGACCGGCAACCATCGTCCGGTACATGACTTTGAGGTGGAATGGGGTGCTGCTGGCCACCGTCGACAGGCGGTGCGACAACGGCTCCCAATGTTCGAAGTGGACCCGGCGTGGCTCCCCCGGTCCCTCCGGCAGGGCAATCAGTTCAACCGCATGACTGGCAGAATCGCCCGGCTCGTCCGTCACCAGGCGCAATTGCAACGAATAAAACATAGCGTCCTTGTTGTTCATAGGGTCCTGTGTGAGGGATAGGGTTTACCACAACCCTAGAAAACCACGTTCCCAGGCTCAGGAGGAAGCAGAAGTTGCAGATTCATGACTCTTTAGTGGTACGCGGGTCCGCTTTTGGGTCACCACTTTCCCGTTCTGGGGTAACGGGTCGCGGTTTGCCTGCTTATGAGATGCTGACTTCCTGGTACGTGCCCAAAACCTCGCGCATGGCATCGCAGATCTCGCCCAGGGTGGCGTAGGCGCGCACACAATCCAGCAGGTACGGCATGGTATTCCCGGAGGAGAGGCTGCCACGGCCCCCCGGAGCCGGATTTAAGTCCGGCTCCAGGCTCAGTGCCCGGCGGAGCGCGTTAAGGCTATCGGCAACCGCCTGGTTGGAGCGTTGCCCGCGCAGCTTCGCCAGCTTGGCAGTCTGCCGATCGCGGACAGACTCGCCGATGTGGAGGATCTCCGTAGGCTCCTCCTCCACCACGTAGTCATTTACGCCAACGATGATCTTTTCCCCGTTTTCTACTGCTCGTTGATAGGCATAGCTGGCGTCGGCAACCTCTTTTTGGGGAAAGCCGCGTTCGATGGCCCGCACCATGCCCCCCATCGCGTCCAGCTTCTCGAAGTAGTCGAAAGCGCCCTTTTCCATATCCAGGGTTAGCCGTTCCACAAAGTAGGACCCACCCAGGGGATCGACCGTGTTGGCAACGCCCGATTCGTACGCCAGGATCTGCTGCGTGCGCAGGGCAATGCGGGCCGCATCCTCCGTCGGTAAGGCAAGCGCCTCGTCGAATCCGTCGGTGTGCAGGCTTTGCGTGCCCCCCAGTACAGCGGCCAAGGCCTGGATAGCCACCCGCGCAATATTGTTCTTGGGTTGCTGCGCGGTCAAGGAGACACCCGCCGTTTGGGTGTGAAACCGCATCCAGTGGGAGCGCGGGTCCCGGGCCGCAAAGCGTTCCGTCATCAGCCGATACCAGATCTTGCGGGCGGCCCTGAATTTTCCAATCTCTTCGAAGAAGTCGTTATGAGAATTGAAGAAGAAGCTCAAGCGGGGTGCGAAATCATCGATTTGCAGTCCGCGGCGCAAAGCCCACTCCACGTACTCCACCCCGTCATAGAGGGTGAAGGCCAGCTCCTGCAGCGCCGTCGAACCCGCCTCGCGGATATGATATCCGCTGATGGAGATGGGGTTAAACCGCGGGGTAAAGAGCGCTCCAAACTCGATGGTGTCGACCACCAGCCGCATCGAAGGCGCGGGCGCGAAAGATGTACTCCTTCTGCGCGATGTATTCCTTGAGGATGTCGTTCTGCAGCGTGCCCGCGAGCTTTTTCCAGTCGCCCACCCTGCTTTTCGACGGTCACCAGGTACATGGCCCAGAGCACGTTGGCAGGCGAGTTGATGGTCATGGACACGCTGGTTTTTTCCAGGTCGATGCCGGAGAAAAGCGTTTCCATATCTTCGAGAGAGTCGATGGCCACCCCGCACTTACCCACCTCGCCCTCGCTCTCGGCGGCGTCGGAGTCATAGCCCATCAGGGTGGGTAGGTCGAAGGCGACGGAGAGTCCTCCACCGCCGTTTGCCAGCAGGTAGCGGTAGCGGGCGTTGGTCTCCTCCGGGCTGGCAAAGCCGGAGAACTGCCGCATGGTCCAGAGTTTGCCGCGGTAGCCGGTACTGTGAATGCCGCGCGTGTACGGGGGTTCTCCGGGAAGGCCGCGGCCTCCCAGGCCTGCGGCAGATCGGCCTCGGTATACAGCCGGCGCACTGGAACGCCGGAGACGCTGGTAAACCGCGCCTGGTGCATTGCATCCCGATTGCTGCCTCTGGGCGCGCCGATGGGCTGCTCCGGGTGGGCCCGCAAAGCATCGGCGAGCGTGGTCGCGGCCCAATCCTGCTCCGCCTGCGACGGATGACGCTCCCGCAACTCTTCAGGGATCTTCCCCGCTCCCTTACTCCTCACCCAACGTCATCACCGCACCTCGCCCAGAAGCGAACAGATCAGCATAGGCGTGTGCTATCGGGCACGGCAACAAACGCTTTTAGTGCTTCGTGGAACTACCGCGAACTCTGTCCTAGCCACGACCGATGGGTGTCCCATATCTCGCTCGTTTTGCGCGAGATGTGGGATACCACAGCCCTATACCAGCGACCGGCTGACGCCACCCGACCCACTATTCGCCGCGCGCCCGCTCCCAGGCCTTGGCGTACTTCCAACTGACGTACGACCGAGTGATACAGGTGGAGCAACAAACCTTCGCGTCCATCCAAAAATCCCAGACGAAAAAAATAGTTGTAAACAAACGTGGCCAGCGGGTTCAGGACAACATTGGCCACGAAGGCCGGCAGCGCACGCCCGGCCTTGCCCATGTTCACCGCCTGCTCCGCCCCCAGCGTGCTATAACGGTCCATATGCGCGATATAAGCAGCCAGGGTGGGATAGGCATCGTGCACCATGTCCCCCTTGAGCCGGCCGGCCTGGCCAACGAAATGAATCGTTTCATGCACCGGCCGGGCTTCGAATTCGGCGCTCCGCGGCGAAAGAGCCGAGCTTGGGATCGGGATAAATCCGCCAAAGCGCATCCAGCGCCCGAGAAAGAGATTCCGCCGCGGAAGCGCATAGCCATCGAACGGCGGATCATTCTCCAGCAACTCCCAGATCTCCTTGGCCAACTCGTCGCTCAAGCCTCATCCGCATCGAGCGACAGCACCCAGTCGCAACCGCATTTTTCGAGCGCCGAGTTCTTCTGCGCCGCGAAACCCTTCCACTCCTCCAGGAAGAACCGCGAGCGAAAGCTGCGAGCAATCTCCTCGGTGCGATCGTCTGAGCCGGAATCCACGATCACGATCTCGTCCGCCCAAGCCACGCTGCCCAGGGTGCGTCCGAGATTGGCTTCTTCATTGCGGGTAATAATGGCGACGGAGAGCGTCTTACGCATCGGTCTGCAAGAGATTTCGTATAGCTGTACACCAAGGCCACATGACTTTTCAGTGGAGAGTGATTGGCCCGGAGCCCAGATGTTCGGTGATCACCCGCTCGACGACCGCCGGCAGCGTCTCCCCGGTTTTGGGGAGCACAAAGTTTCCTGCCGCGTCCGACCAGTCAAGTTTGAAGCTGGTAGAAAGCGCGGAAATCCATACCTGGCGGGGCGGAGTGTTGGGAGTGATCACAAACTTGCCGGGCGGCTCGTCAAACAGAATATTGAGCACACCATTCTGTTCTTCGACTTCAAAGCCGCCCTCTTCCTCAGCCTCGATGAGGCTCTTCTTGAGGGCATCCATCGCCGCATCGCAGTGGCGGCGAAATGTAGTCTCATCTAGCATGAGTTGAGTGTAACAAGGCAACCAAGGCACATGACGAGATCCTTCCTCCCCCTCGCCGGGGCTTTGCTGTTGTGTGCCGTGCACACCCTTCATGCGCAAAGCCCGGCCCAATCCGCGCATGACCTGGTCAAGGACGTGGTCTACAACGAACTCCAGGAACGCCGCACAGTCAGCCTGTGGCAATACCGGGAGGAGAAACGGGTAGGCTCGCAAACCACGATCCAGCAGGAAGTCGAGACCCGCTCAGGGATTGTCTTCCGGGTGTTTGCACGTCAGGGCCGGCCGCTCGATCCGGGGGCACAAAAGAGGGAAACCGAGCGGCTCAACAACCTGGTGCGAAACACCGCGGAGCAGGCGCGGATGAAGCAGGAAACCCAGGCCGAGGAACAGCGCTTGCAGCGGCTCATGACCGCTATGCCCGAGGCTTTCCTCTACACCTACGATGGCATGGCGGAGGGCAATCTGCGGCTCTCCTTCCGCCCCAATCCGGCTTTCAATCCCCAGACCTACGAGGCCCGCGTATACCACGGGCTGGCCGGGGAAATCTGGATTCAGCCGCAGCGCAAGCGCCTAGTGAAAATAGACGCTCATATCATGGCTGAGATCGACTTCGGCTACGGTCTGTTGGGCCGCGTCGAAAAGGGAGGAACCTTTCAAATCGAACGCGAGCAGGTCGCCGAAAACCGCTGGAAGACCAGCCTTCTGGAAGTGCACATCTCGGGGCGTGTTGTGCTGTTTAAGGCCATTAGCAAGGATCAACGTGAGATGCGTTCAAATTTCCAGCCGGTCTCCTCCGACCTCAGCGTGCCGGGGGCGGTCGCACTGCTGAACGCGATGAGATCCCCTTAACCCCAACCTCGCAAGTGCTGCAAAACTCACAGAACGAAGGGCACGGCTTCACAGGGTGCGGAAAACCCCACGTTTCGTGTCAGGGCACAACTAGTCGGGCCGTAAACGATTGAGAATACGACGGGCTTTAAGCCCCTGAGGCACGCTTATCCTTTGACCGCAGCGCGAATCTTAGGGAAGCCCGAGACGCTTGCTTGCAGGTCGGGCTGTTGCTCCAGCAATGCCAACAATTTGCGCGTGATCTTTTCGTCCGCCTCGGAAACCTGGTCCAGGCCCACCGGATAGCGCACGACGTATTCGAGCCCGGTATCGGTGTACTGCAGTTGTCCGTGCGGCTGCGGCACCTCCATTTGAATATCAACGCGGCGTTCCGTGTTCCCCAATTGCCGTTGCAACTCCTCACCGTAGGTCGAATGCACCGAATGCACCGCCTCCATCAGCTGCTTCTCCACCAGGTCGTATTTGCCGCCCGGGTTTAAGCCGACCGCCACCTCGTGCCAGGTGTACTCCGAACCCGGCAACTGCTTGAAGAGCGGAGTGGCTGCCTGAAAGAGAACGGCGTTAGAAAAGACCACGATGCGTCCAGTGGGATACAGATCCACGCCCGTTCCCGCCAGCTCCATCAGGTACAAACGCACCAGCCCCACGTCGACCACATCGCCTGTCACCCCAGCGACGCTGATGCGATCGCCTACGCGGATGCCCCATCGCCCCACCAGGAAGAAATAGGCTGCGACCGATAAGAGAATGGTCTGCAGGCCAACCGCCAGGCCGGCGGTGATGAAGCCGGCAAAGGTAGCCAAGGAGCTGAACTCGCTGACAAAGCCAAGGATGAGCACGATGCCCATGCAAAAGCCCATTACGATGCGCCGCAAAAGCAAAAACTGCCGCCGCCGCCGCACATCCTGGATATAGCGGAAGGTGATCCGGCGCCATATTTCAGAAAGTAAAAGGATGACGCCGATAGCCAAAGCAATGCCCATCACGCGAATCACAATGTTTCGCAGAATGCGATTCGATTCATGGGCCACGGACTGTCGCCACTCTAGATAATTGGAGTTGCTCTCGTCGAGCAGGACGATCTCTTCTCTCAAGGGAACCGCTGCAGCGGCAATTTGTTTGAAGCGCGCGGTCAACACATCGAACTGCCGCCGCTCCTGATCTGGTTGGCCATGGTTGGGCTGCGCGGGGCTTGGCTGCGCCTGGGCCGCTGGCGGCGTGCTCCCGCTTTGGCTGGCCATTTGCTGTCCTTGTTGAATGGTGGCGCGTAGCGTCGCCTGAAGCGGGCTGCGCAGTCTGGATGCCACGTCCTTCACATGCGCAGTGTCCGCCATCATCAGGCTGATCTGGTGCATGCTGTTGAGCTGTTCGTAAAGCTGCACCACTTCGCCTATCAAGCCAGTGGAGGCGGGCATCGCCACCGGCGTGCTGGGCGGCTTGACCTCCGTCTTGCTGCCCGCGGTAGCAAGTTCCGGAACCGAATGCTGCAACTCGTTAATGCTGCCTTGCAGGCCACCTGTGCCACTCGTGGCATTCGTGGTCATGAACTGCGACATCTGCTCGAAGGTCTGCTGCATGGCCTTGTTCAGATCCAATTCTCCCTGCGCTCGCTCTTTCTGGGCGGTAAGGTCCTGCAGCTGCCCCCTGCGCGCTCCCGATATCTGCTGGGTCAGCGTGCTGATCTGTGATTCCAGCGTGCTGATGCGGGCGTTCACATCGCTCTGCAATTTAGCCAGGTTCGGTTGCGAACTGCTGGCGTTGCCGCTACTGGAGGGAGTCGCCGCGGGGATCAGGACCGCTTCGGCCTGCGCAGACTGAAAGGCCAGTTTTGCAACCTGGGCCGCCATGCTCTGGGCATTGAATTGATACATCTCGTCACTGGGCAGGCCCACCGTCTGCACCCGGGTCATGGCATGGCGGTACCAGTCGATGACCGCATTCAGGTGCTCGAGAATCGCATCCCCGCGCAACCCATCCTGACTCTGCGCCGTAACCGTGCGGAGCCCCGCCGCGGCCAGCAATCCGGCACTAAAGAAAAGCAGAACCGCCCTACTCCGCAGGTGTTTGTTTTGTGGATCTCGCTTATCTCTCGCTGCCATTCTTCTCTATTGGCCCTTTCCTCTGTTCATTTATGCTGCTCGATTGTTCATGTTCCGCTCATCGCATTGCAGTCCCAATTCTTTCAGATGCGGCCCGTGAGCCGATGCGCCACACAACAATCGTCTTCCGCTGAGGGAGAGAGGCTTACTTTGTTAAGATGAGGCTTGGTTACCCGGCGTGAGTTGCTCAAGCTGTCCGCCATGACCGTCGCTTCCGCGGCGCTGGGCGGACGCGCTCAGCAAATCGCCCCTGCGGACTACACCATCGACATCGCCCCTTATGCGCTGGACGTCGCTCCCCGGCGCACCATCAAGACGATTGCGTATAACCGCCAGGTGCCCGGTCCGTTGCTGCAGCTTAAAGAAGGTCAACCCGTCACCATCGATGTGACGAACCACACGGACGACAGCGAAGTAGTTCACTGGCATGGCCTTTTTCTGCCCTCCCAGGTCGACGGCGCCATCGAGGAGGGTACACCACCCATCCCGGCAGGCGGCCACGCGCGTTACACCTTTACTCCCAGTCCCGCTGGCTTTCGCTGGTATCACACCCATGTCTTTGCCGGTAAAGATCTCCATCGCGGGCAATACACTGGCGAGCACGGATTTCTGCTCGTCGAACCGCGCGACAACCCGGGCCGCTATGACCAGGAAATTTTCCTTGCCCTGCATGACTGGGACGCCGCTCTCCTTGCCAGCGCCGACGGCGCCATGGACCCAGCCTACAACGTCTCCACCATCAATGGCCGAGTGTTGGGCTTCGGCGAGCCGCTACGGGTCAAGGCTGGCCAGCAGGTTCTTTTTCAAATCCTGAATTCGAGTCCTACGGAAGTGCACTGGATTGCGCTTGCCGGGCATCAGTTCAACGTGGTCGCGCTTGACGGCAACAAGGTTGCCCAACCCCAGCTGGTGCCCATGCTTCGCCTGGCGCCCGCCGAGCGGGTTAGCGCGCTGGTGGAAATGAACCATCCCGGCGCCTGGGTCATGGGCGAAGTACGCAAGCACGTTATGGCGGCCGGTATGGGGATCGCGGTCGAGTACGCCGGCAGCAGCGGCCAGCCCCGGTGGGACCAGCCCGATGAGCTTTCCTGGGACTACCTCCGCTTTGCCGCGCCCGGTGAAATACCCGCACAAGCAACCGATGCGGTTACGATTCCCCTGGTCTTCGCCTCGAAGTTTGCGGGACACGGGGCGATGGATCATTGGACCATCAACGGGAAGTCTTTCCCCGATACGGACAGCCCAACCCTGACCGCCGGACAACGCTATCGTCTCTCATTTATCAACCACAGCAACAACGATCATCCGGTCCATCTGCACCGGCACAGCTTCGAACTGCGCCGTTTGCCCGGTCACCCGGAAACTCGTGGCGTCCTGAAAGATACCGTGTTGGTAGACGCGAAAACCCAGGTAGATGTAGAGTTCACCGCCAACGACCCTGGGTCAACCCTCTTTCATTGCCACCAGCAGAACCACATGGATGCCGGTTTCATGATGCTCTTTCGCTATGCATGATCTGAAGTGGTGGGTCTGGATCTTTGCTCTGCTATGTGCCGCGGCGCCCGCTTGGGCGCAGGGCAACTATGAGATTCAGGTCTATGGCGCGGACACCATAGAGCCAAAGAGCACCATGATTGAACTCCATTCCAACTACACGGCGGATGGGCAAAAGTACGTGATTGACGGCGTCTATCCCACCAACCACCAGCAGCACGAGACCCTCGAGATCACACAGGGATTGACCAGTTGGTCGGAAGTGGGCTTCTACGTCTTTACCAGTTGGCAGAACGGGCATGGCGTGCAGTGGGTAGGGGACCATATCCGTCCCCGGGTGCGTGTGCCCGACTCGTGGCATTGGCCGGTAGGCGTAAGCGTATCGACAGAAGTTGGCTATCAGAGGGCGGTATATTCGCCCGACACATGGACCTGGGAGATACGGCCGATCATCGACAAGTACCTCGGCCGGTGGTACATGGCGGTAAATCCCGCGCTCGAACGCACCTGGCACGGTCCCGGAGTTGACCAGGGCGTAGGGTTTGCCCCAGCGGCCAAAGTCGGCTATGACTTCAACAAAAAGATCAGTGGCGGGATCGAATACTATGCCGACTACGGCCGCCTGGGAGATTTTTATTCGCTGCACGACCAGCAGCAGCAGATCTTTGTGGTCACGGACTTGAATGTGTCCCCCAAGTGGGAGATCAACGTGGGCGTCGGTATCGGTCCCACCGCGGCCACAGACCACTGGATCATCAAAGGAATCCTCGGCCGCCACTTCAACTGGAAAAAAGAGTCACCGCTGGACTGAGAAGCAGTGCGCCTTTCCTGAACGCAACTGTCTCAGGATGCTTTCCCCCTCTAAAACCGCAAAGAGAGGCAACTGAGGCCACCGTCCATCTTTTGAAACTCTGACATATCGAGTTCCAGCGGATCAAAACCGCGACTCCTGAGTTCCGTCGTAAGCACCGGATACCCGGCCGCCACCAGCACCCGATCATTAACCCGCACGCAATTGGCGGCATAGCTCTCTCGCTCACCGGCCCTGACCAATTCATACCCCTGGAACAACTCAAGCTCTGCCATCTCCTCCATCACCACCAGCGTGTTTTCGCCAAGGTAAGACACACCGCTCTTGAGGTGAAGAATACTACCCATCTCACGCACATCAATCACCGCGGTCGTGAACCCTTCCCCGCCCAGATGAACCGCCAACTGCCGCGCCCCCTCTTTATTCGTGCGCTGCGACAGTCCGAGGAAAAATCGACCGTCAGCCTCGCAGACATCGCCTCCATCCAGCGTCCCGGGCGCCTCAATCTCCAGCATCGACGAAAAGAGGCTCTGCAGTGCAGGTCGGATTGCACCCACTTCACCCTGCCGGCTGCGCGCGCCGGGCCGCGTGAGGATGGCTCTCTGCGCAGTCAGCACAGCCGTGTCCTCCACGAAAGTGGAGTCCGGATGATCCAGGTCCGCATCCAGCGTAGTGAGCTTAAGCCCACACTCCCGCAGGGCGTCGCAGTAGCGTGCATGCTGCTGCAGCACTTTCTCATACAACGGAGCGCCCAGCTGAACAGTAGTGAGTCCATGGGCAAAATTAGCTCCTGGCAGGCGAACAATGGCGTGCTTAAACACTAGCGACCAGCCTGCTGGGTGAATTTGTCGTAGACCAGTCTTGCAGTAGCAATATCCTCGACCGCAATGCCAACCGACTTGAAGACCACAGGCCTATCCCCACGATCAAGCTGCACACCGTTCAACAGCTCGCCAATCTCCGCACTCACCACGGCTTTCGCGAGAACAATATCTCCCGCCTCCCGCATGGCGGACTCGCGAGATTCGACCACCACGGCGCCGCGCATAGCCTCTTCATCCAGTTCGCGGCGATCCGGCGTCGCTGCGCCGATGGCGCACACCATGGCTCCCGGGCTCAGCCATTTTCCGCAGAGAATCGGTTGCGGTGAACTGGTCAGTGCCAGAACAACATCCGCGCCCGAGACCGCTTCCTCCGCTGTGGTCACGCGGGCTCCGATCTCATCCGCGAATTGTTGCGCATGATCCCGCGACCGGCTCCAGACTCTGACCTCAGCAAAGGAACGAATCCCGGCCAGCGCGCGCATATGCGATCGCGCCTGCACCCCGCTGCCTAGGATGCCCAGCACCTTGGCCTGAGGGTTAGCAAGATGGTTGATCGCCACCGCCGATACCGCGGCCGTGCGCATCTCGGTGATCAATCGCCCGTCCATGGTCGCCAGAGGTTCTCCGCTATCCGCACGGAAGAGTTGGATCACCGCCATATGCGTGTGCTTCTGCAGCGCCGCATTGCCAGGATAGAAACTGACCATCTTGGCGCCCATCACCGACCCGTACACTGCGGGCATCACCCCGAACCAGCCGCCATAGGATGAGGCCGGAATGATGGTGCGCACCGGCTGCTGCACGCGACCGGCGGAGAAGTCCATGAGCGCTTTTCTGATCGTTGGGATCAATTCATCGTAGGAGAGCAGCTCCCGTATTTGTTCTTCGGTCAACATAGAACTTCATTATCAGCGGACAGGGTCGCTATCGGAAGCTACCATCGAAACATGAATGTCTGGAACAACGTGCAGTCCGCTGATCCACTCGAACTATTTGCTGTATGGCTTCATGAGGCGGAGCGAAGCGAGCCCAACGACCCCAACGCTGCGGCCTTGGCCACCTCGACGTTGGCGGGGCAGCCGAGCGTTCGCATGGTGCTGGTGAAACGTGTGGACCAACGGGGCTTCTGTTTCTTTACCAATGCGGAAAGCAGGAAAGGGAGGGAACTGCATACCAATCCCACGGCAGCCCTCTGTTTCTACTGGAAAACCCTTGGCCGGCAAGTAAGAGTGGAGGGCCGGGTAACAGAGATGGAAGCGGCGGAGGTAGACGCATACTTCCACAGCCGGTCGCGCAACAGTCAGATCGGCGCCGCCGTGTCGCAGCAAAGCCGGCCGCTCGCAAGCCGCGAGGAGCTGGAAGCAAGCTTCCAGAAATTTGCCCAGGAGCATCCGGGAGAAGTGCCGCGGCCATCGCACTGGTGCGGATTCTGCCTACAAGCAGAACGGATCGAGTTTTGGGTCCATGGCACAGACCGGCTGCACGACCGGTTCTTATTTACCCGCGAGCCTGCCGCCTGGAACAGAACACGGCTGTATCCCTGAGCACAAGCAGGCCGGCGAAAAGCTGCGGAAGACACCATGGATCAGTCCCGCAGGAGTCAGTGTCATAGTAGAACTCAAAAGAGTCGCAGATCTTTCCTGTCGTCAAGGCCCGGAGGGCCGGCACCAAACGTGAGCCCAGCCCGTGAGGGCTGGGTATGCATGATGATGATGGCGAGCGCCGTAGGCGCGGCGCTCCTAGATCGACACAACCCTTTGGAACCATGTCCTGGCGTGCTTCGCTAAGGGATCATTTCCCCGAATCAGGCCGCACCGAATCAAGGGGTAGCGACAATAGCTCTTGCACCAGCTCCGACAGGCGACGAATGTCATTCGAGAGTTCGCGCCCCAACCTCCTTGGGTCCTCCTTCGCGGCGCCTTCTGCCAGGAGGTATGCGGCGTTCGTCATGCTTTGCAAGGGATTATTTATTTCGTGAGCGAGCCGGTTCGCCATCTGAGCCGCGGCCGATGCGCGTTCTTGAAGAATCAGCCGGGCTTGCTGCCTCTGTTGCCGATAGCCCATCGCAGCAAAGTCAGCCAGCATCGTCATGAGCCGCGCATCATTTTCGTCAAAGGCTTCCGTCCGGCCGTGCGCCATCACAAATATGGTGCCCCGTGTTTCTTCAGTCTTCCACGGAAGCAGGATGCCATCCGTTACCAGCGGTGCTTCCACGCCCAGGATATCGAAAAATTTCTTCGAGACCGTGAAGTGCTGCGGGTGCCCACGCTCCAGACAAAGCCCGCACGCGCTGGGGTTCCGCGGCAGAATCGCGTTCAGGAATCCCGAGTATTCCCCAGCCGTCGCGATCCAGTGGTAGAACTCCCGGTCGCTTCCGTCCTCTTTCTCGACGCTGATCCCTGCGCTATCGGCGCCACACAGATTCACAGCAGCGCTCACCAACTCCTGCAGAATGGTGTCGGGCTTCTCCAGCAGCGCCCGGGATAGCCGCTGCAGACCGGCCATCTGGTCCCCAATATCCCGCGCGTGAAGACGCCGTTTGGCAAATGCGCTGTCCGTCCTCAAATCAAGGACTTCAAGACCGGATTTTTCAACGGAAGTCTCCATAGACCTCCATTATCGGACCCGAGCCCAACCTGCGTCCATCGAAGCCGCCAAACAAAGCCCGGTGCGCATAACGACAAAATAAGCTCTTTAATCGAAACGCGCGTTCCAACGCTGGGCACACCGGTACCAACGCAGCAGAGGACACGTTACTTTTAGGCAAAGGCGTCGAGGAGCGAAGGACTTCGCGCGCTCCCTCTTCTGGCAAAACACTCCCAGGCCCGCCGAGAGGCAGGCCTTATTGCAGTGCTACGAATCCCACGTTATCCGCTCAGCGCAAGCGACGCCGGTCAAAAGGGAATATCGTCGTCGGTGATTTCCGTGCCGGCAAATTCCTCGTGGTGCACCGGCGCGCGTTGATCGAAGGAGCTGGTATTCGAGCGCGGACCACCGCCCCCACTCTCTCCCTCGCCGCGGCCCGACAGCAAGACCACATCGTTGACGATGATTTCCGTGCGGTACTTCTTCTGTCCCGATGCCTGGTCGTCCCACGAGCGGGTCTGGATCCGCCCTTCGACGTATAGCTTCGAACCCTTCTTCACGTAGTCACGAATGATTTCCGCCGTCCTCTGGTAGGCGGTCAGGTTGTGCCATTCGGTTCGATCCTGCCATTCGCCGGCTTTATCTTTGAAGCGATCCGAGGTTGCCAGGGTGAGGTTGGCGACCGGCAAGCCGCTGGGCAAAAACTTGACTTCAGGGTCTTTGCCAACGTTGCCCAGGAGAGTGACTTTATTAACGCTTTTTGCCATGATGTTCCTTCTATTTTGGGTAAGGCTGAAGCATAGCAGAACTCGCTCCGCGGCGTTGCTGGAGCGGCGACTATGAAGAAACCTTAATTTGAAACGCTGTTCATTTCTTCAGATGATCCCGTTCCCGTGCCAGGCGCTGATTGCGCAGCCACTTGGCCGCTCCCAGTAGCGTCAGCATGGTGCCGAAAGGCAGGCACATCATCGCCAATAGCAGTGAGAGCCAGCCGGAATTGGTATGCGGACCGTGCTGGCCAATGCCGCCAAAAACGGTCGCCGTCAACAGAGCTGCGAGCGCGCCGACCAGCAAGATCCAAATACCGGCCTGCAGCAGTTGCCGGGTACCGTCGTCCGGCATTAGCTTACCGCCATGCGGCGAGCATGGTGTGCACCACCACCCCGGTGACCGAGACGTAGAGCCAGATGGGCAGCGTAAACCGGGCAAGTTTGCGGTGCTGCCGAAAGCGCCCGCTGAGAGAGAAAAAGAAAGTCGTCAACACCATCGGCAGCGCCACGATCGATAGCGTGATGTGGCTGAATAAAATCCACAGATAAACCGTCTTTACCACGCCCACATTGGGAAAGATCGTGTCCCCGTGCAGCGCATGATTGATGATGTAGCTCACCAGGAACAAAGAAGAGAAGACAAACGCAATCATCATCGACACCCGGTGGGCAGGTACATTGCGGCGGCGGATAAAGTAGAAGCCGGTCAACAGGGCCACGGTGCAAAGGCCGTTGAGCACCGCATTGAGCGTGGGCAGAAAGCGCAGCCGGGCCATCGAAGCATCCAGCGGATGATGCAGGTATATCAGCCACAGCAAAAAGCAGACCGCAGCCGCGCTCACCGCGACAATCAAAACCACGGGCAGGGCCACGGAAGGGCGCTGGTTGGTTTCTGCCACAACCATCTTCAAGTCTCCTTGTATCAAGCCGACGGGCGATTGGTGCGCCGGTTCACGATCGCCCAGGCGGCGACAAAGGTCAGCAGGCAAAAACCAGCCGTCACGGCCAGGTTGACGGATAGGGGAAATTGCGTCGCGGCGTCCGGAAACAAGCTGCCCCGCAATGCCTCCACTCCATACGTCAAAGGGTTGAGCAACATGCAGAGACGCATCCAGCCGGCGGCCCCACTCAGCGGAAACAGGGCGCCGGAGAGCAGCCACAGAGGTATCAGCAGCATGTTCACGATGGCGTGAAAGGCCTGCGTCGAATCCATCGGCCAGGCAATGGCGAAGCCCAGCGCCGTCAGCTCAAAGCTGATCATCACGATGATCACCATGCTCAATCCGATTGCTGACGGGGTCATGCGGATCCCCACCAGGGGCCCGAAGACAAGGAAGATGATCCCCTGCACCGCCGCCAGCGTGGCGCCGCCCAACACTTTTCCGAGAACAATGGAAGACCGGCTGACTGGGGCCGCCAGCACCGAGAGCAGAAAACCCTCATTGCGGTCCTGGATCAGCGACATCATGCTGAAGATAGCGGTAAAGAGCACGATCATGGCTACCGATCCCGGGAAAAAATAGCCCAGGTAGTGCGTCCCGCTGCCATCACCGGTCCGAAAGCTGTGAGCGAAGCCCGCACCCAGGACAACCCAAAAAATCAGCGGCGAGGCAATCACGCCCGCCACGCGAGCCTTCTGGCGATAGAAACGGACCAGCTCCCGCAGCCACAGGGAATAGGCCGGCAGCCAGATGCCAGGGGAAACAGTCTTGCGGGCGCGCGGAGCAGTTGCGGCCAGGGTTGCCATTATGCCTCCTTCTCCCGGGCATCTTCCCAGAAGCGATGGCCCGTGCGTTGAATGAACACATCCTCAAGCGAGGGACGAGCCACCGAGATGCCGTCGATCTCCCCGGGAAAGGCCTCCACCACGCTGGTCGCCAGGCGATGGCCCTCGGGCCGCTCCAACCGGACAGTGCTGCCCAGCAAACTTGGCTGCACCGCAAAACGGGTGGCCATGCGTTCCGCCAGCGATCGCGCGGCCTCCGGGCTCGCGGTTTCAAAAAGAATAACGTCGCCGCCGATGGCCGACTTCAACTGCGCTGGTGAGCCCAGCGCGACCAATGTGCCCTGGTTCAGAATGGCCAGGCGGTCGCAATGTTCCGCCTCTTCCATCAAATGCGTGGTCACCAGGATGGAGACGCCCTCCTGATCGCGCAGCGTGCTCAGGTACTGCCACATATCCCGGCGCGCGCCCGGATCGAGACCGGTGGATGGTTCGTCCAGCAGCAGCAATCCCGGCGAATGGATCAAGCCCTTGGCCAGCTCGACCCGCCGCTGCATGCCGCCGGATAGGGTTTCGACATAATCCTTCGCCCTATCGGACAGGCCCACCCGGCGCAACACATCCTCGCTCCGCTTTTTGAGGCTTTCGCCGCGCAAGCCGTACAGGTGGCCCTGGTGCTTCAGGTTCTCCGCCACAGTCAACTTGAGGTCCAGACTCCTGGCCTGAAAGACAATGCCGGTCTGCAGGCGCGCCTGGTTCGGTTCCTTGGCGACGTCGAAGCCGAGGATCCGGGCTGTTCCGCCAGTGGGCACCATCAAGGTCGAAAGGATGCGGAAGAGAGTGGTCTTGCCACTCCCATTGGGCCCGAGCAGACCAAAGATCTCTGCCGGCTGGACGGCAAAGCTCAGGTTGTCGAGCGCCAGGCGATCGCCGTAATTATGGGATAGGCGGTCGAGCTGTATCGGCACCTGCGCCTGCACATTGCCGGCCTGGATGGCCGCGGGATGTTGGCTCAACGTCGCCATGGGCTTATCTCCTTCCGGATGCGTTCAGCATCATCACGGTGAGCAGCAGCGGCAGGTAGATCACGCTGGCGCGCAGCAGGTCACGCGCGTACCCGCGCGACTCGGCCGTGGTGAGCGCCCGCGTGATGCGGGCAAAGCGAATGGTGTAAGCCAGGTATCCCAGGCCCAACAAGATCGCACTGACCAGGTAGACCGGCCCCGTGAGGTGCAGATAATACGGAACGGCGCTCACCGGGATCATCAGGACCGCATAAATCAGCGCCTCGCACACCGTTGACCAGCCATCCGGCTGCACCACCGGCAGCATACGGATGCCGGCCTTGGCGTAGTCATCGCGGTAGAGCCACGCGATGGCCATGAAGTGGGGAAACTGCCAAACGAAAAGGATGGCGAAGAGTGCTACCGCCGGCCATTCGATAAGACCGCGGGCGGCAGTCCAGCCCAACAGCGGAGGCATAGCGCCGGGAAATGCCCCAATGAACGTAGCCAGCGTGGTGTAGCGCTTGAGGGGGGTATAGATCGCGACGTAGGTAAACCCGGTCAATAGCGTGAGCACTACGGTGACCGGGTTGGTGAACCATGTCAGCACCAGGGCTCCGGCGGCAAAGCACGCCATCCCTATTAACAATCCGTGCAGCAGGCTGCAGCGGCCGGCGGCCAATGGGCGTTGCGCTGTTCTTGTCATCCGGGCGTCAGTCCTGCGCTCGATGACCTGGTTCATCACGGCCGACCCACAGGACACCAGTGCAATGCCGAAAAGCGCTTCGACCAGGCCCCAGTGCAAGCTGGTGATCCCAGAGCGCATCGATCCCAGGTAAAAACCGGCCCAGGCCGTCAGGACCACCATCGAGGTCACCCGAACCTTGAACAGCTCCTGGTAGTCCGCGACCCACGAATGGCGCGTCTTTTCCTGGGACGCAACGGCCGCCAGCCCGGGCACATGTTCTACTCCGGAGCCGGCCAATCCGGTTGCGGCGTGTGCGGTTGGGATCACAGCGCAGTCCTGGTGTGCGGCTCGGCGGGATGAATGGGGTTCTTCAACATGGATCGAAGGCTGCTGCTTCCTTCATGATAGCAAGCGGTCATCGCGCCCCGGATTTCCTGTACGTTGCTCTGGACACACCTGCGTATGCGGCTTTCTTTACGGAAAGCCGCACGAGGCTCGTTGCCTCGACCGAGCTACACAGGAAACCCGGGTCTGCCGGTGCGCGCTTTCGTGGCATCCGGTGAGCTTAAGATGCGTGGTTGACAGCTGCGGGCTCATCGTCCTTGACCAGATATTCCTGGATCAACACGGTGACCAGCACTGCGGTCGGCACTGCGACCATGGCCCCGATCACGCCCGCCAGCTTCGAGCCCATCAGCAACGCGACCAGGACCCCCAGCGAGGAGAGGTCTACGCTGCTCTTCATGATGCGCGGCGTCAGGTAGGAAGTTTCTACCTGGGCGTAAATGGCGTAGAACACCAACACGCCCACCACCTTTTCCCAGGAGTCGGTGGCCGCTGCCAGCAGCACCAGGGCCATCGAGATCATCGCCCCCACGATGGGAACGATGTTCAGAGCGCCCATCAGCACAGCCAGCGCGTAGGCGTAACGGACCTTAAGCATCACGAACACAATCAGGCTGCAGAGGCCCAGGATGAGCATCAGGCCGCCTTGCCCCAGGAGCCATTTGCCCATACGCACGTCGGCACGCAAAAGAGTATCGTTCAGCCGTCCCCGAGCGGACTTGGGGAAGAAGGAAAGGATCCAGTGATAGGCCTCGTCTCCCTCCAGCATGAAATAGATGGTGAGAAAGATCACCGCCCCAATGTCGGCCAGTTTGCCGGCCCATCCGCTGATGGAGAGAAAGAGATACTCCGCGAAATTGGACGCAAATCCCTGCAGCTTGGCATTCAATCCGGAAAAGTTTAAGTGGGAAGCAAACGGAACATGATGCACCTTATCCAGCAGCTGGGGCCCGCGCGTAGGTAGTTCGCTGACCAACGCCTGCACGTCGTGCACCACCGGGGGCATGGCAAAGGCGAAAAAGAGGGTGGCGGCCGCCCCCACGCTCAGCAAAAGGAGAAGGATAGCCAGCCCCTTGCCGGGATGCCAGCTCTTGATATGGAACCGCATAATGCCATGGATCACGGGGCTGAGCACCACCGCGAAGAGAGCGCTTACGTAGAGCAGCAACAGAATCTCGCGCATCAGGTACGCGAGCAACAGGGCCAAAACGATGGCAAAAGCGAAGACAATGGAGCCCCGCACCGAGCGTGTGCGGGCTTCCTGCACAGGAGTCAGCGGAACGGCTTCCACCGTCGCTTCAGGACTTGTCATGCCTTTGCCTCATTCCTGCGTCCACCAGCCAAAGCATGAATACTTGCTCGAGCACTCGATCGGCTACTGCTGGCGGCGCCAGGCCGGCGGTAGTCACAGTGATGTGTGCCGCGCGGTAATGCGGCAGGCGCCGGTTGTGGCGGGCTTCTAAGGCTTCCGGAGCAGCCAGCAGGGGTCGCACTTTTCCTTTCACCGTGCAGCGCGCCAGCAGCTCCGAGAGTGGAGCTTCAAGGAACACCAGGCAATTTTCAGGGGAATGGATCAACAGCGAACGTGTGGACTCGTCCTCTACCGTGCCGCCGCCGAGCGCCAGTACGATCTGCTCCTCGTTGCTTAGCTGCTCTACCGCCTGCCGTTCGCGCCGGCGAAACTCCGCTTCGCCATGATCGCGAAAGATCTCCGCGACCGTGCTCTGGCTGGAGGCCTCAATGACACTCGTCCAGGTCGATAAACCGCCAGCCCAATTCCTGGGCCAGAATCGCGCCTACGGTGGATTTGCCGGCGCCCATGAAACCGGTAAGGATCAATCGCGAAAGCCGCTGTCGCGCCCGTCCTGCTGCCTTCGGTTCCATCTCTTGCTCCGCCTGCTTGCTCATGCCATCTGCGGATTATAGCGGGTACGTGACGGAAGCATGCAGGTCATCGGGTGCCAGCGAGGGAATTGCGCGGGCCGTTCACGGGACACGATCGGCACGCCTTGCCGCGCAGCCAAAACTCGTGCTCTGTGTCAGGGCACGAGTTTAGTCGGGCCGTAAACGATTGAAATAGGATGGGCTTTAGCCCCCGAGGCGCTGCTACTCCCTGCGCGACGGTTCCTTTTTCAGTGCAGTCTGTATATTCTCCCAGACCGCGGGGCTGGGATCGTGAATCGGCAGCAGCAGCTTGGCTTGTTGCGCAATGTATTCCAGATCACGCACCAGCGCGCTGCAATTCTCGCAGGTCTTCAGGTGTTCCTGCGTGTTCAGATCTTCTCCCGACTCAAACAAGCCGGGCAGCTGGTCCTGAAAAACGGCGCAATCGACGGTGGTCCCGTTCGCTGCTTTCCGGACATTACTCATAGAACAGCCTCTTTCCTTTGGCCCGACTTCAAAAGGTCGCGTAGCTTCATGCGCGCCTTATGCAGCTGCGATTTGCTGTTGCCGATAGAGCACTCCAACATCCCTGCAATCTCATTGTGTTCGTAGCCCTCCACATCGTGCAATACGAAAACCAGTCGATAGCCGGGAGGCAGATTTTCGATCGCCCGCTCCAGGGTCACCCGATCCACCGAACCGGAGAGCGTCAGATCGCGTGCGCCAATATCCTTGCGGGGGCCGTCTTCCTGCGAAGGTTCGAGGGTTTCTTCGAGTGAGACCTGGGGCAGGCCCTTCTTGCGCAGGTGCATCAGCACAACATTGACTGCCAGCCGATGCAGCCAGGTGGAAAACGCCGAATCTCCACGAAAGGTGGAAATCTTGCGATATAGCTGCAGAAACGCCTCCTGGGTCAGATCCTCGGCCTCGGCCACGTTGCCCAGCATACGAAGGCACAGAGAATAAACCCGCCTCTTGTGCAGGGCATACAGCATTTCGAAAGAAGCACCGTCACCGGCCTGTGCCTTCAGGATTGCCTCGGCTTCGCCCGCAATCGGGGGATTCCGGCGCAAATGCTGATTCGGCGCCTTGGCTGGCGCAGTCGGTCCGGGCGTTGTCGCCAAGTCCTTGCTGGGTAAAGACATTGCTACCTCTAGTAGAGAAGTTCGACCATTGCTATCCCACGTCTGGGGGCGGATGTTCGCTTTCAGCATTGAACACGCTCATTTAAATTAAGGGGCCTTGATCTGGGAAGCAGAATAAGGGTCAGAAGTTGCTTGCGGGCAAGAATCTGCACCAAGTTGAACCATAGGAATCAGTTGTGTCTTTTGATACGGGTTTTTCTGGCCCTGTTTCCTACACCGAGATAGGGGTACCCGTCCTCGGTGTGGGGAAACATGCGTGCTTCTTCAACTCCCGATGAACCGCGCATACAGGCTGCGGGCGAGGGTCACGTCCGTTGTACCCTGCACCAGCGCCCGCCCGTCGGCAAATACCGTGACCGTGTACTCTCCGCGCTCGAAACGCAACAAAAGCCGGTTGAAATTCACCTTACCGAGCGGCTCCAGGCGGCGCTGCATCTCGGCAAAATCAACCGGGCGATGATGCTCATGGATCTGCACCGAGTTTCGCCCGCAAAGCGTGATCTGGGGGCGGTCTTCCCCCCGGAGATGGGTAAAGTCCCGCAGCTGGCATACCGTGCATCGCGCTCGCGGCGTGGCAGCGCTGACCTCCGCCTGGTCATTGGTCCACAGGTCGCGGCCCAGCAGGGTTCGGCGCATTTTGTCCCGCGCGCCGACCAGAAACTTTATCGCCTCGGTAACCTCCACCGAGGCCGCGAAATTGACCGCCGTGTTAAGTATTCCGGCCGTGTCGCAGGTGGCCACCATGCCCGCGGGCGGCTTGGGAAAGAGGCATGCCAGGCAAGCAGTCTCTCCCGGCAGAATATTCATGGTGGCCGCATAAGCCCCAACGGCGGCGGCGTAAATCCACGGGCGGCCTTGCTCGACCGCATAATCGTTCAGCAGGTAGCGGGTCTCGAAATTATCCGTGGCGTCGAGCACAATCGCCGCTTGGCCCAAGCAGGGCATGAATATTGGAAGGCACCAGGTCGGCCACATGGGCCTGCACCTCGGTCCGGCTGTTAAATTGCGCAATCTTACGCCGCGCGGCTTCCGCCTTCGGCAATGCTT
The DNA here is from genome assembly GCA_963775365.1 of uncultured Acidobacteriaceae bacterium. GTDB lineage: Bacteria > Acidobacteriota > Terriglobia > Terriglobales > Acidobacteriaceae > PALSA-350. Next base: position 212,403 of record CAVZJL010000015.1, on the reverse strand, counting down.
CCCGCGCATCCGCCTCGTCGAAAAGGACCTGGCGCTGCAGATTGCTCTCCTCCACGAAGTCGCGGTCGACCAGGGTCAGAGTACCCACGCCGGCACGCGCCAGGAGGCCTGCTGCCGCCGCCCCGGTGGCCCCGCAACCCACCACCGCCACGTGGCTCGCGGCCAATTGCCTCTGGCCCCGCTCCCCAATTCCGGGATAAAGCACCTGGCGCGAGTAACGCTCCTCAATCAGTTCCACTGCGCTCTCCCGTAACATCAAGACCACGTCTTAGTATAGAGATTCAGAGAGAGCGCTGCGGCGGTACTCCAGACCGTCGATTTACCACGTACAGTGTTCGATGGGCGAGCGCGATGCCTACTTGAGAGGATCTTTGTTGGCTTTGACCCCATTGCTTCCATCCGTGCGCCGCCCGCAGAAACTGGATAGCGATCGACGAAGCCGCTTTTTCGCAACGTCTTTTCTCTTGAAGAAAGGCCAACTCGCCGCTCCGGTTTCTACGCTGGCGCTGTACGCTTCGATGGTGCTGGGTGTCATCGCAATTTGCCCTCCGGCGTACAGCGCCCAGGCAGTCGCGGCAGGACCAAACACCGTTCCTCTCGCGCCCCAGGATTCCCGAAAGGGTCTGCTGCTGGACTGGGCCGGCCTGCAGGTGGTGAGCATTTCCTTTGAGGGCGTAAGCGAATCTCTGCTGAAGCCGCTGCCCAGCCAGCTTGCCCAGCAGGCCGGGCGCTCCTCTGGACCCGGCCAAGGTGCGCGAGAGTCTGCGCAGCCTCTACGCCACCGGCCTCTACGAAACCATCGAAGTGGCCGGAGTCCGCGCCGGCAACAATGTCTCCATCATCTTCACCGGCGTCCCGCGCCTCTTTGTCGGCCGCGTCAACGTGGACGGCGTGAAAGACGATCGCCTCGACGCCGTGCTGCAGAGCGCCACCCAGCTCCAGGCGGGAACAGCCTATTCTGAAAGCAAGGCGGCACGGCAGAGCCGGAGCTCAGCACGTCACTCCAGAACAATGGCTACTACCGCGGACAAATTGCCAAGACCACGGTCATCGATCAGCCAACTCGCTGGTCGACCTCAACTTCGAGATCTTTCCCGGCGATCCGGCCCGGATCGGTGACGTCGAGTTGACCGGCGATAGCGGCCTGACCGAAGCCCAGTTCCGCAAGCAGAGCAAACTCAAGCGCAACTCCAAGGTCAACCGCAACACCGTCAGCCGCGCCCTCGGTAACCTGCGCAAGCACTACAACAAGCGGGATCGGCTGGCGGCAACCGTAAGCCTTACCTCCAAAGAGTACGTGCCTCCCATAAACCGGCTGAACTATACCTTTCTTGCCCACCAGGGCCCGCTGGTGGAGGTGAAGGTGGAAGGCGCGAAAATCAGCCGCGGCCAGATGGAGAAACTGGTGCCCGTCTATGAGGAGGGTACGGTGGATCAGGACCTGCTCAACGAAGGCGCCCAGAACCTGCGCAACTACTTTGAAGGCCAAGGCTATTTCGATGTAAAGGTCGATCACCAGCCAGTGCAAACCGATCCCCAGCACCTGACCGCGCTCTACACTGTCGATCTGGGTAAGCGGCACGTGGTCGACTCGGTCAGCATCACCGGCAATAAATATTTCCGCACGCCGCTGATTTCTGAGCGCCTGAGCGTGCGGCCGACCAATTTCCTGGACCACGACGGCGCCTTCAGCCAGCAACTGGTCGCACAGGATGTCGCCAGCATCAAGGCGCTTTACCTGAGCAACGGATTCAGCGCGGTCAAAGTCACCCCAGAATACGTGGATAGCGACACCGGCGCCGGAAAAGCCGACAAGATCTCCCACTTCAAGATCACCTACGTCATCGACGAAGGCACCCAGCGGCGCATCGGCAAATATGACATCGAAGGAGCCACCGCCGAGCAGTTGAACGACTTTCGCCCGAACTTGAATGCCCAGGTAGGGCAACCCTACTCGGCCATCAACATCAATCAGGACCGCGATCTGGTCCAGACCTACTACCTGAGCAAGGGCTATGACAATGCCCAGGTAAGCCTGTTTCAGCAAGCCGAGCCCGATCACCCGGATGAAGTGGACTTCACCATGAAAATGGTGCCCGGCAAGCAGTTCTTCGTGCGCAAGGTGATTGTCTCCGGCTTGGACCGGACCAAGCCGTCGCTCGTGCAGCAGCGGATCCTGCTGCACCCGGACGACCCCCTCAATCAAACCGCCCTGCTGCAGATGCAACGCAAGCTCTATGATCTTGCCCTGTTCAACGAAGTCAATACCGCGATCCAGAATCCAAACGGCGCGGAAAGCTATAAAAATGTCCTGCTGAATCTGACCGAGGCCAAGCGCTGGGATATCAGCTATGGCTTCGGCTTTGAGGTGCAGACAGGCAAGCCCACGCAGGGCTGTCTCTCCCAGGCGGAACAGATCCTGCTGGGGATCTCCAACAGCTACAAATGCAATCCCAACGGCCATACCGGCGCCAGTCCGCGCTTCTGTTCAATGTAAGCCGCACCAACCTGCGCGGCACCGACCAATCCATCACCTTGCGTACCAACTATGGAACGCTGGAGCAGATTGCCTTGCTCAGCTACCAGGATCCCCATGTTTTCAACAAGCCATCGCTCAACCTGACCCTCTCCGGCGGCTATAACAACAGCGCCGTGATCAGCACCTACCAGGCCTCGATTCTTTCCGGGGCGCTGCGCGTTTCGCAGCGCGTGACCAAGCCCACCACCTTGATCTATTCCTTTTCCTATCGCCGGGTTTCGGTGAACGCCGCCACCCTGCAAGTCAGCCTGTCGGAGATTCCCTTGCTCGCGCAGCCGGTGCGGGTGGGGGGCCCGGGAATCACCTATATTCGCGATACCCGCGACGTCCCGCTCGACGCGCATCATGGCACCTTCAACACCGGGGAAGTTTTCTTTGCCGATGGCAATATTCGGCTCGCAAGCCAACTTCGACCGGATCGACCTCAGCAATGCCACCTATTACGACTTTGGCCGGGATCACTGGGTGTTTGCGCGGCAGACCCGGTATGGCCAGGAGCGTTCCTTCGGCGACGGGGATGAGCAATTGATCCCGCTGCCCGAGCGGCTCTATGCCGGCGGCGCCACCTCGCATCGCGGCTTTCCCATCAATTCCGCCGGGCCGCGCGATCCGCAGACCGGTTATCCGGTGGGCGGCGCCGGCGTCTTCGTGAACACCCTGGAGCTCCGCACGCCGGCGCCGACCTTGCGCTGGGTGGGTACCGATCTCAGTTTTGTGCTGTTCCACGACATGGGCAACGCCTTCCAGAAGTCTTCCCAGATCTGGCCCAGCGCCCTGCGCATCAAGCAGCCCCATAGCTATACCTGCCGCAATGTTACCGTGCCCTACACCACCTACAACACGCCGGACACCTGCGACTTCAACGACTTCTCCCATGCCGTGGGGCTGGGCCTGCGCTACCACACACCCATCGGGCCGATGCGCGGGGACTTCAGCTATAACCTCAATCCGCCCATCTACCCGGTTTTTACGACTACACCACGCGTCAACACGGCCCCAACCCCCACGTCGGGCAAGCCGGGCACTTCAACTTTTTCTTCAGTATCGGACAGAGCTTTTGATGATCAGAACTCACCTGCGTAGCCGGAAAGCGTGGAGTGCGGCATCCCTCGCGTACTGAGCAGAGCGTTGGATATGGCCTCTCTGTGCTGCTGATGAGCGCGGTCGTGTGGGGTCAGCAAACCGCTCCGCGCCGGCCGCTGCCGCCGCATGGGCCCGTCGCTTCCATACCGCCCGCGCCGATACCCAAGGGAGCCGTGGTCCTCGATCACGTGGTCGCGGTCATCAATGGCAGTGTGATCCTGCAGAGCGATGTGGACGAAGAGATGCGTTATGCCGTCTTGCAGCCATTCAGCGTCAATAGCGCGCGCAACACCCCGCAACGAGCCCTGCAGCGCCTGATCGACCGCGATCTCATCCTGCAACAAATGCAGACCGCGCAGACGGTTACGCCGCCCACGCCCGAAGAGGTACAACAGCGCCTCACGGAACTGCGTGCCGTCATTCCCGAATGTGCGCAATACCATTGCGAAACCGAAGCCGGCTGGCAAGCCTTTCTGAGCGCAATGGCCTGACGGAGAAGGAGGTCGAGACGCACTGGACCCAGCGCATGCTGATCCTTTCGTTTATCCAGTCGCGCTTCGGCTCCGGCGTTCGCATTACCCCGGCCGAAATTGCGGACTACTACAACAAGACCCTGGTTCCCCAGTTCCACGGGCGTAAGCCGCCCGCCGCTGGCAGCCGTCTCCAGCCGCATCGAGGAGATCCTGCTGCAACAGCGAGTCAGCTCGCTGCTGCTGGAATGGTTACAGAGCCTCAAGAGTGAAGGCAGCGTAAGCATCCTGGATCCCGCCTACGGGCAGGTGGGCACCACCGGCTCCGGCGACGACATCCGATTCCGGAGGACAGCCATGAGCAGCTTCCCTGCCTCCTCGCGCACCTCCCAGCCATCCCGGCGGCCCGCCATCAGCGCCTGGGGCTACTTCTGGAGGGTTGGCGGCGCCCTGCTGCTGCTGCTGGTCCTGGTCGTCGGCGGACTGCTGTTCTATGCTTCGACGCCGCATTTTGCCAACCAGGTCCGGCAGAAGGTCATCTCCGTTCTCGAAGACGCCACCGGCGGCCGGGTGGAAATGCAATCTTTGCGCTGGAACCTGCGCCATCTCTCGGTGGAAGTGGATGGCCTCACCATCCACGGGCTGGAGGGCCGGGGCGAATTGCCCTATGCCCATGTCGACCGGCTTTATGCGCGGGCCAAAATCCTCTCCTTGGTCGATGCCAGGCTTGGCCTCGACTTTCTGGAGGTCGACCGCCCCGTCGATCCATCTGATCATTTATCCCGATGGCCGCACCAACCAGCCCGCGCCCAAGGGCAAAGGAAAGCACCAGCGGCCCGGCGGTCAGGACGATCTTCGATCTTCAGGCCCGCCGGGTGGAAGTTCACAACGGTGTGGCGCTGTCAATGAGCGCTCCATTCCGTTCCAGCTGGCCGCCAACGATCTGGGCGTCGTGATCACCTATGCGCCGGCGACCGGCCACTATCTGGGCGAAATCTCCTGCTCCGATATCACCGCCCAGAAGGGTAAAGCCGCGGTGGTCCGCAGCAAACTGGATCTGAGCGTGGAAGCGGCGCCGACGCGGTCGATCTCAAGACGCTGCACTTCACCACCGGAAAAACCAGCCTTCAGGCCTCAGGCAGTCTTACCCACTTGCCAACCCGCAATGGAAGCTCTCCGCGAACGGCACGGTGGAGCTGGCGGAACTGACTACCGCTGGGAGCGGTCGATGGCTTCCGCCGTGGGAGCGTGGATCTTGCTGTTACGGCCCAGGGAACCGGGGCCAGCCAATACGCGGTGGATGGCAACGCCAAAGTGATCAACGCCAGCTATGCCATGGATTATTTCTGGATCGACGGGCTGAACGCAACCACCCACCTGCACATCACGCCGAACGAGATCGCGCTCCCCGATCTGGTTGGCCGCCCGCGCCAAGGCGGGATTGTCTATGCGGCCCTTCGCTTTCTCAACTGGAGCGCGCCCGACAATGCCGCCTCCCGCGCAGAGAAGGAGCTGCCCGGGGCGCCAGGTCGATGAGACATTCGCGCCCGGGTGCGCGGTGTGCGTCTGACGCACCGTGCTCGAGAGCGTGGCCGACCGCCGGATATCAGAATTCTGGGTTTCGATACGGCGGGCGAGGGAACCGTCAATGTCGATTGGACGGGCTCGCCGGATGACCTTACGGTCGCGGCCGTCCTGGCCATGAGTGTTCCCGCAGTCGCCGCTCCCGGCCAGGTCCCGATCAGTGGCACGGTGGATGCCAAGTACTTCCAGCGCGGAGGCAGAGTTCAGATCAATCAACTGGAAGCGCATAGCCCGGCGACCACCCTCAACGTCACCGGCTTGCTCGGCGTGTATCCGGTCGAGAGGCCTTCCAACCTCACGATCCATCTGGTCAACCACAATCTGGGCGAGTTTGATCATGTGCTGAAGGTGCTGGATCTGGGTGTCGGCGGCAAGCCGGGATTTCGGGCCTTCCCATCCAGCTTCATGGAGACGCCACCTTCGATGGCGCGGCGACCGGCTCCCTGGTCGACCCCGCTTCACAGGGTCATCTGACCGCGAAGCAATTCTCTACCCTTTGTGCTTCCCGCGTCGAGTGGCCAGCCGCAGCCGCCTCCGTCAACCTTCCACCGAGCCAGTCGCCCTGCCTGCGGACAAGTCCAACCAGACCGCCGCTACGCCGTCACGACCATCTACTGGGACGCAGCTGGACGCCACCGCGAGCTACTCCTCCAGTCTCATCTCCGTCGAGCAGGCGACGCTCACCCGGGACAAGACGGTGATCCACGCCTCCGGGCAACTGGAAGCGCACCGCATCAACCGGCGGCGAGTAGGCTTTCGATGACCAAGCCACCATCAACGCCACTGCCCAGGTGCAGAACGCATCGCTGACCGACCTTCTGGCGATTGCCGGGCAAGACCTGCCCGGTCACCGGCACTCTGAATCTCCAGGCCCATGCCGGGGGGACGCTGGGCGATCTGAACGGGGGCGGCAATCTTACCGTCCAGGGCGGAGCCATCGAGGGCCAGCCCTATCACAGCCTGGCCGCCGCCGTGAGCTTGGCTGGGCAGGACATCAACCTGACGAAACTCACCTTGCTCCAGGATGGCGGCACCGTGGTCGGCAACGGGACCTACAACCTGAAGACGCAGAAACTTCCTGGCCAATCTGGACGGGACCAATTTTGAACTTGCGCATTTCCCCCAGCCCAAAGATCCCAGGCTCTTCGTGGCGGGCGCCTTGAAGTTCGACGCGCATGCCTCGGGCACCATTGATTCCCCTTCCGTCCTGGCTGGGGTTCATCTGCGCAATCTGGTTCTGGGAGGCCAACCTGCCGGCGCCCTGGAAGTGGTCGTGCACACCCAGGGAAGCACAGCCTATTTCACCGCGCAGAACAGCCTGGCAGCCGCGCAGCTACAGGTCAAAGGCCAGACGCCCTGCGCGGCAATTTCGAGACCCAGGCCAACGTGGTGTTGACCAACCTCAATATCGCGCCCTTTCTGCGCGCCTTTCATGTGCAGAGTGTCACCGGCAATTCGTCGATTGGTGGCGCGATCAACGTGGCCGGTCCGCTGCGCGAGCCGAAGCAGTTCAGCGGAGACGCGGAGATCAACCAGTTCTCCGTCACCCTGCAGGGCATTGCGCTCCAGGCAGCGGGACCGCTGCGCGCATCGCTTGCATGAGGGGGTTCTTCGCCTCACCCAGGCTCACATCACCGGACCGGATACCGATCTTTCGCTTACCGGCACCGCGGCTCTGCTGGGCACCAGGCGCTGGCCGTCACCGGCAATGGCGCGTGAACATGAAGCTGGCGCAGACCTTCGATCCCGACATTACCTCCTCCGGCCATCTGGATTTCAACGTCGAAGCGGCCGGGACGCTCACCCAGCCGTCGTTCTCCGGCCGGGTGCACCTCACCAACGTTGCCTTGGCGCTCAATGACCTGCCCAACGGCATCAGCAAATTGAATGGCAATCTGGTCTTCGATCAGAACCGTCTCCAGGTGCAGGACCTGGTAGGCACGACCGGCGGCGGGCAGCTCAAGTTCGGAGGCTTCTTAACCTACCAGCAGGGCATTGTACGGAGACTTCACGGCGACCGGGAAAGATATCCGGGTTCGCTACTCAGGCATCAGCGCCACTGCGGATACCACCCTGCACCTGCAGGGCTCACAGACCAACATGCTGCTGAGCGGCAATGTTCAGATCACGCGCTTCATCATCGGCCCCAATGTCGACTTCGCCAGCTTTGCCGCAGTCGCCGGGGCTAGCGTGCCGCCGGATCCGACCGCGCCCTCCAGCCACGTGCGGCTGGATATTCACATCTTTTCCGCGCCGCAGCTCGACTTTCAGAACTCCTACGCGCAGTTGGCCGGCAGCGTGGATCTGCGCATCCGCGGAACCCTCGCCCAGCCGGCCATTCTCGGCCGCATCAACGTCACCGATGGCACCGCCACCTTTGCGGGAACCACCTACCGTTTGCAGCACGGCGAAATCTTCTTCACCAACCCGGTCATAATCCAGCCCATCATCGACATCGATGCCACCACCCGGGTGGAGGAATACGATGTGACCATCGGCCTGCACGGCAACATCAGCCAGCTCACGCCGACCTTCCGTTCTGAGCCCCCGCTGCCCCAGGCCGACGTCATTTCCCTGCTTGCGCTGGGCCGCACCCAGGAGGAGCAGGCGCTGTACTCGCAGCAGGAGCAATCCATCGGCGTGACTCGACCACGAACGCGCTGCTGGGAGGCGCGCTCAATGCAGCGGTCGGCAGCCCGCGTGCAAAAGCTCTTTGGCGGGGGCAGCGTCAAGATCGATCCGACTTACGTGGGAACGGTCGGCAGCTCGAGTGCTCGCATTACGGTGCAGCAAAATATCTCGCGGAACGTCCAGGTCACCTACGCCACCAACGTAAACGCCACCGCGCAACAGCTCATTCAGGCCCAGGTGGATATCACGCAAAGCCTTTCCGTCCTGGCCGTGCGCGACGAGTCGGGCGTCTTCAGCATGGTCCTCAAAGTTCACAAACGCTATCGTTGACGGCGTTTTGGCAGTCGTAGTAAACAAGGATGTGCAACCCGGGGCCACGGTGCGTGTCCATATAGGCGGACATATTCGCGAAGCTAGACACGGATCGAACGCAAACAGGAGATAGAAATGAAAAAGGTATCGACATGGTTTAACTTTGGCGCTGGCTGCTGTTCTGGTTCTGGGTTCTCAGGTTTTGATTCCCCAGGCATCGTATGCGGTGGGGCAGAGCGCGCAGACCGATAACAACATTCAGGCAGAGCTGCAGAACAAGTTGAAGAAGTACAAGGATGTACAGGTATCGGTTAAGAACGGAATCGTCGATCTGGAAGGCACGGTCAAGGACTTTGCCACCAAGGAAGAGATCGATAAGAACGCGCACCGGGTCAAGAACGTGGTTGCGGTTCGCAACAAGCTTATGGTTGCCGGCGCGGGCGAGATGTCGGACGCGCAGCTGCAGCAGGCAATTGTGAAGAAGCTGCAGTACGACCGCGTGGGCTATGGCAATGCGTTTAACGCCATCAGCGTCAACGTGCAGAATGGTGTGGTCACCCTGGCCGGCAATGCGCTGGGGCCGGTTGCCGCTGACTCCGCAGTTTCCTTAGCCAGCCATTTCCCCGGCGTGCAGGATGTCATCAACAACATCCAGGTCGATCCCCTGTCGCCCATGGATGATCGCTCACGGATGGCAGGTCTACCGGGCTGTTTACGGGTTCCCCAGCCTGAACAAGTACGCCATTGATCCGGCGCAACCCATCCGCATCACGGTCGTGAATGGCAATGTCACCCTGAATGGCGTGGTGGATAGCCAGGCAGACAAAAATGTCGCCGGCATTCGCGCCAACAGCGTTCCGGGAGTCTTCAAGGTGACCAACAACCTTCAGGTAGCCAATGGATCGAACGAGAAGTAGTCTCCGTCGAACCAGCGGAGCTCTACTTCCGGTTTGCTAACGAAGGACGGGTGGCCCACATCTCGCGAAAAACGAGCGAGATGTCGGCCACCCGTCCTTCGTTAGCGAACCAGGGCCACAGGGGCCCGCCCCCGTTACACTGAACACATGGCTTTGCTGCGCAATGTAGGCACCACGCTGGAAATGATCAAGTGGGAGCACTCGATTTTTGCCCTCCCCTTTGCTCTTGCCGGCGCCATGCTCGCCGCCGCCGGCTGGCCGGAATGGCGCAAGGTCTTCTGGATCGTCGTCTGCATGGTCACGGCGCGCTCCGCCGCCATGGCCTTCAATCGCTGGGCCGATGCCGGCCTGGACGCCGCCAATCCCCGCACCGCCGGGCGCGCGATTCCCGCCGGCATGCTGAGCCGCCGCTTTGTCGCCGGCTTTACTGTGGTGATGTCGCTGGCCTTTATTCTGGCCGCCGCGCAGCTGAACCGGGAGACGTTATTCCTATCTCCCGTGGTCCTCGCGGTGCTCTTGCTGTACTCCTACACCAAGCGGTTCACCCGCTGGTCTCACCTGGTGCTTGGCCTGGCGCTGGGGATGGCCCCCGCCGCAGCCTGGATCGCCATCCGCGGATCGCTGGATCCGCGCATCGTAGTGCTCACTGCTGCCGTTCTTTTCTGGGTGGGAGGATTCGATGTGCTTTACGCCTGCCAGGACATGGCGCACGACCGGGAAACCGGTCTGAACAGCATCCCCCAAACCTGGGGAATTAGGCCGCCTTCTGGATTGCACGCTCCATGCATTTGATCATGCTGGGCCTGCTGTGCTGGCTGCTCCAACTATTCGGACTCAACGCTATCGCCTGGGTGGGAGTGGCCGCGGTCGCAATCTTGCTGCTCTACGAGCACCTCATCATTTCTCCTACGGATCTGCGGCGCTTGAACGCGGCATTTTTCACCATGAATGGAATCATCTCCATGGTCTTCTTCTTTTTTGTCGCGGCTGCGCTTCTGCTCCCTCATCCCGCGGCGCACTAAGACCAAAAATGAGAAACGCACCCGGTAATAACCGGGTGCGCCTGCTCTCACTGCAACTCAATTACGGCGGTCTTGGCCTTCTCGCGTTCGTTTGCCTTGTGAGCATCGATCCTATCGTTGACGTTGTCATGCACCTCGTCAACCTTTGTCGCGGACTCCGGCGCGAGCATCATCTGCTTTGCGCTCCGCTTCCTTGTGGTGACGGTCCGCTGTAACCGCGGCAGCATCCTTAACGTTGCCCCAGGTTTCCTTAGCGGCGCCTTTTACCTGATCTGCCACGCCTTGGTTGGCCAGCTTCTGGTTGCCCAGCGTCTCGCCCACGCTTTGCTTCACTTTTCCCGCTGCCTGTTCCACTTTGCCCGTTACTTGGTCCTTGTTCATGGTCAATCTCCTTGCCTGCGATGGCACAGGCACCTAATTAAGTAGGATGCCTCCCCAATCGTCCCGGCATACCCGCCGGGACAGAAAAAGGAAGCCGAGTTCAAATCGCTCGTCTGCCGCCGATCAACTGGATGACCAGCACCACCAGCGCAATGATCAGCAGGATGTGGATGTACCACGCAACCACGTGGAATCCGATAAAGCCGACCAGCCAAAGTACCAGCAGCACCAGAAAAATTGTCCAAAGCATCGTGTGTCTCTCCTAACTAAAAGTCTTGCTACGCTGTACTTTGGTGCGTCCTCCTGCAAGCGGGTTGCCGTATGATCAAAATTAAGTCTTCGGGGCAGAAATGCGGATCGCCATTCAGGGAGAGCTTGGATCCTTCAGTCACGAAGCCGCACTTAAGTTAGAACCGCAGGCAACCATTGTTCCCTGTGCACTCTCCGCGGAGGTGTTCAAACGAGTGGAGAACGCCGAGGTCTCCGCCGCAGTCATTCCCATCGAGAACTCACTCGCCGGTTCTGTGGTCGAACATTTCGACCTCCTCTTTCAATCCGACGTGCAAATCGAGCGGGAATCCCTGCTGCGCATCCGCCACAATCTCATCGCTGTTCCGGGCAGCAAAATAGAAGACATTCGCCAGGTGCTTTCCCACCCCGTCGCTCTGGCCCAGTGCCGGCGATTTTTCGAGCAGCATCCGAAGATGACGCCGACCCCCTTCTACGACACCGCAGGCAGCGTGAAGCATATAACCGCTCTGGGGACGCGGCAGACAGGCGCGATCGCCAGCGAGCAGGCTGCCCAGGCTTACGGAGGACAGGTGCTGGCCGCCGGTATCGAAGACAATCCCGCCAACTTCACTCGCTTTTTCCTGATTCGGAGCCGCGCCCAAGCCCAGCCAGTAGCCGGCGCCGACAAAGTCAGCATCGCCTTTACCGTCGACAACCGCCCAGGAACGCTGGTCGCGGCGCTCCAGGCATTTGCCGAGCACAATACCAACCTGTGCAAGATCGAATCGCGCCCGGTGCAGGGCCAGCCCTGGCAATACATCTTCTACCTCGACTACCAGGTCTCCGATCCGGCCGCAACCAGCGCCGCCCTTGATGAACTTCGCCGGCAATGCATTCTAGTCAAGGAGTTAGGCCACTATTCGGCGGCTCAGCCGCTGGCTTGAGAGGGCTGGCAGAATCGGACTCAATGATTGGGCAGCCAAATGAAACCGATGAAGCAGGCAGGGCTCCCTGGTGGGGGCCGGAATCCGGGGATCCAAGGAGGGCGCAACCCGGCCTTTTGCGACTTTCCAGGATCTGCAGCATCTTATAGTCGATAATCTGATAGAAGGATACTCATGGCGAGCGATTTCTTAAGCATCATTAACCCAAGCGATCCCACTCGGCGGGAGCAGGGTGGCCCACAGGGCAGAGTGTCTGCCCATCCTGCCCGTTCGCAGCACCGTCCTGTTTCCCCATGCCGTGCTGCCGCTGACCGTCGGCCGGGAGAGCTCCATTCAACTCATTCAGTCCCTGGGAGAGCAGAAGACCATCGTGGTCGTCGCGCAGCGCGACGAGCGCATGGACAGCCCGCAGCCCAGCGACTTGTATTCCGTAGGCACCCTGGCGACGGTGCACAAAGTCGTCAAAATGCCCAACCAGAGCCTTTTTGTCTTTACCGAGGGCACTGAGCGGGTGAAGTTGGGCGAATTTGCCCAGCTTGAGCCGTTCATGATGGCTGCGGTTGATCATTTGCCGGAAGTGGATCCGGGCAAGAGCGCCGAACTGGAGGCGCTGCAGAGAAATGTCATTGCCCAATTCCAGCAGATCGTCACCACCTCGCCCACGCTCTCCGACGAGTTGCAGACCATCGCGCTCAATATCGAAGATCCGGGCGCCTGGTCGACTTCATCGCTTCCTCGCTGCCGTTCCTGGCCACCACCGACAAGCAGGAACTGCTGGAGACTCCAGATGTGATGTTGCGCATGGAGCGCATCAACAAGCATCTGGCCAAGGAAGCCGAAGTCCAGCAACTGCGCAACAAGATCCAGACCGAAGTGCAGGACCAGGTGCAGCAGTCGCAGCGCGATTACTACCTGCGCGAGCAGCTGAAAGCCATCCAGAAGGAAATCGGCGAGCTGGACGAGGGGCAAAAGGACATTGAAGAACTGCGGCAGAAGATCGAAGCCGCAGGCATGCCGGACGATGTGAAGAAGGAAGCCACCAAGGAACTCAACCGGCTTTCGCGCATGTCTCCCATGGCTGCCGACTACTCGCTCACGCGCAACTACGTCGAGTGGCTGGCCGTGCTGCCGTGGGCCAAGTCCACCGGCGGCGAAGTCGATATTGCCAAGGCCAAGGATATCCTCGACCTCGATCATTACGATCTGAAGCGGGTAAAGGATCGCATCCTCGACTACCTCAGCGTGCGCCGTCTCAAGCCCGATATGAAGGGGCCGATCCTTTGCTTTGTTGGACCTCCAGGCGTGGGCAAAACCTCGCTTGGCCGCAGCATTGCGCGTGCCCTGGGCCGCAAGTTCCAGCGCATCTCGCTCGGCGGCATGCACGACGAGGCGGAGATCCGCGGCCATCGCCGTACGTACATCGGAGCTCTGCCCGGGCAGATCATCCAGGCGCTGCGCCGCGCAGAGACAAATGATCCGGTCTTCATGTTGGACGAGATCGACAAACTGGGCCGCGACTTCCGCGGAGACCCAGCCTCGGCCTTGTTGGAAACGCTGGATCCGGAGCAAAACAATACGTTCCGGGACAATTACCTGGATGTTCCGTTCGACTTGTCCAAGGTGCTCTTTATCTGCACTGCGAACATGCTCGATCCGATACCGGAGCCGTTGCGAGACCGCATGGAGATTATTGACCTGTCGGGCTACACCGAGGATGAGAAGACGCACATTGCTTTTCGTTACCTCATCCCGCGGCAGATTAAGGAAAACGGTATCGAGCAAAAGGAGGGTGGCGCACCCGAGATCGAGTTCCCGGAAGAGGGCGTTCGCTACATCGTGCGTCATTACACGCGAGAAGCGGGCGTGCGCAAACTGGAACAGCTGATCGGGACCGTGTGCCGCAAGCAGGCGCGCCGCATTGCCGAAGGCAAGACAGGCACGCTGGTGGTCGACCGGGCAGTCATTCAGGAATTCCTGGGCGGCATTAAGGTACGCGTCGATACTGAGTTGGCTGAGCGCACCCGGCGTGCCGGCGTAGCGGTCGGTCTGGCCTGGACCCCGGCAGGCGGCGATGTGCTCTTCATCGAAGCCAACCGGATGAAGGGTAAGGGCGGCTTCAAGATGACTGGGCAGATCGGCGAGGTCATGCAGGAGTCCATGCAAGCTGCGCTAACCTGGGTCCGCTCCAATGCCGGTTCGCTGGGATTGGAAGAGGACTTCACCAAGGATCTGGACATTCACATCCACGTCCCTGCGGGAGCGATTCCCAAGGATGGTCCGTCGGCCGGTGTCACCATGGCAACCACCCTGGTTTCACTCATGACCGACACGCCGGTTCATCCGCTGACGGCGATGACTGGTGAGATCACGCTTAGTGGAAATGTTCTGCCCATCGGCGGCATTAAGGAGAAGTTTCTCGCTGCCAAGCGCGCCGGGGTGAAGGATGTGATTTTCCCTGCGGAAAATCGCCAAAACGTGGAAGAAGACCTGACCGCGGATCAGATCGACGGTGTCCGCATCCACTACGCCAGCCGTATCGAAGACGTGCTGGCGGTGGCGCTGCCTAAGTCGGTCAGCGAAGAGAAGAAAGATGAGGCAGTTCGAGAAACGATTATCGAACACGCTGAAGTCTAAGAGCTGCTGTTCCATGCTTACCGAGAAGGCCCGCCAACCAGCGGGCCTTTTGCTTTCGTTAACGCGCAGGCCAAGTACAGCTGTTGCGTTAAAAGCATCACCTGGAATACGATTCTAAGGTGGGAAGAAGGCTTCGCAGGAGAAGCTATGAAGACTAAGGTTTTCTTCGACGGATTGGATGGTCACGTGCGGCGCTCCCTGGATCGCGCTCGGAGACGGGAGAAGGGCGAGAGGCTGGAGGCACAGAGAGTCATCACCTTTGAGGACCCGCTCGAATGATCGAATGTCTCACGGTACAACGCATCCGGCTCTGCCAGGTAGTGCGGAAGAAGCGGCTGAGTATTTCAGCGCTGGCCGAGGAGCTGGGCCGCAACCGCGGCTCGGTGACCAGGGACGTGAATAAGCTCAAGAAGCTTGGCCTGCTGCGCCTGCGTGAAGAGGTCAATCCGGGACACGGGGTAGTGCAGATCGTCGAGCCGGCAGCCAAAAAGTTCGAAATGCGCATTGCTTTATAACCTCCGAAGGCATGCGCTCAACCATCTAATCTGCAGCTGCCCCAGGGAGGCGTTATCTCTAAGGACATCGATGATCATTGATTTCGCGGAGCGGGCGCATAACCATAATTGGGATCTGGACCCGATTGTGCGATCCCTGCTGGATACAGATTTCTACAAGCTGCTGATGCTTCAGTTCATCTGGAAGCATTTCCCTACGACGCAAGTGTCGTTCTCGGTGAGCAACCGGTCCTCGTCGCTGCGCCTCGCGGATGTGATTGCGCGCGAAGAGGTATTGCAACAGCTGGAGCACGTGCGCAGCCTGCGCTTTCTGAAATCGGAGCTGATCTGGCTGGCCGGCAACACCTTCTTCGGCCGCCGCGGTATCTTCGAGCCGGACTTTATCGAGTGGCTGGGACATGGCTTCCGCCTCTCCAGCTACCGGCTCACGGTCAGGGATGGAGAATTCCACCTGGAATTCGACGGGCTTTGGACTGAAGCGACGATGTGGGAGATCTATGCCCTCTCCATCCTCAACGAGCTGAAGTCGCGCGCCGCCTTCAAGGGCATGAGCGAATTCGAGCTGGATATTCTTTACGCCCAGGCCAAGGCCAAGCTATGGGGCAAGATTGAGCGGCTGACCGGGGTTCCTGAACTAAGGGTGGCGGACTTCGGCACCCGGCGCCGGCACAGCTTCCTGTGGCAGGAATATGTGGTGAACGCCATGAACACCGCGCTCGGCGAGCATTTTTCCGGCACCTCCAACACCTATCTGGCCTACAAACATAACCTCGAAGCGGTGGGCACTAATGCCCACGAACTCCCCATGGCGCTGGCCGCCATGGCCTCCAGCGACGCCGATTTGAAGAGTTCGCAGTACCGCATTCTCGAGATGTGGCAAAGCACGTATGGCCGAGATTCCGTATCATGCTGCCCGACACCTACGGTACAACGCAGTTCCTGGCCGATGCTCCGGATTGGACGGCCGACTGGACCGGACAGCGCATCGACAGCAAGGACCCCTACATTGGCGGGTGACGAATACATCGCCTGGCTGAAACAGCGCGGCCGGGACCCAAAGCAGAAGCTGATCATCGCCTCCGACGCCATGGATGTGGAAGACATCCTCGGCCTCCACGCCTATTTCATGGGCACCATCGCGCCGGGCCTGACACCCCAGGACTTTCACAGTGCGGCTGACCTCAACGACCCGGCGAAATGGACTCCAGGGCGTCGCATCCGTTTCAGCGCCGGATGGGGCACGCTGCTGACCAACGACTTCCGCGGCTGCCATCCCAACGGCCGCAATGGATTCCACCCTGCCAGCCTGATCTGCAAAATGACCGAGGCCGACGGCCGTCCGGCGGTGAAACTTTCGGATAACTTCGCCAAGGCGACCGGGCTTAAAGCGGAAATCGCCCGCTACCGCAGAGTCTTTGGCACCGCGGGAGTGTCCAATACGCCTGTACTGGTCTGAACCATCCTGGCAGCAATCTTGTGGCAAGTTGAGAGAGCAATCAGACTCTATCAAAAGAGTCGTTAATTCTCGAAGCACACTTTCAACAGCTTGCGAAAATCTCTATAAAGCCACAGTTCAAACTTCGGAAAGCTCTCTATCCACCTCTAAAGCGTGCCCTGACCATCGCCGCCATTTTCCCGGTGGCCGAGTCTAACCTCCTGTCAACCCAGTTTTCCTGCCACGCTGCGCTGGAAACGATTGTGTGTGCGCCTTCCTCTGATGGAAAGGCGCATGAGGTTCATCAACGCCACCAATTCCAACAGGAAATCGGGGATGGCCTTCGGATATGCTTTTCCCATGCGGGTCACGGTCTTGTTCTTTGGTGTGCTGAAAGAGATGTTGGCCTGCGACAGCCAGACGCTCAATCTGCCTCCGGCGCGACCGTGGATGCGGTGCTCGAACATTACCGCGCACTTGCTGCCCCAGCAGACGAAGTTATGGCCGGCGCTGGCGATTGCTGTGAACCGGAATTACGCGGCGCGTGGCTCCGGGCTGCGCGACGGAGATGAAGTCGCGCTCCTCCCTCCAGTCAGCGGCGGCTCTGATTCCCCGATTGTCGCCCTGGTCACCGAGCCGATCGACGCCACATCGTTGGTCGCCGCCATCAAGCAAGGGGAGGATGGAGCCGTCGTGGTCTTCGACGGCATTGTCCGCAATAACACCCGAGGGCGGCCCACACTTTTCCTGGTCTACGAGGCTTATCAGGAGATGGCCCTGCTTCAGATGCAGGGCCTCGCGGAAGAAGCCATCACCGTACATGGCGTTCGACAGGTTGCCATTGTCCATCGCCTGGGCCGGCTCGATGTGGGAGAAACCAGCGTCCTGATTGCCGTAGCTTCCGCGCACCGCGCGCAGGCATTCGAAGCCTGCCGCTGGCTCATCGATACGCTCAAGAAAACAGTACCAATCTGGAAGAAAGAACACTTCGAAGATGGAGCGGTCTGGGCCGATGGCGAACCGTTCCCATCCAACCTGGTGGCAAATGACCCAGTGGAGAAGGGAACCGTCGGCCCGTGAAAACACTATGCCACGCAGCCGTCGGCTGCGCGCTCGCTCTCTGCGGTCCATTCGGCCATGCACAGGCAGCGGCGCCGGCGGTGAAGGCCAAAGCCACGGAGCCACCGACCATCAGTGTCAATGTTCGGCTGGTGAATGTCTTCGTCAATGTTACCGATGACAAAGGGGCGCCGGTGGCCGGCCTGACCCGCGACGAGTTTCTGCTCTCGGAAGATGACCACCCGCAGAAGATCGCCGTATTCGAACGCCAGTCCGAGCTTCCGCTGGAGATTGTCCTGGCCATCGACACCAGCGGCAGCGTGCATAAAGACCTGGGACTCGAGCAAGAGGCCGCCAGGCACTTCGTGCACTCCCTTCTGCGGCCCGTTGATCACCTGGACCTGATGGAGTTTGCCGACAATGTGCGCGAAGTAGTTTTCTTTACCAACAACCTGGGCCGCGTCGATCGCGGGCTGAATGACATGGGGCGAGGCGCTGCCACTGCGCTTTATAGCGGTGTCTATCTTGCTTCGCAAAGCCTGGCAGATCGATCCGGCCGCAAGGTGCTGGTGATCATCTCCGACGGAGGCAATACCGTCAAAGGCACCACCTATGACATGGCGCTCGAACAGGCTTTGCGCGGAGAGGTCATGGTCTACCCCATCATCGACGTTCCCATCTCCGCCAGCGCCGGCCGCGATCTCGCCGGCGAGCACGCCCTGATTACTCTCGCTCAGGAAACCGGGGGCAAGTATTACTACGCCGACGCCTCTTCGCTGGACAAGACCTTCGCTCAGTTGTCGGAAGACCTGCGGACCCAATACCTGCTCGGCTATTATCCATCCAATCGATTGGGCAGCAGCTTTCGCAGCATCTCCGTCAAACTGCGCACTCCGGCTGCCGGTGCGGGCTACGTCATCAACAATCGGCCCGGGTATTATCCTTCCCCGCTGCCATGATTTGGTTTGCGGGTCCTCCGACCGATCCTGCATCCAAGCGGAATATGCGTCTTCCTTGGCTGCTTGCTGCAATTTTCTTATCGGTGATTACCGTCGGCTCACCAGCACAAGAGCAACCGGGCGTTGCTCAGGTCGACTCCGATCAGGACGGCATGAGCGATGCGCTGGAACAGGCTCTCCTGGTGCAGTTCAGGCCAACTTTTATGGTCGGACAACAAGACTGCTCTAGCGGTCCCGCCGAGTTTCGCCCAGGCGTCCATAAGCCCCAGCCGGAATCCGACAACGGCACCATATATGGTCAGGTATTTCCCCCCCTTCCTCGGTGGGCGCGTTGCCGACGGCGGAGATCCACTACTACCACCTTTGGAGAACGGATTGCGGGGCTCATGGCCATCCGCTGGATACGGAGCATGTTTCGGTGCTCGTGCGGGCCTCCGACGGCCATCTCGCCACCACAAGCTGGAAGGCGTTGTACTGGTACTCTGCAGCGCACGAGAACACTGTTTGTGATGTAAGCCAGATCGCTCGCGCCTCCACATTGCATGCTGAAGAACATGGCGCGAAGGTTTGGATATCTCCTGGCAAGCATGCTTCCTATCTCAACCAGACTCTGTGCCAGGGTGGGTGCGGAGCAGACAAATGCGCAAACATGGTAGCTCTGGCGCCCGGGAAGCTCATCAACCTGGGAGAGATTGGTCACCCGATGAACGGCTCCCTGTTCATCTCGTCTTCAGCGTGGCCGCTGGCTGACAAAATGGCGAACACGAACTTCCCGGCCGGCCCTGTGGACCGCCTCAATCAACTTCCGGAAAGCGATATCGCCTGGTTCAACGCCGGAAGCCACCCGGCCCAAGGAGTCATCGCAGTGAGCAGTTCCACGGAACAAGCCATCGCGAGCGGCGGGCAAAACACGACCTCGGCAATCTCGGTTGCGGGCGATTCCACCAACGCTGCTGTTTCGACCGCGGGAAACTCTACGGGCGATGCACTGCAGAAGAGCTATCGAAACACTAAGCACGCTCTCGGAACGTCTGCCAGGCACGTGGGGGAAGCACTCCATGTAACTCCGAAACCTGGTGCTCCACAGTAACGCCTGCCCCTTGTTGGGCGGTCAGAATCTTGTCCCTGGAACTGAAGAATTCAAGACCCCGAAACATTTGTTAACGTCTTGTCAATTAACCTCGTGTGAGGCTTTTATTCCTCAGCGGAGTTTTGATGCGTCTTTGGCGGTCGCTTTCTGCCGTACTCCTCTGTCTGACGGCTTCCCACGCCCTAGCTACCATGGCATGCGCACAGTCGGTGGCCGCAAGCGCGCCACCTGATGCTCCCCAGTCCCAGTCTCCCGGTCAGCAAAATCCGCCGGCATTGCCCGTTCCACGTGGCCGGGTATCGTTGCCCCAAATCAACCAGCGAGAGGAAGATCAGTCCGACGATCAGCTGAATCCGGCCGTCTTCTCTCACCATCTCATTGCCGATCGCATATGGGTCTCCGGGCAGGCCAACTTTATCTTCCAGGCCCACAATCCATTCCACTCCCCCTACTCTGGGACCAACAGCTTTCAGAGCCGGGTTGAGACGACCGCGCTTTCACGCGTGCTCACCCTTTACACGGGAATCAAGCTTACCCGCTGGACCGAATTTATCTTCAATGCGGAGGAGACCGGTGGAAAAGGGCTGAGCGAGGCGCTCGGCATGGCGGCGTTCGTCAATCTTGACGTGGTGCGCAATCCATCCCTCGGCCAGAATGTCTACGCCGCGCGCTATTTCATCCACGAAACCTTTCCCCTGACCGCTGAACGTGTGGACGAAGATCCCAATCCCTTCTATCTGCAGAATTCGCTTCCCAGGCGGCGAATCGAATTCATCATGGGCAAGTTGGGGCTGGTCGATTTCTTCGACCTTAACTCCGTCGGCAGCGATAGTCATCTGCAGTTCACCAATTGGGCCATCGATAACAATGGTGCTTACGATTACGCTGCCAATACGCGCGGCTATACCGTCGCCGCAATTCTCAGCTATACCGGACCCAAGTTGGAAGCGCGCTTTGGTGAGGCACTGATGCCAACGGTCGCCAATGGCATCGACCTTCAGGCCGATCTGCGCAAAGCTCGAGCCGACAACCTGGAGTTGGATTGGAAACCGCAATGGTTTCAGGGCTTCGAGACACACATCCGGCCGCTCGCGTACCTAAACCATGCCAATATGGGCGATTATGGCCAGGCCATCGCGGGCTACCAGCAGGGCGTCAATAAGGTTCCTGACATCACCCTGTACCGCCACCAGGATTCCTTGAAACAGGGCTTCGGCCTCAATCTGGAGCAGGAGTTGCCCGCCAATTTCCGCGCTTTTATGCGTGCCGGATGGAATGAGGGTCATAAAGAGTCATTCGCCTATACGGAAATGAACAGCACGCTGGCCTTCGGCTTCGAACTCATCGGGGACGCGTGGGGCAGAAAAAGAAGACCAGATCGGAAGCGCCTTTGAAACAGGCGGCATCAGCGCCAAGCACAGGCAGTACCTGGCCCTCGGCGGCCTGGGGTTCATCCTCGGCGATGGGCGCCTAAACTACGGTCGCGAAGTGGTCAGCGAGACGTATTACAACGCGCACATAGTGAGCGGCCTCTACATGGCGGTGCAACTCTCCTTTGTCAACAATCCGGGCTACAATCGGGACCGGGGCCCAGTCGTGGTTCCCGGGGTGCGGGCTCACGTGGATTTTTGAGTGCATCCACCAGGCGCGGTTACGGCATCTCTGTATGCAGCTATCATTGACAATATGGCAACCCAGAATCCATCCCGGCGGGGTAAGAAGGCGGCTCCTCTTGGCGAAACCGGCCAGGAGTCCCTTTACCTTCGCTTTCTTAGCGAAAAGCAGGTCAGGGTGACGGTCAAACTCCGTGACGGCGAGAGCGTTTCCGGCTGGATCGAGTATTTCGACGACACCATGATCCGTGTCACCCGCGAAGGGCGTCCCAATCTTTTTATCTATAAGCACCAGATCCGGACGATCAGTGAATGCGGCCGCCGCGAAGACGGAGACGCGCGCAACAATAACGGCCTGGTCGAGAGACGTGCGCGTTGAGCACCTTCCCGCAGCAGCTGAACCTGGGTTTTGCCGCTGGAGCAGCAGAAATTGCTCTGGAGGCCGGTGAGCTTCTACGCGGTTACTTCAATCGCGGCGTGACCGCCGAATACAAAGGCGATGTAGACCTGGTGACCGAAGCCGATCGCGCATCGGAGAAACTCATCGTCAGCCGGCTGAACAGAAAGTTTCCCGACCACGGCATTTATGGCGAGGAAGGAACACGCTCCGGCCTGGAGCGCGCTTACCGTTGGTACGTCGATCCGCTCGATGGCACTACGAATTTTGCCCACGGCTTTCCCTTCTTCAATGTCTCGCTGGGTCTGGAGCATCGGCCCCCGGGATTGGCCGCGGATCAAGACGGGGAACTGGTCGCGGGCGTAGTCTACGATCCCGTTCACGATGAACTCTTCGCCGCGGAAAAGGGCAACGGAGCATGGCTGCAGGGTCCAAAGGGCGATGTCCGCCAGCTGCATGTTTCGCCCGTAGCCTCTTTGCAAGAGAGTTTGCTCTCCACCGGCTTTCCCAGCCACAAGCGCCATGCCAATCCGAACATTCACTTTTATCAGCAGTTCACCTTGCGCTCTCACGGGGTGCGCCGGGCTGGCGCGGCAGCGCTCGACCTGGCCTATTGCGCGGCCGGCCGCGTGGACGGCTTCTGGGAATTCAATCTAAACCCCTGGGATACAGCTGCCGGCGCGTTGCTGGTGCTGGAGGCGGGCGGCGCCATGGTCCGCTTCGATGGCACGCCGTTTCGTCTCGATAGCCAGGAGGTTCTCGCCACCAACGGTCTGCTTACCAAGGAAATCCTCGGCTTCTTCATCGACATGTTCGCCGGCCGCGGCATCGAACCGATACCCACCGCCGCCGAGTTTGCCGCGCGACGTTTGTCGCGCCAATAGCGTAAGCTTGCGTTTCCCTTTCCTGCTGTACAATTTGGTTTCACTTATTCGCCTTCGGGAGAACGGTACATATGACTTACGTGATCGCAGAACCCTGCATCGGAACCAAGGACACAGCCTGCGTCGATGCCTGCCCGGTAGACTGCATTCATCCCAAGAAAGATGAAGCGAAGTATGGCGAGACCGACCAGCTCTTCATTGATCCGGTGGAATGTATCGATTGCGGCGCCTGTGTGCCGGTATGCCCCGTGTCGGCTATCTTTGCTGGCGACGATCTGCCTGAAAAGTGGGCGGGCTTTGCTGACAAGAACTCTGCCCACTTCGGCCGCTAGGCTGGCCGGCGCTGTTGCGCAGCCATGACCGCACACCAGGTCGAAGCCGTCGTCCTTCGTACCTGGCCCGTTCATGAAGCCGACCAGATCGTTTCCCTCTTCACCCGGGATTTCGGAAAGATAAAGGGTGTTGCCAAGTCAGCGGCAAGATCGCGCCGTCGTTTCGGCGGCGCGCTCGAGCCGATGACCCATGTGCGTGCCCACTACGCTGAGAAGCCCAGCCAGGAGCTGGTGCGTCTCGACTCTTTCGAAATCCTCCACTCCCCATTGGCCGAGCCCGTCGACTATGCGCGGGCCACCGCCCTCGCCTTTTTCGCCGAGGTTCTGGAGCAGACCCTTCCCGACCACGATCCGCACGATATAGTCTTCCGCCTGCTGCTCTCGGTGTTGGAGCAGACCCGCGTCGATCACATCTGGATGCCCATCACCTACTTCGCCCTTTGGACAACGCGTCTTATGGGCTGGCTCCCGGATCTGAGCCGTTGTCTCTTCTGCGGCGCTACGCTAGCTGGGCAGCCCGCCTATTTCCATTTTTTCTCAGACGGCCTGGTCTGCGTGGATCACAAACAAGTGGGAGACAACAGCTCTCAAGGGGCCATGCTGACGCCGGATTCGCAGGTATTGGCGCTGCGCATCTTCCGCTCGCCCGTGTCCGCCTTCGCAGCCGAATCCTGGCCCCGCAGCCGCGGAGCCGACCTTCGCCGCTTCGCCATTCAAAGCCTGGAGCGCCACCTGGAGCGAAAGCTCAGGACCGCCGCGGCCTTATCGCGACTGGCCGGTGGTTAGGAAGGCGCCGATTGCGATCAGGAGGGCTTCTGGTTCCTCCTTAAGATCCACTCAGAAGCGAACCGACAATGCCGCCCACAACTCCGCCCTCGGTTCGCTCTCTGGCCTGCGAAGGCATGTACTGCATCAGCTGGTGAGCCAATTTAGAGATCGGCAGCGTCTGCAGCCAGACCCGTCCTGGACCGGTCAGCGCGGCGAGAAAGATCCCGTCTCCCCCGAAGATCATGTTCTTGATTCCCGCAATCCTGGTGATCTGAAAAGAAACGCTGGACTGGAAAGCTCCCACGTGTCCCGGGTGGACGCGCAACGTTTCTCCAGGAGCCAGATCCTTGACGATCAGCTCCCCCGACAACTCGATCCAGCAAGCGCCTTGCCCGGTCACCTTCTGCAACAGGAATCCATCTCCGCCAAATACCCCGGCGCCCAGGGACTGCTGGAAGCCAACCCCGAGTGAGACCTGAGACGTGGCACAGAGAAAGCCATGGCGATGGATCAGATACTCCATTCCAGGGCCGACCTGGACAGGCTGGATGTGCCCGGGAACCCGGGTGGCAAAGGCAATCTCGCCCCGAGCGCCCACGGCGCTGTATTCGGTCATGAACAGGCTTCCTCCGCCTGCCACTCGCTTCAACGCGCCGAGGAACCCTCCTCCCCCGCCAAACTGAGTGTGGGTCTGCATCTGGATCGAGCTGCTCATCCAGGAGAGCTCTCCGGCTTCTGAGATCACGGTCTCGTTCGGTTCCAGGACGAACTCGAGAACCGGCAGTACGGTGCCGACGATACGGCTTTGCATGGCAGACTCCTCCTTGAACGAATGGGGAAACCAGTTTAGAGCATTTTCCCTGCTAAGCTGCACAGTCAAGTGCAGCGAGTTGCTTCTTTTGTTACGCCAGAAGGGAAATGCTCCCGCCCCACTAGCTCCGCTAAGGCAGGGCTGGAGTTTGATTTAGAATCCAACCGTGGCCCTGCAAGTAACCAGTCCTCTTACCTTCCAGGAACTCCTCTTTCGTCTGCAAACCTTTTGGGCCGAGCGTGGATGCGTACTGCAACAGCCTTATGACGTCGAGGTTGGCGCCGGCACCATGTCGCCGGAGACCTTTCTGCGCGTGCTTGACCCGCGGCCGTTCTCCGTGGCCTATGCCCAGCCTTCCCGCCGTCCCGCCGACGGCCGTTACGGCGAGAACCCCAACCGCCTTTTCAAACACACCCAGTTTCAAGTCGTTCTGAAGCCCCCGCCCGCCAATGTGCAGGAAATCTACCTGGAATCCCTTGCCGCCATCGGCATTGACCTGCGCCAGCACGACCTCAAGTTTGAAGAAGACAACTGGGAGGCGCCCACGCTGGGGGCCTGGGGAATCGGCTGGCAGGTCATGCTGGATGGCCTGGAGGTCACCCAGTTCACCTACTTCCAGCAGTGTGGCGGCCTCGATCTCGATCCCATCTCAGCAGAAATTACCTATGGACTGGAGCGCCTCGCCGCCTTTCTGCAAGACGTCGACTCCGTTTACGACGTGGTCTGGGCGCGCACTCCTGATCCGGTCACCTACGGAGAGGTTCGTCATCTGGAGGAGGTGCAGTTCTCCGTCTACAACTTCGAGGACGCCGATGTGGAGAAGCTGTGGGAGCACCTGCGCCTCTACGAGTCGGAGTGCCAGCAACTGCTGAGCCGCGCCGCGCAGCAGCCGGAGGAGCTTACACCCGCCGAGCAGCGCCGCTTTCCGGTTCTGGCTGCCTACGACCTTTGCCTTAAGTGCTCGCACCTCTTCAATCTGCTCGATGCGCGCGGCGCGATCTCGGTGACCGAGCGCGTCGGCATCATCGCCCGCATCCGCGTCCTCGCCGTCGGCATCGCCAAGGCTTACTCGCGCATGATTGCGCGGCTGAAAGATCGATGGGAATCGTATGCCTGAGCTGTTACTGGAAATAGGCCTGGAAGAGATCCCGGCGCGCATGATCGCGGCGGCGGAGGCCGAACTGGCGCGCCGCGTAGAGGGAGTGCTGACGCGAGCACGTTTACTGGACGCTGCTGCTGTCGTTACCAGCTACTCCACCCCGCGGCGCTTGGCGGTGCGCGTCGAAGGCGTGCTCGCCCAGCAACTCGACATGCAGGAACAGCTCACCGGCCCTTCCTGGAAAGCAGCCTTTCCCGATGGACAGCCCGGCCCGGCGGCCCAGGCCTTCGCCAAAAAAGCCGGCGTTGCGGTCACCGCGCTCGAAAAGATCACTACGCCCAAAGGCGAGTACGCCGCCGCCACCGTGCAGCGGCCAGGGCAAAGCGCTGAAAAGGTTCTGAGCGACTCGCTGCCCCAGGAAATTGGCGCGCTCTCCTGGCCCAAGACCATGTACTGGCGGCCCAATAAGCCGGAGCGCTTCGTCCGCCCGCTCCGCTGGCTGCTTTGTTTGCTCGACGGAAGCGTGGTTCCGCTGGAGTTCGCCGGCATCCGCGCCGCCAACTTCAGCTATGGCCATCGCGTCCTCTATGGAGACCGCCCCGTCGCCATCGCGCGCCCTGCCGACTACCTGGCGACGCTCGAGACAGCCTTTGTTGTGGCCGACGTCGCCGCACGCCGCCATCGCATCCGCAAGGCGCTCGACGCCGCAACCCGGACTTTCCCTGACGCTCGCTGGCGCGAAGACGAAGCCCTGGTGGATCAAGTCACCCACCTTACCGAGTGGCCAACCGTCCTCGCCGGAAGCTTCCAGCCCGAATACCTGGCATTGCCGGAAGAAGTTCTCGTCACCGTGATGCGCGACCACCAGAAGTACTTCGCGGTCGAAGACCAGCAGCACGCACTGGCGCCTCATTTTCTGACCGTGCTGAATACTGAAGTCGATGCCGCAGGCATGGCGATCATTCGCCACGGCAACGAGCGAGTGCTCCGCGCCCGCTTCAACGATGCCCGTTTCTTCTGGAATTACGATCAGAAGATTCCTCTTCTCGAGCAGGCTGGAAAAACTCAAGACCGTCACCTTTCAGAGGGATCTTGGCAGCTACTTCAGCAAGACCGAAAGCAACTTGCTCATGGCGAAAGCCATCGCCGCCGCGGTCGCTGCCCAGTCCATCCCGCTTGACCATGCAGCCCTCGAACAGGCGGTGCTGCTTGCCAAGACCGATCTCACCACCGAGCTGGTGAAGGAATTTACCGAACTGCAGGGCATCGTCGGCGGACTCTACGCCCGCGCGCAAGGCCTGGGCGAAACCGTAGCCCAAGCCATCTACTCGCAGTACATGCCGGCTTCGACCGACGATCCCATCCCGGCAACGGTGGAAGGGCAGATCCTCGGCTTGGCGGACCGGATGGCAACCATTGCGGAGATGTTCGCCATCGGCCTCGAGCCCAGCGGATCCAAAGATCCTTTTGCGCTGCGCCGCGCCGCCAATGGGGTAATCAAAATCCTCGCCGAATCCGGTCTGCCCCTTACCTTGCCGGCACTGGCGTCCATGGCGTCGGAATCCTTGCCGCGCGCCCGCTCCGGGAGGGCGCCGATGCGGTGGTGGTGTTTCTCAAGGAACGCCTGGACTTTTACCTCCGTGAGGTACGCGGTTACGCCTATGACGTGGTCAACGCTGTGCTCTCGACCGGGCTCACCACGGTGACGGATGCCATGGCGCGGGCGCAGGCTCTCACCCAGGTCCGCGGCTCAGACGATCTGGTTGCCATCTCCACGGCGTTCAAGCGGATCAAAAATATCCTTCGCCAGGCAGACGAGAAGCAGGACCACTACGGCAACTCCATCGCGAGCCGACGATCTGACCGAGCCGGCCGAGCAACACCTATACGCGGAGACAGCGAGAGTCGCGCCCCAGGTGGAGGCACTTCGCGCCCGGCAGCAATATCTGGAAGCTTGGAGTGCATTGCTACCCTCCGGCCGCCATCGACGGCTTCTTTGACCAGGTGATGGTCATGGCGCCCGAGGCTCATCTACGCGGGAACCGCCTGGCCCTGATTGCCTCCGTGCTCAACGATTTCTCCCGCATCGCGGACTTCTCCGAAATCGTCCCCGGCTAGTCAGTCCGTATTGGGATCACGTCACGCGCTACAACTTGCGTGGAAGCAAACTGGACCAAAACAGATATGTTAATAGAATGTTAAAGCGGATATATTAACTCAACGGATCGAAGGATTTCTGACCGGTTACGGTGCATCCTGCGGTACGGACCCTCCCCTAGTTGTCTCGTTTCAGCAGCAAGACGAACACCTGGCACACGGCAAAAAGGGAGAATTTCATTCAGGAGGCTTGACCAGTGACCCGCATCTCGTTTCATCAGAAACTCGAGAGCCTTCGTGAACGCCTTCTGCAGATGGCCGGTGTGGCAGAACAGACACTTACCTTTGCGCTGGACGCGCACTGCCGCGGAGAACTTTCCGCATGCGCCAATGTGCGCTTGAATGAGGCCATCATCAACCGCTCGGAGCGGGAGATCGATCAGATGGCGCTCGACCTGCTGGCGATGGAGCAGCCCATGGCTGTGGATCTGCGCTTTGTTCTCGCCGCCATCAAGATCAACTCCGACCTGGAGCGGGTCGGCGACCAGTCGATGACCATTGCTTTGCTGGCCGAAGAACTCGCGGGCAGCCAGCCATGCGATTTTCCTGTCGACATTCCGCGCATGGCGGAGCTATCGATGACCATGGTTCGCAAGGCGCTGCAGGCGCTCACCGAGCGCGATGCCGAGCTAGCCACCAGCGTGCTGGCCATGGATGACGCGGTCGATGAGATGAACCGCAGGGCCAAGGCCGTGCTGCTTGATTGCATCGCGCAGGATTCGAGCGCCGCCCACTCCGCCGTCAACCTGCTGTTTATTTCCCGCAGCCTGGAGCGCATCGCCGATCACGCCACCAACATGGCCGAAGACGTCATCTTCTGGCTGCGCGGAGCGGATGTCCGTCACGGCCACGTTTTGCAAGCACAGCAGCCTCAGTTCACTCGCTGCAACCGGGCAATCAGCTTTTGCGCCAGGTTCTCGCCCGAATCGGACCACAACAGCCGGCTGCTGATCCCGCAGTTTTCCTGGATGGCGTTGGTGACTTCCACCAGCTTCTGAACATTGCGCTTTACGTACTCGGCGCCTACCTGGTCCAGGTCGATCTCTTCCAGCAGAAAGGGCGTGTCCAGACCAAAATCCACCCGGACCTGCCCATTCTGCTCGTAGGCCCCCTCGTCGAACTGCGGCCCGAAGCCGACCACGCGCACCACCACGGGTTCCTGTTTCCAGATCGGATCGAGTCCGCCCACGGTTTCCGCTACCCACAGATCCCACTTGATCTCAAATTCATAAGCAAAGTCGTCATGCAGTATCTCTGTGGCCTCGGCCACCGCTTGCTCCGGCGCAGACTCCTGCACCTCATCTTCCTCGTAAATCCTCTGGTAAAAGGGCGTCTCGTTCCAGGAGATTGGGTAAGCGGCGGCAGCATGCACCCGCAGCGCGTGCCCTGCCCCGGCAAACTGCTTCAGCACCGAGACGATCGCCGGAGCGAGGGCCGGAAGGCGAAAATTAGGAAACCAAAGACTCAGATACAACCGGTCAGCCATCTCATCATCTTAAAGCTTTCTGCTCAAGACTGTCCGGCTGAGCGAAATGGGATGAGAAGATGAAGACTATGGGCCTAACGCCAGCTAGCTTGCGCACCTGGATCGCCGTCCTCGCTGGGGTGCTGGTCGCCGCCATCGCGGGTTTTTTTGTCTACGGCCGGTGGCAGGGCCGCCGCCTCGGCCATGACCTGCCGGATGGATTGGGATCGTCCATCCAGCAGTCCACCCAGGGCTTTACTTACTCGGAGTCACGAGGCGGCCACACGATATACACCCTGCACGCCTCCAAGGCGGTGCAGTACAAGAGTGACGGCCACGCTCGAACTGCATGACGTGAGCATCACGCTCTACGGCGCGCAGGGAGCACCCTCCAACCGCATCTATGGCAGTGCTTTCGATTGGGATCCGGTCAACGGCATTGCCCGCGCCATGGGCGAAGTCCAGATCGATTTTCAGGGATCCGCCGGCTTCCGGCCCGCAAGCCGGCAAAGCCCCACGGAGGACGAAGGCGAAAACAAGAATACCGTGCATGTCAAGACCTCAGGCTCTGGTGTTCAACAAGCAGACCGGCCTCGCCAGCACCACGGAGAGGATCGAGTTCCGGCTGGCCGAAGCAGCCGGCAGCGCGACCGGCGCCAGCTTTGACTCACAAACAGGAATCATCATCCTGGCCGCCGACGTGGCTTTCAACTCCAGCGTCGGAGGAAATCCGCTGGCCGTCCGCGCCCATCATGCGCAATTCGATCGCGCCAGCCGGCTGCTTTATCTGCTTCAGGACGTAACCGACTATGCCGACAGTCACAGCTCCTCTGATCAGGCGACGGTCTCCTTCCGCGCCGATGGATCGGCCTACCAGGTCGAAGCAGAAGGGAATGTGATTCTCACCGGCAGTGACGGCCAGCAGATCAACACCCGCATGGCGCATATCGACCTGGGCCCCAAGAGCGAGCCGCAGCAGGCGGTCCTGGATGGCGGACTACTCTACGTGGCCAACAATGCAGCGCGCCTGCTGCATGGGTCGGCCTCCTCGGGGACGTTGTTGTTCGGCCCGCAATCCACCGTCAAGCACGCCCAGTTGCGCGACGCTGTTTCTGTGGTCGACGAGGAGAAGCTGCCACCGGTTCCGAGCACATCCAGCAAGACCAGGCAAAATCCGCCCGAATCGACCACCCGTCAGGTCGGAGCCACGCAAGATCGACATCGACTTTGCCTCCGGACCCGACCGCCGCCCCATGGCCGAGCACATTCTCGCCGTCGGCGGCGCGCGGCTGAACGTGCACACCATCTATGCCAAAACGCCGCCCGAGGACACGACCGTAACAGGCGATCAACTCTTTGCCACGCTCGTGGACGGAGAAGTGCTCTCCAGCCTGCGCGGGACCGGCCATACCAGCCTGGTCGCTGTGAGCCCCAACGGGGTAAAGCAGAGCAGCAAAGGCGACAACCTGCTGCTCACCTTCGCTCCGCCGCATCCCCGCCAAGCCAGAGGCGAAAGCGGCCAAAGGAAAACCCGAGCCACCTACGCCGCAGCCGGCCGCGCAGTTGCAGTCTGCGGTACAGGTGGGAAACGTGACCCTGGTCCAGGAAACGCCGGCCAAGCCGGCCGATGCCACCGCCCAGCCTGGTGCGGCGAGCGCCTGCTGTGACCACCGCCACCGCCCAGCGAGCAGCGTATGACGCTACGACTCAGGTGGTGCAGTTTTCGGGAAACCCGCGCATCCAGGACATCAACGGAGAATTGAGCGCGGCATCCGTTGAGATGGAACGCGCGACCGGCAATGCCAATGCCACCGGCGGCGTCAAGGCGACCTATCGTCAGTCGAATGGACAGCAGCAGCCCTTTACGGGAACCGGGCCGGTGCATGTGGTCGCCGATCACGCACATCTCGAGCACGCAACTGATCTCACCACGTTTTACGGAAAGTCTGGGGAACTGGCTCGCCTGTGGCAGGGAAGCGATTCCGTTTCCGCACCAGTGCTGGAGCTCTCACGGGTACAGGCAACGCTTGCCGCCCATGGTCCGGCCGGAGATGCGAGCAGCGGTCAACGCCGTCTTCACCAGTACTCCCAGCAGCGCGAAAGCTCCGGCGACCGCGCCTGCCAAAACCGGTCAAACCTCTTCCCAGACCTCCGTCGTTCGTCTGCAAAGTCGTACTCTCTTCTACGCCGACGCCGACCACAAGGCGGTTTTCAGTGGTGGAGTGGTGGCGCAGACTTCCTCCGGCGTTCTGCATTCGAGTTTCATGGATGTCTACTTCAGCCCCGCATCGGCGCAGACCACTCATGGGCCTGCGACGCCGGCCGCAAAGACCCCCGACCAGCAAGGCAGCCAGGTCTCGAAGATCGTCGCCCGGGGCGCTGTCGAACTGCAGCAGCCGGGCCGCAAGGGAACCGGCGAAGATCTCACCTACACCGCCGAGGATGGCAAGTTTGTGCTCACCGGAACGAGTGCCACACCACCGCGTCTCACCGATCAAGTACGCGGAACAGTAACCGGGGCTGCGTTGATTTTCAATGATCGCGATGATAGCGTCATGGTGAGTGGCGGTGCTTCCAAAGCAGTGACCCAGACCCGTGTTGCGAAGTGAATGCAAAAACTTAGTACAGACGAAATCGGCAAGTCATATAAAGGCCGGCAGGTCGTTCGGGGTGTAAACCTTGAAGTCTGCCAGGGAGAAGTGGTTGGGCTGCTGGGTCCCAACGGCGCCGGCAAGACCACCAGCTTTTATATGATTGTGGGTCTCATCGCTCCCGATACAGGCCAGGTTTTCGTCGACGACACCGATATCACGCGCGTTCCCATGTATCTGCGCGCGCGGCAATACGGCATCAGCTATCTGCCCCAGGAACCCTCCGTCTTCCGTAAGCTGTCGGTCGAAGAGAACATCCTCGCCGTGCTCGAAGTGCAGTCGCTTTCGCTCGAAGTGCGCCGCGCCCGGACGGAGAAGCTGCTCGATCAGCTGAATCTCGGCCATATACGCAAGACGCGTGGTTACGCGCTTTCCGGCGGCGAACGGCGCCGGGTGGAGATCGCCCGCTGCCTCTGCATCCAGCCTTCGTTCATCCTGCTCGATGAGCCATTTTCCGGCATCGATCCCATCGCCGTGCTGGACTTGCAGGAAATCATCTTCGATCTGAAGGCAAGTGGAATCGGAGTGTTGATCACGGATCACAATGTCCGCGAAACACTCTCCGTAACTGATCGCGCCTACATCATCAACGAAGGCCGCATCTTCCGCACCGGAACCCCGGACCAACTAGGCAAAGATCCGGAAGTACGCCGCGTCTATCTGGGCGAGGGTTTCTCGCTGAACTAGAAACGCTCCGCCTTCGCACCAACGTAACCAGACCGAGCTCACACGAAACTGAGGACCGCCTCGCGAACGAAGGCCACGGGTTCAGCCGTGCCGCCACCGACGGTTTTGGCCTAGGGGGGAACGGTCGTGCCGGCCCAAAAATTAGTCCTGAAAGAGTCGGTGTCAGAGCTGAACGCAAGAGCGTCGCAGATCTTTCCCTTTGTCAAGGCCCGGAGGACAGAAACCCTGTCCTGGCACGCGCGGATAGGTTCCAGCTGGATGCCATGGCTACCAAGGGCTGCCCGTCATTTTCACCCCAGGACGGCCAACCTTGGCAGCAATGGAGGTGGATGGACAGAATCAAAAAACTAATTTGGACCAGACTGACTGAAAATAGCTCAGCACGCAGTCCTGGGTGGAGATTTGACATCACGAATCAGTCCCGTAGGGATGGCTGAGAGCAGCCTCCGGACGGAGTCCTGGGTAAACATAGGACGAGGAATCAGTCCCGACGGAGCAGCTGAGAAAAAATCGAAGACATGGTCCGCGGGTAGGCTTTGACGAATCAACCCCTAAGGGCGGCTGAGAGTAGCCCAGGACGCAGTCCCTGGGTAGGCATGAGACGCAGGAACGGTCCCGAAGGAACAGCTGAGAATAAATCGAGGACTTGGTCCTCGGGTAGGCCCTGACGAATCAGTCCCGTAGGGACGGCTGAGAGTAGCCCAGGACGCAGTCCTGGGTAGGCATGAGACGCAGGAACAGTCCCGTAGGGACGGCTGAAAATATCCCAGGACGTGAGTCCTGGGCTCAAGACCGCTGGATTCGCGATTGTCGGCCCCCATGAGACTCCTAAGTCCCGGCTTTCCGCTAAACCCAGCTTGGGCCATACCATTCCGAGGAATGGAAAACCCTTCCACCACAACTGCCTAGAAAAGGTAAACTAAGGCCGCAAGCACTTGATGCGGTGAAAGTCATGGCTCTTCTACAACCAAAGCTAAGCTTGAAAGTCGCGCAGCGTCAGATCCTGACGCCTGGCCTGATGCAGATGGTCAGCGTGCTGGCGCTCAACAAGCTGGAGCTGAAAGAGCTAATCAACACCGAGATCGTCGAAAATCCGGTGCTCGAAGAGTTGGAAGAGAGCGTCCCCCTGCTGGACGACGTCGCCCTCAGAGAAGCCGAGCGTGATCGCAGCGTAGAGGAAGTCGCCGCCCAGGCGGAGCGCGACAAGCGCGACCCCTTCGACGAAATTGACTTCGGCTCCTACTTCCAGGACTATCTGGATCCCGGCTTCCGCACCCCAAACGGTTTCGAGCAAACCGACAAACCGTCGTTTGAAAATTTCCTTTCCCAGCCCAGCACCCTCACCGATCACCTCTTCTGGCAACTGGGCTCTCTTAATCTCAGCAGCGACCTGCGCGCGGCCGCCGAATACGTAGTCGGCAACCTCGACGAAGACGGTTACCTGTTGGCCGAGGACGATGAGATGTTAGCCGGGCTTGTGCGTGAGTACGAACCTGCTCCGGGCGCGGCACCTACTGCCGCCGCTGATCTGTTGGCCGAAGCAGTGCAACTGGTGCAGAACCTTGATCCGGTGGGCGTAGCCACGCGCAGCCTGCGCGAGTGCCTGTTGGTGCAGATTGAGGCACAACGCCGCGAGTATCAGCTCGCCCTTGCGCGTCACCGCTCGTCGTTAACGGAGGCTGCTGCGCCGGAAGCCGTCAACGGCGGGGGAGAAGCCGAGGCCGTTCATACCTGCGGCGCGCACGAAGACAAATTGCCCGTCTTCGCCCTCGCGGCTCGCATTGTAGATCAGCATTTGTCGCTGTTGCAGAAGCGCGACCTGCGCGAAATGACCAAAGTTTTGGGCACGCCCCCGGAATTAATCCAGCATGCCATCGACTTCATCCGCAGCCTCGATCCCCGGCCCGGGCAGCGATTCAACCGCTCCGATGCGCGGCTCATCGAGCCCGACGTAGCCTTCGTCAAGCGCGGCGGCGAGTTTGTCGTCGTCATGAATGAAGAAGATCTGCCCACCCTGCGCCTCAATCACGGCTATCGTAAATTGCTGTCGCAGGAAGGTACGGAGAGAGACGTAAAGGAATATGTCAAGGAGCGTTACCGCTCAGCGTTGCAACTGATGCGCAACATCGAGCAGCGCAAGAACACCATCCTCAGAACCTGTGAAGCCATCGTGCGCCGTCAGGGCGAATTCCTCGAGCGTGGAGTGGACGCCCTTAAGCCGATGATGATCAAGGAAGTTGCGGAAGAGATCGGCGTTCATCCTTCCACCGTCAGCCGCGCCGTCTCCAGCAAATATGTGCACACTTCGCAGGGCGTCTTTGAGCTCCGCTTCTTTTTCTCCGAAGGCGTTCATGGACCGGAGGGCGGCAGCACTCCGCTCATGCTGCTTAAACGCAAAGTCAAGAAGTTGATTGATGAAGAAGACCCACGCAAACCACTGACCGATGATCTAATTGCCAGCATGCTCGAGGCTCAGGGCATCGACGTAACCCGCCGCACGGTAGCCAAGTACCGCGAAGATCTGCGCATACCCAGCACCCACCAACGTCGAGTTCGGGATTGAGTTAAACATTTTTACTACGGTGTACGCGAGTACACTGAACCTATACGGCCCTCCAAATTGGAGGGCTGCACCTAGCCAACCTCTCAGACAAGACCGCGATTCCAATATGCTATAGAATCGAGCATCTTGCAGGCCTCCAGGAGTTTTCAGCATGCCGGTTGAATGTACGGGCAGGCAGGTCGTCATCACCAAGCCACTGCGCACATTAGCAGAAGAGGGAATCGAGCGCATCGCCAGGATTCTCGGTAAGATCACCAGCGCTCACGTAGTTCTAACCGCGGAGAAATACCGGCAGATCGCCGAAGTCACCATCAAGACCAGGGCCTGCACGCTGGTCGCTCTCTGCGAGTCCAGTGCCAGCATGGAAACTGCGTTGCGCGACGCCTTGGTGAAAGCCGAATCTCAGGCAACGCGCTTTAAAGATAAGCAGCGCACCCGCAAGCGTCAGCCCAAGCAGGAAAAACAAGTAGAGGATATCGGTATCGCGCGCAGCGGCCGTGGTGCTGCAGCGGAGAGCAAAGCCGCCAAGGCTGCGCACACCAACGGAGCCACCAACGGTAAAAGCCACGCCCAGCCCGCGATCCCCGTCACCGTACATTCCTTTCCCGCGCGCGTGCCCATCACCGAGCCCCACGTCGTTCGCTCTCAGGACTCGGTCGCACTGCGCCCGATGACCCTGGAGGAGGCGGTCAAGGAAGCAGAGTTCCGCGACCGGGACGTTTTTGTCTTTCGGGATAACGAAGGTAATGTGAAAGTCCTACATCGGAAGCGTGATGGCAAGATGGAATTAATCGAAGCTCCCTGAAATTCTGTATCGCTAAAGTCCGGATTGTTTGCTCCATTCGTCGCAAACGCAGTGCTAAATTCCTCCAACCACAGGCCGTCCCTCCGCTCCCCCCGGACTAGGACGATAAATAGAATCAGCGACGCCGGGCAAGCATCGGACGCTTGCGGATTTTCTAGACCTAAGTAACTGCGACCTCGGAGTTTGCCGGTACTTCTTTCAGGGGATATTCCTGCTTGGAAAGCGGCCTTGATACTCAATCCTGGGGGCTCTCCGCTGCGGCTAACTATGAATTCAGAAGCTGATGTTGCCGTGCTTACGGCCCAGCAAAAATTACTCCTCGAAGCTCTGCCCTGTTACGTCTTCGTTCAGCGAGGCAACAGTGTGGTCTACGCCAATCGCGTTGCTCGCGAGATTCTGCATTTGGAAGAAGGCGCGGTGCTCGCGGTGGACGACCTCTTCCGTGGGCAGTTCCCCGGTTTTGCCTATGCCCATCCGGGCAAACCGTTACGTGCGTCTTCTCATGTATACGGTTCCGGCAGCCTGGCCTATTCCTCTGATTTCAACTGCCAGATGCGTACGCCACTGGACTCCTCCGTGCCCGTGCGCGGCAGCTTTCGCATGCTCCGCGTGGAACCGGAACCCGAACTCCTGATCGTCGCCCTCCGCTCCCAGCGCGTTCCCGAAAAGGACTCTGCACCAGCTTCAGGGAAAGCCTCGGAGCACAGTTCGCCGTCCAACTTCCTGGAGCAACTCTTGAATGCCGCTCCGGAAGCCATCATGATCACGCGTGGCTCCAAAATCCTGCACATCAATCGCGAATTTGAGTCCCTATTCGGCTTCAATGCCGACGAAGCTCTGGGCCAGAATACGTACGACATTCTCATTCCAGAAACGCGCCGGCATGAGTTCGACATGCTCGAGCACACGATGCAGCTTCATGGCCGGGCATCGATGGAGACCGTGCGTCTGCACAAGTCAGGCGAGCTCATTGATGTGTCTATCCTGGTGGCGCCGATCAGTATGGCGGGGGTGGAAGTGGGCAATTTTGTCAGTTACCGCGACATCCGCGAGAAGAAACAGACTGACGCTCGCTTGCAGCACGACGCCCTGCACGACCCTCTGACAGGCCTGGCCAACCGCGCCCTGTTTCTCGACCGCCTGCAGCTCACCATGGCCCGCCAGCAACGGCATTCTCAGCTGAATTTTGCCGTGATGTTTCTCGATCTCGACCGTTTCAAGGCGGTGAACGATAACCTCGGCCACGCCAGTGGGGATGAGCTCCTGGTGCACATGGCGTCGCGCCTGCGCTCCTGCTTTCGCCCTCAGGATACGGTGGCGCGCTTCGGAGGAGACGAATTTGCCGTCCTTCTCGAGGACGTCACTAATGTTTCCGATGTAACCGCCATTGCCGCACGCGCCCAGCACGATATACGCCTCCCAGTCGATTTGAATGGCCATGAGGTCTTCGTCTCCGCCAGTATTGGTATCGCCTTCGGCACCCTCGACCACACCAGCCCGGAACAGGTCTTGCGCGATGCGGACTATGCCATGTATCAGGCCAAGTCCAACGGCAGCGCGCGCCACGAGGTCTTCGACGGCTCCATGCACGTGCACGTGGCAGCGCAGATGAAACGCGAGCAGGAACTGAAAGAGGCCCTGGAAAAAAAGGAGTTCGAGGTCTGGTACCAGCCAATCTACAGGCTGGCGAGTGGCGAAATCGAGGGCTTCGAGGCTTTGCTGCGGTGGCGGCGGCCCGACGGCGAGTTCGTGCCCCTCGAGGATTTCCTGCCCTTGGCCGAGGAGTCGGGAATCATCGTTCCCATCGGGCTGTTTGTGCTGGAGCAGGTCTGCAAACAACTGAACTCCTGGGCGGAGACGCTGCCGGAAGCCAAACCGACGATCGATGTCAATTTATCCTTGCGCCAGTTCAGGGACCCTCAATTATTGGGCCAGCTCGCCAAACTGCTGACCAAATGGAAGGTTTCCCCGGGACAGCTGCGTCTTGAAGTGACCGAGGCCGCGGTAAATCAGGATCCGGAGGGAGCGCTTGCGATTTTCAAGGGCGTGGCTGATCTGAAGATAAACGTCGGCCTGGATAACTTCGGCGCCGGTCTGGCTTCCATGAACCACTTCATCCGCTTGCCCATCGACATGGTGAAGGTAGATCGTCGCCTGATTGCCTATCTCCCTGTTCCGGGTAAGCAAGCGGCGATTCTGCAAACCATCTTCGAGCTTGGCCGCATGCTCGAAGTGCATATGCTGGCCGTCGGCATCGAAAGCAGGGAACAGTTGGAAGCGCTCCGCAACTACGGCTGCGATCTCGGCCAGGGTCATCTGTTCTCGACCCCGGTGGCGAAGGAAAAGGCGCAGCTGCTACTGCAGGACAGGCGCTGGTCCATTTAGATTCGTGTCAAATCGGGACTCCCTCTGAACTTGCAGAGGCTCCTGTGAATGCTACGATGGCCCCATGCCACGCAGACGCGCTACCGCAGAGCAGGTGAAAGCGACCAAGCCCCGCCCTGGTAAATCCACCCAGAAGGCGGCTGCTGTCGTGCCCGCCGTGGCTTCCGAGTTGGTGATCCTGACCGGTCTCTCCGGTTCCGGAAAAGCTTCCGCCCTCAAGGCATTTGAGGATCTGGGTTTCTACGCAGTCGACAACATGCCGCTGGAGTTGATCCCCGCATTTGCCGACCTGGTCCGCCAATCCGCCGAGATCAACCGTGCCGCGCTGGTAGTCGACGTTCGTGAGGGGCAGCATCTCGACCGTTTTCCGGCAATCCTTCGCCAGGTCAGGAAGGTGCTTTCGACCACGGTAGTCTTCCTCGATGCCTCTGACCCTTCTTTGGTGCGGCGCTTTTCCGAAACCCGCCGTCCCCATCCCCTGGGTCGAACAGAAACCGTCGTGCGTGCGATTCACGCCGAGAGAAAGCTGCTAGACCCAATCCGGAACCTGGCCGATATCAGTGTCGATACCTCCAGTTACAACGTCCATGAGCTGCGCGCCTACATCCTGCAGAAGTTTGAGCGCGGCGACACCGACAAGAACCTGCTGGTTTCCTCCATCAGCTTCGGCTACAAGAACGGCGTGCCCCTGGAAGCGGATTTGGTCTTCGATGTCCGGTTCTTACCCAATCCGCACTTCGTACCCGAGTTTCGCCACCTGACCGGCCGCCATCCCAAGGTAGCCAAATACATCCGTGAGTTCCCGCAGACGACCGAATTTCTGGACCGGATCACCCAGCTTCTACTCTTCCTGTTGCCCCATTACATCGAAGAAGGAAAGAGCTATCTGACCGTGGCCTTTGGCTGTACCGGAGGCCAGCACCGCTCGGTGATGATCGCCGAAGAAGTCCGCAAGCGCCTGGCCAAGGAAGGCTACCGCGTAAAAGCCGTCCACCGAGACATGCCCCACTGATGCATGCCGCCTGGCGTTCGTGCAAAGCCAGACGGGAACGGGGGTTCTACGTTCCCTAACCAAGGACGGTTACCCCATATCTCGCTCGTTTTTCGCGAGATATGGGATTCCACAGGTCTTGTCCCCTGACTCCAGATGCAACCGATGCGCCTGGCGGTCAACAGCCGTGGAATCCACATCTCGCGAAAAACGAGCGAGATATGGGGCACCCGTCCTTGGTTAGGGAACCTACACAGCCGCCTTGGTCGTAATGGGTTCCCCCCCCGATCCATGCTAAGAACAGCCAAGACCACCCCTACCGCGGGCGATTACAATAACCAGATGCGTTCCATGCAGCGCCGTGCTTCCGGGGTTTCCGCTTGAGGAAGCTGCTGCGCCTGATGGGTTACGTCCGGCCGTATTGGCTGCAGGCGTTTTCGTCGGTCATCCTGATGGCCGGCGTTGGTCTTCTGGATGCCTTCCGTCTATTGCTGGTCGGCCCCATTTTTGAACGTGTGCTCAAGCCTGATGCGCCCGACCGCAAGATTTCCCTACTCGGTCCCCCGCTTCAACATAAGCCTGCAACAGTTTGTTCCACGCGCACTTCCATAACGAATGGGCTATCGTCGCCTTTGCCCTGGTCGCCTCCACTTTGCTCAAAGGCATCTTCGACTACTGCGGAACCTACCTGGTGAACTATGCCGGTTTTGGCATGATCACCGATCTGCGCGACGACCTTTACGACGCCATCCTGCGCCGCTCCGTCTCCTTTTTCCAACAGCATGCCACCGGCACGATTGTCTCCACCCTGATCAACGACATTGAGCGGGTGCAGTTTGCCATGTCGTCGGTGCTGGCGGAGTTCCTGCAGCAGTTTTTCACCCTGATCTTCACCGCCTGCGTGGTGGTTGCCCTGGGCGGCAAGCTGGCCTGGGTGATGTTGCTCTTTGTTCCCGTGGTCCTGGTTTCGGCGCGCAGAATCGGCCGGCAGGTGCGGCAGACCACCCGCCGCGGACAGGACAAGCTGGCCGAGATCCAGAACATTCTGCACGAGACCATCACCGGGAATCGCATCGTCAAAGCCTTCAATATGGAGCTTTGGGAGATGACGCGGTTCAAGCAGGCGGCTCGCCGCCTCTTCCATGCCAACCTTCGTTCGGTGCGGGCGCAAGCCATCAGTTCGCCGCTCATGGATTCGATTGGCGCGGTGGCGATCGCCTTGTTGCTGCTGGTTGGCCGCAACGCAATCAGGGCCCACACGCTCACCGCCGGAACCTTCTTCGCCTTTATCATCGCGGTATTCAAGCTTTACGAGCCGGTGCGCAAATTCGCTCTCTTCTACAACAACTTTCAACAGGCGCTGGGCGCGTCCTCGGAGATCTTTCGCTTCATGGATACCCAGGACGAGGTGCGGGAGAAGGCGGGCGCCCACGCACTCAAAGAATTCCGCCAGGAGATCCGGATTGAAAACGTCTGCTTCGATTACCGCAATGAAGAGGGCGAACGGCAGGTGCTGAGAGACATCAACCTGGTTGTCCCCCGGGGCGAAGTAGTGGCGCTGGTCGGTCCCAGCGGCGCGGGCAAGTCCACCCTGGTGAATCTGATCCCGCGCTTCTTTGATGTTACTGCGGGCAGCATTCGCATCGACGGCCACGATTTGCGGGATGTGAGTCTGGCTTCTCTCCGTTCGCAGATCGGCAACGTGACCCAGGAGACGATCCTCTTCAACGATACCGTTCGCAACAATATCGCCTACGGTGAAGCGGGTATCCCCATCAGCCGCGTGATCGCATCCGCCCAAGCCGCCCTGGCGCACGACTTTATCGAGCGGCTGCCGGAAAAATACGATACCGTGATCGGCGAAAAGGGTTTTCGCCTCTCGGGCGGAGAGCGTCAGCGCATCGCCATTGCCCGGGCATTGCTCAAGAACGCGCCGATCCTCATCCTCGATGAAGCTACCTCGGCGCTCGACTCGGAGAGCGAGTCGCTGGTGCAGATTGCGCTTTCCAATCTGATTGCTGGCCGCACCGTCTTCGTCATTGCCCATCGTCTGTCGACCGTCCGCCGCGCCTCCCGCATCGCCGTCATCGAAGACGGCCGCATCACCGCCATCGGCCCTCACGAGGAGTTGCTCCGCGTCTCGGCCACCTATCAGCGCCTCTACCAGTTGCAATTCATGGATCCGGCTGAGTTCCCGGGCAATGTGCTTCCCGCGAGTCTTGAACCTGCACTGAGCGCCGAGGTCGAGCTTTGAGCCCAGCTGGCGGCAAAAATTCCCCCAAGGCTTCCCCATCTATTCGATGACCGGCTTTGCCCGCGTCAGTGGCCGGGTCAACGACGGTCTGGCCTGGAACCTCAGCCTGAAGAGCGTCAACCACCGCTTTCTCGATCTGCATATGCGCATGCCGCCCGGCGCCGAGCAACTGGAGATGCGTCTGCGCCGCCTGCTCAAGGAAAAAGTGCTGCGCGGCCACCTGGAAGTCACGCTGACGGTGGAACGCGGCCTTCGCCCCAGCGCTCATTTTGACCGCGACCTGCTGCAGGGTTACATTGCTGCCTTTCGTGCCGCCGCGGCCGAGACATCGCTCCAGCAGCAGCCTGATCTGAATGCCATCTTCCGCCTGCCCGGCGTCCTGACCGGCGAAACGCGCTTCAGCGAAGAGGAAATGCAGGCGCTGGAAGAAGAAGTAGCCGGGCAAATCGACCCCCTGGTGGAAGCATTGAATCGCATGCGCGGCCAGGAGGGCGCCTCCTTGGCCAAAGAACTGGGCGCCACCATGGAGCGCCTGGACACCGCCGTATCGCAGGTCGCCCACATGCGGCACGAGGTGCAAAAGGCCTACTTTGAGCGCATCAGCCAGCGCATCTCCGGGCTGCTCAACGGCAACGCGGTGTCGACCGCGACCGCGTATTGCAGGAAGCGGCCATGCTTGCCGAGCGCAGCGATGTGGAGGAAGAGGTCACCCGCCTGCGCACCCACATCCAGCATTTCCATTCGCTGCTACAGGCCGGCGGCGAGATGGGCAAGAAGCTCGATTTCCTGTTGCAGGAGATGAATCGTGAGGCCAACACCCTGCTTTCCAAGACCGGCGGAGTGAGCGGAAACGGTCAGCGAATTACTGATTTGGGCCTGGGAATGAAATCGGAGATCGAAAAAGCGCGCGAACAGGTGCAGAATCTTGAGTAACACTTGTGCGGGACTGCGCTCGTAGCAGACGGCTGTATCATCAGGAAAACACTTTGGCGGGCATTCTGTTCATCATCTCGGCTCCCTCCGGCTCCGGTAAATCGACGTTGGTGACCCAGCTGCGTTCGCTGGTCACGGGTCTTGATTTTTCTGTTTCCTACACCACTCGGGCCCCGCGCGGTTCCGAACAGCAGGATCGCGAATATCACTACATCTCGCCTGGCCAGTTTCAGGAGATGATCGATCGGGGAGAATTTCTGGAGTGGGCCGACGTCTTCGGCAACTACTACGGCACCGCCCGCCGCTCCCTTACCGACGCCCAGGCAGCAGGCAAGGATTTGCTGCTCGACATCGACGTGCAGGGAGCCGCCCAGGTGCGGGACAGATGCCGGATGCGGTGAGCATCTTTGTCCTTCCTCCCAACCCCGGATGATTGAAGATGCGCCTGCGAAACCGGAGCATCGCCGAGGGCAGCCTTGACGAGGAAGAGATCGCCCGGCGGTTGGCCAAGGCGAGGGCGAGATTGAGAACTACCGCAGTACCGCTATATCCTGGTTAACGATATACTTGATTATGCGGTGGAGTCGCTGAAAGCAATTGTGATCACGGAAAGGGCCAGGCGTCATGGAGCGCCGCCAGACCCTGAGACTGCCCGCATGATGCAGCTCGCCGATAAATGCCGCCAGGCAAACGCCACCGAACGCTTGGAACCGGTGCTGGCCTCGTTCGGCCTGCTCGACATGCACGCCACCCGCGCCTGAATGCCGGCGACATACTTTTGACAGGAGGCAAAATGACGCCAGAGAACGGAATTGACAGCAATTTTCGCTATGTGGTCATGGCAGCCCGCCGCGCCCGGCAACTCCAGAATGGCTCCCAGCCACTGATTGATTCCCGCTCCAACAAGGCCTGCCGAGTAGCCCAGGAAGAAATAGCCGCCGGCAAAGTCACGGCAGCTCCCCGTCGCGAGGAGTTGCTGGAAGAAGCGGTAGTCGCCGAGCCCTACGAGGCGCACGACCCACACGATACCCACGATCTGGATTCCTAAACCGTCCGCGAACTTCGGATCGGTCTCCCTCCTCCCCTAACGAAGGATGGGTGTCCCCCATCGCGCTCGTTTTTCGTGAGATATGGGATTCCACTCCTCTTTCCATCTGACTCCCCATTCGACCGATGCATCGAGCGGTCAACCTAGGTGGGCGGGTTTTCCCCAACCCCGTCGTACAATCATCGCTATGAAGGTCACGGTCGGTGTCTCTGGTGGCATTGCCGCTTACAAGGCGGCCGAATTGGTGCGCGCCTTGCAACGCCAGGCGCTCGATGTCCACGTAGTGATGACGGAAGCCGCCCAGAAGTTCATCACCCCGCTGACCTTCGCCTCGCTGACCGGCCATAAAGTGATCACCGGCCTGTGGCCTTCGTCGCCGGGAAGCGAGAGGGCGATCTCGACTCCTCCATCGAGCACATTGGCGAAGCCCAGTCGACCGAAGCCCTGGTCGTTGCGCCGGCGACCGCCAACATCCTGGCGAAGTTCGCCCACGGCCTGGCCGACGATTTCCTCACCACCCTGTTTCTGGCCACCCACGCGCCGGTCATTGTTGCTCCGGCGATGAACGTGAATATGTGGGAGCATCCGGCCACGCAGGCCAACATGGAGATTC
The DNA here is from genome assembly GCA_963775365.1 of uncultured Acidobacteriaceae bacterium. Classification (GTDB taxonomy): domain Bacteria; phylum Acidobacteriota; class Terriglobia; order Terriglobales; family Acidobacteriaceae; genus PALSA-350. The sequence continues at coordinate 168,141 of CAVZJL010000015.1, read as the reverse complement.
TTGAAAGCCGTGGGGTAAGGGTTGTGCCCGCCCGACAGCGGTCCGCTGGCCTGCGGCATGATCGGGAGCGGCCGGCTGGCCGAGCCGGACGTGATCGTCGAGGCCGTGCTGGGTCAGCTCCATCGCCGCAACGATCTGGCTGGGGAGACGGTTCTCGTCACCGCCGCGGAACACGCGGGAGGCCATCGATCCGGTTCGCTTTCTCGGCAATCGCTCCAGCGGCAAGATGGGCTATGCCGTGGCCGAAGAAGCGCAGCGCCGGGGAGCGCGCGTGGTGCTGGTGAGTGGTCCCTCCTCGCTTCGTCCGCCGGCCAATTGTGAGTTGGTTTCTGTGGTCAGCGCCGAGGATATGCGCCGCGCCGTTCTCAGCCGCCTCGATCAGGCCACCATTGTCATCAAAGCCGCCGCTGTTGCCGACTATCGCCCGCGGGTGCTGGCTGAACAGAAGATGAAGCGCACCGGGCCGATCACGCTGGAGTTTGAGCCGACCGAGGACATCCTGCGCGAAGTAGTGGTCTCCAAGCGGCCGGGGACGCTGGTCATCGGCTTTGCCGCGGAAACAGAAAATCTCCTTGGTGCATGGCCGCGACAAGCTCCTGCGCAAGGGAGCCGATGCGATCGTGTTGAACGATGTCTCCCGTCCCGGGTTGGGCTTTGATTCCGATCGCAATGCCGCCACCTTTCTAACCCCCAAGACCGCGATCGAACTGCCGGAGATGACCAAGCACGAGCTCGCGAGCCGCATCCTGGACGAAGTGATTGCTCTGCGCCGCCCGGCGTCGCTGGTCGCTGAGACAGGCCTGGTATCGAGCAACTCCAAGCTGCAGGAATAGCTCCGATGCAACTGAATTGTCCGTGAGATCGGAGCAATGACCCGTTCACCGGATGACATTGGGTGCATCCATTTCGGCTTGAGGGGATACGCAGTACTCATGCGCTTGTCCTGTCATAAGTGGAAGCCAGGTCCTGCGGTCCACTCCCCCATGTAAGCTATAAGAAATCCGGTTCAGCATGCCGTTCGATCCCCAATTGCAACAAGCCATCGCCGCGCACATGCAGTACCTGCGCGATCTTGGTATCTTCGACTTTTATCGTCGCGCCATCCCTTTGCGAGACAAGTCGGACGATCGCAGCTCCGCCCGCAGAGGAGCCCGTCATTCCCCCACGTAAGCCTGTCCCTCCGCAGCCGCGTGTCGGCTCGTTCGTTGCTCCGCCAAGCCGTGCCGAAGCGCTGCGCGCCATCCAATACGAAATCGGCGACTGCACCCGCTGCGCGCTCAGCCGCGGCCGCAACAAGATCGTCTTTGGCGACGGCGACCCCAACGCGCGCCTCATGTTTGTGGGCGAAGGCCCAGGAGCAGACGAGGACGCGCAGGGACTGCCCTTTGTCGGCCGCGCCGGCCAGCTGCTCAACAACATGATCGCCGCCACGGGACTGAAGCGCGAGCAGGTCTACATCGCCAACATCGTAAAGTGCCGCCCGCCGCAGAACCGCGTGCCCGAGCCGGACGAAGCCAACACCTGCTCGCCGTTTCTCTTCCAGCAGATTGACGTGGTCCGGCCCGAAGTCATCGTCGCCCTGGGTTCGACCGCCGCGACTTACCTGCTCGGCGTCAAATCCTCGCTCAGCGGCCTGCGCGGCCGCGTGCATACCTGCCGCGGACACCAAGCTGATCGTGACCTATCACCCGGCCTTTCTGCTGCGCGATCCGCGGCAGAAGAAAGAAGCATGGCAGGACCTGAAGCTGGCCATGGCCGAGCTGGGATTGTCCGTTCCAGCCCGCTGATGTCCATCTTCTGTGACGTTGTGTTGCCGGTCCGCTCGACCGGGCCTTCACCTACAAGCTCAAGGCCGAGGACGATCCGCCAGTCGGCGGCCGCGTCGTCGTGCCCTTTCGCAACGAAAAGCTGATTGGCGTCGTCACCCGCCTGCACGATGAAGCTCCGCCGGTCGAAGCGCGGCCGATCGAAGCGGTGCTTGATCAGGAGCCGATCCTCAACGCCGAGCTCATGGAACTGGCCGCCTGGATCGCGCAATACTACCTGGCGCCGTTGGGCGAAGTGTTGCGCAGCATGCTTCCGCTCATGGCGGAAGTACGCCGCTCGACCAGCTATCGCATCAGCGAAACCGGCCAAGCCATCCTGTTCGACGGCGCGCAGCAGGGTTCCTCGCGCCGCTCGCGCCGCACCGCGGACGAACAAAACATCGAGTACACCGTGCTGAATTATCTCTCCGACGGACAGCCGGCAAAGAGCGGAACTCTGCGCCACGCCACCGGAGCCACCGCAGAATTGTTGACCAACATGCTGCGCAAGAAGTGGCTGTTGCGCGAAACCGAAGCCGCGCCTCGCGATGCCCGCCGCATGCTGCGCTACGCCGTGCTGGTAGCCGATGCGCGGCCGCCCAAGCTCAATGACAATCAGCTTGCGATTCTGGCCGAACTCGCCGGCGCGGGCGGCGCCTTGCCGGTTCCGGCCTTGCGCCGCCTGGACCTTCCCTCGACCACCTTGCAGACCCTGGTGAAGCGGGGTCTGGTTACGCTCGAAGACCGGCCCGCCGCGTTTCATCTTTCCGCGGCGCAGTGCCGCACGTCCAACACGTGCTCAACCATGCCCAGCAAGCGGCGCTCGAGCAAATCGTGGCTGCGCTCGATGGGGAGAGCTTTAGCGCCTGCCTGTTGCATGGTGTGACCGGTTCGGGCAAGACCGCGGTCTATCTGGCGGCCATGCAGCGCGCGCTGCTGGCCGGCCGCTCGGCCATTCTGCTGGTCCCGGAGATCGGCCTCACCCCCGCGATGGCGGCGCAGCTGCACTCCGCCTTCGGCGCCAGCGTGGCGCTGCTGCACTCCGCGCTCACCCCGGACGAGCGCGCCGAGCAGTGGTATCGCATCCGCCGCGGGGAAGCGCGCATCGTGGTCGGCACCCGCTCCGCTATCTTCGCGCCCGTAGAAAACCTCGGTCTCATCATCGTCGATGAAGAGCATGACTCCTCGTACAAGCAGGAGGAGATCCCCCGCTACCACGCCCGCGATGTCGCCGTCATGCGGGCCAAGATCAGCCGCGCCACCGTCGTTCTCGGCTCGGCCACCCCGTCGCTCGAGTCCTGGCGCAATGCGGAGACGGGAAAGTACTCCCTGATCGAGATGAAGGAGCGCGTCAACCAGCGGCCGCTGCCGGTGGTCGATCTGGTGGACATGCGCCAGGAGTTCCAGGAGACCGGGCAGGAGACCATCTTTTCCCGCGTACTGTTGGAGCGGGCCAAGGCCGCGCTCGATCGCGGCGAACAGGCCATCATCCTGCTCAACCGCCGCGGCTATTCCTTTGCCGTGCTCTGCCGTGCTTGCGGGGAGAAGCTGCAATGCGAGAACTGCGCCATCGCACTCACCCATCACAAGCCCATCCTCCCGGGAGAGACAGTTGCCAGCCCATCGGGTCAGCGGCTTAAATGCCACTATTGCGGATACGTAAAGACCGTCCCCAAGCGCTGCCCCAAATGCGAGAGCGAACATCTCTTTTACCTGGGCGCCGGCTCGCAGCAAGGCGAAGAACGTCTGCAGGAACTCTTTCCCCAGGCCCGCATCGGCCGCATGGATCGCGATACCGTCCGCAACCGCTTCGACATGGAGCACCTGCTCGATCGGCTGCACAGCGGGGAAATCAACCTGCTGGTGGGCACGCAGATGATCGCCAAGGGCCACGATATCCACGGGGTCACCTTCGTCGGCGTTGTGGGCGCAGACCATGCCCTCGGCTTGCCCGACTTCCGCGCCGCCGAACGTGTCTTCCAATTGCTCACCCAGGTTTCCGGCCGAGCCGGTCGCGGCGATCTGCCCGGCAACGTCCTGGTGCAGAGCTATTACCCCGAGCACTACGCCATCCAGTGCGCGGCCGCGCATGACTTCCGAGGCCTTCGCGAAAAGGGAGATGCAGTACCGCAAGTGGATGCACTACCCGCCCCACGCGGTGCTGGCCAACGTCATCATCCAGAGCCCGCGCTTGGAGGAAGCCGCCGGCTTGGGCCACAAGCCTGGGCAAGTGCTTCGCCGCCATGCAGCTCGAGCACGTCCGCGTCCTGGGGCCCGCAAGCGCGCCGATCGTGCGCATCAAGCGCATCTATCGTTTCCATCTCCTGCTCAAGGCCGGCCAGCGGCAGGCCCTGGCCAAAACGCTACGCGCCGGTCTCGCGCAAGCCGAATCGCTAGGCATTCCGCGTCGCAACCTCATAGTCGACGTCGACGCCGTCAACCTGATGTAGTCGCTGCTGAGGTGAACGCCCCTCTCCCTATGGCAAGTTAAGAAAGAAAAACTACAAACTCGCCAAGGATGCGAGGCCCGGAGGGCTGATCGCTAAACGTGAGCCCAGCCCTTACGATTCTGTGTGAGAACGAATATGACAAGCACAGTCCCGCAGGGACGGCTGAAAGTTGCTGAAAGTAGCCCAGGACGTAAGTCCTGGGTCAATCCTGAGAGCCAGGAACAGTCCCGCCAGGGACGGCTGAGAATATCCCAGGATGTAGTCCTGGGCACCCGAAGGGCCTAGTCACCAACGTGAGCTCACCCTTGAAGGGCCTGCGAACAAGAAGAACCACTGCAAATCGTCAGCCCCAGCAGCCCAGGAATTCTCAAGATGATCGGAGCGCCGTGGGCGCGGCACTAAATCTGACCCACTACCGGAACAAATCCAGGATGCTCGTCCCGAAAAACGGAGCAGGCAAGAACGTCAGCAACAGAATCGCCAGTGCCAGCACGCTAAGCCAGCGATGCTTGCCATGCAAGCGCGGGAAATACGGAACATGGGGATGGCGCATTGCCGGCAGGAACAGGATCGCCCCCCAGAGCACCCATCCGGTCCACAGAGTCACGCCCATGATCATCAATAACACCGGCACGACAAACGTCAGCCGGCGATGCCATCGGGGCGAAACCGCATAAAGAATATGCCCGCCATCCAGTTGTCCGGCAGGGATGAGATTAAGCGACGTAACGAAGAGACCGACCCAACTTGCAATGAGGATGGGGTGAGGAAGCAGGTTGGCCAGCAAGGGCACGCCGGGGATCCAGGCTGCGAGGATGCGGTCCAGGAGCGCGATGGTCAACGGCTGGTGAAACTGAACCAGCGCAGGCGCCGTGCCAGCGTCGACCGGCCGCGACAGCAGAATCCCCAGGATCGATATGGGGATTGCTACGACATATCCCGCAATCGGTCCTGCGATGCCGACTTCAATCAGCGCCCGGCGAGAGGGAATCCGCGAGCGGATCCGGATCACCGCCCCGGCGGTTCCACTGAGCGTAGGCGCGGGCAACACGTAGGGCCACGATGCGCTAATGCCATGGCGGCGGCAGAGGAAATAGTGCCCCGCCTCGTGGGCCAGCAAAATCCCCAAAAGCGCCAGGGAGAAAGACCAGCCACTGGCCAGCGCCGAGGGGTGATTCCAGATCCAGTGGAGCGGGAAGAGATCGCTCTCGTGGGTCAGCGGGGGTTGGTTGAGCCGAAAGTTGCGCATGAGCAGCGCGCCCGTGCTCGCGGTGGTGAAAATACTGACCACCAGCAGACAAAGCGGCACCCAGGCAATCGAGTGGGTCGTCCTCTGAGGAAAATCCGCGAACTCTTCAGGACGCGGGAGAAGCGAATTATCCCCGGATTTCCTGCACGAGGCTCCAAACAGGTTAGCGTGTGCGGCTTTCATTAAGGAAAGCCGCATGTAGTCCGCCAACGCCAATGAGCTCGACAGGAAATCCGGTCCGCAGTAGTCGGTGCTGCCATGGGCCCGGGTTATGAATCCAGCAGGTGAAGTTCCTTGCCTGGCTTGAAGCGAACAGCCTTGCCTGGAGTGATGGTGACTTCCGCGCCGGTCCGCGGATTGCGGCCAATCCCTGTCTTCCGTGGGCGCACATTGAAGACCCCAAAACCTCGGAGCTCAATCCGGTCGCCCGAAGCCAGAGCCTTTTTCAGGCTTTCGAAAACCGTGTCAACCGCGGCTTCCGCCTTATTGCGCGGTAGTCCGGTCTTGGCGATGACTTGATGGATGATGTCCTGTTTAATCAATGCCTTTACCCCGAGGGATGTGTAGGTAACTGCAATGCCGGAGCTACGTCCTCATCGTATAGCGTGTTTCCTATATGGTCCAGCGCCTTCAACAGGATGCACAAAACTCCGGCCTTGGAGCGAATAGCTTTTTGCGACTCTATCCATCCACCATCGCCGAAGCCAAGGTGAGCCACCGCCCTCAACCTTGTCATCCCATCAACCGGAGTGGACGCGGATTTCAGGACAGGAAATCCAGGGTAGCGCAGGGGGGGCTGCAGTTTCCCTCAACCCGAACGCAAATGCCGCTCGATCCTCGTTGAGACCAAGAGACACACCTCAGATTCTCCGCTCTCTGTTCTTCCACCTCAGCCGCTGCAAGTGATTGTCAATGACCCCGGGCTGCCGTAAGATTCAGTTTCCAGTATCAGGCCCCCTATACCCTTTCACCGCGCTCGGCTCTGCCCAGCCGGCTTGCTCTTAAGGAGTTGCATGTCCATTTATTCTGCCCCTTGGATTCGCGAACAGTCTTTCGTCACTGTCACTGCCGCGTCGGTTTCCTTGTCTCTCAATCACTGCGTGCTGCCAAAGTTGTGATGGCTGAGTCAACTAAATCACCTTCCCGTTTGCGGGTGGCGCTGCTGGAACCAGAGCCTATCCGCGTGCAGGGGTTTGTCACCCTTTTTCAGGATCATCCCCGCATCGAATTTGTGGTCTTCGAACTGCCGCAGTTCCTGGCCGATCACGAATTCAAGCTGGCCTTGATTGGCCTCCACGGAGAAAAGCTCCCCCTGCCGCTGGTGGGCACCATCCATGGTCTGCGGCCCGATGTCCGCCTGGTCGTGATGGGCCCGGAAGCCAATGACGAGGTCATCTTGCAGGCCATCAGCTCGGGTGCCAAAGCGTATCTCGAAGCCAATGCCACGCCCCAACAGGTCGAGCAGGCAATCGAGATCGTCAGCCAGGGATCCATCTGGGCTCCGCGACGCGTGTTGTCCATTTTCGTCGATCGCGCAACCAAGCCTTCCCGGACTACGATCCCGGCTTCGGCTCAGTTCACCGCTCGGGAGACAGAGGTGCTCAAACTCCTCGTCGCGGCTCGATCCAACCGCGAAATCGCCAGGACTCTGGGCATCGAAGAGCGAACGGTAAAGGCGCATGTGGCCAAACTCATGCGTAAGGTGGGGGTGGAGAACCGCATCGCCCTCTCCATCTATGCGGTGACGAACGCAATTGTCACCCCGGCCCCGGAATAGCGGCCTCTCCTAGGAGAAGGGGTACTTTAGGTCAGGGTACCTTGGTGACATTGCTTGGTTACCCGTCTTGGAAGAAAGTTACTTTAGAAACAACGCAGATCTGGGGACGGGGCTTCTGATGGCGAATTTTGCAATCACCAGCCCCCATTTTTTTTAAGGTCTGCATCGCCTTTTCTGCACTATCCTGCAATTGGCTCAACTTCTTGCGCAATTTCTGCATCTACGCGTGCCCAGGTCTGCTTCGTCCCACCGAGATTAAGGGTAGAAGACTGTCCCGGGAAGGGCGCGTCGAAGCGTGATTTCCTCTTGCCAACTTGAATGAGAGCGGCTTTTTTAAAAGGCGCCACGTCCAACAGCAGCGAATTTGGTAATGTCCCACCTGGAGATCTGAAAAACCATGAAACAGATGTTTGCAATGCTTTGTGCGCTTGGAATGGCGCTCACCACCTTGTCTGCCTCCGCAGCCGACGACAAGGCGACGATAGACGCGCGCATCGCCACCGCCAAGGACGTCCTGGACGAGATCATGGCGACCCCGGACAAGGCGATTCCGAACCAGATTATGTCTCAGGCCACCTGCGTCGGTGTTGTTCCGAGTGTGAAGAAAGGCGCCTTCCTGGTCGGCGCGGAGTACGGTCAGGGCGTGGTCACCTGCCGCACCGGCCACGGCTGGAGCGCTCCTGCCTTTATCGTGATCGCCGGGGGAAGCTTCGGCTTTCAGATCGGTGGGCAATCCACTGACCTGGTTCTCGTGGCCGTCAACGATAAAGGGTTTCAGGACCTGTTGAAGAACAAGTTCAAGATTGGCGGCGACGCCTCGGCCGCGGCCGGTCCCGTAGGCCGCGACTCTCAGGCTGCAACCGACTGGAAGCTTAACGCCGAGTTGCTTACCTACTCCCGCGCCAAAGGACTCTTTGCCGGGATCGACCTTACCGGGGCAGTAGTCACTGAGAATACCGATGCCACGCGGACGTTCTATGGCGTCGCTCACCCCGGTGCACAGATCCTGAAGGGGGAAGTTGCCACTCCCGAGGATGCTAAGCCGTTTGTGCGTACGGTGGCCAAGTACTTCTCCGAGGTAAGGAAATAGTCTTTCCTCCCCGGCTCCCTTTTGCTCGACACTCACTCCCATCCTGAACTCCGATTGGAGAACTGCCCGGCGATCCCGGGCAGTTTTTTCCCCGCCGCCGTTTAAACTGAAGTGGCCTGGGGGCCGCTGTGGAAGCGGATGCGAAGAAGACTGGAATTCATACTCGTTTGGACGTTGGTGAAGCTTCTCGGCTTGCCTCCCAGAAGTGTCGCCCGGAGAGTGGGAGCGTTGGTGGGCCGGGTCGCCCTGGTTCTGACACCGCGTCTATGCCGCGCTGGCCATCGTAACCTCGCCTTGGCCTTCCCCCAAAAGACTGAAGCCGAGCGGCAACAGATCCTACGCAAGCTCTATCGCAACCTGGGCTGGTTGCTGGCTGAATTCTGCCAGATGCCGCGCTACACCCCGGGAATGACCAATACCTTTATCCGCTACGAGGGGCTGGAGCACTATCTGGCGGCGCGCGATCAGGGTAAGGGAGTTCTCATCCTCACCGGCCATCTGGGGGCATGGGAATTATCAAGTTTCTATCACTCGCTCATGGGCTATCCCATGAGCATCGTCATCCGCCGCCTGGATAATCCGCTGGTCGACCACCTGGTCAACCAGATCCGTTGCCTCCACGGCAATCATGTTCTCCACAAGGACGACTTTGCCCGCGGCCTGCTGGCCTCCATGCGCCGCGGTGAGACGGTGGGCATCCTCATGGACACCAACATGACCCCGCCCCAAGGGGCATTCGTAGATTTCTTCGGCCACCCCGCCTGCACCGGATCCGGGCTGGCGCGCGTTGCCCTGAAGACCGGGGCCCAGGTGCTGCCCGGCTTTCTCCTCTGGGAAGAGTCAACCGAACAGTACGTCCTGCGTTTCGGTTCCCCCCTGAGCCTCGCATGTACCGGAGATGTGGAGGCGGACGCGGTTGCCAATACCGCCCTGTTCACCAAGATTATTGAGGACTACATTCGCCAGTATCCTGACCAATGGCTTTGGGTGCACCGCCGCTGGAAGACCCGGCCGCAGGGCGATGCTCCGATCTACACTTGAGTCGTAACAGGAGCGACAACTTGCCCGCGACCATCACGCTGAGTCAACTGGCTCGAAACCTCGGGGCGGACGTCGATCATGGCTCGGCCGACCCAGCCATCACCAGGGTTTCCAGCATCGCGGCGGCCGGGCCGGATTGCCTGGTCTTCGCCGAAGAAGAAGCTTCGTTAGCGGCCGCGCTCGCCTCCTCCGCCGCTGCGGTTCTCGTACCCTCGCAGGTTGGGATCCCCGACGGCGGCAAGCCGCTTCTGCGTGTTCCTCAGCCGCGGCTGGCCTTCGCCCGGGCAGCTGTCTTGCTGCGCACCGCGCCCCCCTCCCCGTCCATCCACGCTACCGCTGTGGTCGCTCCTGGCGCACTCATTGCCGCAGACGCCTCGATTGGCCCCCATGCCGTCATTGAAGAGGGAGCCCGCATCGGCGCAGCCACAACCATTGGCAGTGGAGCAGTGATCGGCGCCGGCGTCTCGATTGGCAGCAATTGCCGCATCTACCCCCGGGTCGTCATCTATTCCGGCGTCACCCTCGGCGATCGTGTGGTGATTCACGCTGGGGCGGTGCTGGGCGCCGATGGCTTCGGCTACGTTCGCGATCGGATGAGCGGGGAGTACACCCAATTTCCCCAGCAGGGCACTCTGATTGTTGAGGACGACGTTGAAGTGGGCGCCAACTCCACCATCGATCGTGGCGCCCTGGAAGAAACCCGGATCGCCCGCGGGACTAAACTCGACAACCTGATTCACATCGGTCACAACTGCAACATCGGACGCAATGTCGTCATCGCGGCCCAGACCGGCATCTCCGGTTCCAGTACGGTCGGCGACGGGGCAATCCTCGGCGGCCAGGTGGGTATGGGCGACCACGCTCTGATCGGCCCCGGCGTCATCGTCGGGGGACAGGGTGGCATCCTGCCCAAGAAAAAACTTCTCGGGCCAGGAATCGTCTTTTGGGGAACTCCAGCCAAGCCGGTCAGGCAATACCTGAAGGAACTGGCGACCCTGGCCCGGCTGGCATCCAGAACCGGGGATAAGTAGATGGCGATTGTAGTAGTGGGAGGGCATTCACGCAGCGTTGGGAAGACCTCCGTGGTGGCCGCTCTGATCGCCCGGCTGCCAGAACTCAACTGGACTGCCTGCAAGATCACCCAGTTCGGTCACGGTTTCTGCAGCGCTAACGGCGAGCCCTGTGATTGCCAGACGGACGAGCACTCCATCGCCATAAGCGCCGAGCGCGATCCCGATACAGGCACCGACAGCGCCCGCTTTCTAGCCGCCGGGGCCAAGCGTTCGCTCTGGGTTCGTACCCGCATCGGCCGCCTGGCTGACGCCATGCCGCGTATTCGCCAGGAGATCGCCGCGGCGGAAAACATGATCTTCGAGTCCAACAGCCTGCTGCAGTTTCTGCGTCCCGACCTCTACCTGACGGTCCTGGACCATGCCACAGCCGACTTCAAAGACTCCGCGCGCCTGTTCCTGGACCGCGCCGATGCCGTGTTATTGCGTTCCTCGGGACACGAACTTATCCCGCAATGGAGCCAAGTCTCCTTGAGGCTGCTCGCAGGCAAGCCCCATTTCCTGATCACGCCACCCAATTTGATCGGAGACGATCTGGTAGCCTTTGTGCAGCATTCCATTGAAAATAAAACACTTAACGGGAAAACAACCCCTCATCTGCGGACTTAGTTAGCATAGTTCGCTTAGTTCGCACATTTCTACAGGCTCCTTCCCACAACAGGACCCCGTCGCGTTGCTTGAGCAAGTCCTGGCTTCCTGTACGGGCAACGAAGGTCGGGTGCCCCATTCAAGCCCTGCTTTTGGGCTTGAGTGGGAGAAGCAGCGCTCAACGCTCCATTCTCCCTATTGTCAGACGCTATTTCAGAGGGAAAGGCTCGGCCTTGAGCGAACCGTCTCGTTGCTTGAGCAAGATCTGCACCTTGCTCTCCGCGCTATCCAGCTCTTGCTTGCATTGCGCCGAGAGGCGCATGCCCTCCTCAAACATCTTGATCGAGTCTTCGAGAGGCAGGTCACCGCGCTCGAGTTGAGCGACGATGCCCTCCAACTGTTTCAGTGATTCCTCAAACGTTGCCAACGACAGCCCTCTCCTGGGGTAGTACAACCTCCAGAATCTCCACCGCGCACGGATATCGGCCAAACGGCGCGCTGACCTGCACCCCCTGGATCATCGGGCGCGCCGCCGCCAGCATCTCCCGCGCAATGAGAATCCCTTCCGCGCGCGCTTGCTCAGGAGTCTCCGCCTTCTGCATCCGGGCCATAATCTCATCAGGCATGGAAACCCGCAAATCGTTCTTCATGAATTCGGCATTGCGCAGGCTGGTTAGCGGCCAGATCCCCGCGATGACCGGGATGCGGAAGCCCTCAATGCGTTTGAGGAAAGCCTCCAGCAGCTTCAGATCAAATACCGGCTGGGTAATCGCATATTCGGCTCCAGCTTCGACCTTGTACGCGAAACGCCGAATCTCGTTGTCCATATCCATCAAGCCGGGATTCGCAGCCACGCCGATGGTTAAGCCGGCCGAGACACCGACGGGATTGCTGCCCAGATCCAATCCGTGGTTCAACCGCCGTACGATGTTCACCAGTCCAATGGCATCGACATCGAATACTGCCGTGGCATCCGGGTAATTGCCGAGTTTCGGCGGATCGCCCGTGAGGCAAAGAATATTCTTCAAGCCGATCGAAGAAGCCCCCAGCAGGTCCGATTGGATGCTCAGCAGATTGCGGTCACGACAGGTATAGTGCAGCAGCGCTTCTATGCCCGTCTGCTGGAGCTGGATACACAGGCTCTGCGCGCTCATGCGTGGCGCCGCTCGAGACAAATCGGGAACGTTGATGATGTGGACCCCGCTTTGCCGCAGCATCTTAGCCGCCGCCAGCTCGCGTTCGCAGGTGATGCCCTTGGGGGGGACCATCTCCACCATGGTGACAAAGGTGCCGCTGGAAATCAGCCCACCTAGGCGTGAACGCTCGGCCATTGGCGCGGGTACGATCTCGGATGCAACCGGAGCCTCCTTGACCGGATGATGCGTGACATCCATCGCGTCCATCGCGCGCAGCGAGGATTTCATCGACCGGATGTGACTGGGCGTGGTGCCGCAGCAGCCGCCAACAAATTGCACCCCAGCCTTGACCAGCTTGCGGGCGAAGCTCGCCATGTATTCCGGCGAGCAGAGGTAAATGTTTCGACCCTCCACGGCGCGCGGCATGCCGGCATTGGGCATGGCAACCAAAGGCAGGTCGGTGACTGCAGCCATCCGCTCGATTGCGGTCAGGACCGTCGCCGGCCCTACGCTGCAGTTGCAGCCGATCGCATCCACACCCCATTCTGTCAGCCGGGCAGCAGCCGTTTCCGGGGAAGAGCCATCGAGGCAATTGGCATCTTCATCGACCGTCACCATCACTAAAATAGGCAGCGACGGAGCCGTGGATTTCGCCGCGAGGATAGCCTGCTCCGCCTCGTTCAACGCCGAAACAGTCTCGATCAGCAGCAGATCGACCCCGCCTTCCGCCAAGCCGCGAATCTGTTCCGCGAAGGCTGCTTGCGCCTCACCGAGGCCGATCTTGCCCAGCGGCTCCAGTCGTGCGCCCAGGGGGCCGACAGCGCCGGCAATCCAGACCTTCCCGCCTTGCTTGTCGGCTCGTTGGTTGATTGCCTTGCGCGCTATTTCGACCCCGGCCCGGTTGATCTCGATCACCTTGTCCGCCAGCCCATAGCGCTGCAAACGCAGGGCATTGGCGCCAAAAGTATTGGTCTCGATGATCTCCGCGCCCGCCTGCAGATACTCCTCGTGAACGGTGCGCACCACTTCCGGCTGCGAGAGATTTAATTCGTCGTAGCAGCGGTTGATGAAGATCCCGCGAGAATACAAACTGGTCCCCATGGCGCCATCGCATAGCACCGTTCGCGTTCCGAAGATCTCTGTTAGCCGATTCTTCATAGGGTAAGTCTAACTATGCTAAGCCACCCCGAGCGCGAAAGCCAACCCGCCGCTTTGTTATACTTGGCCTTTCCCGCATGTGCGCCGCGTGGTGATTCTGGTGAGGTCTTAGGTTGAACAAAAGAAGTCTCCGGTCGTTGTGTGCCCTTTTAGCCTGCTCTGTATTCGTACTTCTGGCCGGATGTGGCCAGAGCTATTACTTTGGCGGCCGGGCTCTTCCCCCCAGCGGGATACTCAACCGCGTTCTGATCGCGGTCCAAAACCCCGGCGCCTTGACCAAGGGCACGCTCGAAATCGTGGACGCCTACTACGACATCCGCCACAGCTTTAACAACAAAGTTGCCTCGTTCAGCATCGCGGGATACTCCGGAGGGGACCCGCTGACGATCCAGAATATGCCGGAAGAGCAAGCCGGAGCGGTCTATGGCGCGGGCGATGGCAGCTACGCCTTGTTGAGTTACGCCTCCGAAAAGCAGACGACCACCGTAAGCCTGCCCGGAGCGTCCTCCAGCGTTTATATCTCGCGCGACCAAAAGTATGTCTTTGCCGCCAGCCAGACAGCGCACACGCTCTCCATTCAGGACCGGGTTCTCGGTACCAGCTATGGATTGAATTTGCCCAACGTCTACCGCGTCTCCACCAACCCCAGTGGTTCTGCGGCCTTGGCCTTCGTGCAGGATAGCAACCTGGTCTACAGCGTCTATAAATTGCAAGCCAATCAACACGCGCCCGCCAATGCCGAAGATTGCGAGCCGCAAAACCTGCCTGTGTACTGCTTGTTGCCTGTGCCGGGTAACTTTGACAGGCCTACCAAGGCCGTCTTCTCGGCCGATGGCACCACAGCGTTTGTGCTCAACTGCGGACCGGAGTGCGGCGGTGCCCAGGCCAGTGTCAGCTTCTTGCCCGTCGCCGGGATCATCATCCAAAGCGGCGCCCCAATACCGCCCGGTGCTCCCACCACTGTGACCGCCACGGTGCCCATTCCAGGCGGCGATACGATTGCCATCCAGAATGCAAATCTCCTCTACCTGGCGGGCCAGCAGTTGCAGCCCGATGGCTATTTTTCGGGAAACCTTTCGATACTCGATACCAACGCCAAGCAGGTCACAGGTACCTATCCCATTAGCGATGGGACGCATCTGAAGATGCTATTCGCTGACAACAATACGCTCTGGATTGGGTCGCAGCTCTGTACCCAGGGAGAACGCTATCACCAAGGCGCGACCACAAACCTCGGTTGCCTCACCATGTTCAACACTTCGAGCAATTCGGTGACGATGATCGATTCCTATAAGGGCGATGCGACCGGCATCGCGGCCGTGCTCGGTCTGAACAAGGTCTACACCGCCGAGGGTGGGCAGGTGTACATCTACAACACCGCGACTGGCAACGCGATGGACAACTCCCAGGTGACCGTAGTGGGCACGGCGTACGACGTGGCCTACATGGACGCGCCCAGCGATGACGACAACACCACGTATTAAATCTTCCACAGCATGAGCGACCCAGCTCCGGTCGACGTTCTCGCCATCGCCGCCCATCGGGACGACGTGGAGCAGACCTGCGGCGGCACGCTTTTGCGCATGCATTCGCTGCAGTTGCGTACGGCCATTCTCGACCTGACCCAGGGCGAAGCCGGGACCCGTGGTTCCGCGCAGGACCGGGCCAGGGAGGCCGAGGAGGCAGCCGGCATCCTGTGCGTCGACTGGCGGGGCGCGCTCGATATCCCTGACGGCCGAGTGGAAAACACCTGGGAGAACCGCCTCAAGATCGTTCGGAAACTTCGCCAGTTGCGGCCTCGCGTCGTGATTCTGCCTTACTGGCAGGGACGGCATCCCGACCATTACAACAGCTCGACGTTGGGATATGAGGCTTGCTTCCTCTCCGGCCTGGCCAAAATCGAAACCGGCGATCCGCCTTTCAGGCCTTTCAAGATCGTCTATGCCAGCCTCTACGCCGACACCCGGCCGAGCTTTGTCGTCGACATCACACCCTTCATCGAGGAGCGCTTTCGCGCGCTGCTCGCTTATCGCTCGCAATATGCAGATCAGCCAGCCGGCGGGACTCTCTTTGTACCCCACGATGAAATCCGCGAACGCACCTTCTCCGTCGCGCGCCACTACGGGCTGTTGGGTGGCGTCCGTTATGCCGAGCCTTTCGTGCAGAAGGAAGTGGGGTTGGTCGATGACCTCACACTCCTTCCGGTGGCCTCGATTTAAAGGCTCTAAAATAAAGCCATGCAGCAAACCTGGGATCCATCCCTGTACGCTGGCAACGGCCGTTTTGTGGCCTTGCTCGCCGGCTCGCTGGTGGAGGCCCTGCAGCCCAAGGCGGGCGAACGCATTCTTGATTTGGGATGCGGCGACGGCTTCCTGACGCAGCGGATTGCCGAATCAGGGGCGACGATGGTCGGAGTCGACTCTTCGCCACAGATGATTGCCGCGGCCAAGGAGAGGGGACTCGATGCACGCTATGCCAGCGGGGAAGCGCTGCCCTTCGACCAGGAATTCGACGCCGTTTTCTCCAACGCAGCGCTGCACTGGATGCGTGATCAGGACGCTGTTCTCGATGGCGTGTACCGGGCACTGAAGTCCGGAGGCCGTTTCGTGGCCGAGTGCGGCGGGCAGGGAAACATCGCCGCCATTCGTGTTGCGCTGCTGGCAGTCTTGACCGCCCGTGGCGTTCCGCCGGAACGCATCGAGAACAATCGCTTCTTCAGCAACACCGAATATCGCGCCCTGCTCGAGAGGCACGGCTTCCAGGTACAGGAGGCCACGCTGACGCCCCGTCCCACCCCCCTTCCCTCGGGCATGGCCGACTGGCTCCAGACCTTCCGCAGCAGCGTGCTCCAACAATTGCCTGCCGCCGAAAAACCAGCCGCCATTGAGCAAATCGTCGGTTTGTTGACGCCGGTTCTATGCGACCGCGAAGGGAACTGGACCGCCGACTACATGCGGCTGCGCTTCGTCGCACGCCGCCCCTGACCAAGCTGCGGAAAGTTCATTGTTCTGCTGGGAATAAGCGGATGTGGTGGGAGCCCCCGCATTCATGCGGGGGAGCTCGGCTTTCAAGCCGAGCGGCTCAAGTAGGACTACCCTTATCCGGCTCTAGCCGCGGGCTTTTGGAATCTCTCTCCCACGTTGCAAAAGGGGGCGAAGAAGAACCCGGGGCTAAAGCCCGATTGGGATATGGAACTCCGCCCCCCCTGCTGAAGCAGGGGGCTCCCACCGGGGTTTGATGGGAGACGATAGGGATGACCGCATTGAATTTGAGCAAACGCATACAGTCCCGCACCGCTAGGAAAGCGACTGCTGACCGCGGTAACTGCCCGCGCCCGCCATCGCCGCGGCCGGCCCCAACGCTGGGAGAAAAACCCGCACCGCTGCTCCCGGAAAAATGGGGTCCGTGCTGTTGGTCAGTTCGATTTTGCCGCCATGCTTCTCTACGATCCCCCGGCTCACCCACAATCCGAGGCCGGTTCCATGTTCTCCTTTGGTAGTGAAGAAGGGTTTGAAGATTTTGGCTAGATGGGCTTCTTGAATACCGGGACCGCTGTCAGTAATGGTCACCAATGCCCCAGGACGGCTATCCGCGGGGAACGACGACTCGACCATGACCTGCACCCGTCCGCCCCGTCCCGATGCTTCGGCTCCGTTGGTGATCAGGTTGGTGAATACCTGGCGCAACTCCCCAGGAAATCCCTGCACGTTTTCGCCGGGACCCAACCTCCGGTCGACCGCGATGGACTGATCTTTCAACTGCCGGTCGAGCAAGAGCAATACACTTTCAAGTAACTCGCGCAGATCCACTTCGACCGGAGCCTTCGGCTCACGATAGAGGCCGAGCATGGCGCGGCTGATCTGCAGGGTGCGGTTTAGCTCCTGCTGGGCCATGGCGAGGTATCGCTGCTGCAAAGCGGGATCCGTCTCGTTCGCCATCAGGTAATGAAGATTGGCCACGGAGTCCAGCGGATTATGAATCTCATGAGCGATGCTTGCGGAAAGACGTCCGGCGACGGCCAGCTTCTCGTGCGCCATGAGTGCCTCGTCTCTTCGCCGCAGGTCGGTGATATCGCGAAAGACCAGCACCACGCCCGCCACTGCGCCCTTGGCATCGCGAATCGGGGCGGCGCTTTGATCGATTAAGTACTCCGTCCCGTCTTTGGCGATCAGCCACGAATGATTCTTCGCTGCGGGGTCTTTCATCTCCGTCCAGGCACCCGGATTCTTTACCGGTTCCCGAGTTTCCTCATCGATCGTGCAGAAAATAGTTTCGAGCCGCCTTCCTTTCGCTTCTTCCAGCGACCAGCCAGTCAACTGCTGAGCCACCGGGTTCATGAGTTCCACGCGGCGCTGCTGATTGCAGGCGATCAAGGCATCGCCCACCGATTCCAAAGTAGTCTGCAGCCATTGCCGGCTCTCAATGAGCTCGTCCGCCCGCTCGTGCGCTTCTTCGAGCGAGGCGCGGAATGCTCCGGAAACCTGCCGCATATTCCGTTGCGTGTAGATGCCCAGGACAATGCCCGTTCCAATGGAAGACAAAATCAAAATCGCCATCAGCGTGCGAACCTGGGAGTTGGTGGACTCCACTTCCTCGTCGCGCCGTTTTGCCTCGATTTGGGACATGGCGCCGATCCGAGTCCTCAACGTCGCCATCAATTGGCCCCCGTTCAGGTCCAGCGCCGTGTCGCCAAACATTTTTCCCGCGCGCAGGTTATCCAGTGCCTTACCGGCAAACCCCATCCATGCCTCATGGCTGTCACGGATCTGGCGTAGCCGCATAAGTTGGTCAGGATCGTCCCGGACCAGGTACAGCAGGCGATCTAACGTTCCGTGCAGCGCACCTTCCGCACTCTGATAGGGTTCAAGGGTACTCGCGTCGTGGGTGAGCTGATAATCCCTCAGGCCCGTCTCCTGATCGACCACCAGCCGTTCCAGCTCATTCAGCAGGGCAGTGATGCGATCGGTGTGGTCAATCCGCCGCTGCTCCCGCAGTGTGCGTTGGAACTGCCAGGCGAGCACCAGGGCCAAAAGTAGAAGCAGGACCAGAGGCAACAGTACCGTAGTAACCAGAATTTGCCGGAACTGATGAAGATTCACCGGGAGCCGCCTCGTCCATCGGGAGCGTTCGTCTGCAACATGTCCTTCAGCTTTTCAACCAGGGTGAACGCGCCATCTCCCTTGGTTGCGGAGACACTCACCACCCGCATCACCTCTTCGGGAAGGGCGACATACGCCGAAAGCATGAGAATTGGTATGTCGGGCTTCCGCGCGCGCAGGAGGGCGGCTACCTGCCCCCCGTCCATGCCCGGCATGGCGTAATCCACGATCACTGCATCGATCTCTTCGGTATCGAAGAGCGATAGACCGGACGCCCCGTCCTTCGCCGTCAGAACGGTGAAGCCCTCGCGCTCCAGAACCATCTTCCGGATCTCAAGGCCAAGATCTTCATCGTCGATACACAGGATGACTGGACGCGACACGGTTACCGTCCTCGGCAAAGATCTACTCTATTACTCCCATAACGCAGCCGGTGAGTGCCATATATGAAACTTGCTATTGACAGGAAATTCGGGGGATACCGGTATTTCTGCCAAATAGGCAAGGATTCACCGTAGTTTTGCATTCCCCGTATTCGTTTAGGTTACGCTAAACGCATCCGCGCAGAGCGTTCCGGCCTGCCACTTAAGTGGGCGTATCCTGCGCGGCACGAAGCTGAGGGAGATCGAGTTGAGTCAAACCGTATGCGTCCTCGAAGATGATCCGGATATCTCCCGCCTGGTACAGCATCATCTGGAAGCCGCGGGTTTTGGTGTACGCGTCTACAGCACCCCCGCCAACCTGGTCCCCGACGCCGAGCGCCAGGCGCCCGTGCTCTTTCTTCTGGACATCATGGTTCCGGGCGGAGACGGCCTGGATGTCTGCCGCCGTCTGCGCAGCAATCCCGCGCTGAGCACCATGCCGATCATCTTTCTCACCGCCCGGGCGGGAGAAAATGATCGCGTCCTGGGCCTGGAACTGGGCGCGGACGACTACATCACCAAGCCGTTTGCCACCCGCGAGCTGGTCGCCAGGGTCAAGGCTGTACTGCGCCGCTTTGAACGGCCTACGGCGCCCTCCATCATCAGCTTCGAAGAGGTCGTCATCGACGCCAGCGCCATGCAATTGAAGGTGCGCGGAGAGCTCACCACCACCACCGCGACGGAATTCCGGCTGCTGGACTACCTTGCCCGGCATCCCGGCCGCGTCTTCAGCCGCGACCACCTGCTCGATGCCGTCTGGGGCGATGCCCGCTTCGTGACCCCGCGCTCGGTCGATGTCTATGTGCGGCGCATCCGTGAGAAAATCGAGACCGATCCCGAGAGCCCGCGGTATCTCAAAACCGTCCGTGGCGCGGGCTACCGTTTCGAGGTCCCCCGGGTGGTGGAGGAACCACGCAAGTCAGCTTCCTAGGTTCCGGTTCTGCAGAGGATAGCCGCGTGACGGGCAGGGTCTTCACCAAGCTATTCTTCTCTTTCGTGGTGGTGCTCTTCCTGGGCATGGCGGTGCTCGACTTCTCCCTGCGCCAGGTCATGGAGCAGTCGCTGCGCGCACAGGCGGAGGAGTCCCTGGCAAGCGAGGCCCGCCTGCTGGCTGCGCAGATAAACGCCTCCGGTCCCGCATCTCTGGATTCCCAGTCTTTGCAGCGAATCGCCGACGTGGATGCCACTGCGACCGGTGCGCAAGTTGCCATCTTCGATGCCCAGGGCCAGGTAGTTGCCTCCTCCCAAGACGATTCGGCTCGGGAAAATCCGCTCCCCGAGATCGCCACCGTCATTGATCAACATCAGCCCCTGGGCCGCGCCCGACGTGGACGCATGCTGTACGTTGCCGTTCCCGCCGGCCCGCTGGTCGTGCGCTTGGCCTACCCCTTTATCGGCGATCCTGCAGCCTTGCACGTACTGCGCCGGGGAATCGTGCTGGCTTCGCTGCTCTCCCTGCTGGTGGCGACGCTGCTGGCCGCGTTGCTGGCGCAGCGGGCCGCCAAGCGCCTGGCCCGCATCGTGGTTTTCGCCAACCGCATCGCTGCCGGCGACCTTTCGGCGCGCGTGGAAGAGGGAAACCTGGATGAGATCTCTGCTGTCGCCCATGCCCTTGACGTGACCGCCAGCCGGCTGGAGCAGAGCTTTCACGCCCTGGAGAGCAGCCGCAGCGAGCTGACGGCGCTGCTCGACAGCATGCAGGAGGCGGTCATCGCCATCAACCCGCAGGGCAGGTGAGTTGGTGCAATGCCGTCATGCAGCGGATCGCCCTGAGCCCGGTCCAGGAGGGCCGCGCCCTGGTCCATTCCATTCGCGATCCCGAGGTACTTTCCGCGGTGGGCGCGGCCCTCACCCAACGGCAGGCCAGCCGGCGCCGTGCCACGTCCGTTTCCCCGGGCAAGATCTTTGAGGTTAACGCCGCTCCCATGCCCGGCGGCGGAGCGGTCGCCGTGTTGCATGACGTCTCTGAAATCGAGCGCTCTGAGACCACTCGCAGAGATTTCGTGGCCAATGTCTCCCACGAACTGCGCACGCCGCTT
The DNA here is from genome assembly GCA_963775365.1 of uncultured Acidobacteriaceae bacterium. Taxonomy (GTDB): domain Bacteria; phylum Acidobacteriota; class Terriglobia; order Terriglobales; family Acidobacteriaceae; genus PALSA-350. The sequence continues at coordinate 147,217 of CAVZJL010000015.1, read as the reverse complement.
ACCTGCATCACGGGATACGTAGAGACCCTGCTCGACGACCCCGCCCTGAGCGATCAGGCGCGCGAGTTCCTGCAGATCATTCTCAAGAACGCGGCGCGCATGAACCGCCTGACGGAAGACCTGCTGGCCCTGGCCAGCGTGGAGTCCGGCGACTACAAGCTGCGCCTGCAAAAAATCCAGGCTGGGCGGTTGGTCGAGGAAGCCGTCGGCTCGCTGGCCGGGCTGGTGCTCGATTCGCGGCGGTCCTCGAAGTGGGCGAAACCACCGATGAACCGGTGATGGCCGACCTCGACGCGCTGAGCCAGGTCTTCGGAAACCTGGTCGAGAATGCGATGAAATACGGCAAAGCGGAGGCCGCGTCCGGGTGGGGGCGCGCAAGCAGGACGCAATGGTCGAGTTCTACGTGCAGGACTTCGGCCCCGGCATCGCGTATGAGCATCTGCCCCGCATCTTTGAGCGCTTCTACCGGGTCGATAAGGCCCGCTCGCGGGAATCCGGCGGGACCGGGCTGGGACTGGCGATTGCCAAGCACATCGTCCAGGCCCATGGCGGCGACATTCGCTGCGAGAGCGAGCTTGGGTTTGGCGCGACTTTTCTCTTTCGTCTGCCGTCCGCTGCCCCCAGCGCGGCCTCGCCGGTTGCCGTGTCCAGTCCCACTGTATCTACGCAAGCTGTTGAAAAATAAATGTTTGTGGACCTCGCGGCAATGCTTTTCTCGCCATATTCATGGTCTTGTAAAGAACCATTCACAGACACAACTGAGAATCAGGATGAATTTCCTGAGGTGGAACGTGAGAAAGACAATCTGGTTGTTGGCCGCTGCCATGAGTGCAACGGTATGCGTGGGACACGCGCAAAAGCTTAATGGAGCGGGAGCGACCTTCCCCTATCCCATTTATTCCAAGTGGTTTAGCGAGTACAGTGCCTCCCACCCCGGGGTCCAGATCAACTATCAGTCGATCGGCAGCGGCGGCGGCATTCGCCAGGTGACGGCCGGCACGGTCGATTTTGGCGCCAGCGACGTCACTATGACGGACGAACAGCTGGCTGCCTCCAAGGTGAAGATCCAGCCCATTCCTACCGTGCTGGGCGCGGTGGTGCCGATCTTCAATCTGCAGGGCGTCAGTGACCTGCGTATAGGTCCTGACGTGCTGGCTGATATCTATCTGGGCAAGATCTCCAAGTGGGACGATGCACGCATCGCCAAGGACAATCCGGGCGTCAAGCTGCCCTCACAGGATATTTTTGTCGTCCACCGTTCTGACGGCAGCGGCACCACCTTTATCTTCACCGACTATCTTGTCCAAGGTCAGCAAAGATTGGGCTGGCGGTCCCGGCAAAGGCGCGTCGCCAAGCTGGCCGAGAGGAATCGGCGCCAAGGGCAACGAGGGCGTTGCCGGCTTTGTTCGCCAATCGCCCGGCGCGATCGGATACGTCGAACTCATCTACGCCTTGCAGAACAAGATCCCCTTTGCCTATGTAAAGACCGCTGGTGGAAGCTGGGTCAAGGCGTCCATCGAGGGAGTGTCGGAAGCGGCTGCGAGCGTGAAGAACATGCCGGCTGATTACCGTGTCTCCATTACCAATGCGCCGGGAAATGCCTATCCCATCTCCAGCTTCACCTGGCTTCTGATTCCAAACCCTGCCAAGGACCCCACCAACGGCAAGGTCCTGATCGATTTTCTGAAGTGGATGCTGCAGCATCAGAATGAGGCCAGCTCACTCTACTACGCTCCGCTGCCTGCTTCGGTTGCGCAGAAGGTCAGTGCCACCATCAACACGCTCAAGTAAAGCGGTGATGTTATTCTGGCCCGGCAGTGACTTCGTCCTATGAAGCCAGCGCACGATAATCTTTTTCATTTCAAAGGTTTGTGCGTGCGCTGGTTTAACCTCAAATTCACTAAAGCCCGCTACGGTATGAGTGGTGAAATCAGAAACTCAGGTGCCGCGAGTGGCTGGCCAGGCTGACGTGACCCAGCGAACAGAAAGCAGTGCGTCTCCCGGCGCTGAGCCTTCACCCTCTCCCGTCCGCACGTATCTTCTCAACTGCGGCAGTTCCTCGCTTGCCGATCGCGCCTTCAGCTTCCTCATGCTGCTGTGCGCGCTCAGCATCTTCGCCATTGTTCTGTTGATCCTGGTCGAGCTCATTTCGGGCTCGAAGCTCACCATTTCAAAATTCGGCATGTCGTTTTTCTTCGGGTCCGCCTGGGATCCGGTCAACGGCAATTTCGGCGCGCTGCCGTTTATCTACGGCACCGTGGTCTCTTCGATCCTGTCGCTCATTATCGCCGTACCCCTGGCGGTGGGTGTTGCCATCTTCCTCACCGAGATGTGCCCCGCCTGGCTGCGCGGGTTCCTGGCCTTCTTTACCGAATTGCTGGCGGCGATTCCCAGCGTGGTTTATGGTCTGTGGGCGGTTTTTGTTCTGATTCCGCTGCTGCGCCAGTATGTGAATCCGTTCCTCATCAAGACCCTGGGTTGGTCGGGGATTTTTGCCGGCCCCAACTACGGCATCGGGATGTTCGCGGCCGGCGTGATTCTCTCCATCATGATTCTGCCCATCATCTCGTCGCTTACCCGCGAGGTCATGTCGGCGGTTCCCCATGCCCAGCGGGAAGCGGTGCTGGCCCTGGGAGCCACGCGCTGGGAGATGATCCGCATGGGCGTGCTGCGCAACGCGCGCATCGGCATCGTGGGAGCCGTCATTCTCGGCCTGGGCCGCGCCCTGGGCGAAACCATGGCGGTCACCATGGTGATCGGCAACCGGCCGGAGATTGCGCGCTCCTTGCTGGCCCCGGCCTACAGCATGGCCAGTGTGATCGCCAATGAGTTCAGCGAAGCCTCTGACGAGCTGTACCTGAGCGCCCTGATCGAAATCGGGCTGGCGCTGTTTATCGTCACCATCATTGTGAATGCGCTGGCCCGGGTGCTGGTTTGGGCGGTAACCCGCGGCGCGCCGGTCAGAGGTACTTAGCCAATGGCTTCCAACGTCGTCATGCCGCCGCTCTCGCGCCGGAGCCTCCAACCGGCTGTGGCGGGTCTTTGCCAACCATCTGGCAACCGCTGCTGCCGTGGGCAGCACCATCCTGGTCATGGCGCCGCTGATCGCCATCTTTGGCTATCTGCTCTACAAGGGCGCCAGTTCGCTCAATCTCGCTTTCTTTACCCAGATACCCAAGCCGGTGGGTGAGGCTGGCGGCGGAATGGCCAATTCCATCCTTGGATCGGGCATCCTGCTGGCGATCGCCAGCCTCATGGGCGTGCCCATCGGCATCGCCGGCGGCATCTACATTGCGGAGTTTGGCCGCAACAAGCGTTTGGCCAACATGGTCCGGTTTACCGCCGATGTGCTGAACGGCGTGCCTTCGATCGTCATGGGCATCGCCATTTATACCCTGATCGTGGTGCCGCAGAAGCATTTCTCCGCGCTTGCCGGCGGCGTGGCGCTGGGCATCATGATGATTCCGACCATCACCCGCACGACCGAAGAGATGCTGCTGATGGTGCCTCTGAATGTGCGCGAGGCCGCTCTTGGACTGGGTGTCCCGAACTGGCGTTCCGTTCTTTCCATTACGCTGCGCACCGCGTCGCCGGGCGTCATCACCGGCTGCATGCTGGCCTTTGCCCGGGTCGCGGGAGAGACCGCGCCGCTGCTCTTTACCGCCTTCGGAAACCAGTTCTGGAGCACCAGCGTCAATGAGCCGATCGCGGCGCTTCCGTTGCAGATTTTTGTGTATGCGATTTCCCCTTACGACGAATGGCATCGTCTGGCATGGGCCGGCGCGCTGGTGCTGATCGTGCTCATCGTCGTATCCGTCGCGCTGGTCCGGTATGTGGCCGGCCGCGGAGTTCTGAAAGGGGCAAGTTAGTGGGCGTAGCAATCGAAGTCTCTGATCTGAATGCGTGGTATGGCACCAACCACACTCTTCAGAGCATCAGCCTGCGGATTCCGGCGAACCACGCCACGGCTCTGATCGGCCCCTCCGGCTGCGGCAAGTCTACGTTCGTGCGCTGCCTGAATCGCATGCACGAGACCAACCCGATCGGCCGCGTCACCGGCACGGTGCGCGTCGGTCCGACTGATATCTACGCGCAAGCCTCGCCGGTGGAGATTCGCCGCCGGATCGGCATGGTCTTTCAGCGGCCGAACCCGTTTCCCACCATGTCGATTTACGACAATGTGGCCTCGGGTCTTCGCCTCAATGGATTCCGCAACCGCAAGATGCTCGACGAAGTGGTCGAGCGTTCGCTGCAGCAGGCCGCTCTTTGGGACGAAGTGAAGAACGATCTCAAGAAGAAGTCGGGCGCCAGCCTCTCCGGCGGCCAGCAGCAGCGCCTCTGCATTGCGCGCGCGCTGGCTGTGGATCCGGAAGTCATGCTGATGGACGAGCCGGCCTCGGCGCTGGATCCGGTCTCCACGGCGAAGATCGAAGATCTTATCTTTCAGCTCAAGTCGCAATACACGATCGTGATCGTGACCCACAACATGCAGCAAGCCGCGCGGGTGGCGGAGAATACCGGCTTCTTCCTCAACGGCAAGCTGGTGGAATTCGACGCAACCCATAAGATCTTTACCAATCCCACCGATAAGCGGACTGAGGATTACATTACGGGTAGGTTCGGATGATGCGGATTCGGTTTCATCGGAAACTCGACGATCTGAAAGAGCGGCTTCTGGTCATGGCCGGCATGGCGGAGCAGGCGATCCAGCGAGCCGTTGAGGCCTACCGCGTGCGCGACCTTTCCCTCTGCGACCTGGTGGTCCGCAGCGAGATTTCGATCAACAGCTTCGAGCGCGAGATCGATCAGATGGCGCTCGATCTGCTTGCCATGGAGCAGCCGATGGCGATCGATCTGCGCTTCATTCTGGCGGTGATCAAGATCAATGCCGATCTGGAGCGCGTGGGTGACCAGGCGGTCAGCATCAGCGACCGGGTGCGGGACCTTCAGGCCTTTCCGGTAGTGGATCTCCCGGTGGACATTCCGCGCATGGCGTCGCTCGCCTCAGCCATGGTGCGCAAAGCACTGCAGGCCTTTATCGAGGCCGATGCGGAGCTGGCCACCTCTGTGTTGACCATGGACGACAACGTGGACAAAATCAACGACACTGCTTTTTTTGCTCTTTCCAATCTGATCAAAGAGCAGCCCCACTACACTGCCCAGGCACTGCACGCGCTGATGATTGCCCGCAACCTGGAGCGGGTTGCCGACCACGCGACCAACATCGCGGAAGACGTGATCTTCTGGGTCCGCGGCGCCGATGTTCGCCACCACCTGAGCACCTAAGGCTCAGTTGCCGGACGAGAGAAACTGCAGATCCCTCGGCTTCCTCCAGATTTCCTGTCAGGCTTCCTGGCGTCGACAGACCGCATGCGGCTTTCCTTCCTGCAAGCCGCATACGTGGCCGTTGATTAGCGAAGCGTAGTCGGAAATCCGGAGCACGCTCGGGATGACAAAGTTTGAGGTAGTTCTTCCCTCAGCAGCCGTCTAGCGAAGCCGAGGGACCTGTAGTTCACCTTACCCCTAGTCAAAGACACAGTGGTGGTGGCTTATAACCGAAGTTCGCTTCTACCGCGGCTGCGATGCCAAGCACCCGTTCGTCTTCGAAGGGACGGCCTGCAATCTGCACGCCAATCGGCAGGCCCTCGGGGGACCAACCTACCGGCACCACGGCGGCGGGTGCGCCCAGCAGATTGAACCACTGCGTGTAGCGCATGGCATCTAGATACTTCACTTGCTGTCCTTCCACTTCCCATTCACGTTCTCCATGGCGAAAAGCGGGAATCGCGCATACAGGACACAGAAGAATGGGAAAACTCTCCATCTCTGCCAGCAGCTTACGGCGCACGTGATCGCAATCCATCCATGCCGAAAGCAGTTCTTGCCCGGACAACGGCGGCTCGCTGTGCGCGATCGACAGGAAGTCAAGAAATGTTGGGCTCAGCTCCGAATGCCGCCGTCGTACCAGCGGATCGAGAAGCATGGCGCCGCCGCGGACAAAAAACTTCCACCACAACTGCCGCGCCTCCTCCAGCGCGCGGGGGCGAAATGGCCGGACGTTGAAGCCCTGACTTTCGAGCGTCCGCGCTGCATCCCGCACCGCCTGGCGAGTCTCCGGCGTAACCGGAGTGTGACCATCGTCCTCAAAGAAGCCGATGGGAACGCGCCGCAAGTCTTCCAACGACTCGTTCCTGAGGCCGACCGGCGGGCTGACGGGATCCAGAGCGTCCTGTCCGGAGAGAGTGATGAAGAGCAGCGTCAGGTCGCGGATAGTACGCGCCATGGGTCCAATGGCGCCGAGAATGGCAAAGGCCCATCGCATGGCGGCAGGTGACCGCGCGCCGGGACACGGCCTGGCGTGGGCTTGAGCGAGCATATGCCGGTAAAGTGAGCCGGCTCGCGCACCGAGCCTCCGCCATCGCTGCCCAGTCCAGCCGCGGAGAGGCCGGCGGCAATGGCCGCCGATTCGCCGCCGCTCGATCCGCCGGCGCTTCGCTCCAAGTCCCACGGATTCGCTGTACGCCCATAAAGCAGGTTGTCGGTTTCGTAGGCCATCAGAAACTCAGGACAGTTGGTCGTTCCCAGGATCAACGCGCCCGCCTGCTTCATGCGATCCACCACGGTTGCGTTTTCATGGGGAACATCGCCGCGGTGCAGCAGGCTACCGATTTCGCAGCGGTATCCCGCGGTCGCGATCGACGACTTGATGGTCATCGGCAACCCGAAGAGAGGGCCGCGAGCGCCGCTGGAGTTCTCCAGCGCGCGGGCCTGTGCACGCACCCGGTCGGCGTCGAAATCGACCAGCGCATGCAGCTGAGGATTCAAGCGTTCGATCTGCTGGATGTATTCGCCGGCCAATTCCAGCGGAGAGATTTGCCCCCGCCTGAGCATGGACAAGAGCTCGACCGCGGGCATTACCGTGAGGCCGTTCACTGCGCCGGCTTGACCACCGGCGGCAGCATCACGCGCGGCTCGTAGTGAAATGCATATTGCTGCACGCCGCGGCCGGAGTCGAAGCGGTCGTTCCACTCCATCTCATATTGCATGCGCTGTTCGTCCTGCGGATAATGCTCGCTCGCTGGATAAGGATAGGTGCTCATACCGTGGAACGGCATGTCGGCAACGGTGAAGGGACTCGCCTCGTAGAAGTCCATATCCTTGACGAAGCCGTTGGCGTAGAAAAAGTAGTCACGCTTCCAGCCCCGCGCCAACGGGGGCAGGGAAGCGGTGCTGAATTCCACGTCAATATCCTCGCCGCTGCCGAAGATCACGAAGGATTCGTCGACCGACTTGAGCAAGGGCGCGACTTCTCCGTAGCGGGTATAGCTGCCGCGAGAGCGGGTAAAGGGCCCGGTCTGGCTGATGTGCTGATAGTTGTAAGTCAGATCGCCCGGGGTCTTGCCATCGATCTGCTCCGGGTAGCCGCGAAAGGCAAGCTGCGCGGAAGCCAGAGGCAGCTCGGTCTGGCGTATGCTCTGCGGCGCCTCGGGCCCATTGTCGATCAACGCCTGATCCCAGTAGATCTGCAAATTGGTGGTGAGCCGGATGCGGCGCGTACCCGGCGGAAGTTTGCCCGTGAGATCCACTACGATGGTGCGCGGCAGCCCTGCAGGGAAACCCATCTCGTCGATGACCCGCTTCCAGCTGCCGTCGGGCAACTGTGCTTCCACGTAGGGCGGCATCGGCTCAAGATTCGACTGCCACGCGGCATACATGGAGCTCGCCGAGAAATATTCGATGAAGCCGTGCAGGAACAGCCGCAGGGGATTGGCGGGCGTCCACTCGCCCACATCGAGCGTGAGCGTGTGCTGGTTGGCAAAGCCGGCGAAGGGCAGGTTGGTGAAGTCGCGCACGTACTGGTGATCGCGCGTGCGCAGCAGTGTGCTCACGTCGCGGCCCTTGTCATCCCATGCTGCGGCAACCGGATGCGCGTCGTGCGCTCAACACGGCGCGGCCGTCAGCAAAGGGAGGTTCGTTGAGAAAGCGCTCGTTGGGATATACCTCGGTGCCCGCGGGATGATCGATCGCGACCAGGCGAACCTGGTCGAGATAGTTGACCTCTTCCATCGGCTCGCCGAAACGCAGGCTGAGATATCCTCCGCGCGGGCGAAGCTGCGAACCATCCACCTTGATCCATTCATCCGGATCGGCATTGTTCTTGGCCGTGGGCGAAACCCAGTGGCCCACGACCGCGGCGCCGATCACGTCGGAGATGAATTCGTACTTCTTTCCGTTCCAGGCAAACAGAGTAGGGCAGGAGCTTCCCCGGCGGTCCAGTTCGGTGATGGCGAGAGAGGTCTTTCGTGGCCACCTCTGTTTCATCCTGAGGAACGCCGGTGGGCCAAAGAATCCGCACCATGTCGGCGTGTTCCGCGCTGCCAATGCCGGCCAGAAGCTGCTGCGCTCCCTGGCTGAGATAGCCGGAGGCACCTGCGATCTCGAACTTCTGCCAGACGCCATCGGCGAAGACCTCTACCTTGGCGCCGATCGCCGATTTGTTGTCGGCCACGCCCTTCATCGAAATCAGCACAGAGTGATTTCGGTTGCCGCCCTGGTTGTGCAGGAGCAAGGGGTCTCCGTTTGGCTGGGTGACGATCAGATCCGCGGCGCCATCGCCGTCCACATCGGCGGCAATCAGGGCGCGCGGTTGAACCAGCTTTACCTGGTCGAGCTTCACGCGCGCGGTCACGTCCTCAAAGCCCGCCGGACCCAGGTTCCGCAGTGCACGCAACTCCGGCCCATGCGGCGTTTCGACCGCGGCCACCAGGTCGAGCCAGCCATCGTTGTCGAGGTCGATGGCCGTCAGCCCCCAACCTGCGGTCACGTCCTCTAACCGGTAAAGGGACGCGTTCAAAGCGCTTGCCCTGCACATTGCGCCACAGCGAGATGCCCGGGCTGCCGGAGTGGGTGAGGGCTACATCCATCCACCCATCCTTGTTGAAATCGAGCACCACCGCTCCCATCGTTGGGGACAGGCCGGTCTCGGCAAAGAGCGGAGAAGTCTTGAAGTGTCCCTCGCGAGGGTTGGCAAAGAATGTGGGCGCCTGGCCGGAACCGGTGACCAGCAGATCGACCGCGCGATCGTTGTTAAGGTCAGACAGGGTTGCGGCCACGGTTGTGCCCTCGCCTCCAAGGCCTGCTTCTTCCGTCCAGTTGGTGAAGGTACCGTTGCCGTTGTTGCGCCACAGAACGTTGGGCTTGGTTCCCGCAGCCGAGGGTTGGCCGGTCACAAAAAGATCCAGATCGCCGTCGTGGTCGTAATCGACGAAGGTGATGCCGGCAGGCTGATTGGCCGGTTGCACGCCGGTAGCCGCGGTCACATCGGTGAATTTGCCACCGCCATGGTTTTTGAATAGCAGCACGCGATCGCTCATGGCTACGGCAACATCCGGCAGGCCATCGCCGTCGAAGTCGCCGACCGTGCAGGCCACGCCGGTACCGCTGGCCACCAGGCCAGTCTGCGCGCTGGGCACCAGCGCAGAAGCTTCCGCTGCCGGATTTCGCGTAGGTCCGGATCGCATCCTGCGCCGGATGCCATCACCAGCAGGTACGCCTGTTCGCCCGCCGGCGCAATCAGGCACGCTCCGCCCTGCGGGCGATCGCCCGGCTTAGCTGCCGGAGCGGCTCACGTGGTCGATCGTCTGCGCAGTAAAGGTGAGCGGAATCATTGGACCCACTTGCGGGTTCACGGTCAGCGCATCTTGTACCAGCGAGTAGTGGCCTTCATCGCCATAGGTGTGTGCCAGGGGGAATCCGATCTTCTCCTGGTTCAGCGTTTCGAAGCGCTTGAAAGCAACGGTGGATTCATCTCGCCGGCCCACGCGCTGCAGCGCTTTGGCCAGGCCAAACTGCGCCGAGGCATGAATAGGGTTCAGCCGCAAAGCCGTTTGGAATTCGGTCAGAGCCTGGTCCGGTTGATGCAATTCGAGCAGAACGGAACCCAGGAAGTAGTGGGTGTCCGCGTCGTCCGGATCAAGGGCTGCTGCTTTCTGAAAGCTTTCCAGTGACTGCGGATACTCCGCTTCGATGCGGTACAAAATTCCCAGCGCATACCAGATATGCGGATCCTTGGGATCCTGGGCCGCGGCTTGTTTCAAGCGCTTGCTTGGCTTCCGGCATTTTCTGCAGGTAGATCAGCGCGATGCCGCGGTTCACCTCGGCATGGACCAGCGAAGGGTCAAGCTGGTAGGCGTCGGCGAATTTAGCCTGCGCTTTATCCAGCAGCTGCTGATTCATCAGGGCGGTGCCAAAGTTGTTGAGCTTTGCTGCTTCCGCCTGCTTGGACGGGGTAACGTCCGCACTACCAGCAGTTGCGGCGGTAAGAAGTGCGGTCAAGAGTACCAGGCCCGACAGGGCGCTGCGAGACGATGAAGCTACGGCTGGGAGACGCATTCTGCTCCGGCTGCGATCGCACGATCGCAAAGATCCATGCTCGACTATAGAACACGGCGCTAGGGTTGGAAATGGCAGATTCAATTCGCTTTAGCAGAGCCGCAAATCAGCGGAAGGAGCTTGATCGGGTAACAGTAGAGAGCCCAGGGTGTCACAAACCGCATCGATCGCTCCAGGCTTCGATGTTGTTGAAGAAGGGAAGCGCGATGGTGCGTGAAGCTTCGGCCTCAGTGACTGGCAGGTTTGCGGAATTTCGCCATGCAGCATAGCTGGGCTGTAAATGAATGGGAGCGAAGTACCGTCCGGAGGCGATGCCGGCAGCGGCCAATCCGCGCATGACTGCATCCCGGTTCAAGCGAGCGCTGTGACTCAGACGCACGACGTAGACAAACCAACTGATGCGGCCATCAGGGACCGAAAGCGGCGGAAGCGTGAGCTCCTGATAGCGGCTGAGCCGCTGGTGATAAGCCGCGCGACCGCCTCGCGCTTCCGCAGGATCTCTTCCAGCCTCGACATCTGCGCCAGCCCCAACGCGCAATTGATCTCGGAAATGCGATAGTTATAACCCAGCTCAGTATGTTGAAACCAGTCATCGGTTTCGTACCGTCCCTGGTTGCGCAGCGCCCGGATGCGGCGGGCGAGCGCCTCATCTCGCGTGACCACCACGCCGCCTTCGCCAGTGGTGATCTGCTTGTTGGGGTAAAAGGCGAAGACACCGGCATGCCCCATGGAGCCGGCCTTGCGGCCGCGGTGCTCGGCCCCAATCGCCTCGCAGGCATCCTCAATTACCAACAGACCGTGCCGTTCGGCGATCTCGAGGATGGCGGAAATATCCGCCGGAACCCCAAAGTTGTGGACCACCAGGATGGCTCGCGTCCTGGGCGTGATGGCCTCTTCCATCCTCCGCAGGTCGATATTCAGGGTGGCTGCATCGATATCGGCAAAAACCGGGGTTGCACGTTCATAACGAATGGCGTTCGCGGCCGCGATGAAGGCGAATGAGGGAACGATGACCTCGTCTCCTTCTCCGATACCCAGCGCGCGCATGCAAAGATGCAGCCCTGCTGTTCCGGAGCTGACCGCGACCGCGTGGGGCACGGAAACGAAGTCCGCAACCGCCGCCTCGAATTGCTCGCTCACCGGGCCGAGGCTGAGCCGTGAAGTGCGCAACACGGCAACCACTGCTTCGATCTCTGTCTCGGTTATATCGGGGGCGGACAAGGGTATCTTCATGGAATCGCGTCCGCGCGCTTCACGATCAGTTCTTCAGAGAGAGGAACCGTGGTGAGCACCTGCACGATCTTCTCGGATGCCTGTCCATCCCCGTAAGGATTGGTCATGCCCGCGAGCGACTCACGAAACTCCGGGCTCATGCCCCTGGCAATTTTTGCCAGGATGGCGTTGGTCTCCGCCTCGGCATCCAGCACATTGCGGGCCCGTTCGCGGCCCTTCTGCCGAAAACCAACATTCACCACGGGCAAAGCGAACGAAGCAGCCTCCATAATGCCACTGCTGGAGTTACCGATGAGCAGGGCAGCCTGGCGAAGCAGGCTCCAATAGGTCACTGAGTCCAGATTGACGAAGACCCTGGCGTCGCTATGGGTGGAGAGGAAGGCTCGCGTCCGCTGCAGCAGCGCATGGCTGCCCGCGTCGGCGTTGGGATAGCAGAAAAGTATTTGCGCGTCGACGGCTCGCAGGGCAGCAAAGAGCGAATCGGCTTCCTGCGTCGTATCTCGCCGAATGGTCACTGGATGATAGGCGACCACGGCTGCAGGGCGTTTCAGATCGAGTTCGAGTCGCTGCTCAAGTTCGTGGAGGTCGAGCAAGCGGCTGCGGCGAAGATGGTCGAGCGAGGGAGCGCCGGCGCGATGGACTCTCCAAGGCTCCTCACCCATCGCGATCACACGGGTCCGCGCTCCTTCGGTCGAAGTGAAATGGATGTGGCTCATTTTGGTGAGCGCGTTTCTTACGGCATCGTCGATGGCTCCCTCGCTGATCTCGCCACCTTCAATATGGGCGACGGGAATACGCAGCGTGAGAGCTACGGCCGCGGGGGCGAGCATTTCATAGCGGTCCGCGATCAGCAGCAGTAGATCAGGCCGCATCTGCCCCAGCAGATCGGCTAAGGACAGCACGGCTACGCCCAGTGTTTTCGCCATGCCAACGTCGGAATCGGAGCTGAGCAGACACTCGAGCCGGGCGGCAATCGGCAACCCATCGTTCTCGATCTCTTTCACCGTCTCTCCAAACTGTGGCGAAAGATGCGCGCCGAGCACGATCAGCTTCAGGTCGACAGCTTCATGCCGCGCTAGATCGTGTAAGGGCCAATAGAGGTGGCTATAGTCCGCGCGGGAACTGGTCACTACTGCAATCGTTCGCTTCATGCCGTTTCCACGGCCGCCGCTTGCACAAGCGCGCTCGGCTGATACTCGGGGACGGCGCGCAAGACCGAGGTCAACAGTTGTTCCAGCGAGCGTTCCCGGCAGGCCTGCTTGAGTTGCCGCAGGATCTCATCCAGAACTTCTTCAGGCAGGAAGGGACTCTTGACCGCTCGCAACAGCCGGCCGGCATCTGCATGAGCGATGTACGATTCGCGGTCAGAGAGCAGTGCTTCACACATCTTGTCGCCTGGCCGCAGTTGAGTAAAGATGATCGGTACCCGGCCAGAAGCTATCCATCAGATGCTGCGCGAGGGCTTCCACCAGTTTGAGCTCCCCCAGATCAGGCACAAGTATGCCTTGCGGAGTCTCCGCTGAAGCCGCGTGCAGCAGTAGGATCAAGGCATCGGCGGTGGTGATGAAGTAGCGGCGGACGCTGGGATGGGTGACGGTTATCGGCTGACCGGCGAGTATTTGTTTTAAGAAAAGGGGAACGATACTGCCTTCTGAACCCAGCACGTTGCCCAGGCGTACTGCCTTCATCCGGGCAGATGCAGCGCGTGGCGCCAGTATAACCAGCTCGGCAATCCTCTTTGACGCCCCCATAATGCTGACCGGGTTTACAGCCTTGTCGGTAGACAGCAGAATCAGCTGCTCAGTCTCTGTGTTGGTAATGGCAGCCTCCACGAGCAGGTGGGTGCCGATCGCGTTGTTCTCGATCGCCGCAAAGGGATTCTGCTCCATCAGGGGAACATGCTTGAACGCGGCTGCGTGATAAACGATCTGAGGACGGTAACGACCGAACATTTCGGCCAGGAGCGCCTGCTGAGACACGCTACCCAGGACGGGCACATGTTCGATGGGGCAGGGCAGTTGGCGCAGAGCTGTATCGATCTCATAAAGATTCCGCTCCGCAGCTTCCAGCAACACCAGCTGATCCGGCGCAAACTCGGCGATGCTGCGGGCCAGGGCCGAACCGATCCAACCGCCCGCGCCTGTGATCAGGATCCGTTTGCCTTGCAGTGAAGCGGACACCTGTGCGCGATCGAGAGCCAGCGGCGCGCGATCGAGAAAGCTTTCCCATGCGCAGGGCACGAGATTGAGTGCCGGGGAGTTGATTCCATCATCGATGCTGTTCATGTCGACACTCCTTCCATTATGCGTTAGGCCGAGAACTTCCGTGGCTCAGGCCACCACCGCGTGGCGGGCAGCATCTCTATATACAGCTGGGGAGGGGAGCGGGTTTTCGCGATTTCCTCCGCTTGCCGTTCGGCCAAGGAGAATCGCAGCAACCGACGGACTCTTCCCGCTACAGTTCAGGATTTCTAAGACAACACATCCACCGAACGACGTTGACCCCTCGAATTGCGGAGGGGTGGGGGAAATGAGAGGCCGGCAATCAGCCGGCCCTTTCCTTCTATTCTTATGCGCATTGCGCGCTTTGAGGTTGTTTTCGATGGCTGCAGTTTTGCGGGCGTTCTTTGGATACTTCTTTCTGGTCATGATCGTCCGTATTGTCGGGCGACGTCCCGGCAAGCAGATGACTCCGTTTGAATTCGTCCTCATCTTTTTCATTGGCGGGCTCGCGCTCACCGCCATCGTAGGTGACGAGGTTTCGTTCACGAATGGGATTTGCCAGATCATTACCATGGGCCTGGCGCACTATAGCCTGGCGTGGGCTCGAACCAAGTCCCGGCGTTTCGCGCGATTGGTGGACGGGACTCCGCTGATTCTCCTTGAAAATCAAAGCTGGCGGGCGAGCACACTTCAGGCATATGCGTATCCATGACGATGATGTGATCGCATCCGCGCGGGACTCGGGAATAAAAACGCTCCAGGAAATCGACCGCGCAGTGCTCGAACGGAATGGGGAAATCAGTGTTTCCCGCCTGCAGCGAAATAGCCTAGGAACAGAGAATAGTCATGGCTACGAAACCTGTTTCCGCGCCGGTGGAAGACTCCGTCGCCAGGGTGAACGACGAGATTGCAGTCGGGGAAGACCTGGATTTTCAAAGGAAGTGGTGGCGCTTTGAAAATGCGGCATGGGTCATCTTCACTTTGATCATTGTTCTGGATCTGTGCGGCCTGTTTGGACGAGGCCCCATCGCGAAGGCGGAGCGCCGTTCCGCGGATGGCTCCATCGATGTTAAATATGAACGCATCGAGCGAACGGACTCACCTTCCATCCTTACCGTCCAGTTCGCTCAATCGGCGATTCAAAACGGAAAGATTCATCTCTATCGTTAGCAATAGCCTGGTTAAGCAGCTAGGCACTCAGCGTGTTATTCCTGCGCCCCAAAACACCCTTATCGGAGACGGTGGCCTGACTTATACCTTTCCGGCTTCGAAGCCCCCGGCGAGCGTGGACCTTGCACTGCAGCCATCGGGTCCGGGTATCTACGACTTCACCATTGGCGTCGTAGGCTCCCAGCCCGTGCAGGCAAGCGTCGTCGTCGTCCCCTAAAGGAACCTGGCTTGTCTACCATCGTTCACGCGGTTTTTGGATATCTCTTTCTTCTTCTTATCGTGCGCGTGCTTAGCCGCCGCCCGGGAGGACAGCTGACATTGTTTGAATTCGTTATCGTCTTCCTGATCGGCGGAGTCATTATCCTGAGCACGGTCGGAAAGGACCGCTCGGTCACCAATTGTGCCACTGCGATTCTTACCGTGGGATTGATGCACTGGATGGTGTCCGGCATCAAAGGCAGATATCCGCGCCTGGGCGCCATGGTCGATGGCACCCCGCTTACCTTGCTGAAGAATGGCGAGTGGCAACAGGAGGTAATGAGGGGCATGCGCATCGATCGCGAGGACGTCATGGCCGCAGCCCGCACAAAAGGAGTCACCTCCATCTACGACGTTGCCTACGCGATCCTTGAACGCAACGGGGCCATCAGCATCATAAAAAACGAGAAGTAATTTGCGGCGCTGCAAACTTGGGCCGGCGTTGCGGGTGAGGCCATGGCGAAAGCAAGTCTGAAAGAAGTCCCCCGAACCGCCGAGAACCAAACCGTCGAGACAGATGTACCTGCTCGCCTCGATCGCCTTCCCTGGAGCCGCTGGCATACACGCATCATCCTTGCACTCGGGACATCCTGGCTGCTGGATGGCCTGGAGGTAACCCTGGTAGGCTCGCTTTCCGGCGTTCTGGAAAGTAAGAACGGGCTCTCTCTCACTGATCCGCAAGTTACCTCAGCAGCCACGTTCTATCTTGCCGGAGCTGTTCTGGGCGCCATTGTTTTCGGCTACCTCACGGACCGGCTGGGGCGCAAGAAGCTCTTTTTGGTCACGCTGGCTACGTATTCCCTGGCCACGATCGCAAGCGCATTCTCCTGGAATTATTTGAGCTTTGCCGTGTTCCGCTTTTTCACGGGTTGCGGGATTGGAGGCGAGTACTCAGCAATCAATTCGGCTGTGGATGAGCTCATTCCCGGAAAGGTGCGCGGCACCGTCGACCTGGTAGTCAACGGGACCTTCTGGGTCGGCGCGACCATGGGCTCGCTGGCTGCGATGTTCCTGCTCCATGGCCATGGCCTATCCGCGGCCACCAGCTGGCGCTATGCGTTCGGGGTCGGCGGCAGCCTGGGAGCGGCGGTTCTTGTCCTGCGGTTGTATGTTCCGGAAAGTCCACGCTGGTTGATGCTTCGCGGTTATGAGGACCAAGCCAATCAGGTAGTCAAGGAAATCGAAGACAAGGTATCGAAAGGAAACCCCGGCAGCTTACCCGCGCCGGAAGGAAAGAAACTCAAAATTGTCGTCCGCGATCATACGCCGCTCAAAGAAATCTTTCGCAACATGATGGGCGATAACCGTCAGAGATCGTTTCTAGCTCTGACCCTCATGGTGGGGCAAGCCTTCTTCTTCAATGCTGTCTTTTTTAGCTATGCGCTGGTGGTGAAGAAGTTCTTCCACGTAAGCAACGACGATCTACCGCGATACCTGCTGCCCTTTGCAGTTGGCAGCTTCCTAGGTCCCATGATCCTCGGCCCGCTCTTCGACAAAATCGGGCGCAAACCGATGATTACCGCCACCTATGGTACCGCCGCGCTTCTCCTTCTCGGTACTATCTACCCTTTCGCTCATGGAATGATCGGAGCCCGCGGAATGGGCATATGGTTCACCGTGATTTTCTTCATTGCTTCCTCCGCGGCCAGCGCCGCTTACCTGACGGTGAGCGAGATTTTCCCTCTCGAAATACGCGCCTTCGCGATCGCCGTCTTTTATTCGTTGGGAACTCTGGTCGGAGGCGTCGGAGCTCCGTTACTTTTTGGTTTTCTCATTGCCAGTGGCTCCCGGATGAACGTAGGTTTGGGTTATCTGTTAGGCGGATTGCTTATGCTGGCGGGCGCGGTCTGCGAGTATTTCATCGGAGTGGAAGCGGCGGGGAAGTCACTGGAAACGATTTCGTCACCGCTGCAAAGTGCCAAGTAGGGCAACGAACTCAGTTCCCGTATTTGGGTGGTGGAACGAGGTCCACCCCCCTTAGGCAGGGAGCTCTGCCGCGCTGGGAAAATCATGTTGTTGGCGGCCCAGGTCACCGTCATACTTCACGCTGCTCTTGAAGAGCTCATAGCGACCATCGTCAAACTGTTTTGCGTAAGAGCGCAGCTCGCTGATTTGTTGCTCTGACAGTGGCTTGAAATTGCGCAGGATCTCCAGATTCTGATCCATCACGCGCATGGAATCCATGCCGCTGATGGTGGTCGATACGCCGGGCAGGCTCATGGCAAACGTCAGCGCCTCGGTGGGGGTCAGTGCACCTTGCGAGATCATCTCGCCCGACCCGCCCATGCTTTTCATCCCGAATACCGCCAAGCCGCGCTGTGAGGCAACAGGCAGCACTTCCTGCTGGAAGCTCCGATAGCTATAGTCGAAGGGATTCAAAGGCATTTGTATAGTGTCGAAGGGAAAGCCGCCATTCAGCATCGCGAGGTGGATGGATGGATTTTTGTGGCCGGTAAATCCAACGAAGCGCACTTTGCCCTGCTGCTTGGCTGCCGCGAGTGCCTCCAAAACACCATCCGGCGCATAGCACTTTTCCGGATCGTTGTAGTACACAACTTCGTGCACCTGCCACACATCCAGGTGATCTGTCTGCAGGCGAGTGAGGGACTCCTCCAGCATCCGCATGGCAACATCTTTCTTGCGGCCATGGGTGCAGACCTTGGTCATCACGATTGCTTTATCGCGTTTGCCCTTGAGCGCGGTACCGAGGCGTTCTTCGCTGGCGCCCTTGTAGTACTCCCACGCGTTGTCGAAGAAATTGATTCCATGGTCCAGGGCTTTTGCGACCATGTTGTTCACTTCTGGCTGTCCTGCCACGGTACCGAGGTGGTAGCCACCAACGCCGAGTATGGACACCTGAAGGCCGGTCTTGCCCATGGGACGCTGCGGCGCTTGGAACTCCGCCACCGTTCCGCCACTCTCTCCCGGCGCGTTGGGTACAACAGGATTACGCCCGCCCCTGAGGCGCGTTATTTGGCCCTGCAGCGGCGGCCGCGGAGATCATGGAGACAGCACCGGTCATAGCGAAACCTTTCAAAAACGTTCGGCGGCTTTCCCAGCCTTCAGCATTTGTCTTCAATTGTGGCCCTTTACAGCATCTTCGGAAGTTAGTCGGAAATCTGCGGGAACGGCCTGCCCGTGTTCTGGGTGGCGTAAACCATTTGCTTCACTTCAACCTGCTCCATATCGAGCGGAAATTCGTGAGCCATGCGCGCTTCAGGATTGTCGAACTTGATGGAAGTCTTGTAAAGCTCGAAACGTCCATCTCCTGCGTACGGCTTAGCACGCTCTCGCAGAGCCTTCATTTCCGTCGCTGAGAACGGGGTAAAACCTTGAGCGATTCCTAGATTCTGTTCCAGAATCGGCATCTCCGAGACACCCGAGATGGTGGTAGTCACTGGAAGGCTCATGGCATATCGCAGCAGTTCTTTCGCTGTGAAGACGCCTTTCTGTACCGGCTCCCCATGGCCTCCGATCGGCTTCATGCCCAGCGCGGCGATCCCGCGGTTATTCAAGACGGGCAGCACCTTTTGCTCAAAGGAAAAGAAATTCGCGTCGAAGGGATTGAGTGGCATTTGCACCGCATCGAAGGGGAAGCCCGTGTCGAGCATGGCAAGGTGAATATCAGGATCCTTGTGCCCACTGAAGCCTGCAAAGCGCACCTTGCCTTGCTCCTTAGCCTTGTGCAGCGCTTCGGCTGCGCCATTTGGCCGGATGAATTCCCGAGGATCATTTTGAAAGGACACTCCGTGAATTTGCCAAAGGTCGAGATGGTCTGTTTGCAACCGCCGCAGCGACTGCTCCAGCATCTGCATGGCCAATGATGCCTCCCGTCCGTGGGTGCATACCTTGGTCATCAGGAATGCCCGATCACGCTGGCCGCGCAAGCCCTTGCCCAGCCAATCTTCTGACTTGCCCCGGTTGTACTCCCAGCAGCAATCGTAGAAGGTGATGCCGCCGTCGAGTGCGCGATGCACGATTTCGACCGCAGTCGCTTCGTCTTTGGCTGCGCCAAGGTGATGGCCGCCGAGACCCAGCGCGGAAATCTTAACATCTGTTTTGCCAAAGTTGCGGAGGGGAATCATCGAACTCACACGTCTATAGATGCGTAACCGTTCCATTTGTGCCGCATGTTTTCGACGACAACTGCGTCCGCCGGCAAGGTCGCGTTTATGTGATCAAGTTGGCAAGCTCTGCCGGTTTTCATGCGAATCACTGCTTTGACCCGTTCCTCGCAGCATCTCTTCAGTGAGGGAGCTAATCCATGAATGTGCTGATAATGAACCCGGGCGGTAATTCCCTCAAGGTTGAACTGGTCGCCTGCTCGGCCGCTCAGGAGTTCGCTTTTGAAGGCAAGAAGCTAGTCAGCGTAACCGTGGAAGGAATCGGAAAAGAAGATCCATGCTTATCCGTCTTTGAAGGGAAAAAAGTTACCCACAGCGAAGCGATCAAGGCCAAGGACTATGGCGCAGCAGGAGCAAATATTCTCTCCTGGCTGGAAGAAGAAAAACATTCCACCGTTCAGATATTGATTGCGTTGGTTTGAGAGTCGTTCATGGGGGAAGACACTTTGCGGAGGCGACGGCGGTCACCGCCGAGGTGGAACGCAGATCCGCGCCTCGAGCGCCTGGCGCCGCTGCACAACAAGAGCTCGATTGAATTGCTCGAGCCGATCCGCAGCCGGCTGGGCGTTCCCCTCTATGCCGTTTTCGACACCGCGTTCCATCGCACCATCCCTGACGTCGCTTCGCTCTACGCATTTCCCACGCTCTGGCCGAGAAGCATGGTATCCGCCGCTTCGGATTTCACGGCACCTCCCACCGCTACATGCTGGAAAGGGCAGCGCACTGATTGGGTAAAAGCCCGCAAGAACTCAATATCGTCACCATGCATCTGGAAAGCGGTTGTTCCGTCACTGCAATCGCCAAGGGCAAGTCGATTGACAACACCATGGGATTTACGCCGCTCGAGGGCCTGATGATGGGGACTCGGTCCGGCGACGTCGACCCTTCGATGCTGCCATTCCTGATTCGAGAAGAACACATGGATATCGACGAGGTGATGACTCTGCTGAACAAAAAATCAGGGCTTCTTGGCATTTCGGAAAAGTCTCTGGATACCCGCGTGCTGATGAAGGATTATGGCAATGATCCCAAAGTGACCCTGGCCATGGACATGTTTTCCTATCGGCTGGTAAAAGCTGTCGGGGCTTATCTCTGCGCCTGGGTGGTGCGGACGCGATTGTTTTCGGGGGCGGAATAGGCGAAAACACGCCGCTTGTCCGGGAGCGGGTGTGCTCATCGCTGCGCTGGTGTGGCCTGCAGATGGACACAGAAAAGAACCGCACCCTGATCGAGGTCGAGGGCAAGCTTTCGACCGCAAACTCCGCTCTTGAAGCCCTTGTGGTTCTTACCGAAGAGGGTCTGCAGATCGCGCATGAGTGTTGCCAGGCCCTGCTGTAGTTTCCCGCTCATAGGCTCAAAGTTCCTCAGAGCTACCCTTTAGAGACGAATCAGCAGTGGCGTCATTTGACGCTTTTGTCGTCCGGTCCCCTCCGGTACGCTCAGCCCTGTGGGCATCGATTCTCAGACGGAACAACCCGCTGTTTTAGAGGGCCTGGCAATCAACCTTCCCATCTGCCCAGGTCGCACAGAGCTCCAGTAAGAAATGAGTGGCCGATGCTACCAGGAAAAGTAATTCCGTTTTCCGTCCCCATGATCATCAGTTCTCCACGGCAGAGCAGCCGAATATCGTAGTTCAGATTGGCCGGGACGAAGAACTTCTGCGTCTGCGGGCCATGGTGCATTAGTTCCGCCGGCTATACCGTCCACTCCATCACTCCGGACCAGGCAACCGGGGAACTCAAAAGGGACCAAGGGGCTCGGGTCTGGGTTTTTTGTCACACGCTCGAGTTTTATGAACTGGCGCTTCTGGCGGTCGCCGTTCGCAGGGAACGGCCCGCGGATAAGCTGCTTCGCCTGACCGGCCTGAACGATATTCAGACAAGTGCCAGGGCTCTTTGATGAACTGCTGGAGCCGGTCATGGGCGTGGACGATCTGCTCAGGCTGGTCGCCGCCTGGCCAAGCCAGTAAGTCGTCCTCCGGCAGACTGGCAGCGTAAGCAGGACTTCGCGGGCCGACTCTCATCGATCGGGTCACCCAAAGGTATCGAGACCGAAAAGGCCGTCCCGCGAGCTTTGCCTTCGTGGAGCTGCGCCAATGAATTTGCCCCCCGTGTTTCTCGACGATGGTCTTGCAAATCCATAGGCCCAGTCCATTGCCTGCTTCGGCTTTATCGCTTTGA
Source organism: uncultured Acidobacteriaceae bacterium (assembly GCA_963775365.1). Classification (GTDB taxonomy): domain Bacteria; phylum Acidobacteriota; class Terriglobia; order Terriglobales; family Acidobacteriaceae; genus PALSA-350. Next base: position 125,638 of record CAVZJL010000015.1, on the reverse strand, counting down.
AAGGCCTCAAACAGGCTCGCCCGTATGCGCGGCGGGATGCCGCGCCCGTTGTCCGCCACCGTCAGACGGCCGTTCGTGCCTCGATGCCCGCAGGCGTAGGCAAAGCATGCCGCCGGCGGGAAGCGCCTCGGCGGAGTTGCGCACCAGGTTCGAAACCAGCTGAAGAAAGTCACCCGGGTAGACAGAGCCGATCAGCATGTCCGGCATCTCCTTGCGCACCTGGATCCGCTTTTCTTCGAGCAGGGCGGTGTGGTAGCGCAGTGCCGTATCCACCAGGGGAACCAGATCCTTCGGCTGGAGCTGCGGCGTATCTCGAAAGAACGAAAGAGTTTGCCGGGCAATGTATTGTATTCGAACCAGTTGTTCTTCTATCTGCACGGCCCGGGCGCGGACCAGTTCCGGGTGGTCCGCCTCTTTCCCAATGAGGTAGACCAGGTCGGCGATCGCCTGCGAAGGATTATTGATCTCGTGCATCACCGAAGCTGCGAGCCGGCCTGCCATGGCAAGCTTCTCCGACCGGCGCAACGCGGTCTCCAGGCGGAGCGTGCGCTCGTCGCCTGGGAGGGTCGCGCGGGGGGATAGCTGGACCTATCTCCTTCATAGCGAGTCGCCTCTGCTGCAACATGTTTATGTAGAGGGCCTGAATGGGTAGGGGGTTGCCGGCCGCAGGAAAAAGGCTGTTACCGGAGAGCCCCTACGTAGAACGTTACTTGCGCCGCGATCGCCCAGAAGTCTTTGCTCCGGACCCTTCTTGAGAGGCGGCAGCAGCGCTGACTGGCTTGCGTCCGTCCATTCCGTCCAGCTGGCCGGAGGGAAGCCCGATTTCGGTTACCACGCTCAGCACAACGCCGTCGATCCGGTTATCCATGGTTCGGTAGGGAACGATGCGCATAATGCACCACTTGCCATCATTGTCCTGAACACTGAATTGTTTCGACTGGACCTGTTGGATGACGTCGAGCAGATTCTGTTCCAGATCGCCCATGTCGATTTTGAGCCTCAATCTCGGCATGGGGCGCCCGATGTCGTTGGCGGTAAGGCCGAGCGCTGCGGCCGCCTGAGGCGTGAAACGGCGAACACTCAAATCGGCACTCAGCATGACAATCGGCAAATTTACGCTATACAGCAGGTTGGTAAGGTCATTGTTCAGCTGGGTGAGGAGTTCGTTGCGGTGCTGCATCTCCTCGTTGACCGTGTGCAGTTCCTCGTTGGCCGACTCCAATTCCTCTTTCGAGGTTTGTAGCTCCTCGTTCGTGCTCTGCAGCTCTTCGTTGCCCGATTGGATCTCTTCATTGGCCGACTGCAGTTCCTCGTTAGTGCCTTCCTGCGACTCGATAATTGACTGCAGATATTCTCGGGTTGCCGCTAATTCATGCCCCAGACGGATGATCTGTCTTCCTAGTACAGACTGTTCCTCGGTCATCGTAGGGTCGAGCATCAGGGAACTTGCCGGCATACTCGAAGTCCCGGGCGCCCGCAACCGGCCCTCCGCAGATGAACTACCTTCGAAAATGATCAGGAAGCTGTACTGCTCCTGGCTGGAAACCTTAAAGGGAATAACTCGGATGCTGACGGTTCGGCTCTTTCCGTCCTCCTCCACACGCACGTCCTGCCGTATGGCCTCAAAGCCTTTCTCCCGCGCTTCTTCGATGGCGCTTCGCAGATCAAACAGCAACCCGGGCCGCGCCATCTTTAGCAAGTTGAGGCTGGCCCTTCCCGCGGGCAACTCCAAAAATGAAGCCGTATGCCCTCTCGTCTGCAGAATCTCAAGCTCATGGTTAACCAGGACGGCTGGCGGCACATATCTCGACAAGAGTAGGCGGTCCGCCTCACGTTGCAACTCCATCGGGGCTTTCAGTGCTTCGGCGGGCTTCGAGGATGAGGCCGATATTTGCCCCCCGCTCGATTCGGGTTCAGGCCTGCCGACAGAAAAGCCGGAGGCCAGCGGTGTCGACACTAGCCGCTTGCGGAAGATTTTTTGCTTCTTGTCCGTCATTTCGAAAAGCTCCGAACCCGCCCCGAGCAGCCCCTCGGTACTTCCCAGCATGAGGAACCCGGTGGGGTTCAACGCGTAATGGAAAATCGGTATAACCCTTTTTTGCAGAGACTGGCTCAAGTAAATCATCACATTGCGGCAACTGAGCAGGTCCATGCGGGAAAAGGGAGGGTCGTTGAAGACGTTTTGCGTGGAAAAAATGCAAAGATCCCGGATCCTCTTTTTGATCTGGTAGCCGCTATCGATTTTGTTAAAAAACCGGCGCAGCCGTAGGGGTGTCACGTCCGCCTCGATGTTTTCTTTGTAGACTGCGGCCCGGGCGCGCTGGATCGCGCTCTCACTCAGGTCCGTACCGAAGACCTGGATGGGAATATCGGCTCGCTCTTCCCCCAGGTGCTCAACTAGTGAAATTGCGTGGGAGTAAGTCTCTTCCCCGGTCGAACATCCCGGAACCCAGATGCGGATCGGCGCGAATGCGGAGGTTCGCGCCTGCAGAATAACCGGATACGCCACTTGCTTGAGCGCTTCGAATGCTTCTGGGTTGCGGAAGAAGCTGGTCACGTTGATCAAAAGATCGTGATAGAGGGCGGTCACTTCGTGGGGTTCGCGTTGCAGGAAACCGCCGTAATCCTTGAGTTTCTCGATTTTTTGCAGGGCCATGCGTCGCTGGATGCGGCGCGCGATTGTCGGCGATTTGTATCCCGAAAAATCGACCCTGGTCTTCCGCCGCAAGAGGCGAAAGATCAGATCCAGATCGCTTTCGTCGCCTAAGTGCTCCGGCTTATGACTTGTGCCCGTCAGCGATGTAAGGATGATGGCGGATACGAGCGATCTCCAGCGCTATGTCGGCGGGTGTCATCACAAAATCAACACAGCCGGACGCAATCGCGCTCACGGGCATGCCGTCGTATTTGGCTGAAGTTGGCTCCTGGGCGAAGGTGATTCCTGCCTCCCCCTTGATGGCTGCGAGGCCGTGGGTGCCGTCCGAGGCGGTTCCGGAAAGGACCACACCGATGGCATCGCTTCCGTGCGCCATGGCCAGCGATCGCAGGAAGGTGTCGATCGTTGTATTGGAGGACCTTCGCTCCTGACGACTGCCCAGGTGCAGCACCCATTCCGCGATCGTCATTTCGCAATTCGGCGGGATCACATAGACGTGATCGGGCAAAACTCGCATGTCCTTCCTTCACCTGCAGCACCGGCATCCGTGTAGCGCGAGCCAATATCTCGGTAACCGCGCTTTCCCGGGCCGGATCCAGGTGAAGCACCAGGACATACGCCATACCCAGGGCTGGGGAAAGCTCTTTGAACATGATCGTCGCTGCTTCAAGGCCGCCGGCCGAGGCGCCAATCCCGACGATGGGGAATCGACTAGAAGCGGCCGGGCCAGCGCCAGCCTGGAACGCAACTTCTTCCGTTTCGGGAAGAAGCTCTTTTGATGCGGCCGGCGTTTTTGGCCTTCTCTTTACGGCGGTCATAGATGGGAGGACGGGAAAGTTGAGATTACAGATGCCCGGGGGCTCTCTTGGAGAGAGAATACTCCTCCTGGCAAGAAGTGCCGGTTTGGGTTTGGACATACGACGAAGGCGAAGGGAAAAAGCCTGGGGTTTGGGGGGGCTTCGGCGGAAGCCAGAGGCGTCAGGCGATGCGCTTGGATTCCCCAGCTAAGGAATTCACGGGCGGTTCCTGCATGGCTGAACTCGGAGGGCACCAGGGAACCTCCACAGCCTGGTTGCTCAACCGATCGCAACTCTCGGTAAGGAGACGGATGGATTCGGAAATCTGTTGCGTCAGCGCGAAATTGGCGTCTCGTAGTGCGCGGGCCTTCCGGATGCCTTCTCTGAGGGTTTTGCGGGCGGAATCTGACGGTTCGGTCCCCTTACCCGCTAACTCCCTCACAGCGCCGCGAGCCGAAAAGCGCGTGGCCAACCATGCATCCAGCTCACTGCGGTCGAGCAGAACGGCACTTTTATGGGAGGCGCCGTTGGGACGGCGAACCGGGAGCCCGAGATGGTGTTCCCATCGTTGTACTGTGCGGACGCCCTTACCCATGTACCTGGCGATATCTTTCCACGACGACAGTACCGCGAACTCTTCCGGGAGGGTCATCTGATCTTTCCTCGCGATAAGCGATTATAGCCCTAGGCTCTCGTCCGTGGAGGTCACCGCAAATCCCTGTCAGGGTCAGCCTTGCGCGAACCGAGCCAAGTAAGGTAGACGTTCCCACCCACTGAAAAGTGACGCCTGCAAGTATCTAGACGCCTGCAAGTATCTATATGAGGCAAATCGACATCCGGGGAAACCAGGGGGCAGGAATCAGTCTTTTCCTGAGACATCGCCGTGGTTGGCACTACCGCTTTGGGGCCGAGAGCTGCTGTGACAGATACATTCGCTGCAAAGACGGGCGGGTTGATTGCGGTCGCAGTTAGTCAGCCGCGGCCATTGGCACGGCAACCCTCATCCATTGGGTGCATCCCACCCAATAGTGCTGCGGTGGCCGAAGACCTTTCCACACCTCATCCGGGTACGACACTAAACATTTCATTCATGCGAAGGAGCTCAGAACAATGAAAGTATTTTCAGCCAACATCCAGGACCTACGCGCTCTCTATGTGAGCAACCTGAGGAAAGCGCTCGATATGGAGCAGAAAATCACCAAGGCTCTGCCCGATCTTATCGAAAAGTCCACCGACCCCGATTTGACCATTGCATTTCAAACTCACCTTGAAGAAACCAAGGGACACGCCTCCATGGTGGAGAGTCTACTGCAGCGCAATACCGGCGATAAAAAGACCGAAACGTGTAAGGTTATCAACGGGCTCACGACCGAAGCCTCAGATACGATCAAGGACGTCACCGACTCCTCGATTAGAGACATAGCGCTTATCGGCGCTGCCCAGCAAGTTGAGCACCACGAGATCGCGGTGTATGGAACACTGCGCCGGTGGGCCGAGATTTTGGGTTTGGCGGATGATGCGATGGTTCTCGAAGCCATTGAGGAGCAGGAAGGCCATGCTGACGAACTACTGAGCGAGATAGCCGAGCGTGTCAACTTCCAGGCAGCGGCCTAGGCCAGCGACGGCCTGCACTTCCATGGCCTAGGCAGCCGAATCAAACTCCAGATGTCAGCGAACGCATAAAGGAAGAACCATGGCAAAGTATGGAAGTGCGGCTGGTAAGAGCGTCAAGAGCGCGATGCACCGCGAGAAAAGCGGCACCCTTAAATCCGGCAAAGGCGGCAAGGGCGGCACTGTGAAAAGCAAGAAGCAAGCGATCGCGATCGGACTTTCCGAAGCACGCAAGAAGGGCGCGAAAGTGCCCAAAAAGAAGCCAAAGTAAGCGCTGATGTAACTAATTCGAATCGCTGTGCTTCCACCCACGCGCTTTTAGCCGTTACTCCTCAGATCCGGCGATGATCAAGGGCCGAAGATGTTTCGGCCCTTGTCTCGTCCCCGCCGCAAAATCTTGCATCCTAAGAGCGATGAATCTGTTCGACCCAAGTCCCAGGTCCGCCTTGGAGTTCTTACCGCCACGCCGCGATCTTGCCAGCTTGAGCAAGGCGGCTGAGAAGTGCCATGGATGCGACCTCTATAAGAGCGCGACCCAAGTGGTATTTGGCGAGGGACCAACACATGCCGCGATATTTCTCGTGGGCGAACAGCCGGGCGATCGCGAAGACCAGCAAGGAAAGCCGTTTGTGGGCCCAGCTGGTCAGCTGCTTGATAAGTGCCTGGAGTCAGCAGATATCGATCGGTCCAGGGTTTACGTCACCAACGCTGTGAAGCACTTCAAATGGGAACCGCGAGGTAAAATCCGGCTGCATAAGAAGCCTAACTCCCTGGAGATTGCGGCCTGCCGCCCGTGGATTGAGGCGGAGATCGCAGCGGTCCGCCCCCACGTGATCGTTTGTCTCGGCGCAACTGCAGCACAGGATCTCTTGGGTCCGAAGTTTCGGCTTACGAAGCACCGCGGCGAGGTGTTTCCCACCGCGCACGGACCGGTAATGGCCACCATTCACCCGTCCGCCATCCTTCGCATGCCTGAACCCGCCGCGAAAGAGGCGGAGATTGCCGCTTTCGTTTCGGACCTTAAGTCCGCCGCGGCATATGTGCCGGAGCTCCGGTGATGACCCAGTGGAGCGACGATCTACTAACGTTGATGGATTCAAATAGTGCTAGGCACCGGAGGCCGTCGTGAAGTCTGCCAAAGTTACTGTAAAAGTAACAAACGAACCGGATGATTCAGCTTCGGCTGACGCTTCAACGGTAATCGTAACCGGACCTGACCGGTTCGGAAAATTTGCCGCCCGAAGCTCGCACTATCTCGGTTCCCGATGGGCTTTCGTGGTAGCAATTGGGGTTATCGTTGTGTGGGCTCTCACCGGACCCATTTTTCATTACTCTGATACCTGGCAGCTCATCATCAATACAGGCACAACGATAGTCACGTTTCTCATGGTGTTCCTCATCCAGAATACCCAGAACCGCGATGCAAGAGCCATCCATTTGAAGCTCAACGAGCTGATTCACGCCGTTGACAAAGCCAAGAACCAGTTGATCGACGTGGAGAGCTTATCTGAGCTGGAACTCGACGAGCTAACTAGGACCTACGAAAAGATCCGGGCAAGCGCTCAGGACCGTCACCAGGCGCGGAACAAAGTTGCTCCGCGATAGGGACGAGAAGCCGGCTGAATCCCCGGGCCAGATACATATCGGCATCTCGGGATGGAAGTATCCTGGCTGGCGCAGCGTGTTTTACCCGGAGAAGCTGCCTCAGCGTCGCGAGCTGGAGTTTGCATCGCGACAGTTCGACACCATCGAACTGAACGGGTCGTTCTATTCACTGCAACGGCCTGAGAGCTTTGCCCGGTGGTATGCCGAGACGCCGCAGCAATTCACCTTTTCCATCAAGGGCTCTCGCTATTTGACGCACATGCGCCGCCTGCGTGAAGTAGAAGGGCCGTTGGCAAACTTCTTTGCCCAGGGACTGTTGCAATTCGGATCTAAACTCGGGCCTATTCTGTGGCAATTACCCCCCAACTTTCAATTCGATGCCGAACGGCTCGATCTTTTCTTTGCCCTGCTGCCCAGGACGCGAAAGCAGGCGGTAGAGCTGGCCCGCAACCACGATGAGCGTCTGGATGAGCGCTCCTGGTTTCAGGTCCGCCAGGATGCAGCCATGCGCCACGCCATTGAGATCCGTCATGAGAGTTTTGTGAACGAGGAGTTTATTAAGCTGCTTAGACGCCATGGCGTTGGGTTGGTGGTGGCGGATACGGTGGACTGGCCCTTATTGATGGATCTGACTTCGAGCTTTGTTTATTGCCGTCTTCATGGCAGCAAGGAGTTATACGCAAGCGGTTATGACGCCGAGGCTCTCGAGACCTGGGCGCGTCGCGTCGTGACCTGGGCGCAGGGCGGCGAAGTTTACGACGGCAGAAGAGCGAGTAAGCGCGACGCCCCTAAACGAAAGCGGCGCGATGTCTTTGTCTATTTCGACAACGACATGAAGGTTCGAGCGCCGTTCGATGCAGCACAGTTGCGTGATCGCGTGCATAAGCTGATCGGCGGGGCTGAAGAGAGCCTTAAGAACTGAGTTACGATGGCCCCGACCCTGGAGATACAATCCCCCCATGGATAAGCCCGCAGAACAGGACCCCAGGGTGTATTTCGCGGCGGAACGAACCTTTCTCGCGTGGATCCGCACCGGGTTGGGTCTGATGGGGGTTGGCTTCGCCGTCAGCCGTTTCGGCCTGTTTCTGCGCGAGCTTAGTGCCGCTGCGTCCCATCTTCCTGCCCAAACCACAGGTCTTTCTCTTTGGTCAGGAGTATTGCTGGTTGCCTTAGGCGTCGTCGTGACGCTTTCCGCAGTGGTCCGGCATGTTCAACTGGTCCGCGAGCTGCGTTCAGGATCATGGAGAGCAGGGCGAGTCTCCACCGATGCGGTCATCCTGGGGCTGCTGCTCGCCGCGATGGGCATCGCGATGGCACTTTATCTAACTCTTGTTCGTTAACGGAGTCTTGCGATGAAGGCAGCTGATTTTCGACGACTTGCGCTGCTCCTGGATGGCGCCGAGGAAGCTTCGCATATGGGCTCGCCCGACTTTCGCGTAGGGGGCAGAATATTCGCTACCCTGGCACACCAGGCCCAGGGATATGGCAACTTGATGCTTTCACCCGAGCAGCAAGCAGCGTTTGTTGGAGAGCAGCCCGAAGTGTTTTTGCCGGTTGCGGGCGGATGGGGCAGAAATGGAGCGACGCATATCCGTCTTGAAGCGGCCAACGAGGATGTGCTTGCCGGAGCACTGCACACTGCATGGAAATTGCGGGTGGAGAAGAACGGTAAAGCCGGTAAGACGAAGCCCAAAGTGACAGCGCCCAAGGCGGCTGCAAAGAGCAAGAAAAAGAAAGCCGTGCCTCGTTAGGCCTGAGATCGACATCAGGAAATCAGCGCTCGAGCCTGGTCCCGCGCGCGCCGCAGCGTCTCCACGATATCCCCGTGGGATAGAACTCCATCGCGATCGTCCCCTTGTAGCCCAACTGCGACAGCTTGCGATAGATATTCAGGTAGTTGATCTCTCCGGTGCCGGGTTCGTGACGTCCGGGAACGTCGGCAATGTGAATCAAGCCCACCTGGTCGATGTGGGCCTCAAATTTTTCGATCAGGTTTCCGAACTCCCGCTGCTCGTGATAGACGTCGTACAGCACTCTCACGTTGGGGCTGCCCACGGCCTTCGCGATCTCAAATGCCTCGGTCACGCCGTCCAGGTAGATGGTCGGGTTCTCAATCCGGTCGATGGGTTCGATGACCGCCACCAGGTTAGCGCTGCTCAACACATCCGCGGCGCGTTTGAGCGCCTCGATGGATGCGGCATGCTGGCTTCCGGCGGGGGCTCCCTCGATGCGCTTACCCGAGAGCAGGATAATCTGCTTACAGTGCAATCGCTGGGCAGCAGGGATGAGATCCTTCAGCGCGGAGAGAAACGCGTCCCCTCCGGAGGGATCCGCGAAGCCTGGGCCCACACCGGAGGTCGCATCCACAGAGATCTTCAAGGCCTCCATGCGCGCGAGGATGCGACGATAGTCATCCTCTGACCATTTTTTGAATTCCCCGACCAGTTCGACGTGGTGGTAACCGGCCTGTGCAACGCGCTCCAGGTTTTCGTCGAAGGTACCCAGTTTGTTCAACGTCCAAATCATGACGGAGAACTGTGTGCTGGCCTGGCCGGCGTCGGCTACGGCCTGCGCAGCGAGGTTCGGGGAGCAAGAGCACGGCCAGCCAAAGATGCCGCCGTCATGCCTACGAGAGTCCTGCGAGTGAGCATGCGCTGCATGGTAGCAGAGAACCCTATCCGCACGCACGGCAGTCGCAGGTTAGGCTATTGGGGCAGCGCGAAGGCCACCAGGCTGCCGCCTGAGGGTGCAGGGACTTTCCTCGGCCTCGATAGTTAACCATAAGCGCGCAAGGTTTACAGCCGCCACCACTCCGACCGTAACTCAGTCCCGCCACTACTTCCGTTGGTGTCCCGGGCTCGGGGCCCAGATCTTCAGACCCTCAGCGGCAAATACCCGCTCAATCGGCTGCCGCCAACCATGCAGCGCAAGCGAGAACAGCCCCCAGTGAATGGGCATCATCAACCCCGTGGCGCCCATTGCCCGAAATGTTCTCACCGCGCCATCCGGTCCCATATGGATATCTGCCCACAGGGGATGGAAAGCTCCGATCTCCAACATCGTCAGATCGAAGGGCCCATATGCTTGGCCAATTTGTTTGAATCCCTCCCACTCCCCTGAGTCCGCCCCGTAGTAAACGCGGTGTTTGGGGCCGGCCAGAACAAATGAAGCCCACAGCGTCTCGAATCGGGTCGCGAGACTCCTCCCGGAGAAGTGGCGCGACGGCAGCGCGGTCAACTCCAGTTCGCCTACCCGCAGGCTCTCTGTCCAGTCCAATTCGCGCACGTCCTTTACTCCCAGCTTCCTGAGGATCTTGCCCACGCCCAGCGCTGTTACCCACTGTGCCCCGGCAGTTGCTTCGCTCCGCGCCAGGTGCTGCGATGGTGCGCGCCCCAAGATGGTCGTAGTGGTCGTGCGAGAGAAGCACCACATCGATCCGCGGCATCTCCTCCAGGCGCAGCGGAGGGGCGAAGAAGCGCTTTGGCCCTGCCCACTCGAACGGCGCCGCCCGCTGCTCCCACACGGGGTCTATCAGCACCCGTGCCCCATCGATCTCCAGCAGCATGGACGAGTGTCCCATCCACGTCACCCGCAGACCACTCGCCGGTGGCTTCTCATAGACTCGAGTATCCGTGCGGAATGGCCCCGGACTTCGTTTTGGCGTGCGCTCCTCCCGGTTGGTCAGATAGGCCCACAGCACGTAGAGAATGGTTGACCATCCACCCACCGAGGTGGGCACCGGATTCAGATACAGCTTGCCCTTACGTAACGCCTTCGCGATCATGCCATCCCTATCAGAACTGTTAGCCCTATCAGCCTGCATACCTGCAGGCAACTGTGGAGGCGCGGACCTCTATGCCGAGAGTAACCTTTCCGCATCGTCGGTGCGAACCTAAGATGGCATAGGGAAACGCAATGATGACTGAAGCGAATGGGGAAGCCAACGATCCTTACCATCTGCAGCGCTTCGTCGACGCGCAAGCTGCCTGCTTTGCTCAAGTACGCTCCGAGCTATTGGCTGGGCAAAAGCAATCCCACTGGATGTGGTTCGTCTTCCCGCAACTGAGCGGTCTCGGTTCAAGTCCCATGGCGCAGCGCTTCGCCATCTCCGGTCCCCGCGAGGCCGATGCCTACCTCATGCACCCTGTCCTCGGCGAACGCCTTCGCGACTGCACCGCTTTGGTCAACGAAGTGAAGGGCCGCGCCATACGCGACATCTTCGGCTATCCGGACCATCTAAAGTTTCACTCCTCGGTCACGCTCTTCGCGTGGGTGATTGCGAACGGCCCTCCATTTCAGATGCTCGGCAACCACGTATTTGCCGATGCCCTCGCCAAATACTTCAAGGGAGTGCCGGATCAGGCCACGCTGGATCGACTAGAGCCGTAACGAGCGGGCGAAAACTTAGCCGCCACCTTGCTGGCGCTTCAACTCCGCCTCAAATGCTTGTTGCCGCTCCGCCACTGCTGCTCGATAACCCTCCGGATCGATCCAGACTTTCTCGCCTGCTCCAGCCTTCGCTTGTTCCAGTTTCTCCAGCATGTCGAAGTAGGCGCCGTGCGCGCCGAGGAATACATCGCACGGCAGGCCCTTCAACGTGACAAAGGTTCGTTGATAATCTGCAGCAATGCCGGGATAGGAAGCGGGCCGCCCCGGCCGGTCAACCAGGCGGAATCCGGGGTTCACATTCCAACTTCCCACAATCACCACATCGCGAAGCTGGCCGCCCATGGCGCCCGCATCGTCCAGGTGGTGCAGCCGCGGGTGTGGCCCGCCGTCTTATGTGCGACCAGCACCACTCCGCCCAGCCGCACCTCATCGCCATCGTGCAGTACGCGATCCACCTTTACCGCGGGATAGAGATCTTTGGTGTAGTAGAAGTCCTTGGCGCCGCCGCTCTCCACCACCGGCACATCGCCATCCATCACCATGTACTTTGCGCCCGTCAGCCGCTTGACCTCCGCGCTGCCCGCGTCATGGTCAGCATGTGAATGGCTGATCAGCAGGATCTTGATGTCGCTGAAGTGAAACCCAAGCTGCTCCACGCTTTTTCGAATCAGTGGAGGCGAGCTTTCCAGGCTGGAGTTGATCAGTATGTCGCCTTTTGGAGTCACCACCAGGTAGGACGCCAGATCCTTGCTGCCCACGTAGTACAGATTGTCCGCAATCCGGAAGGGCGCAATCGGAGTCGTCCAATCGGCAGGATCCGCTGCCCGTACGCAGGTTGCCGGCAAAATCAGCAGCAGGCACATCCATATTTTCAACCAGGGCTTAACCATCAATCCTCCAATAACTATTTCTACAGTCTTTGCGTTATGTCGCCATTCGCGTTCAACCTTTGGGGAATCATGAACGCCATCAGCTTCGGGCATACCCTAATCACAAGACGAGGCGCGGTTTCAGCCGCTCAGGTAAGGTTCTTGTCCCCTCACAGAAAACGAGCGAGATGTGGCGCACCCGTCCTTTGTCAGGGAACAAGAGGTACTCGTCCTATCCTTCCTGATTCTGTTAGTGCGCACACCTCTCCCGACGCTATGCCGTGCGAATCCGGACATCTGACTTCTCAGGAGGCCGGGGTCCTCTACCAGAGTGCAATATTCAGAACCACAAAAACTACGGCGACAACGCCGCCCCAGAATATTGGCTCCTGGTACCAATGGCATTTGTCCTTCGCCGGCAACGTGGTGACCCCCATGACCAGTCCTTCCAGCTCTCGCACGTTCCGCGGCCTTGTCATCAGGCTCACCAGTACGGTAACGCCCACACAAACCAACCAGGCCCACAAGGCACGATATAAATTCTCCGCCATCTCTTTTGCGTCCGGAGAGAGCGCGACATAACGTAAGGCCGACGGGTTCTTTCACCACCCAAATCCAAAGGCTGATCGAAGTGACCGTACCGGCAAGCAGCCCCCAAAAGCCGCCCTGGTCGGTCGCGCGCTTCCACAACATGCCCAAGATCACGGTTCCGAAAAGCGGCGCGATAAAGAAGCTGAAAAGTTGCATGGCATAGTCCATGATGCTGGCGGAATGCTGCACCAGGTAAGCAGTGGCTACGGATACCAGCACGCCGATCAGCGTGCACCAACGGCCCATCGCCACGTAGTGCGCATCTGCAGCCTTCTTGTTCAGGAACGCCCCATAAATGTCGTAAGTCCATACCGTCGAAAAGGCGCTCACGTTACCCGCCATTCCTGACATAAAGCCTGCGATCAGCGCAGTGACGCCGAGCCCGATAAGCCCGGGACCGCAATAGCGCACCAGCATCAGGGGAAGTACCTCGTTGTAACTGTGCCCGTTGGTGACCACGGCCACGCTTTCGGGCACCAAATGAAACGGCAACACGGCTAATGCCAGCAGTCCCGGAACGATGACAATGAGGGGCACCATCATCTTGAAAGCTGCGCCGATGATGGGCGCCAACCGGGCGGAGCGCAGACTATCGGCTGCGAGCACCCGTTGCACTACCAGAAAGTCGGTAGTCCAGTAACCAAACGCCAGGACAAAACCCCAGCCCAGCACAAGCCCGGTCCAGTGGATCCCCATGGGATTATCTTTGAAATGGCCCATCGTGCTCCAGAGGTGGGTGTAATCCGACCGTCCTAAGTTGGTTTGGATCCGCTGTGTCAGATTTCTCCAGCCCCCCACTTCGATCATGCCGAGAATGGGAACCAACAATGCCCCCGCCCAGATCAGGACGAACTGCAAAATCTCATTGAAGATTGCGGACCGCAGACCCCCCAGAGCCACGTAGATCGCGACCACCAGAGAAGAAAGCCAGATGCTGAAGTTAAGATTCCATCCCAGCACGACTTTCATCACCAGGGCCATCGAGTACATATTGATACCGCTCATCAGGATGGTCATGAAAGCAAAGCTGATGGCAGAGAATGCCCGCGTGGGATTGCCGAAGCGCAGATGCAGATATCCAGGAACGGAGTAGACCTTCGAAATGTAGTAGAACGGCATCATCACCAGGCCGAGAAACAACATGGCCGGAATGGCGCCCACCCAGTAGGCGTGCAGTGCGAGTATGCCGTACTGATAGGTGGACCCAGCCCAGCCCATTAATTCCAGAGAGCCCAGGTTGGCGGAGACAAAGCTTAATCCCGCGATCCACGCCGTCATCTCCCGCCCAGCCATAAAGAACTCTTTGCTGGTCCTGGTGCCGCTCTTTACGTAGAAGCCGATGAAGAGGACCATGGCGAAATAGACCACGATAATCAGCACATCTACTGGAGAAAGATGGATGAGCTGCGTCCTGCCCGGAACGGCCGTGATCAAAAAGCCAGCGACGGCAGTCACGGGATGAAGCAGAGCCGTCAGAACGAGTGACTGATCGGGCATGCTACGGCGTTTCCTCCTCTTACAGGGCTTGTCGATCGCCTGCGGCGGCTTGAGCCACTCTCCTTGTAACTGGTCCGCAACAGGTTTGTCACCTATAACGCTATTCAACGCCTGAGAAGTTCCGCTATAGTGAGCCCCTCTATCGCCAAAAGCGTTTCGGTCTACGTCAAACATCCGGTGCGCGCTGATCGCGAAACCTCACGGCTTGAATCCGAAATAAAGTGTGGGGGAAGGTAGATGAGCTTTCGTGGATTGCTGATGAGTTTAGCAATATTGACCGGCGTTGCGGCCGCGCAATCACTGAACTGTGATCTTCAGGGCTACAAGGCCACGGATGGGCTGAAAGCGACCACCAGCGGCGGCGTTGTGACAATGACCTGGCAGGGCGAAGGCGGCCAGGAGCTGCGGGCGTCCTTTGGATAAGAAACGGGCAGCCATTGGTACAGGAACTTGCTGCGCGGAAAGGCTTCCGGCAAATGGATGGTGCTGGGGAAAGATCTGGCCCCGGAGTTTCAGGTCTCGACCGGCAAGCGGCGCATCTCGCAGGCGCAACGTACACAGTTGCAGGCCCTGAACCTGGACACACCCGAAGAGGAAAGTAAGCGAAAGTGGAATACCTTTTGGGACGCGCCCCTGGTGATTCCGGGACGAGGCGACACCACCGATTTGCCGCGCACCGAAGCCGAAATTACCCATGCCTCCGTCAGCTACCAGTCCAGCACCTGCAAGGTAGCTACCGAGGGAAACCAACTGAGCGTCACCTTTGATGGATTGAAGCTGGGCATTTTTGCCGGCGATCTGCGGTTCATTGCCTACAAGGGAACAAACCTGCTCCGCCAGGAAGCAGTTGCCAAGACCCAGGAGCCTTCCGTGGCTTACATCTACAAAGCCGGGCTCAAGGGCTTTTCCGTTACGTCCGAAACCAAACTGATATGGCGTGACACTGCGGAGCACACGCAAACCGAATACTTCGGAGGAGCGCCGAATACAGAACCGGTCGCGCTGCGGGCGCGCAACCGCATGGCGATTCTGGATGTCGGTCCCGGCTCTCTGGCCGTCTTTCCGTCGCCCCACAAGTTCTTCTTCGCCCGCGAGGACGAAGTAAACCTTGGCTACGTTTACTACCGTAAAGACAACGACTCCTCGTTCTCTCTAGGTGTGATGTGGCCTGATCAGGGCGAGGGTTATCATCCCTGGGGCGCAACCGACGCCGAATGGAAGCGGCGGACGCGAAACCTCGCGAGGGCACGCGGACAATTACGCCCTGTACAACGCACCAGCCGGAACTGAGCAGCGCATGGCGGTCTACTACTACCTGAACGCCGGGGACGATCGGTCCACACGTGAGTCCGTCCTCGCTTATACACACAATGATGTTTTCAAGCCTGTGCCCGGTTACAAGGTTATGACCGGCCACTTCCACATCGACTTCAACGAACAGCTGCGCGATCGCAAGACGCTGGATTATCAGCCGCCCTGGGTCGCGGTCTTCCGCGCACTCGGAGTCAACATCCTCTACCTGGCGGACTTCCACGACGATTCGCATCCCAGCGATCCTGGGCCTCTTCGCTTCGCGGAACAGAAAGTCTACTTTGAAGGCTCGCAGCGCGTCTCCGACAAAGACTTCTTAGTCATCCCGGCGGAAGAGCCCGATGCTTACATCGGCGGCCACTGGTACCTGATGACTCCAAAGCCGGTTTACTACACGCATACTTTGGGGCCGCATGACCCGAAGGCGGGACCGAGCATAGGCAATAGCCGTCCTGAGGGCCAGCCATTCGAAGAGGATATTCCAGAGTACGGTCATGTCTACCATCTGGGCTCGGCGGAGGACATTCTGAACTTTATCAATAAAGAAAACGCCATCATGTGGACCACGCACCCGGAAACCAAGAACTCAGAGGGCTATCCCAGGGCCTACAAAGACAAGCCGTTTTTCCTGAGCGACCGGTTTATCGGCGCCTCGTGGGAATCTCTCCCCGTCGACCTGTCGGAGAAGGAAGAGTGCGAAGTCCGCTGCTTCGGGGTCGAAGACGACATGAGCAATTGGGCCCCCAAGGCAAAATTCATGATTACCGAAGGCGATACGTATACCAAGTGGCCGGACGATGAAACCTATCCCCAGCTGGCCATTAACTATCTCAAGCTGGATAAGGTTCCCATGTACAACGAAAGCTGGTCTCCGGTTCTGGAGGCGATTCGGCACGGGGACTTTTACGGCACCAATGGTGAAGTGCTATTCCACAACTGGGGCGTTCAGGGCAGCGGTGCAAAGAGTGTCTATACAGCCAGCATCGAATACACATTTCCGCTGGAGTTTGCCGACCTGGCCTGGGGCGACGGTACCACCACGGGGCATAAATTCATCGATCTTAAAGACACCATGCCCTTCGGGAGCAAAGAGTTCAAGATTCCCTTCGACGCCACCGGGAAGAAGTGGATTCGACTCTCCGTTTGGGACTCGACGGGGAGCGGTGCCTGGGATAACCCGATCGATCTGAAATAGCGGTTACTGCTCGATGTGCGGCACTGCCGTGCCGATGACGTATCTTGGCCGTGAGTGCAGACAAATGTGGGCAGACCGAGCATGACACATCATCCGTCACCGCAGCAGCTTTGCCGGACGGGGAGTGATGGGCAATTGTCTAGGTATGCACAAAATGCCACGGATCAACGAAGTTCTCGACGCTTCGCATGAGCCGCGTGGATAGAGGCTTTCGACGTGCCCCTTCCCGATTACCGTGGCGCACCAAACGGAAACAATATAACCATCAGCTCGCGCACAGCGCCGTTAGTGCATTGAGAGAATGCGCATCTTCGAGCTCGCGCACGACCTGTACGATGGCTTTGCCCTTGGATGCCGGCCATTTTGCAAAAGAGGCGCAA
Organism: uncultured Acidobacteriaceae bacterium; assembly: GCA_963775365.1. GTDB lineage: Bacteria > Acidobacteriota > Terriglobia > Terriglobales > Acidobacteriaceae > PALSA-350. The sequence goes on along the minus strand of CAVZJL010000015.1, from coordinate 108,737 downwards.
TCGAGGAACTTTGCGGCTACCTCATCGTAGGACATGGGATTCGCTGGATTTCCCTTGGCCACATCAGCACTCCCGGAAATCACGCTGCCGTCTTTCAGTTTTATCTCGATGATCGTTGTCATCTTGTTGTACCCTGCCGCCTCGGCAACAGGATCTACGCCGAAGTCGATCCGGCGGATCATTTCCTGAACCTCGGGACGGTTCACAACTTCGTCGGTGAATTCTGTGAGTCCGGCCCTCCCATAGAGCAGAAGTACGGCCATACAGAATTCCATGCTGAATTTAGCGGCAAGGCTGTCCGTTGGATGGTGGTGGATAAGAGCGGTGGGAAAATATCGATTGGCGCCGACTCGAACCCGCTCCACCTGGTCCGCAGCGATGTGGTGTTGGTGAATCAGAGCGAGCATCTCCGTCATCCCGGGATGGGTTAGGGACCCGGAGGGGAATGGCTTAATGGAAACGCCAGGCGAGACGAACGCCCAGGGCTTGCCAAGCTTGTCCATGATGGCCGCGGGATCGAATCCTCCGCCCTCCGCCTTGAAGAATCCACGGGGTGCTTCTAATATCTGGTTCGCGGCGGTCCATCCCAGGCCCGCAAGGTCCGCGGCAAATACTCCACTCTCTGCAGCGCGTCCTGCATGCAGCGGCTTGGTCATGGTACCGAAATTTTCCCGCAGGCCGGCAGCTTCGCTGGCGCCGATTCCGAGTGCAGTCAGTACGCGCGGGCGATCGAACCCGTAGACCTTCGCCGCGGCTGCCGTGGCCCCAAGCGTGCCAATCGTTCCGGTGCTATGAAACCCGTCTTCATAGTGCCGCGGGGCAATTGCTTCCGCTATCTTGCACTCTACCTCCACCCCAACGTTATAGGCGACCAGGAGATCTTTTCCAGAGATCGTTTTGACTTCACCAGCCGCGAGGGCGGCGGGAAGGACCGGTGCTGTAGGGTGGGTCAACAGGCCATAGACCCGATCCTCCGCAACAGCAAGCTGGGTATCGTCGTAATCGTCGGCATGGATACCGATAGCATTGGCAAAGGCTGCAAAACGCACCGGAGCTCTCAGCGAAGAGCCAATCACCGTCGCCCCATGCCCGGTACCTGACACAAAGCCGTTGGATTGCAGGTAGGTCCGCACGATCTCACCGGACTTCGCGACCGATCCGCAGAGTGCTAATCCGATTCCATCGAGGATTGACTTCTTGGCCAATTCGACAACCTCGGAAGGAAGATCCGGATAATGTGTGTTGGTGATAAAGTCGGCCACGTAGCTCGTAACGGCCGGTGGGTCCAGTGGTTTTCCGGGCCTACCCGCGAATCCTTCCGCTAAGCCACGAAAACTCCGTCCGCCACCGATGCAAAGGATGGCTGATCCGATTACCTCGCGTCGCGTCATGGTGCCTTTAAACCTTTCGAACCTGTGCGACTGCCCCCCCATCCCGGGCGCTTCCATCTCTAATGGACGCCAAAGAAAAGTATCTTCGCTCCAGGTTTATCGAATGCAGCTTCAATCTTCGCGCGGCCAGCGTCGTCTCGTGTAACCGTGACTCCGCCGCTTGCCCAATGCTCACCCGCTACTTTATGGCTGGTAATGTACTGGTACGTGCCACGCTCCGTAGCGAAGATCACGACTGCTCCCCGGCCAGTAGTAGCGGAGATCTTTTCGTGAATCTCGGGGCTCGCAGAAACAATACCGCTCACCACGGGATCGCTGTCCGTGATATCGTCGCGAACCTGCTTGTACCTCGCGAGCGTACTGCCAATGAACGCGACTCCCGAGTCCGAAACGTTCAGCAGATCACCCCATATCCCGTTTTGCCCCAAAATGAGGGACGCGACGTCCACCTCCTGCCATTGCCACGGATCATCTGGGAAATAGTGGGTGAGAAACAAGGTGGATGGGATCCATTTATCAAAGGTCAGTGGTGATCGCGCGATCCAGGTGCGCGCCGGACCCTGGTGGAAAAACAGGTTTGAGTTGGTTCGGTCTAAATCGATGGGAACGTCATAGTTTTGGTAGTAAGGTCCATTGTTGATCAGGAAATACTTCCCCGAGGAAAGAAACGCCAAGCCCATAGCGCGGCCACTTTCTGTCACGTCAAAATCAACAATTGCTCCGGGCACGGCGGCGGCAACCTTATCTGCCACTCGGCTCATGTACTGGACAAGCTGGAATCCATAGGAGTCCGACCGCTCTTGCGGAGTGTTGCTTTCGTCACCGTGATTGTGGTGCGGGTCGTTGCATCCGTATTGAGCGATCGCGTCCCACTTGAAATAAGTAACGCCGACTTCTTTGGCAAGGCGGATCAGTTCGTCTGCAAAGGTATCGGCGTACCCGCTAACCATGCACATTTTGTAGCTCTTCTCCGTCTCCCATACCTCCTCGGGCTCGGCCACTTTTCCATCCCAGGACCTGCGCCATTCAGGATGCTCGCGCACCACGCGGCTGGATGCAGCCGCGGTCGTAGGACCAAACCATAACCCGAGTTTCATGCCATAGCCGTCCAGCTTCTGCTTGACTGTTTTCAAGCCGTCCGGGAAGCGCTTGCTGCTGACCGTCCAGTCGCCGGTCTTTTCGTACCAGCCAGTATCCAGCACAAAGACATCAACTCCCATGCGGTGGGCTACATCAATCTCTCTGAGGATGCGGTCCTCATTCATCGATTCCAGGTAGGGCCGGCCATTCCACCACTTGTTGCGTTCCTGAAAGTTCCAGGTGTTATAGAAAATGTAGGGCTTCCGTGTCGCTGGGTTCCGCGTCATGGACTTCAGCACGAACTGACGATAGGTAGAAGCAAGCTGATCGATCCCGCCCGGCGTCGCCGCGGTCTCCATCCAGATGGTTTGAAAGGGGTGATCGGCATCCACCTGTTGACCGGGAACATAATTGCCCTTAACGGCTGTCAGGCGAACGCTTCGATCAGGGCTGAGCTGATAGTGCAGAAACGCATCCGGAACCTGGGAGCCGTGCTCGTATGCGAGCAGGAGACTGCGATGGCCATCGCTAGCAGCAAGGATGGGACCCATGAGGTTGCCGCTATCCTGGAAGTATCGGGCTTCAATCGGTTGTTCGTAAAGTGTGTAACTGTGCGTCAGTTGGGTGAAGTTCGAGAGAGTGACTTCTTCCACCTGGGGTAATTGTTTCAGTGACGTTTGCAGATAAGTGAGATTGTTCGCGCCACTGAGTGTTCGCGGTTGATCCGCTCCGAGGATGTAACGAAAGCGAACGACCGAAGTTCTGTCATTGACCTGGAATTGAATACGGAGATGCAGATGCGCGTCCTGCACCAGTTCACCTGCAAAGAGATATTCCGTAGCTCCATTGTCGAGATGGGCCGGAGTTCCAACCGGAGCAAAATGACGTACCTCAGCAGAAATCGGTTTTCCATCAACAGAAAAAGTTGGCGGCGCAAGTTTGTAAGTCGAACTTCGGGGGCTTGCGCCATACTCCCAAAGGCAGCCAGGTCCGCAGGAGAGAGAAATCCTAACCTGGCTGTTCTGGATATTTAGCTGACCCGTGGCATGCAAAGAAATGACACAGAATACCAGGCTGTAGAAGACCTTAATCCAACGCAAGTGCATATATGTCTCCACCGTGATTACGAGTCGGGTTAATTATTTTGCAAGCTGGGCTACGCTGCCGGCTGCTAACTCTTTTCGATTGATGTGATTCTGGATTGAGCCATTTGTCAAGGCGGTACCGGGCGCCCCGGTTCGGCGTCGGGAGGCCTTTAAAGTGAGGTAGCCTAGGGCTATGACTATTCAGAGTCGTCCCGACCTCGAGGATCTGGTAAGGCACGACATTGAGCGCGGCTACCAGTCGATAGAACACGCCGTTTCCCTCTTGCATGCTCACGCGTCCTGGTTTGCAGTAGACCGTGCGGAAGTGAATGCAAAGGGTGCGGGCAGCTCTCCCGTTGAATTGCTCGACGCGGACTAGTTATCCTCCACTGCGCTATGCTGTAACCGAGCATAGCGGGACGGGTGGCAACGCGCCAAGCGATGGCTAAGATTCAAATCACTAAAACAGAATTGGTCTGGCCCGGCAAGTACAACGAGGATGGCACGTTGACGCAACTGCCGCGGGTCAACCTGCCCCTTCAGGTGACCGAAGTCTTCAACCAACCCGCGGCCATGCGCGGGGCGGAATGGCGAAACAAGCTCATCTGGGGTGACAACCTGCTCGTAATGGGGTCATTGCTCAAGGAGTTCGCGGGTAAGATCGACCTCATCTACATCGACCCGCCGTTTGCCACTGGTACAGATTTTTCTTTCACCGCCCAAATTGGCGAACAGGAAATAAACAGGCAATCGTCGGCCAGCGACGAGACGGCCTATCGGGACACATGGAAAATCGGGGTGGGCTCCTACCTGGGGATGATGGCTGAACGTCTGCGCCTTATCCGCGATCTTCTTTCTCCCAGCGGGAGCCTGTTCCTGCACTGCGACTGGCACGTGGGTCACCTGCTGCGAGCGACCGCCGATGAAGTCTTCGGCGCGGAAAACTTCCTCAATGAAATCGTGTGGTACTACTACAACAAATTTCAAGGCAACGTGAAACGCTTTGCCTCCAATCACGATGTTGTGTTCTGGTACCGCAAGGGCACGTCCTACCAATTCAATCCGCAAGTTGAGAAGCGTGCGGAGGGAAAGGTAAGGCAGCTAGTCCGTCTGTGGGACAAGGAGAAGTCAGCAATCGTCAACGCGAAGGGCGTCGACGGAAAAGTGATGTATCGAGAGACCGATGAGCGAACCGTGGATGATGTATGGCGAATCTCCATGCTCCAGCCTGCTGACCGCACAGAGAACTGCGGCTTCCCCACCCAGAAGCCCGAGGCTCTGCTGCAGCGGATCGTAGAAGCAGCGTCCCGCGAGGGAGATCTCGTAGCCGATTTTTTTTGTGGCTCGGGCACCATGCTTTCGGTTGCGGAAAAGCTTAATCGCCGCTGGATCGGCTGCGACCTCGGCCGCTGGGGCATTCACGCCACCCGGAAGCGCCTGCTGGGGATCAAGGAGTGCAAGCCCTTCGAGATGCTCAGCCTGGGCCAGGGCGAGCGTCGATACTGGCAGGGATTTTCTTTCCCCGAGCCAGACTCGTACGTCGCATTCATACTCAAGCTCCATGGCGCCGTGCCGATGCCGGGCCGCGCTCACATCCACGGAAGGAGCGGTGAGGCGCTGGTACACGTTGCGCCCGTGGACACGCCGCTGACGACAAGCGCGATCGCCGCCGCCGTGGACGAATGCGCGATGTTGAAGCAGCGCGCATTGCACGTACTCGCCTGGGACTGGGACACCAAGCGATGCGACCTGGTGGTCGAGAGCGCCCGCAAAAAGGGGGTCCAGCTTCGTCTTTTGCAGATCCCACGAGAGGCGATGGAGCAGGAGGCGAAGGGCAACGGCAACCTACGCTTCTTCCCGCTCGCCTATTTGGAAGCGGAAATCAAGCAGCCAGGCGATCTGACTGTGCAAGTGTCGCTCAAGGACTTTGTCATTCTGAATCCCGAATTAATTCCCCAGGACGTCCGCGACAGGGCGAAGGTATGGTCGGACTATATCGACTACTGGGCAGTGGACTGGGACTTTAAGGACGGTACCTTTGTGCAGGGATGGGCAGCTTACCGAACACGCAAGGAGCGAAAACTCCCACTCGTCTCCGACGTACACGCGTACGAAGAAGCAGGGAATCGCCGCATACTCGTACGAGTGATCGATATTTTCGGGAACGAAACGAACCAAGCCTTCGAAGTAGAACTCAGCAGCCGTAGTGACGACCCTCTTCTGTTTGTAACTCCCACGGGTACGTCTGCAGGGGCGTGAAAGTTCGTTGGAAAAAAGAGTCGTCAACTACATAGGTTTCGCCGTTCTCGCCCTTCACGATCCAGTCGCCCTTTGACACATTGCAAAAGCCGGTATCGGTGGCAATTGTTTTGCCCTGCTCGCACTGCGTGGCATCTACGACGAGCGGTCGAAGTGTACGGAATGTACTCATCAAATCCTCCATTGGCCATCACAGCCAATGTCTCTATGAGAGGACTTTTTTCATAAGGATTGCGGTGTGGAGTTGTTAGGGATTCGTAAAGGCCGGTCAGAAGCCGTAGTTCTTCTTCCGTAGCGCATTTTTATACCGGTCGCGTGCCTTTTTTGCCACAGCCTCGGCATCGTGGACGTTGAAGCCTGCAGCATCCCACTTTTCCATTTCAACCATGGAGTGGTCGTCATTGGCCAAAGCCTCTTCGGCTTCAATCGCGGTTACCCAGGCGTCGATAGCACGCCGGTAATCACTCAAAAGTTGGTCGAAATCTGTATCTTCCATGTTCAGTGAATCTATGGCAGCGCATGGGCACCGTCAATGGGGCTGCCATGCGATTCACGAAAGATTGACACAGAGCAGCACCGCACGCTGACTAGGCCCACTACTCCGAGGTGAACGTTCCAGCCGGCAGGCCGGCACGGTTGTAGAGGAAGGTAGTCACAACGCCCGACCAGTCATAACGCACAAAACGGGGAAACGCGACCTTGGGAGAAGACACCAGGACCGTTTCGCTCTCTCCGATCTTTTCGATCTTTGCCGTGGCCGGTACGAAGTTATGGTCATCTCCAGCCAGCTCAAAGCCGCCCAATTCCTGACCATGTGTGGTGAGTCCTTCACCGTGGGTAAACCACACACGCATGGCGTTTGGTTCGGTGGTCGCTTGCAGAAATTCCGGCGAGCTGTACTCGATCTTCTCCCCGTACACGGTGGCGCGGGCGGCCAGCGCCAGGCGATTGCCGACGGTTTGCTTATCGGGTGGATGAACATTGTCCGGGGTGCCCACATCGAGCGTGACCGCCATGCCGGTATTTCGCAGACTTAGGGTGCGTCGTTGGGCATCCCGGACCAGCGGCCAACCAGGAGCGGTCGAATTGTAGCTGGAGATCTGGACGAAGAAGAAGGGGAAGTCGCCTTCGCCCCATTGGTGTCTCCAGTCGGAGATGAGCGTGGAGAAAACTCGGAAGTAGTAGGGCGCACGTTTGGCATCGCTGTCGGTTTCGCCCTGGTACCAGAGGACACCCTTGATGGTGAATCGCGTATAGGGCGCGATCATGGCGTTGAACAGAGTCCCGGGAGCCCAAGCCCCCCCATGGTCGGAAGTGATGCGTGGGTGAGTCGCAGGCGGCTTTCCTTCTGCCTGCAGAGCGGCATCTTCGCGTGCGTTGTTAGCCCGGATCTGGTCGGCTCGTCCCTGCTCCTGAGCAATGGTGCCCGCATCCTGAAAAACTGAGGTGAGATTGAAACTTGCTAACGCCTCGGGGCTGATCCAGGAGTGGGCCGGTGTGCCGCCCCACGTGGTGTCGATGAGCCCGACAGGCACATTTTCCCGCTCCGAGATTTCGCGGCCAAAAAAGTAAGCGACGGCGGAGAAGTGCCGCGCCGTATCCGGTGTGCACTCCGTCCACGGGTCGGAGGCCTCGTAGAGTGGGACCGCGGACGTTGCTTTCTTCTGGACCATCAGGCGAATGCGCGGATGGTTGGCTGCGGCGATCTCCTTTTCCCCGTCCTTTAGCGGAGCGGGAACCGTGCCTGTAAAGCCGGCAAGGGGAAACTCCATGTTCGACTGTCCTGAAGCCAGCCACACATCCCCGACCAAAATGTCCTTACGCTCCAGCGGAGTTGCTGTGGTGTCGCCGCTCACCGTAAGGGTGTAGGGGCCGCCTGCTGACTCCGGTTTGAGCCACGCTTCCCAATAGCCAACCGGATCGGCTTGCGTAGCGACGGTCTGGCCGTGGAAGCGGACGGTGATGTTTTCCCCGGCCTGAGCCCAACCCCAAATCCGGACCGGGCGATCGCGTTGCAACACCGCGTGGTCTGAGAAGAGATTGGGAAGTTGCACTGCCGCTGCAGCACTGAGCGAAAAGGCAAGCGAGCAGACCATGCCGGCCAGCAGAAGACGCAAAAGGCGCATGAAAAATCTCCGGTAGAAGCCAAAAGGAAGTTGCCGGCATCGACTTCGCCACCATACCTGCCGTCCCGCTCATCCTGCAAATCGACCGGCGCAGCCAAGTCCTACCAATGAATCAGACCTTCGCTGTCTTCCACCAACAAAACTTCATACTTTTCCAGCATGGGGAGCAGGAGGCCTTCCAACTCTCCTTTCCACACTGCGCCTTCATAAAACTTTACTTTCATCGGCTTGCGCGAAGCCAGATCCGGAAAGCCACGCATGAAAAAGAAAGTGTCCGGATCTTCGACGGAATGAAACGGACCTAATATTTTGATTCCGATTTCTCTGTGCGCCGGAATACTTTTAGAGTGAAATATTTCGAGGAATCGAGACCGCATACCCGGCTTCGTTTTGTACGTGCGCATTTCAATAACCATTTTGACAACCTCCGTGCGTCCGGTTATAGCATTCGGGTTACCTTTGGCACCTGCAAATCTGCACCACTCATGCGGCAACAGTTATTTAGGTCTCTCGCTTTTGATGCCCCGAATAGATATTCACACCTCGCCTTCGCAGGTGGTGTATCTTGGCTGACACGAAAGCAGTGGACCAGGGGGACGTCGCAAAACAGGTAAATAAGTTAATTGGAAAGTTGTGACTAATCTCGGGGTTCTGTCGCTCACACGGGCCATGTTCCGATGTATTTTGTTCGAAAAATCGTGGTTGCCCCCAAGTCTCGAAGTTTCCCTGAGAGGCGTACGCCGTGAAGTCTGCAACCTGTTTGTCCGCTCTTCTTGCTGTCGGCTTTTGCTGCCAGTGCTCAGTCTCCTGGGCACAGGCGAACAACGCCGTTCATCCCAACCCTTCCACCTCTGCCCAGCCGGCGTCGCCCACCAAGGCTGCACATGCCGTGGCTCACCCGGCGCCTCAGGAGAACACGGTCGTCATTCCCGGGCCTCTGCGATCTTTTCTGCGCATGGCCGGTATCAGCCAACAGATATCTCGCGACGATGTATTGCCTCTTCTCGCGCGCAATGCGTATGCGACCGGCTATCTGAACGGCGTGCCAACGGAGTATCTGCGCTTAGTCGACCGCTATCTTCATCAGGCGAGAGAACTGGAGATGCTGGCTGGGTCAACCGGCACCATACATGTTGCCAACTGCGCGGAGGCGGAGCCGTTGTTGAGCATCCTCGGCTACCACGCGCGACCGGCTTGCGGGCAAAAAGACTCCATTCTGATGACTGCGGATCCGGAACGCGCGTTCCTCACCACGGACTCAGGATTTCCTCTCACCACATTGGAAGAGTCGCTCGAGAAGGGCACACCGTTTACCTACGCTTTCCCCTCATCCCGCGTTCCTGTGCTTTTTAGCGAGAACGAGTGGCGCGCGCTCAGCAGTGCCAAGAGCCGGGGCGCGCAATCGCTGGTAGACATCCTGCTGCACGAGCCCGCAGTCGATCGCCTGTACTGGGCGCTTGCCAATAGCGATACCGAGACGAGGAATGTGCTCGCGCGCTCGCCCGGTCTGGGCAGACTTCTGCCCTACGGCCCGGTTCTCGATTTCTATGGAACCCAGATCTCCATTCGCGGGGGCCGCGTTATTGTGCCCGGAGGACCCTCCGCTGAAACCGCATGGAGAGAGCTGGTGGGCGCCAGTCCAAGGGCGCCGGCGGACTTTGTCCTCGGTCTGGTCGGTACGGATAACGGCTGGATGGCCGTTTATTTCGACACCTTGGCGCGCGTCAGCGCCTCACAGCAGGCGTACTTGACTACATCTCCACGCCTCAAACATCTGTACGACGCCTTCCGCGAGCCGGAACCCAACGCCTATCCTGCCAGGGCTGTCTTTCGTAAAGCCCCTGCCTTGCTGATGCTCTTCACCCGCCTGCAAATCGGGCCGGATGGCGAGCCCCGCATTCCCGGCAACCTCGAGGTTTGGAAGCAGATCCTGACCCAGAAATCAGACTCGAAAATCGTCCACGATTGGGGTCGGCGTGCGCATGGATGGAAGCATCCCGACCAACTGCTCGAAGGCATGGCTGCGTTGTCACGCATCGATACCGACCAGGGTCCACTGCAGATCTATCTCATGCTGAACGAGGTGGATAGGCGGCGCGCCCCGGATAAGCGCCTATCCCCGGAGACAGTGCTTCTTTTGGCCACCAAGTTCTCGCAGCTTAGCAACTGGTACCTGGTATTTTCAGAGTTTCCCGATTTGAACGACGCCTCGATTGCGCAGTTTGTAAAGGTGACCGACGCAATCGACGCGATCCACGACCACAGCCTGCGCGGAAACGCCATGGGCGTCTTTCAGGCGAACCTGGGACTTTGGCAGATTCTTGCTCGCCAGGGAGAATTGCGGGACACGGATCTGAACCAATCCTGGCAGCGCGCGATCACGCCCTTCGCGACCATTAATTCTTCTGCCCAGCTCTTCGACGCCGGTCACGCTTCTTTGGGAACCCTGATGGTGGCGGCAACTGGCAAATCCAATCTTTCCCAGGACGAACTAGTTGAGCTGCTGGCAGGTCCTCCGCAGCAGTCATCTGACGGTCAACGGATACGGGATGAAATGGCCGCCAAAATACGGGCGGTGCTCGATGATCAACGTCTGGTGTCGCTGGATTCGCTTTTCACGCTGGGAGATGGACTTACGCGCATGGCGCAGGGAGCGCCCGCGGGCAGCAACTTAGTACCGCTAGCGAATGAACTCAAAGAATTCGAGTTGCCCCGCCCCATCTTCACCGAGAGCGAAAAGACCGAATGGGCACCTGGTGTCTACGCCAACCGTCATAGCGAGTTGCAGGTACACGTGGACCTTACCAAGGTCATAAAAACGCCGGGATCGCGGCCGCAACTGGAAGCCGCCCGCGGTCAACTCACACCGTTCCTCAGAGATTCTCTGGTTGGTTTGAACTATGCCTACTACGAGCCACCCGGGGCCCAGCTTTTGCACAACAATCCACTCTTTGTGCGGTCGCACGATTTTTCGGGCGAAACCATTATGGGCGTGACCCAGCTCTGGCAGGCTCCTGAATTGTTCAATCAGGGATCGCCCGCTGGGGGAGGCGCTTACCTGGTTGGCTCGCTCGCGGAGTTGCCGTATGTACTGGCCACCACTGAGGAAGACTTCATCGCGCCGAGAAACGTCCAGGCCTTGATCTGGAAGGAGGTAACGGCGGACCTGCTGGTTAGTGCGACATTACCCCGCTGGTGGAATGTAACGAGCAACGAACTGCATGCCGTAAGCCTTTATCAGCAGGCCGGAGAGGACCTTATTACGGCGGCATCGACGAATGATGAACTGCGGAGTAAAGTGATCGGCATTCTCTCCGAGCGTCTGCCACGGCAGCGGCTGGGACAATTGGAGCGGGCTCTCGCGTCGGGGAATGCCAGCGCTGGTCTCGTTCGAGTTACCCCGGCAGATACCTTTCATCTTGCAGTCGAGTTTCGCCGTAGTTTTCCCCAGGAGACATCGTCCATGGGACCGGCGGGTAGGGAACTGGATACCCTCATCCGGCAATATCCGGCCGAAGTCAATTTGCAGCGTATCTCCCGGGACTTTGGCACACCTCACCCGGTGCTGGCCCAGAACTATGCGTGCGAGCTCCTGAACGTGCAGCCGTTCCCGGCCTTCGGTGGTAGCTCCAGCCGCTTGTTGGGGGAATCGTGGGATTCAACCAATCTGTATTGGGCGCGGCTTGCGGATGAAAAGGGTTACTCACCGGTCATGCTGAATCGCCTGGTCCCCGAATTGACCCGTCGCATGGTGGCGAATATTTTCGCGACCGATATCGAGGACTGGCTGGCGCTGACGCGCGCCATGAAGGAGACCGGGGAAGACTTCCGCCAAGGCAAGATTGTTCTGCCTCAATTGGCGGAAGCCGCCTCCTCCAACCAGGAAGTTGGTGGGCAGCACGAACAGTCTTCAGTTAGCTCGGCCCCGGTAGGCCACAAATAAACGGGATACAGGACAGACAATGGCAAAGCGACCTCTTCTCTTCGTTCCTATCGCAATTGGTTTCTTGTTCCTTGGCGGCCGCGTAACGAGCGCCCAGGACGACACCACGAACATCCGCGTGAATGTGGACCTGGTGCAGTTAAACGTCGCTGTGACTGATAGCAAAGGCAACTACATCTCGGGACTTGGTCCGGAAAACTTTGCTATCACTGAAGACAAGATCCCGGAGAGACTTGCCACTTTTGAAGAAGGCAATGAGGGAGCTCGCCAGGTACTTCAGCCGCCGCCGAATGCGGCTCCTGGGCAGCCCGGCTCACCTGGTGCGCAACCAGCCGCGAAAACAAAAGCGACCGTGGTGAGTGCGGTGCCGCCCGAGAAATCCCATTCCGCCGGTGTCGGCGAGGATCCTGCGACCTTGCCCGCCAAAATCTCCGGCGCCAACGTCTTTGTTCTTTTCGATACCAGCAACTACATGTACCGGGGCTTTGTCTTTGCGCAGGATGCCATCACCGAGTTTGTTCGCTCCCTGGAAAGTGCGAACAAGGTGGCTTTTTATTCCTACAGCCGCGATCTTTCCCGGAATTCAGCCCTCACATCTGATCGAGCGCAGGTGCTGCGCGGGGTGCGAAGCACGGTCGCCGGGGACGACGCCGCGCTTTATAACTGCCTGCTGTTGACGGTCGAGGATGCCGCCCGCTACACCGGGCGAAAAGTGGTCGTGGTCTTCTCCAATGGCCCCGACAACGCAAGCCTTGTGCCCCCAGAAGATGTAGCCGAACTAGCCCAATCCACGGGCACGATCATCTACATGATCAGCACCCGGGAAGCACAGTTGGAGCCGATCTCGACCGCCGTCTTCGAGCGCATGAGTAAGGCCACGGGAGGCAAGGCCTATTTTGCCCGCAGCTGGAGCGACGAAAAGAAGGCCTTCGCCTTTATCCAGGAGGATTTGGCGCACCTTTACTCGCTCAGCTACTATCCCCAGCCCAACCCCAGCACTGGATGGCGCACCATCACCGTCAAGCTGGTAGGGAAGGACATGCAGAAGTATCACGTCCGGACACGTGCGGGATACCGGCTGCAACAAGCGCACTCTGCGGCAAACGGCTCAGCGGATCTGGAAGCGGAATCCGTTCAGAAGTAGAGACCCGCGCTAACGCTTTAGCCCGGTATTCGTGGTGAGCTTTTCGGCGCATCCAGCTTGCTCTTCGGCCATTGGTCCACTGCTGAGGGAGTCACTACAGGCGAACAGTCTCGGCTCGTTCATCACGGAAGTGGCGGCCTGTTCCAGAGTCAGGTTCGCCGCTTCCGGCCGAAATCTGGAACGTTTGTCGTCTTGTTGCAGCGAAACGCTCTTGAAGAGAAGAGCGTTGCCTTCGAGATGGACGTGAATGGCCGTTAGTTCCCAAACCGATGGGCCGACCTGTTGTTGTTCGAGCGCAAAAGAGCTGCGCTCCTTCAATCTCCCCAGCAGCCCTCCGCCGAAAGTCACATCATGGATAAGGTGGCCCTTGATTTTGCAAATGCGGTGTTGCTGATTATCGACGACCAGGTCGCCGGTCATGCTGCTGAAGACACGAGCCTCGCGTGTAGGCGGATGGAAGGTCGGCGAAGGGTCGAAGTGTAGTGAGGTTGTAGTTGCGGTTGATCCTGTTTGTGTCCAGATAAAGGCAGCCGGCAGAAGCTTCATCAGGTCATCGATCTGCTGATTGTCGTGATTCGCCTCTTCGATCTGTTTCTTCTGGGCGCGGGAATCGCGGAGATATTTTTGAATCAGCTCCTGCTGTTGGGCCGCGGTCAGCTCTCGTTCATCCTTTTCGAGAACGCGTTCAACACTCCCCCGTTGGGTGGCGGCTACCCACTGCAGGATATGTTCTTTCGGCTTGTCGCTCTCTTCCAGGAAGATCCAGTTGGAATGATCGTTCTGGTCTGCTATCCGTTCAGCGTCGACGGCCTGTTGGATGATTTGTTGCGGGGTTTGTGCGTGCGCCGTAGAGAACGAGAGCGCGAGTATTCCGGCCCAGAAAAACCGCGCCTTTTCTTTGACCATTTTTCCGACTGCCTTTGTCTGTCAGAAGTTACCGCTTTTTGATGCGGGAGATCTGCCCAACGGTTCGGCAGAAAAGCCAGAGGAATCTACCCGTTAATGCTTTGGACTGCATCCCAGAAAATATGTGGGGGTGGAATGGCTGCAAAAACTTCCAGCAAGGTCGGGTCTCACGCCAGCTCCAACGCAAAGCGTAAGTGGTCAGCAGGGGTGAATACGGATTCCACTCACCCGCGCTCCGGTTTGTTCAACAAGGATGCTAAGACAATTGCACGCGAGCTCGCGTCCAGGAAAGTATCTCCGAAGGGACCCTCATCCGGTATGCGCATGCTGACCTTCTACATCAATCGCGCCGGCAAAAACTTGCCTGCACGGCGCCTGAAGGTTCTTGAAAATGCTAAGCAGCTTTTGCATGAACGAATTGCAGCCGCCAAGGATAAGGAGAAAAGAGCTGCCAGCTAGGGAAGAGGTGGGAAGAACGCTGCCTGGTACTGCTTCCCGAACCAATGACGGCAACCGTCATTGGTCACGGAACGAGAAGCGGAGTTCCGCGGAAATGGTTCGTAAGCTGGGAGATGATCAGCGCCAGGCGCGAAAGGCCAAGACTGCGTTCAATCCGCCAAAGGCGAAGGATTGTGACAGGGCAACTTCTACGCTCGCAGCGCGGGCTTCATTAGGAATCACGTCCAGTGCACAAAGCGGGTCCGCCTCAGTGAAATTCGCTGTGGGGGGCAGAATGCCTTTGCCTAGAGCCATCACGGTAGCGACCGCTTCGATCGCTCCAGCCGCCCCCAGCGTGTGCCCATGCATCGATTTGGTGGAACTGACCGGTAGCCCAGGGGCGTGTCCACCGAAGACGGCATGGATGGCCGCTGCCTCCATACGGTCATTGGCCTCAGTCGCGGTACCGTGCGCATTGATGTAGCCAACCTGCTCTGGAACTAACCCACCATCGCGCAGCGCGGCACGGATGGCCCGAGCGGCGCCTTCGGCGGAGGGTTGGGTGACGTGGCAGGCATCCGCTGACATGCCGAAGCCCACGATCTCAGCAAGCGGCTTGGCGCCGCGCGCCAGAGCCCGCTCAAGCGGCTCCAGAACCAGCATCGCCGCGCCCTCCCCCAGGATCATTCCGGAGCGTTTGGCAGAAAAGGGACGGCACGTGTCTGGGCTGACGACCCTCATAGCCTCCCACGCCTTCAATCCACCCAGAAAAAGCGGCGCTTCACTCCCTCCCGCAATCGCCAGGGGCGCAGCTCCAGAACGCACCATCCAGAGTGCATTGCCAATGGCGTGCGCCGACGAGGAACAGGCCGTAGAAAAGGTATATGCGGGTCCGTGCAGGCCGAATTCCATCGAGATGTGGCTGGCGCCCGCGTTGCTCATTCCCAACGGGATGGTCAGTGGGTGGACGCGATGCCTGCCATGATGGAAGAGTTCCCAGTAGCCGATTTCGTCGGTAAATCTGCCTCCCATGCAGGAACCGGTGATGATCGCTGCGCTCTCGCGCAACTCCTCGGTCCATTCGATACCGGCTGCTGCTACCGCCTCACGGGCAGCGATAACAGAAAACTGCGCGAAGCGATCCATGAAGCTGAGCGTCTTGCGGGGAAAATACGTTTCGGCGTCATAACCGAGCACCGCTGCGCCGTTCTTGAAACGGACCTGGCTCATGCCCATCTCGGGGACGGGCCCGACGTTTTCCGGTATGGGTCCGATTCCGGATCGACCACTTGCAAGTGACTGCCAGAATCCTTCCTGGTCAAGTCCCAGAGCGCTGATAACGCCCATTCCTGATATGACAACTCGCATTTACACCGTTTTCAAGAAGGATTGTGCTGGTCCGAGGGTAACAAACTCCAGCGTCTCGCCGATAGCGGCGAGCTTACTCGGCTGCAGCCTGGGCAGAGGGGTTTTGCTTGGAATCCACCAGGTAGGTGACACCATCGATCATTTCGCGGATGGTCTGGATCTTCTTCGCGTCTTCGTCTTTGATCTCGATGTCGAACTCACTTTCGAGGTCGAAGAGGATATTGATGCTGTCCATCGAATCGATGCCCAGCTCCTCGAAGGTGCTGTCGGGCTTGACTTTCTCCAGAGGAATCCGCTGGGTAGTAGCAATCACTCGGAGAACACGTGCTTGGATCGTCTCAGACATAAGGGCCTTCGTAGAACCGCAGTACTGCCCCAAGGACGAGTCTTCAGGGCAAGGGGGCAAACTGTTTCAGTAACGTTAAACCGGGAGCCAAGTGCTGGCAATAGTTTGTCATCGAATGCGAATTTTTCAAACCTTTGCCATTTCGCGAATTTTTAGTGAGCCTCGGCGACGGCCAGACGCCGCGCGGTGCGCCAGGCGTAATGCAAGGCGGAGACGATGGTCAACGCAGCGGTGGCATCGAGAGCGAGCGTGCGCAGCATGATTAATGGCCTTGGGGCATAGACCTGACAAAGCAAGACAGTGAGCAGGGCAAGGATTTGCGCGCAAGTGCTTGCCTTGCCATAGATGCTAGGACGGAAGTCGCGCATGCCGAGACTGATATAGAGGAGAGAGGCAACGATGAGGATTCCCAGGTCGCGGCTAAAAACCAGGACGGTGACCCGCCGCGGCACCAGCTGCTGGTGCATGAGGACAAGGAAAAGGGTGCTGAGCAGAAGCTTGTCGGTCACGGGATCGAGGTACTGGCCGATTTGGGTCTGCTGCTTGAGCAGTCGCGCGGCCAAGCCATCGAGGCCATCACTGAGTCCGGCAACGACGAAGAGGCAGAGCGCGGTCTTGTAATGGGACTCAAGAACCGCGATGACAAGAAAAGGTATGAGGCAGAGGCGCAGAAAAGTAAGCAGATTAGGAGCTGCGCGCAGTTCTTTCAGCAAGGGTTTCCCGTCTTCCTGGGTACAGGCCAGAAGATTGATGGTACATGAGCTTTTGGTATGATAGCGAGATGCACTGCGCAGGCGCGTAGGTCAGTTGGTGAGAGCTTCCCGGCAAGCCGGGAAGCTCAGAAGTTGATGGCAGGTTTGCAACACAGGCGCGTAGCTCAGTTGGTTAGAGCGCTACCTTGACACGGTAGAGGTCAGGAGTTCGAGTCTCCTCGTGCCTACCATATATTGGGTTTAGATAGAGATCGACCATCCCGGGCCCCTGGAATGGTTAGGACCCGAGTCTCCTCGTGGGTACTCGTCTTCTTAGTTGCGAGCCATCTTTTCGAAGACGTCGAGTGCGTATTCCAGGTCGCTCTGCGTATGGGCGGCGGTCACACAGAGCCGCAGCCGCGCTGAGTCCTGGGGAACAGCAGGAAACAGCACAGGCGTTGCCAGAACACCGTGGTCGCGGAGCCGCCGGGCGAACAAGCCCGTGGTTGTTTCGTCGTTCAGAATGACCGGAATTACTGCCGTCTCCGACAACCCAGTGTCATACCCCAGGGAGCAGAGACCGCTGCGCAGGAAGTCGGCATTGTGCTTGATTTTGGCAACCCGTTCCGGTTCGCTCTTCAGAATTGCGAATCCCTCTCGGATAGCCGCCACAGCAGCCGGGCTCAGCGCTGCCGAAAAAATAAACGGGGATGCCCCGTGTTGCAGATAGATAGCAAGTTCCTGCGAAACGGCCGCAAAGCCTCCGGTGGAAGGAATCGATTTTGCCAGCGAACCGGTCCAGATATCGACCGCGTCCGTCGGAATGCCAAAATGCTCATCGGTGCCGCGTCCACAAGCTCCCAACACTCCGGAAGCATGCGATTCGTCAACCAGCAGGAAGAAACCGAATTCCTCTTTCACTTCAAGGATTTCGGGCAGATGGCACACGTCGCCGTCCATAGAAAAAACGCCGTCGGAGATAACCAGCGTACGGTTGGCCTGGGTTCCGTTTTGCAACTCCTGGCGTAAAGATGAGGCATCATTGTGCCGGAACCGCTGTAACTGCACCCCGGCAAACCGGCAGGCATCCGTCAAGCTGCGATGACAGAGCGAATCCATGATCACGCGATCGGCTGGTCCCAGCAGTGCGCCCAGTACGGCGACATTAGCCATGTAGCCTGAACTGAAGGTAATAGCCGCTTCGGTGCCCTTGTAGGCAGCAATGTCGCGTTCCATCAGGATATGTTGGTCCGTGGTTCCGGTGAGCAAGCGAGCGCCGCCTGTACCGGTGCCGTACTTCCGGATGGCCTCGATCGCGGCAGCGTCAATCCGCGGGTCGCCGATCAGTCCCAGGTAGTCATAGGACGACAGCATAAGCATCGAATGGCCGTCCGCCCGCACCTGGGGGCCGGTCCGTCCTTCCAGGGGAATCTGGAAAGGGTAGGCATCGTGGTTGCAGGCCAAGGCAGTGGTCTCGAAAAGACGCCGGGCGCGTGCGTCGATAAGGTCGTTCTTGCGGAAGTTCCACCGTTTGTCCGGGCTGAAATATCCGTTAAACGACTTGCCGGAAGAAGAAGGAAATCCTGCTGTTCCCTGGCGAACTTGTGATTTCGTCTCTGTCGGAGTATCCATTGATTTAACTGACTATAGAGCAGGATAAGGGCATTGGGAAGTCCGGAGTTGCTGTCCCGGCATGGTTTAGAGCTTTTTCTTTCCCCCTCCCGATCCATCGCAGGGGCTGTTAAACGTAAGTTTCTTATAGGAAAAGCCGCGTAAAGATACAAAAATGCTCTAATTGTGCTAGAGATTCCGAGCGTACCCGGCGTTCACCGCGCGCTTGGACCGAAGCTTACGTGCATCCAACCAGGTTCACGGTTTACGTTGGAGATACTTCACCATGTCTTCGAGTGGTCCGCACAGTCCGGCTGCCGTACTCTACCCGCCCGTTGGCGAGCGTGAAGGCCCGGCGGCCAACCCGCAGCCCGCGGTTCGCGGCCCCGCAGTTCGATTGACGGACAAATTCGGCCGAACCATCACCGACCTCCGTGTCTCCATCACCGATCGCTGCAACTACAAGTGTGTCTACTGCCGCACCGGCAGCGAGGGGGCTCAATTCGCCGAGCTGGCCATGGAAGACTACCTCCGGATCATCCGGGTCTTCGTCTCTCTGGGCATCGAAAAAGTTCGCCTGACGGGCGGCGAGCCGCTGCTGCGGAAGGGTCTTATCCCCTTGCTGGCGGCGCTTGCCGGTTTGCGTACCAACACGGCCGGCGATCCGAGGCCGCTGGACCTAGCAATCACTACCAACGGGCACCTTCTTGCCGAAATGGCTGCCCCCCTCGCGCGCGCTGGGCTTAGCCGGATTACGGTGAGCATGGATGCCGTGGACGCGCCCATCTTCGAGCGCATCACGCGCGTCCCGGGCAGCTTCGACAAGGTGCTGGCTGGCGTACGCGCCGCCCAACAGGCAGGGTTGGGCCCGGTCAAGGTGAACTGTGTGCTGTTACGCGGCTTCAACGACGACCAAATCGTCCCCTTTGCCCGCTTCTCGCGAGAGGAAGGCGTAATCGTTCGCTTTATTGAGTTCATGCCACTGGAAGAGGACCGCTTGTGGACCCCCGAGGTAGTCGTTCCGCTCAATGAGGTGGTGAGTAAGCTCAACAGCTTCCGCCCCTTGGTGCCCCTGGCCGCCAACAGCCCTGGTGAAACCGCGCGCCGCTATACCTTCGACGACGGCATCGGAGAAATCGGCATCATCGCCCCCGTATCCCAGGCCTTTTGCGGAGCCTGCAGCCGTATCCGCCTCACCTCAGACGGCAAGATTCGCACCTGTCTCTTCTCCCACTTCGATCACAATCTTTATGGTGTATTGGCGCGTGGTGGTTCTGACGAGGATCTCGCGGGGTTTATCCAAAAGACGGTTGAGACCAAGGAGGCGCGCCACCATATTGGCGAGCCAGGGTTTCTGAAGCCATCACGCAGCATGGTTCATATCGGAGGCTAGCGGCTGGAATGGTCGATCGATCCTTCCCAGAACGTGAGGCACTGCCCAAGGACCTGATGGTCTTCCATGACGTCGCGCGTGCGTTGACCTCCTCCCTGGACCTGGATTCGATTTTGGGCGCCATCATGCTTCAGATGGAGCAGTTTTTCGAGCCCGAATCATGGTCCCTGCTCATCGTCGATGAGGAGCAGCAAAATCTCTATTACGCGGTCGCGGCCGGAAAGTCGTCCGGCGATCGCAACCTGCGGGTCGGTATGGGCGAGGGAATTGCCGGCTGGGTGGCCCAGCACGGCGAACCAGTGATCGTGTCGGAGCCGGGAAACGATCCCCGTTTTACGGTCGAGGGTGCCGGGTCGCCGCTTTCCCCGGTGCGATCCGCAATCTGCATACCGCTGCGTTCGCGGGATCGCACGCTGGGCGTGATCGAGCTGCTTAATTATCGTGTCTCTACTTTGACTGGGGAAACCATGGCCTTTCTCCAGGTGCTGTGCGATTACGCGGCAATCGCTATCCAGAATGTGCGTGCCGTGGAGCGCATTCAGGAACTAACTATCACCGATGACTGCACCGGGCTGTTCAATTCCCGGCACTTGTTTTCCATCACCGAGGTTGAGCTGGAGCGCTCTCGCCGCTTCAATCTCCCCTTCAGCCTGATCTTCATTGACCTGGATCACTTCAAGCGAGTCAACGATCTCCACGGGCACCTGACAGGTAGCCGGCTGCTGGCAGAGATCGCCCGGACCATCAAGCACAACGTGCGGGGAATCGATTCGGCCTTTCGCTACGGTGGAGACGAGTTCATTGTTCTGCTGCCCCAGACGGGAAAAGATGCGGCTCTTGAAGTCACACAGCGTCTCATGCATGCACTGCGCGATACCCACTATCTCCTGGCCGAGGGACTCGAGGTACGCATGATGGCCAGTTTCGGCATAGCCAGTTACCCGGAGGATGGCAGCACGATCCAGGAGATCATCGGCGCCGCCGACCAGATGATGTACCTGGTGAAAAATTCCTCCCGGGGCAATATCGCCGTCGCCCAGCGCGGTTTTATTCAAGCCTGAAAAATGCATTAGCATGGAGCCCGGCGGTTGAGAGTGAAACCGCGCGCGTCAGGAATTACGAAACACCGAAGGCACCGCAGAAGAGCACCCAGTCCCGAAGGGGACGGCTGAAAGTAGCCCAGGACGTAAGTCCTGGGTAAACGTGGATGATCGGAAAAGTCCCGTAGGGACGGCTGAAAATAACCCAGGACGGTAGTCCTGGGAGCAGAGGCGAAAGATAAGAATGGATCAGCAGGGTAGACGTCTCCGAATGGGGATGGTGGGTGGTGGCGCCGGCTCTTTTATCGGCCCGGTACATCGCATGGCGGCCGAGTTGGATGGAACCATCGAGCTGGTGGCAGGAGCTTTCAGCCAGGATGCGGCACGATCGCGGCAGGCCGGCGTGACCTACGGCATCAGCCCCGACCGTGCCTACGCAAATTTTGAAGAGATGATGGAGCGAGAGAGCAAGCGGGAGGATGCCATCGACTTTGTCTGCATCGTCACCCCGAATCATCTCCATTTGCCCATCGCAAAGGCGGCTCTGGAGCACGGTTTCCACGTGATGAGCGACAAACCGGCGACGGCCACCCTCGAAGAGGCCAAAACTCTGGCGGAAGTCATTCGCCGCACCGGGCTTCTCTATGGGCTGACCTTTACCTACACCGGTTACCCCTTGGTGCGCGAGGCGCGTCTGATGGCTCGGGGCGGCAAGCTGGGTAAGATCCGCAAAGCGGTGGTGCAATACTCGCAAGGCTGGCTGAGCACCGCTCTAGAGACAACGGGTCACAAACAGGCGGCGTGGCGTTTAGACCCCGCGCAATCGGGCTTGGGCGGAGCGATCGGCGATATCGGGGTACACGCATTCAATTTGCTTGAGTATGTAAGCGGACGCGAGGTAGCCGAAATCTGCGCGGATCTCAACCGGGTCGGAGCCGGCCGGGCGCTGGACGACGACTGCAACGTTCTGCTCAAACTCGACAACGGCGCCCCCGGGGTGTTGTTCGTATCCCAGATCGCAGCCGGCGATCGCAACGATCTGCAGCTTCATCTATATGGCGAAAAGGGCGGACTTCACTGGTTCCAGCAAAACCCCAATTACCTTGACGTGAGCTGGATAGACCAGCCCAGTCAAACCCTGCACGCGGCCGGGGACTATCTGGCGCCCTCTGTGCGCGGCGACTTTCGCTTGCCAGTGGGACATCCCGAGGGATTGCTGGAAGCGTTCGCCAATATCTATCGCGACTTCGCGACGGCGGTTCGTGCTCGCTTCAGCGATCCCGCAGCGAAACTGAGTGATCTGGTCCCCGGCATTCACGAGGGACTGCGCAGCATGACTTTTGTAGACCGAGCGGTAAACAGCAGCCGGACGCGTGCCGGATGGGTGACCCTATGAAAACTGTTCAAGGCCCGGCAATCTTCCTGGCCCAATTCGCGGCTGATCAGAAACCCTTCAACAACCTGGAAGACATCTCCAAATGGGCTGCGGGCCTGGGCTTCAAGGGTATCCAGATCCCAAGTTGGGATAAGCGTCTCTTCGACCTGAAGCAGGCCGCGGAGAGCCAAGCCTATTGTGACCAGCTGCTGGGCATGCTGCACGGTCTGGGCTTGCAGTTAACTGAACTATCCACGCATCTGCAGGGCCAACTGGTCGCGGTCCATCCGGCCTACGACCTGCAGTTCGACGGCTTTGCTCCGCCGGAGGTGGCAGGCAATCCCAAGGCCCGGCAGGAGTGGGCGACACAACAGGTCCTGTATGGCGCAAAAGCCAGCCGCAACCTGAAGCTCAAGGCGCACGCCACTTTCTCTGGAGCTCTGGCGTGGCCCTACGTGTATCCCTGGCCCCAGCGGCCCGCAGGATTAATCGACGAGGCCTTTGCCGAGCTGGGCCGTCGTTGGAAACCGATTCTCAATGCTTTTGATGAGCAGGGGATTGATCTCTGCTTCGAGATCCATCCCGGAGAAGACCTGCACGATGGAATCACCTTCGAGCGCTTCCTGGCGGCGGTCGGCGGACATCCGCGGGCCAATATCCTCTACGATCCCAGTCACTTCGTACTGCAGCAGCTTGACTACCTATCCTTCATCGACATCTACCATGAACGCATCCGGGCCTTCCACGTGAAGGACGCCGAGTTCAATGCCACGGGGCGATCGGGTGTCTATGGCGGTTATCAGAATTGGATCGACCGTCCTGGACGCTTTCGCTCGCTGGGCGACGGCCAGGTCGACTTTGGCGGCATCTTCAGTAAGCTGGCGCAGTACGACTATCCAGGCTGGGCGGTCATGGAGTGGGAATGCGCCCTCAAGCATCCTGAAGATGGAGCCCGCGAGGGAGCTCCCTTCATCCGCGACCACATCATCCGTGTTACGGAGCATGCCTTCGATGATTTCGCCAGCGGCCAAGCCGACCGTGAGACTAATCGGAAGCTGCTCGGCCTTTGAGCTGTTATGCCTTTCCGCTCGCGCCGAAGGCCGGAGCCGCTCGACGAGGCTGCTCTCTACCAATACGCCGTAGGCGCTTTGGCCCGGCAAATGCGCACAGTAGCTGAGCTGAAACGGCTGATGAGCCGCCGCGTTGAACAGGGAGAGACGGGTGAGAGCAAGATGGCGGCCGTGGTCGCTCGCCTTGCCGACCAGCACTATCTCGATGATCGCGCCTTTGCCTCTACGTACACCCGTCTGCGCCAGGAGAACCAGAGCTTCGGCAGACGACGTGTGCAGCAGGAGCTCACCCGCAAGGGCGTGCAAGCCGATCTGGTCGCCAGTACGCTTGAGACCGCCTATGCGCAGGTCAGCGAAGAGGAGCTGGTTCGGCGCTATGTTGCTCGCAAGCGGATAAAAAAGCCCCAAGACGAGAAGGAGACTGCGCGCCTGGTCCGCCGCCTGGTAGGTGCGGGCTTTTCCTTCGCCGTCATCTCTGCGCTGCTGAAGAGCTGGGATCTTGATCTGGCGTTGCCGGAGGAAGACACGGCTGAAGAGTCCTAAGCCTTTTCTTGCCGTCGACTGGCTTCTGGGAATGGTCGAGCACGCCGCACAATTAAAAAGCGCTGACCCAGGACTGCCCATCGTTGGTGGGCACGGAAAGCACGCAAAGCCAACCAAGATTCGTTACAGTGAACACACTCTCATGTCCAAACCCATAACCCTTGTCTGCCTCCTGTTGGCTCTCTCCGCATCCGCTCAGACGCCCGACCTGGTCCTGGTCCACGGAAAAATTCTGACCGTAGATGCCAAGGATTCCATAGCCCAGGCGGTTGCGATCCGTGAGGGAAAAATCATAGCCGTAGGCTCGGACAAAAAGATCCTGCGGCTCGCCGGATCCAAGGCAAGAGTGATCGATCTGCATGGGAGAACCGCAACCCCAGGATTAATCGACAGCCACGCCCATCTCGCAGGGGGCGGAGTCGAGGAGCTTTACTCGGTGAGCCTCAGCGATGCCACAACCGTGGACGAAGTAAAGCTCCGGGTAAAGGCAGCGGCCGCCAAGCTAAAGCCCGGCGAATGGTTAACCGGCTCTGGCTGGGATGAAGGCAAACTCGCGGAGCGCCGCTACATCGTCGCTTCCGACCTTGACGAGGTAGCTCCCAGCAATCCCGTCTGGCTCATGCACACCACAGGTCACTATGGAGTCGCTAATCACCAGGCATTGCAGCTGGCGCACATAACCGCTACGACCAGCAATCCTCCAGCCGGGACCATTGACCGCGATGCCCAGGGCGTCCCGACCGGTGTATTGAAGGAGTCGGCCAAGGACGCGGTGGTCGCGCTCATTCCGCCTCCAACCCCGGAGCAGTGGCGCAACGGAATTCTCCGCATGGTCGACACGCTGCACCACGAAGGTATGACCGCCGTAAAAGATCCTGACATTCAACCGCCGATCTGGGACGCCTATCACCAATTACTGGAAGAGAAAAAGTTGACCGTGCACGTCTGCGTGCTCTGGCACGGCGGCACTACGCTCGAATCCGCCCAGGCCGCGCTCGCTCGCATCCAAGCGCTACCCCGGCCGCCGGATTCACTAGGCGACGGCAACCTCGTCTCTTGCGGAGCCAAGCTTTACCTCGATGGAAGCGGAGGCGCGCGGACTGCCTGGGTCTACAAGGAGTGGAACAAGAACTCGACCGGCATTGACCAGGGCAATTTCGGCTACCCCTCGATCGATCCCGAAGTCTACCGTCAGATGGTCCGCCTCTTTCATCAGGCCGGTGTCTCTGTGGGAACCCATGCCATCGGCGACCACGCCATCGATTGGGTGGTGGATACCTACGCACAGGTGCTGAAAGAAAAGCCTACGTCCGGTCTGCGGCACAGCATCATTCATGCCAACATCCCGACCGATCACGCCATCGAGACCATGGCCATGCTCCAGAAAAACTATGACGCGGGCTTTCCCGAGACGCAGCCAGGCTTCACCTGGTGGATCGGCGACACCTATGCCGGCAACTTCGGACCCGAGCGCGCACTTCGCTTGAATCCCTATCACACCTACGAGAGCCACGCGATCCTTTGGGCCGCGGGCTCAGACTACTCAGTGACCCCGTTAGCCGCCCGCTTCGGGCTCTGGGCGTCGGTAGAGCGCGAGACCGCCAAGGGCGTTTACGGAAAACAGCCCTTCGGTACAGCCGAGGCAGTCGATGTGCATACCGCCCTCCGCTCGTATACCGCATGGGCTGCCCAGCAATTGTTCCTGGAAAGCAAAATAGGCTCCATCGAACCCGGCAAAGAAGCGGACATCGCTGTTTGGGATAAAGACATGTACACCATCCCCTCCGCCGACCTGCGCAACCTGAAGTGCGAAATGACGATTTACAACGGCCAAGTCGTCTACCGGGCTGAGAACACTCCTGTTACCGGCCAATGAACAGAAGAAATGCTCTAGACTTAAGGAATGCAGCACCGCTCTGGTTCTGAAATACGGGAAACCTTCCTGCGCTTTTTTGCCTCGAAGCAGCACCGTCGTGTGCACTCCTCCTCGCTGGTCCCGGCGAACGATCCCACATTGCTGTTCACTAATGCGGGCATGAACCAGTTCAAAGACGTATTCCTTGGAGTGGAGCGCCGCGACTATAACCGCGCGGTTACTTCGCAGAAGTGCGTGCGCGCCGGCGGCAAGCACAACGATCTGGAGAACGTCGGTTTCACCCGCCGCCACCATACCTTCTTCGAGATGCTGGGCAACTTCAGCTTTGGCGACTACTTCAAGCCCGACGCCGATCGCGTTTGCCTGGGAACTGGTTACGTCGCCCGAATGGCTCGCCCTGCCCAAGGACAAGCTCTACGTCACCATCTTCAAAGGAGAAGAGGGAATTCCGCGGGATGAAGAGGCCTACGAGCTGTGGCGTGGTCAGGGGGTACCCCCCGAGCGCATCCACGAGCTGGGTATGAAAGATAATTTCTGGTCCATGGGAGACACCGGTCCCTGCGGTCCTTGCTCGGAGATTTTCTACGACATGGGCATCGAAGCGTCGGAGACGGGGGAGGACAGGCCCTTCGGCGAGGACGAGGCGCGCTATGTGGAGATCTGGAACCTGGTCTTCATGCAATTCGATCGTGACCAGCAAGGGGAACTCCACCTGTTGCCCAAGCCCTCCATTGACACCGGGGCCGGACTGGAGCGTTTGGCTGCGGTGCTCCAGGGCAAGCTCTCCAATTTCGAAACCGATCTTTTTACCCCACTGATCGCCCGCGCCGGCGAACTGACCCATACCCGCTATCAGGACGGGAGCACCCCGGCGGACGCGTCGCTGCGCATCATCGCCGACCATTCCCGTGCCGCGACCTTCCTCATCTCCGACGGAGTTCTCCCCGCCAACGAGGGCCGCGGCTACGTCCTGCGCAAGATCCTGCGCCGGGGGATTCGTCACGGACGGATGCTGGGGCAGGAAGAACCCTTCATGTACCGCATGGTCGAAGCGGTGCGCGACGAGATGAAGAGTGCCTATCCGGAGCTGGTTGAGAGCGCAGAGCGCGTCGCCAAGGTCGTCCGCGCCGAAGAAGAGCGCTTTGGCAGGACGCTCGCCCTGGGATCAAAACAGTTGGATTCGGCAATCGAGCAAGTTCGCAAAGACGGAACGCTGCCCGGCGCGACAGCCTTCCATCTCTACGAGACCTACGGCCTGCCGCTTGACTTCATGATGGACGCGGCGCGCGACCAGGGCATCCACTTCGATCTGACCGGTTTTGAGCAAGCTCGCGGCGAAGAGCAGACGCGTGCCCGTGCCTCCTGGAAGGGCGGCGCCAAGGCCTCGGCAAGCCCAGCCTTTCGCTCGCTGCCAAAGACCATCTTCGAGGGCTACCGCCAGCTCACCTCTCAGCATTGTGAAGTCCTCGCTATCGTCAGGGATGGCGTGGGCGTGCCGCAGGCAAATCCTGGCGAGAGTGTCGAGATCGTGCTCGATCACACCTCGTTTTATGCTGACTCCGGCGGCCAGGTGGGCGACACCGGCTGGCTCTATTCCGACGACCACAACGTGATCGTTGCTGACGTACTGGGTTGCGTGCAGCCGGTGCAGGGCGTGCGCGCGCACAAGGTCTACCTTCGCCAGCCCATCGAGCTGGGCAACTACGTGGACACTGTGGTGGATACAGAAACCCGTTCCGCCATTCGCCGCAACCATACCGGCACCCATCTTTTGCACGCCGCCCTGCGCGAGGTTCTGGGCAAGCACGTCAAACAGGCCGGTTCGCGGGTCGATCCCGAACATTTGCGATTTGATTTTTCCCACTTCACCGGCGTCGCCGAGGAAGAGCTTGCCGACATCGAAGAGCTGATCAACCGCCAGGTGCTCGCCAACAACAAAGTGGAGACACTCGAGGACGTGCCCATCGATGTCGCGGTGAACGAATACCATGCCATGGCCTTGTTCGGCGAGAAGTACGGCGAGAAGGTCCGGGTGGTGAAAATCGGAGACTTCTCCACTGAACTCTGTGGTGGCACCCACACCGGAGCCAGTGGAGAAATCGGGCTCGTCAAACTGCTCAGCGAAGGCGGAGTATCCTCAGGCGTTCGTCGCGTCGAGGCGGTAACTGGGCTCGGCTCACTCGGTGAGTTTCGCCGCGAGCAACGGGCCGAGGAACTGCGCGGCAAGCTTTCCTCGCAGGAGGAAGAGATCAAGAAGCTGCGTCGTGACCTCGAACAGGTACGGATGAAATCCGCCGCTACTTCAGTCGCGTCCGCAGCCAGCCAGGTGGTTATGGTGGACGGAATCCAGGTGCTCGCGCAGCGAGTGGACGACTCGCTCGATCGTGGGCAGTTGCGGACGTTGGTCGACAATCTCCGCAACAAACTCGGCTCGGGAGTCGTGATTTTGGGCTCAGCGCAGGAAGACGGGAAGGTCGCCCTCATCGCCGGAGTGACGCGCGATCTCACTGGCCGCCTCTCCGCAGGGAAGATCATCGGACCCCTGGCGCAGAAGGTAGGCGGCTCCGGCGGCGGCCGTCCAGACATGGCAGAAGCCGGCGGCAAAGACGTCTCCGCGCTCAACGCCGCCTTGGACAGTGCCCCCGAAGTAGTGCGCAATTTACTGGGCGGAACAGCCCTGAGCGCCTAAGAACTCATTGGTGGCCGGGGAAGAAACTCAAGTCGAGGACGCGTTACTCCTAGTTACCTTAGCGGCATCCTTCGTTGCTGCTCGCAACTAGGCGACCTATAATCGGGTTAGCTCTGGCGGAGGAACGGTTGATCCGCTTCCGCAACTATGCTCCTTGCCGCGCGTTTGCTCCGTGCGTTCTGCTCTCGAAGCTGCATGAAGCCGGCTCGGCAGGCGCGCGTCGTCTGCATCATCCTGGGCGGGTGTCTTTCTGCGCACGCCACTTCCAACAGCCCTTTTGACCGTGCACAGCACCAGCGTGCGGCCCTCGAAGGCCGTCCTGAATCGCAGCGTACTCAGCTGGCCTACAACCGCGTTCTTGACGCCTACCGCGCCATTTACCATGGCAATCCCGCATCCCCTAAAGCCGATGCCAGTGTTTTCGCCGTGGCTGAGCTCCTCACCGAAGAAGGCCGCCACTTCTCCAATCAAACGCTGCTTAACGATGCCATCCGCCAATACGAATTCCTGAGCCTGCAATATCCTGCCAGTCAATACCGCTACTCCGCCCTTTTCGCCGAGGGTGAGATCTACCGCCACGACCTTTTCGATCGCGATCAGGCCAAGAAGATATTCCAGCAGTTTCTCAAGGTCTACCCGCAGCATCCGTTGGCGGAGCAAGCCAGGCTCGAGCTAAACGAAATACACCAAGAGGAACACCCAAGCCGTCAGGCCCGCCATGCTGCAGAAAAGAGCGGCGTGTTGGCCGCAGCCATCGGCTCGCAGCAGCCGCATTCCGCTCCCGCTGTGACCCCGCCGGCTACCCAACCGCAGCCGCAGTACGCGACGCCGTCGCGTCCCACTCCAGCCGTGACATCGCCGGCCATTCAGCCGGCGCAACAATCCGCCATACCGCCCGAAGTTCAACCCAGCTCGTTCTCTCCATTGCACCCGGGGCAGGTCTCTCTGGTAAGTGGGATTCGCCACTGGTCGACGCCCGTCTACACTCGCATCGCCATAGACCTGCAAGATCAGGTGTCCTATCAGGCTGCCCGTGTACCCGGCCCTGACCGCATCTATTTTGATCTGTATGGCGCCCGTCTGGACGCGTCGTTGAATGGCAGATCCGTCGAAGTGATCGACGACGGCTTTCTCAAGCGCATTCGTGCAGCGCAATTCTCCAACAACGTAACGCGGATTGTGCTCGACGTAAGCTCCGTCTCCGACTACTCAGCGTTCTTGCTTCCCAATCCGTGGCGCCTCATCATTGACATTCATGGTCTGAAGCCAGGCACCACCCAAACCACGAACCTGGCCAGCCTTCCCCCAGCGAGCGCGGCACGTAGCGCAAGCCCCATCGCGAACTCTTTCGCGGCCCAACCGCCGAT
The DNA here is from genome assembly GCA_963775365.1 of uncultured Acidobacteriaceae bacterium. Taxonomy (GTDB): domain Bacteria; phylum Acidobacteriota; class Terriglobia; order Terriglobales; family Acidobacteriaceae; genus PALSA-350. The sequence continues at coordinate 78,995 of CAVZJL010000015.1, read as the reverse complement.
TACTAACCCGCAACAGACGCCGGCCCCCGCGCCCCCGTCCGTAGCGCGGCGTGCCGCCACCCAGGACATCGCATCGCTTGGCCAGCAACCGAATCGCGTCCAGGCAACGGATCATCCCACCACCCGTCCGATCGCAGCCACAGTGGCCGGAACCATCCCGGCGCCGCAACCCGACGACGGCTCGCTGGCGTCGACCACTCCGCCACCGGTCGTCAGCCGCAAGAAGCCAAGCGCCATGCATCCCGCGCCGCCCAGCCTAGCGGAGAACGATGACAACTCTCCGCCGATGCACGAAGCTGAGCCCACTGCTGCCGGCGAGCGCTCCCTGGTACGTACCCTCGGCCTCAAGATTGGCCGTATCGTCATCGATGCCGGTCACGGTGGACATGATTCCGGCACCACGGGACCGGGTGGCATTGAGGAAAAGGAGGTGGTGCTCGATGTCGCGCTGCGCCTCGGAAAGTTGCTTAAGCAGCGCCTGGGAGCAGACGTCATCTACACCCGCGATGACGATACGTTTATACCGCTAGAGACCCGCACGGCCATCGCCAATAAAGCGCAGGCCGATCTGTTCCTTTCCATTCACGCCAACTCCAGTCCCGATTCCTCTGCTCGTGGGGTGGAAACCTATTACCTCAACTTCACCACCTCACCCGATGCGCTTGAGGTAGCGGCCCGTGAAAATGCTGTCTCGGATGAATCCATCCACGAGCTCTCTGACCTGGTGAAGAAAATCACCCTCAAGGACAAGATTGACGAATCGCGCGAATTCGCTGCCGACGTGCAGAAATCGCTCTACGAGAACCTGGAAGAAGGCAATCCTGGACTGCGGGACCGCGGCATCAAGAAAGCTCCGTTCGTAGTGCTGATCGGCGCCAACATGCCTTCCATCCTGGCCGAGATATCCTTCCTCACCAACTCTGCCGATGCGCACGAGTTGCAGCAACCCGCTTACCGCCAGCGGATCGCTGAGTCGCTCTATCGCGGAGTCTCGAGATATATCAGCGGACTGAGCGGCGTTCGCCTGGCGCAGAGCTCCGGCCGTCCCAACGGCAACTGAGCGCCCATTCGACACCTACCGGAGAAATGCTCTAGTCTCTCAACAGGTGCGTATGCTTCGTGCCCTGCGCAGTTCGTTTCCTTTCCCCGTCCTTCGCGCGCTCCCGGCCTCGGTTCTTTTACTGTCTGCGCTGGCGTTGCCGGCGTTGGCCCAGCCGTCTGCCAAAACTTCAGTCGCGGCTCCCCCCTTGTTGCCCACCGACTTTGCCGGCTGGAGCCAGAGCGCACCCGCCCAGGAAAGCACGGCGCCCGAAGCTGCGGATGCCGCCAATGCGTCTGTCCTCAAGGAATATGGATTCCAGCAGTTCGTCTCTGCTCACTACGCCAACGGCGATAACAAGCTCAACGTCCGCGCCATCCGTTTTCAGGATGCCAGTGGCGCCTATGGCGCGTTCACTTTTTACCGGCGTGCCGGTAGCATCGCTGAGCAGATCGGCCGCACCGCTGCCTGGGACGGTAGTCATGTCTTGTTCTGGAACGGCGCCACCCTGGTGGACGCTACCCTCGATCACGTGACCCCGATGACAGCGTCGGAGTTGCGCGAGCTGGCTAAGGATCTGCCTCAGCCTCCGGGCTCGGCAAATGTGGCTCCTCCTCTGCCCGGTTATCTTCCCCGTCAGGGTCTCGAACTGGGTCTCAGCCACTACTCTCTCGGTCCGGAAGCCTATGCCCGTACCGGTGGCGTGCTCCCTGCATCCCTGGTGGACTTTCCTTCCAGTGCGGAAGCGGTCACCGCCCTCTACTCTGATCGCGGTGGCGACGGACAGATAACGCTGCTGATATACCCCACCCCGCAGCTGGCAGCGGCACGCCTGCGCGACATTGACGCCTTCCTGAAGGCGAGGCAATGCCCAGGCCGACCTGGCCCCAGCCGCTGGCAGAGAGCCGTCCTGGCTCCATCCTCACCCGGCGCAGCGGCCCCATCATCGCGGTGGTCAGCGGATCGCTCCCTGAGGCCGTCGCGCACAAGCTCATCAACCAGATCAACTACCAGGCCGACGTCGTCTGGAACAACCCTCAGGGCTACATTAGCGACGGCTCCAAGGTCGCTCGTCTGATACTCGGCATCTTTGCCCTGACCGGGCATCCTGGGGGGCGCTGCGATCCTGCTGGGCCTCTTCCTCGGTGGGGGCCGCGCCATTTATCGCATTCTTCGCGGTAAGCCCGCCTCCGCATTCCAGGAGGAGACGGAGTTCATCCGTCTCAACCTGGAGGACTGAAGCAGTTTTTTGCTGAGGGTATAGACCAGGAAGCTGAATTTGACGCGGCGATTCTGCTGCCGAATGGCCGCACATGGCTGATCCGACCGCAGCAGAGTATTAGCAAAAAAAGCTCCAAACGGTTCAACCAATGCCTTGGGGGTTACCCTTTTGACAGACAATTTCACTGTGGAAATTGAACAGGCTGTGGTGCACCCAAGTCCTAAGTGCTCGGATTGCAGCGGCTTGGGACCTTTTTCAGCCCGCAGCCAGCTCACCAACTGTTGTACAGTATCAAAACGCTGATCCATGTAAGTAATTCATAAAGAACAGCTTAAGCGCATCTTGATTTTGCCTTGACACCCTCGGGAGCCGACCATAAGATTTCGCCAGAAAGTTCTGATGGCTTTGCCTCCGTTGGAACTATTCTCCCTAGAGGAAAGGCCGCCCTGTTGCCGGGTGGCCTTTTCGTTTTTCCACAGCCTCGGATGCAGCTGCTCCTCGGCGCTCCATAGACCCCTTCTTTACGCGTGGCCACGGCGTAGTTACAATCCGACAAGGTACGTGCATCCGGGCGCGCCGACGTAGCTCAGTTGGTAGAGCAGCTGATTCGTAATCAGCAGGTCATCGGTTCAAGTCCGATCGTCGGCTCCATACGACCTCATCTTCGAAACGTTTCCTTTCCTTGTTCCTGCATCGAGTTTGGTACCGCTTATCCACTGTTTTTTTCCGCTTTCGCTTGCGGTCAAGTAAGCCCCCTCCGCATAATCGCCAAAGAAGCTGAGGTGTGAGGGTGACGGCCTCCAACGAGCACATCACTGTTACCCATTACAGCCGCGAAGATGTACTTCGCATTTTGCGCATCCGCCTGAAGCAGCTTTCCTCCTGGGAGCGTTCCGGGCTCATCAACCAAAGCGAAACTTATTCTTTCCAGGATCTGGTTCAGCTACGCAAGCTGCGCGACCTTCGCGCCACTCGCCTTTCCGTCGCCAATATTCGCGCCTCGATTCATGCCATGCGCCAGGTCTCCGGCGTGGCCAATCCTTTGCTTGAGGCGAGCACTGTGCGCAACGGAACCCGGCTCGCCTTTCGTCTCAGCGGCGCGATGATGGAGCCGATCGCGCGCCAGTTCGTCTTCGACTTCGACTCTCCGCAGCACAGTCAGCTGGCCGAGGTCAGTTCTGCCGCCAGCCATCAGGCGGCGCGGGAAGCCCGCGTACAAGGCCTCTTCTTCGAAGCGGTGCGCATGGAAGAGCGGGGCAAGACGCAAGAGGCCGTGGCCCACTACGAGGCCATCCTTGCGCTCGATCCGCATCACGCACCCGCCTGCATCAATCTGGGCACGATTCAATACAACCAGCGGCAGTTCATCGACGCGGAGAAGCTCTACCGCCGGGCCACCGCAGCGGACCCGAAGTACGCCTTGGCCTTCTTCGATCTGGGCAATGTGCTCGATGAGCTGCAGCGTCTTCCCGAGGCCATCGCAGCCTACACCACCGCCATTCGCCTGGTGCCGCACTACGGCGATGCCCACTACAACGTCGCCCTGGCCTACGAACGCACCGGCGACCGGCGGGCGGCCCTGCGCCACTGGACCACCTACATCAAGCTCGATCCCATCGGTCCCTGGTCGAACCACGCCCGCATGCAGGCCCGCAAGATTCTCGAACGGGAAAAACTATCCATCGTGCACCGCGGCTCCTCCGTCCGCCACGACTTCCATGCCCGGCGCGCAAGAAGCGTGCCCCGGCTTCTCCCTGTCCCCAAGCCAATTGCCCCTGTGAGCACACCCGGTTCTTCTGGAGCCGAGGCCGCGCACCTGATCGTCGTGGCTAAACTCCAGAAGTGAAATGCGCTAGACCTCGCTGGACAGGCAGCGCGTTTGAACGGATAGCTTTATTCCCGTGGCTGATTCTGTTCTTGCTTCGCAACCCGCCCCACCGCTCACCCTGCTTTCGGAAGATGAACAGCTCTTTCGCTCTACCGTCCGCCAGTTTGCCCAGGAGAATATCGCGCCCCTGGTCCGCACCATGGACGAGCAGCAGCACTTTCACCCCGAGCTGATTCCGCAACTCTTCAATCTCGGCCTGATGGGCATTGAAATCCCCGTCGAATACGGTGGTTCCGGAGGAACCTTTTTCGAGGCCATTCTGGCCGTAGAAGAGATCTCCGCCGTCGACCCATCCGTGGGCGTGCTGGTCGACGTACAGAACACGCTTTGCATCAATGCCCTGTTGCGTTGGGGCACGCCGGAGCAGAAGAAGCTCTTTCTTCCCCGGCTCGCAACCGACACGGTCGGCGCGTATGCGTTGAGCGAGGCCGGCTCCGGTTCCGATGCCTTCGCGCTGCAGATGCGGGCAGAAAAGCGAGGCGACTCCTACCTGCTCAACGGGCAGAAGCTGTGGATCACCAACGCCCGCGAGGCCGGGCTCTTCATCGTCTTCGCGACCCTGGATCCGAGCGCCGGATACAAGGGCATCACCGCCTTCCTGGTGGACAAACGCGCGCCCGGATTTTCCGTCGGCAAGAAAGAAGACAAGCTCGGCATCCGCGCTTCCTCCACCTGCGAAATCATCCTCGAAGACTGCAAGGTGCCTGCCGCGAACGTGCTGGGCGAGCCGGGCAAGGGCTACAAGATCGCCATCGAGACGCTGAACGAGGGTCGTATCGGCATCGGCGCGCAGATGCTCGGGCTGGCCCAGGGCGCATGGTCGCATGCCGCCCGCTACGCCTTCGAACGCAAGCAGTTCGGCAAAGCGATCGGGGAATTTCAGGCGGTTCAGTTCTCCCTCGCGGAGATGGCCACCGAGATCGAAGCCACCCGGCTGCTGGTCTACAACTGTGCCCGCCTCAAAGACAACGGTCTGGGCTTTCTCAAAGAAGCGGCCATGTGCAAGTACTTTGCCTCCCAGGTGGCGGAGCGCGTTGCCAGCCAGGCGGTCGAGATTTTCGGCGGCTATGGCTTCGTCAAAGACTACCCGGTCGAGAAGTACTACCGCGATGCCAAGATCGGCAAGATCTACGAAGGCACGTCGAACATGCAGCTGGCGACCATCGCCAAGCTGATGCTCGGAAACCACTGACGAGTTTTCATCGCTCGTTCTAACGGTCTGACTTCAGCCGCGAGCTTTTCATCGTCATGCTTGGCATGATGGCGTTCCATCCCTTCGCTGTCCACAACAACGCTGAGGTTAAGGATGCTTCGTGTAGGAATTCAGGAGTCGATTGCTCCCGAGTTGCTCCAGGACTTTACTCGGGAAGTGGAAGTGGTGCGGCTTGCAGACGAACTGCCGGGCGATCTCGCGATCGACATGTGGATTGCGCCTATTAATCTGAAGGTTGCGCGCCGCCAGCTACCGCATTTCCGCGGCCTGCGGGTGGTGCAGTCCTTGATGGCGGGCGTCGACCGGCTGCAGCCGCTATTGCCTCCGGAAGTAATCCTGTGCGATGCCAAGGGCGTGCATGATGCTCCCACCGCCGAGTGGGCGCTGGCGGTGATCCTTGCCATGCAAAAGCATCTACCGTTCTACGTCGCCTTGCAGCAACAGGAGGACTGGGGCGGCCGACGGCAGGCCGCAGAGTCGGACCCTGAATCGCATGCCTTGCCAGCGGGGCTTCGTTCTCCGGCGCTGGTGGACGAGATGGAGGTTAAGACGGTCCTGATCGTTGGCTACGGTTCCATCGGGAGCGCCATTGAGTCGAGGCTCAAGCCCTTCGGGTGCCGGATCCTGCGCGTGGCGCGCCGCTCCCGCGAGGGTGTAGCCCCGGTATCACAACTGGACGATCTGCTGCCCGAGGCCGACATTGTGGTGCTCATCACGCCGCTGACCCCGGAAACCATGCACCTGATGAACACAGACAGAATCGCCAGAATGAAGCGCGGAGCTCTCTTGGTGAACGCAGCACGCGGCCAGTTGGTGCAGATGGACGTTTTGACTCAGGCGCTCGTCGACGGAAGGATACGCGCCGCCATTGATGTGACCGACCCGGAGCCTTTGCCGGTGGGGCACCCGTTGTGGAAGGCGCCCAACCTATTGATCACCCCGCATATCGCGGGAGCCAGTGCCCAGTTTCTCAAGCGTGCCCTGACGCTGGCCAGTGAACAGGCGCAGCGTTTCGCCCGCGGCGAGCCGCTCATCAACGTCGTCGAAGCAGGCTATTAGAAACTGCCACGGTAACGATGAAACCTGCCTGCGCCGGCTTGCATGCGCGCTAGCGCGCCTCTAATTCCCTCACCAAGGACGGGTGCCCCATATCTCGCTTGTTTTCGCGAGATATGGGATTCCACCGAGCTTGACCGTTCAGTCCGTCGGGTACATCGGCAGTCAGAGGGAAAGAGCAGTGGAATCCCACATCTCGCGAAAACAAGCGAGATATGGGGCACCCGTTCTTGGTGAGGGAACTAGAGAAGGCCGCATTTTGTTAAGTCAAGTGCGAGTAGGAGCGAAAGCTTACCCGGTATTGCGCAAGCCGGCTGATATCCCGTTGATCGTCGCTGAAATCGCACGATTGATAGCATCCGAATCGTCTCCTTCGCGTTTACGCCGCAGCAAGTCGACCTGGATCAAGCTAATCGGATCGACGTAAGGATTCCGCAAGCGAATCGAGCGGGCAAGAACCTGGTTGTTCTCGAGCAATTCGTTCTGCCCGGTAATCGCCAGGATGCTTTTTCGGGTGCGGTGGAACTCCGCTTCCAACTTGTTAAAGACGCGATCCCGAAGCCCGGCGTCGGCGACCAGCGAGGCGTAAAGCTGAGCGATTCCAAAATCAGATTTAGCCAGCGCCATCTCTACATTGCGAATGAGATCGATGAACAACGGAAACTCCCGCGCCATGGTCGCCAGCACGGCTGTCCCACCAGGCTTTTGCCCGTAGGACTCGAGCGCATGGCCAACAGCGAACCAGGCCGGTACCAATTGCCGGCTCTGTGTCCAGCCAAAGACCCAGGGAATTGCGCGTAGGTCGGCGAGGCTGCGACGCCCCCCGCGACGCGATGGGCGGGAGCCGATCTTGGCATGCTCCAGTTCCGCCACCGGCGTGGCCTCTTCGAAATACTGCAGCACTTCGGGGTCTTCCAAAATATGTTCGCGGTAGAAAGCAAAGGCGACGTCCGAGAGCTCCGCAAACGCGGCCTCCCACTCCGGCGCTAGAACTCCGGTGAAATGGCCGTGGGGGTCGCGTGCATTGGGGCGTGCCAGCGCATCGAGCGACGCCGCGATCATCAGCTCCAGATTGCGTTCCGCCAGAATCACGTCGGAATACTTCCAGTTCAACACTTCGCCTTGCTCGGTTATGCGGATCTCGCCGGTAAAGGCTCCTGCCGGTTGAGCATAGATCGAGCGGTGCGTAGGTCCGCCGCCTCTTCCCACCGTGCCGCCCCGCCCGTGAAAGAGTCGCAGGCGCACGCCGCACTCGCTGGCCACCTGGTGAAGTGCGCGGTGGGCGCGAAAAATCTCCCACGTGCTGGTGAGCATGCCGCCGTCTTTATTGGAGTCGGAATAGCCCAGCATAATTTCCTGCGTGTTGTTCCAGGATTCCAGCAGCTGGCGATAGCTGGGCGACTGCCAGAGCTCGCGGCAAATCGCCGGCGCATTGCGCAAGTCTTCAATCGACTCAAACAGCGGAACCGGCATCAGGCCCGGGTCGCCCGCGCTACCCTCCACACGCACGCCGCCCAGCCGCGCCAGCCAGATCACGTTGAGCACATCTTCGCTGCTCGCAGCGCCACTGATCACATAATGACGAATCGCTTCCGGCGCGCTCGATTTCTTTAACTCCGCGATAGTGCGGAAGGTCTCGATCACATCGGCGGAGGCTGGGGTCAGCGGCACAGGTACCGACGAGGCGCGCGCCGGATCACATTTCCAAGCCGAGGCTTCTTCGAGCGCCGCCGTGTGCAGGCGCGCGTGCTGGCGGATATCCAGCGTCTGCAGATGAAGACCGTAGGTGCGCACCTCGAGCAGCAACGGATCAATCAGCGCCTGGGCCAGCCGGGGGCCGCGGTTCTCCACCAGGCTGGCATGCACAATCTGCAAGTCCTCGAGGAACTCCTGAGCCGACTGGTAAGCCGGTAAACCAGCGAGCGTCGCGTCCAGGATGACCGGCGGGTATCCGTCGGAAAGAGAATTGCCAACCCCAGCAAGGCGCACCCGGACACAGCTCAGGAAACGCCGGTACGATTCGTGCTCGTAGCGCTCTCCGAACGCCTGCTGGCCGGTGGTGTTAAGCGCATCGAGATAATTCTTTAGCTTCTGCTCCAACTCGACGCTGACCGGCGCCTGCTGCGCCGAACTTGTAAGCAAATCCAGGATCAGTTGTAGCTCCTGCTGGTAATGCGCCATCAGATGCTCACGCGCCATCTGCAGCGCTTCACGCGTCACCTGCGGCGTCACAAAGGGATTGCCGTCGCGGTCGCCGCCGATCCATGACCCGAAGGAAAGCAGCAGCGGCATCTCGGCCAGGCTTAGGCAGATGCCGTACTCCGCCTCGAAGGCTGCGGCCACCTCGGCATAGAGACCGGGCAGGGTAGCGTAGATGGAAGCATCGTAGTAGTCGAGGCCCATCTTCACCTCGTCGCCCACAGTGGGCCGGCGGGTCCTCACCTCATCGGTCTCCCACAGCGCGGTAATCTCCGCAGTGAGGCTTTCTTCGTATAGCTCCAGTTGCTCGTCGGAGAGCGGTATGCGATCCAGCTGCTCCAGTAAGTCTGCGATGCGGCGTCGTTTAAACATCACCACCCGCCGTGCCACTTCGGTGGGGTGCGCGGTAAAGACGGGGATAATAGAGATTGAGCGCAGCCAACCCACGGCTGCTTCGCCGGAGATTCCTGCAGCGCGCATCGCGCGCAGAGTACCCCGCAAGGACCCGCGCTGAGCCTCACCGGAAAGCTGAAGGGAGAGCCGCCGCCGCTTGCGGTGGTTGGTCTCAGCCAGGTTGATGAGCTCGAAGTAAAAGGCGAAAGCGCGCGCCAAGCGATAAGCCTGCACCGTGTCCAGCGAGTGGGCGCTGCCCAGCGCGCTGGAGAACGGCTGCCCGTCCTCGCCACTCTGGGCTTCGCGCCGGCGGATGGCAATCTGGCGCAACTCTTCCACTTCGCCGAAGAGCGCATCACCCGCCTGCTCGCGCAAAACCTGGCCCAGAAGCATGCCCAGCGAACGGACGTCGCGCCGCAGGGGCGCCTCTTTGATGTCGCCCGTGCGCGCTTCGAGTTCAGCCAGGCGAAGGGGCCAGTTCTCCGGTTTCCAAAGCAGAGTCATTCCTTTGATTATGCAGGAAGCCGCCCGGACCGGGTGAACTGCAACTCTTGGTCAGGGCTTGTAGTGTTTTGCCGGCCGCGGAAAAATCAGCAATCCCTTGTGCGCTCCCAATCATCTGTTTACTCGGTCGGCTATTTTATGCAAACCAGGTGATCGATGAAAGCAATGCAGCTGAATCAGGCGGGCAGCGGACCGGTACTCATCGCAACCGAATTGCCGCAACCGCAGCCGGGCGAAGGCGAATTGTTGATCCGTGTCCGTGCTGTGGGCGTAACGCACACCGAACTGGACTGGTATCCGACCACGCACACAAAAGATGGAGCCCCGCGCAAGGGTGCTGTGCCCGGGCATGAGTTCTCTGGTGTCATCGCCGCACTGGGAAAAAACACCAGAGGCTTCGAGGTAGGTCAGGACGTGTACGGCATGAGTGACTGGTTCGCTGACGGCGCAATCGCCGAGTTCTGCGTGACCCAACAGCAGAGTATCGCACCCAAACCAGCTACTCTGACCCACGAAGCCGCGGCAACAGTCCCGATCGGAGCCCTAACCGCATGGCAAGGTCTATTCGAACGCGCAAAAATGCAGCCCGGCTGAGCGGGTACTGGTACAAGGCGGAGCGGGCGCCGTCGGTTTGTTTGCCGTGCAACTCGCTCACCAGCATGGAGCGCATGTAATCGCCACCGGCTCCCAAAAGAATTTGCCACTTGATTGCTGAACTCGGCGCTGATGAAGTGATCGATTACAGAGCATCGCGCTTCGAGGATCGCAGCGGCAAAGTCGATGTCGTCTTCGACACCGCGGGAGGGGAAACGCTCGACAGATCCTGGAGCGTGCTAAGCGCTGGAGGCCGTCTGGTCACCATCGTCTCGGACCTTCCCGATAATGCAGAGCAGTGCGTGAAGGATGCCTTCTTCATTGTCGAGCCAAGTCAGATACAACTGCTGGAAGTTGGCAAGCTGCTTGACTCCGGAACAATCAAGACCTATATCAACGCTGTCGTTCCCTTCGAAGAGGCATCTGACGCCTACAGTGGGGCCGTCCAAGGCAAGCTCGGATACGGGAAAGTTGTCATCGTCATCCCGGCGCAATAAGAGGGAGTGGTGATGAATAGACTCAAGGGGAAGCGCGCTCTCATTACCGGCGGCACCACCGGCATCGGCTTTGAAACCGCCCGGGAATTTCTAGACGAAGGCGCACGCGTGGCGATCACTGGCAGGAATCCAAAAACGTTGGAAGCGGCCCGCAAGGAGCTTGGCCCGGAAGTATTGGTGATCGACTCTGACGCCAGCGACGCCGCGGCCCAGAAGCAGGTTGCCAAGACCGTCCACCAGGCCTTTGGCGGACTCGACGTCTTATTCGTCAATGCCGGCATCGTTGAGATGCGGCCACTGGAGCAGTTCGACGTCGACGCATTCGACCGTTCTTTCGCAATTAATCTGAAAGGGCCGTATTTTCTAATCCAGGCACTCCTGCCTGTCTTTTCGAATCCTGCTTCGATTGTGCTCAATGGCTCGGTCAACGCACACATTGGCATGCCCAACACGACTGTTTATGCGGCGTCGAAAGCCGCATTTTTGTCCCTTGTCCGCACCCTGTCCGGAGAACTCATCGCGCGCGGCATCCGGGTGAACGCAGTGAGTCCTGGGCCAATTTCGACCCCGCTCTACAGCAAACTCGGTTTCTCTGACGCGCAGTTGAAGACGGTCGCCACTTCGATCCAGGGTCAAGTGCCCCTAGGGCGCTTTGGAACCCCCTCCGAGATCGCCCATGCAGTCGTCTTTCTAGCCTCCGACGAATCTGCATTTACCGTTGGCAGCGAACTGCTCATCGACGGCGGGATGAGCAATATCTGAGCGGCCGCGCCTGCTCCGCCTCTCAATTCGCGGCCAATCCCGGTCCGTCGAGCGACACGTGCTGGGACGATTGCCCGACAGCCCTGTTTTTTTATGTCAAGATTTGGCGAACAGCTTGAAATGCGACCGATTGGATCGTATATTAAACCAGACCGAATTGGTCGTACATTTGTGAAGCTGTACTTGACTTGACCCAAGTCCCCGCATGCAACTCTTGGCCGAGAGATGCGAGGACCCGGGAAACCTACGACTTGGCAGCCGCAGTGCCTCCTACTATAGGTCTCTGCTGATGCCGCTTTCAACCCGGTGGCAGGCGTTCCAGCGAACGCTCTTGCGACTCGGTCGCATTTAGGAGACCAGCAGTATGAGAGAGCACTCCCGACCTACTCCTCTAACGACAAAGAATCGAAGCGCACAAGTAGAGGTAAGGCCTGGCTCACCGCAGGCACAGTAGCCGCCTATGCCGCTGTCTCCATCAGCAGGGCTATGCCGGCCCGCGCGCAAGACGTCCATGCAGACCCAGCGAACAATAAAGAGCAGAGCCTTACGGTGAGGCGCTGGGATATCCCCGCCGGGCCTCTCGATGCAGCCATCAGCGCCTACAAGCGCACGACTGGAGTCGACGTCACTCTCTCGCTGCCCGCGGAGACCGTTGCCGGTTTCAAATCGCCCGGGGTGAACGGCCTATACACCGACGACCAGGCGCTGCGCGCCTTGTTGGCCGGCACTGGGCTCTCCTATCAGATCGACAGTACCGGCCGCGTGAGCATCTCTGTGAGAGCCAGCGAATCTGTAATCGTCCAGGATACTTCTACGCAATTGAGTCTGGACCGATACCCGGTGCCGCTGCTGGATACTCCACAATCGATCACCACCATCACCCAGGCGACCATCCAGGAGCAGGCCGCGACCACCTTGCGCGACACTCTGCGTAACGCTCCGGGCATCAGCCTGGCAGCCGGCGAGGGTGGTTCGCAGGGCGACAACCTTACCCTGCGCGGATTCACTGCCCGCAACGACATCTTTCTCGATGGCATGCGCGATTTCGGCAGCTATTACCGCGATTCTTTCAACTATCAGGAGGTTGAGGTACTAGAGGGCCCATCGTCCGTCACCTTTGGGCGCGGATCGACCGGCGGCGTGATCAACCAGGAAAGCAAGTCGCCCGCAAACCATCCATTCATCGTCGTCGAGGGCGACTTCGGCACCGACCTCACCCGGCGCTTCACTGCTGACATCAACCAGCCGTTTGGCAATCCCGATCATGGGAACGCATTTCGACTCAACCTCATGGGCAATGAAGCCAATGTGGCCGAACGCGACGTCACCGAGAATCGCCGCTTTGGTGTGGCGCCTACGCTCGCTCTCGGAATGGGCACGGCCAACCGCCTCACCGCCGGCTATTTCCATTTCAACGAAAATGACATTCCCGACTACGGCATTCCCTGGTACTTCAATCGTGCGGCGCCCGTCCCGCGCCACAACTACTACGGCTTTCGCGACGGCAACTACCTGCGCACAGACGTGGACATGGTTACGCTCAAACTCGAGCACGACATCTCCGATTGGGCGATTCTGCGCAACCGCATACGCTTTGCGAATAATCAGCGCGATGCACGCATTACCGAGCCGCAGTTGAACAACGCCAGCGCGGGCTCGATCACGCCCGCGACTCCGCTCAACCAGATCTCCGTCAACCGCAATCAGATTGCCACCTTCAGCAACGAGGGCCTGCTCTGGGATCAACTCGATGCCACCGCCCACGTGAAGACCTTCGGCATCCGCCACGTCGTGGTCATCGGAGCGGAAGGTGGACGCGAAACCTCTGATCCGGTGCGCCCAACTTTCAACTACGTCAACCCAGCCGGGCAAACGATCAATACCGTCCCCACCGCCAATTTGTTGGCTCCCAATGAGAGCCAGAGCTTCAGCGGTACCTCCGCGCCCTCATCCAACGTTCATGTAACCTCGACCAGTTATGGCCTCTATCTACTCGACACCATGCAGTTCGGTAGCCACTGGGAGCTGATTGGGGGCGCCCGCTTCGACCGCTTCCTCACCGACGAAAAGAGCATCGCCTATCCCACGCCGAAGATGGCGGTTGCGGGAGGGCCGATCGTTCAGGGTCCGCCCACCATCACTTATCCCACCCGCCTGGACCGCAAGCCGAGCTGGCGCGCCGCGGCGGTCTTCAAGCCCACCAGCTTCGGCAGCATCTACTTCGACTACGGCACATCGTTCAATCCATCGGCCGAGGCTCTCTCGCTCACCGTCGGCCCTGCAGGCACCGGCACCGCCAACCTGGCGCCCGAATTCAACCGTTCGTATGAAGTTGGCACCAAGTGGGACCTGAACAACGCCCGCTTCTCTTTGCGCGCAGACCTCTTTCGCACCACAAAAGAAAATGCGCGCGAAGCCTCGCCCACGAATTCACTCCTCTATGTGCTGGCGGGCACACAACGCGTCGACGGCGCCGAGCTGGTGCTGAACGGCCGCATCACCAATCGCTGGCAGATCCTCTCCAGCTATACCTTCATGCACAGTGAAGTGGTGAACTCGCAATACTACCCACTTGCGGTCGGCTACCGGCTGGCGAACGTGCCCGACAATCTCTTTAACTTGTGGACGACCTACGAACCTATCCCTCGGCTGATGATTGGCGGCGGCGGCAACTATGTGGATAGCCGCACCGCCAGTTCGACCGTCCCGCTCGACCCCACCACCGGCCTGATCAAGCAAGTACCCGGTTACGTCGTGCTCAACGCCATGGCGCCGCTACACCCTGACCGACAATATGTCGCTGCAGGTGAACGTTTTCAACGTCGCCAACCGCAACTACATCGACGAAATCCATCCCGCGCACATCGTGCCCGGCGCGGGCACCTCAGGTCTCTTCGGTCTCAACTTCAGGTTCTAAGCCAAAGGTAAACGTACCCATGTTGATTACAATTCCCGATGTCTTGAACGCCGCGCAGATAGCGCACGCGCGGCGAACCTTATCGTCAGCCGAGTGGGTGGATGGCCGCGTCACCGCGGGCCATCAGTCGGCCCAGGCCAAGGACAATCTGCAAATCGCCGAAGGGCACCCCGCCGCATTGGAGATTGGCGATATGATCCTCACCGCGCTGGGCCAGAATCCGCTCTTCATCTCGGCCGCTTTGCCCATGAAAGTCTTTCCCCCGCTCTTCAACAGCTATGGTGGAGGGCAGTCTTTCGGAACCCACGTGGACAACGCCATTCGCCACGTAAAAGGAAGTTCGCACCGCGTGCGCAGCGATCTTTCCGCGACCCTCTTCCTCACTCCGCCCGAGGAGTACGACGGCGGCGACCTGATCATCGAGGATACCTACGGCATTCACAAGGCCAAGCTGCCGCTCGGACACATGGTGGTCTATCCGTCGTCGAGTCTGCACCGGGTAGAGCCGGTCACCCGCGGCCGGCGTGTCTCTTCGTTTTTCTGGATCCAGAGTATGGTGCGCAGCGACGCCCAGCGTACGCTGCTCTTCGATCTCGACAACGCCACCCAGCGCGTGAACCGCGATCTTCCGGCAAACCCCGCCGCCGTGCAACTTACCGGCATCTACCACAACTTGTTGCGGCAGTGGGCTGAGGTGTAGAGCAGGTGCGGCGAATACTTTTCTGGATGCATCTTGGCGCGGGCGTGGTGGCCGGCGTCCTCATCGTCTACTTCTCCGTCACCGGCGCGTTGTTGGCCTATGAGCGGCCGATCGTGCATGCGGCCGACCAGCGCTCCTACGCAGCAGATCCATCGAATACCGCGCCCATTCCACTGGACGAGCTGCTTGCCCGCGCTGCTGCGGCACTCCCCGCCCCCGTGGACGCGGTGACCCTATACCAGGACGTGCATGCGCCGGTGGAAATAGACACCGCGAGCCGCGACGTGTATTTCGTGGATCCCTACTCAGGCCGAGTGCAGGGTCCTGTATCGCCGCGCCTTCGCGCATTCTTTGCCCAGGTCACGGCGTTGCATCGTTGGTTCGGGCTGAGCAACGCGCACCACGCCGCCGCAACCGCGGTAAAGGGCGCGGTCGTCTTGCTGTTGCTTTTTCAGCTTGTCTCCGGCGCCTTCCTTTGGCTGCCGCATCGCTGGAACAGCACCGCACTGCGCGTCGGCACGGTGCCTCGCTTCCGTGCGCAGCGGGCGCGCACGCAATTACAACTGGCACAAGGTTACCGGCTTCTGGATCGGTCTGCCGCTGGCGATCGTGGTCATGACCGGTGTGATTATGGCCTACCCATGGGCCAACGCGCTGCTCTTCCGTCTCGCCCACAGCCCGCTGCCGGTCCGAGGCGGGAACGGAGCGCCGCGCCGTCGTGACGCTGCGAAACACGCCCTGCCCGCGCATCTCGACCAGGCCTTTGCCCAGGCGACGAGCGATGTGAACGGTTGGCGGAGCGCGACTCTGCGCCTGATGCCTGGCCCACCTGGGTTGAGCTTCATCGTGGACCGCGGTGACGGCGGCCACCCGGACGAGCGCGAGCAGGTCTTGATTGATCCAAAAACTCTGCAGGTACTGCGCCGCGAGCCGTTCGCTGCCTTGAGCCGGGGACAGCAATGGCGTAGCTGGGTTCGCTTCACACATACCGGCGAAGCTGGCGGCTGGTGGGGAGAAACCCTGGCCCTGGTGACGGCATGTGGGGCCGCCATCCTCTCGATTACCGGAATTGCCTTGTCACTCGATCGCCTGCGCCGTTGGCGGCGCAGCGAACGGCAGATGGAAGAGCGGATGGAGCACACGCACGTTTAGGCGCCCGCATGCACCGAGGTCTCTACCTCGACCCTGTTGGCGAGAGCAGATACGCGTTGGTAAGACTGCAACCGGTCCGCATGTTCGTAGGTGTCCGTCACCACGATGAGCTCGTCGGCGCCTGTATCCGTGATCAGCCTTTCGATCCCTGCCTTCACCGTTGCGTCCGATCCCACAATGGCCGCGCCCAGCTTGGACTCCACCGCCTCCCGCTCCCACGCCTGCCACAGCGGTTCCATGGAATCTACCGGAGGTAGCAACTCCACCGGCCGATTGCGGATCAATTGCAGAAAACGCTGCTGCGGGAGTGGTGAACAGCCGCCGGGCGGCCGCATCGGTCTCCGCGGCGATCACCTGCACGCCCACCATCAGGTGGGGCCGGCTCAGCACTGCACTGGGCTGGAACCGTTCGCGGTACATTTGCGCCGCTACATACAGATACTCCGGAGCAAAGTGCGCGGCAAAGGCAAACGGCAGCCCCAACATCGCCGCCAGTTGAGCGCTGAATCCGCTCGACCCCAACAGCGTGATGGGCACATTGCTCCCCTGTCCGGGAATCGCTTTGACCGCCTGCCCCGGCTTCTCCGGCCCCAGGTAAGTGCGCAGTTCTTCCAGCAGCGCGGGAAAATCGTCTCCGCTCTGGTGCAGATCCCGTCGGAGCGCCCGCATGGTCGCAAAGTCACCCCCCGGAGCCCGTCCCAGCCCCAGGTCGATGCGTCCCGGATACAGCGCTTCCAGCGTTCCAAATTGTTCCGCCACCACCAGCGGCGCGTGGTTGGGCAGCATCACGCCACCGCTGCCCACGCGAATCGTCTTGGTTGCGGCCGCCACATGCCCGATCAGCACCGCCGTGGCCGAGCAGGCCAGGCCGGCAATGGAGTGATGTTCCGCCAGCCAGTAACGCTGGTAACCCCACTCCTCAACATGCTGCGCCAAATCCACCGAGCGGCCAATGGCGCTGCCTGCCGGTTCACCCGGCCGCATGCCCACAAGATCCAGAACCGAAACGGCTAGTCTCTTACCCATGGCGATTAGATGAATGATCCCCAAAAGCGACTCAAACCTAAGCACGGCGAATGACGAAAACAGCGGGCTCGATATCATTTGAACGATGATCGCGATCCAGAAAATTGAGTTGCCCCTTCCAGGCATGGAGTTCCTTCAGTCGGAGGCAAATGCCGAGGGCTACGACTTCATTGAAACGTTAGTAGAGCAATGGGCCAGCGCAGAGAATCGCTTCGACGCTCCGGGAGAAATCCTCTGCGGCCATCTGGATCAAGGCCTGCTTGTTGCCGTTGGCGGCCTTAATTGTGATCCGTTTGCCGGCCGCCCCGACATGGGCCGCATCCGGCGTGTTTACGTGCGCCCTGCGTGGCGAAACAAGGGCATAGGGAGAGCACTGGTCATCAGTCTCATTGAGCAAGCCAGGACCCACTTCCGCTGTGTGCGCCTGCGCGCTGAGAACGCGGAGGCGGCACGCCTTTACGAGAGGATCGGCTTTGCGCCGATTGCAGACCCCGACGCGACCCACATCTTGATGTTTGAGGAAACATAGCTCTCATCTGATCCCGGTCGATGAACCGGCCAATTTATATTCGCAACTTTTTGGTTGCATGTTTCACGCGATTCTTTTAGTATGCAGTCAATATGCAACTCGGAGGTTGCTTGTATGGAAAATCGAATCGAGAAGCAAATTGAGATTGCCGCCCCGGTCTCGCGGGTGTGGCAGGCATTGACGGATTCCCGTCAATTTGGCGACTGGTTCCTGGTCAAAATGGATGGGCCGTTTGTTGCCGGCAAGCCGGTCGGAGGCCAGATCACTCATCCAGGCTATGAGCATGTGCGGATGGAGATCGTAATCAAGGCGATCGACCCGGAGACGCTGTTTTCCTTCACCTGGCATCCCTATGCCGTCGACCCGAAAGTGGATTACTCGCAGGAGGAGCCGACGCTGATTGAGTTTCGCCTGCGGGCCTTTCCGGGCGGGACCTTGCTTACCGTGACCGAGTCCGGTTTCGAAAAGATTCCTGCCGCACGGCGGGCAGAGGCGTTTCTCAGGAATGACGGCGGGTGGGCGCAGCAGATGAAAAATATTCAGGCCTATGTCAACAAAGCGTCCTTACAGCGCGCGGGCTAAGGCTGCGGTCTTTGCGGCATTGGGCGACGAAACCCGGCTATCGCTGCTCGCCAAGCTGTGCGACGGGCAGCGATATTCGATTGCAGAGTTGACCGAGGGAACGAAGCTCACCCGGCAGGCGGTGACCAAGCATCTGCGCGTGCTGGAGCGGGTGCGCATCGTGCATGGCACGCGTGAAGGGCGGGAAAGTCTGTTCAATTCGATCCACAACCGGTGATTGAGATGAAGGAGTATCTGGAACGGGTTTCGAAGCAGTGGGATGGCGCGCTGGCGAGATTGAAGTCTTTGTCGAAACCGAACCGCATTGACGAAGGAGCCTTATGGCAAACCTTTTTGGTCGGACTCATTATTTCAAGCCGAGGACCCGAAGAAGAGCGGCTCGGAGCTCTTCGACCACGGAAGCCCGTACTACTTGCTGGCGGCCAGCTGCTTGAGCCGGCTGCGGAGTCGGTCCAGATCGTCCCTCGAAATGTAGCGTCCATCGGCCACCACGCCCGCAATCGTGCGCGTGTTGGCGATGTTTTCCAATGGATTGGCCTCGAGCAGGACAAGATCGGCGATCCGGCCTGTCTCGACGGTGCCGAAATCGTCGCGCCGGTGATAGAAATTCGCCGGGTTGAGCGTCGCTGTCTGCAAGGCCTCAAGCGGAGTAAAGCCTGCCGCAACGAAACGCTGCAGCTCGAGATGGAGGCTGATGCCCGGAATCACATCCACCCCCGCCGGCGTGTCAGTACCGGCCAGAAACGGTACATTCGCGGCGTGAAGCTTGCGCACGATGTCGAGCTCGTGGTCGACAAACTTCTCCCGCACCGCGAGCGGATCGGTGTCGAGAGACTTGAGGATAGAAGCCTGCGATGCAGGCCACTGTTTGGTCACCCAGTTATGTCCTGCGTAGGCCAGGTCCGGATCCTTGGTGTAGTCGATCGCATCCACCAGCCACTGGCCTCGCTCCCAGAAGAGCGTCGGGCACTGCCAGACGTGGTGGTTTGCCAGCAGCTGGATGATGCTCGCCTCTCGAGATGGGTCGTAGCTCGCGAGGAACATCCCTGGAGTCTTTTTGCCGGTCAGGTATTTGTCTTCATCGGGGGAGCTGGCTTCGAAGATACCGATAAGGTGCTCAAAGGTGAGCTGGCCCGCGGCTACTGCTTCTGAGGCGCGGATGGCGTCGGGTACGTGGCCTTCAAAGGGAATACCCTCTTTTTTCGCCTCGTCCGCGATGGCGAAGTACGCCTCGCGCGGAACGCCCGACTGGACCTTGATGAAGTCCACTCCCCGGCTCTTGAGCATGTCGACTGCTTTGCGCCCGTCCTCCGGCGTCGCGATGGGGATGACGGCTTTGTAAGTAGACTTGGGACCGTCGAGCATCGGCCCGGAGACCACCATGCGCGGGCCCAGCAGGCGGTGCGCGGCGATCTCGCTGCGAGCCTCGAGAACGGCGTCCAGTTCGCTGCCCATATCGCGAACCCCTGTTATGCCATTGGCGAGGAAGAGCGGGAGAACCAGATCAGTTCCATCGGCGGCAGTGTTATCGAAGTAGACGTGGGTGTGCATATCCCACAGGCCCGGGATCAGGTATTCACCCTTGGCATCGACAATCTGTCCTGCGTTGGAATCGCGCCTGCTCGAAGGAGCAATGCCGGCGATGCGGTTTCCGCGAATCATTACCGTGGTGTTCGGCTGGGTTTTGCCCGTGACCGTGTCGATGACCGTTACGTGGGTGATGGTGAGCGTTTGCGCACTTGCACCGAGCGTCAAGAGGAAGCAGGGCAAGAACAAGGTTTTTTAGGATGCGCACACAGTGATAGTAATCGACTATCGCAGCTCAACCATGATCGGCGTATGGTCGGACGGTTGTGGCTGAGCTCGCGGCCCGCGATCAATCACGCAGCTTTGCAACCGGTCGGCCACTTTCGGTGACAGCAGGAAATGGTCGATACGAATGCCGCGATTATGTTCAAACGCCTGCCGCCAATAATCCCAGAAGGTGAACTGGCCGCTCTCGTCAGGATGCAGCGAACGGAACGCGTCTGTATAGCCGAGCTCGAGCAGCGCCCGGTAGCGTGCCCGCGGCTCCGGCTGAAACAGCGCGTCATGGATCCACGAGGAAGGCTTGTGGCAATCAATGTCCTCTGGAATCACATTGAAGTCGCCGCCAATCAACACCGGCAGATCCTCCTTTGCGCCAGGCCCTCATCTCTTTCTCAACCTGTCCATCCAGGCCAGCTTGTAGGCGAATTTATCCGTTCCCACGGGATTGCCGTTGGGCAGATAAATATTCACCACGCGGATGCCGTCGATCGTCGTCTCCAGATAACGTGCATGGCTGTCCAGCTCATCGCCGGCCAGGGTCGTATTGAGCGTCTGCATCGGATGGCGGGACAGAATCGCGACCCCGTTATAAGCCTTCTGCGTCACGGCCGCGCTCTCATAGCCCAGCTCTTTGAATACATCGGACGGGAAACTCTGCGCCCTTCAGCTCCTGCATCAGCAGCACATCCGGAGTTGTGCATCTTCAGCCACGCCGTGACCTGGTTAAGCCGGGCACGAATCGAATTCACATTCCAGCTGGCGATCTTCATCACTATCACCGTCTCATGATCTGTGAACGCTATCAAGCAATCAGCCGGCGCAGCATGAATTATCATGGGGAAGCAGGACAGGAGCTCCTATGTTTGTTCCCCAGCCGATCGGATTTGTGAGCAGCCCCTACAACCAAACCAGCGAGATTCCCAAGGGTCTGCACGCGAAACATGAAGCCGAGGGCGTCCTCAAGCTCCTGCCCGAATTCGAGCCTGGGCTCATCGACATTGAAGGTTTCTCCCACCTCTTCGTCCTCTGGGAGTTCCACCGGTCCGGCGACTTCGATCTGGTCGGCAAGCCGCCCTTCGACGATCGCCCCCACGGAGTCTTTGCCACTCGATCCCCCCGTCGTCCCAACCCGATTGGTCTTACGGTCGTGGAGTTGATTCGCCGAGAGCAGCGGAGCTGCATGTTCGCGGCGTCGACATGCTCGACGGAACACCCATTCTCGACATCAAGCCCTACCTGTCGAGTGTCCCCCCGGAGATGTTACGCCGAGGATGGCTGGCCGAAGCAGAGTCACGCCAGAAATAATGTGCTCCATGCCTGCCGTGTCGGAGAAGCGGCGGAATGTAGGGTAGCACGTATTGAACGCCGAGGTGGATTATTTCCAGCACCAGCACCGCAACCAGAATGCGGAAGATCCAGAACTTCGCCCGTTCGTGCATCGTGAGCCGCGCCCCGATGAATCCGCCCGCAATGCTGCCGGCTGACATGACCAGCCCCTCCGGCCAGCGGATGCTGCCGTGGCCTGTGAACATCACGATCGGCACCAGCGTGGTGGCGACCGCCAGCAGCATTTTCAACGCATTCGCATGGATCAGGTCGTAATGGAACATCAGAATGAGCACCAGCAGCAGATAGGTGGCCCCGTCCAGAACGATGAAGCCCATCCAGAAGCCAACGAACAGTAAGGCGAACATGCCCGCTGTGGTGATCCCGGCGACCCCTGGCGTCGGGTGCTCCAGGACCTTCTTCATCTTGAACACCAGCAAGAGAAGAGCCGCCATCACGGCCGCGGTGATCACCAGTGCCATGCCGCGCCCGGGAATTCTTTCCGCGGCCAGCACGCCGGCCACGCTGCCCAACGTGGCCGGAATACACATCTTGAGTCCGGCGCGCCATTCCACCTCTCCCTTTGCCTGGAACGTGCGTAGGGCCATCAGCGAACCGAAAAGCACCGTTAGCCGGTTGGTCGCGTTGGCATCCAGGGGCGACAGCCCGAACATCAACAGCACCGGGAGCGAGATCGCCGAACCCGAGGAGGCGAGCGTATTCACCAGCCCGCACCCCAGTCCGGCAACCAGCAGGATCAACCCATAGAAAAGATGTTCAAAGGTGGCATGCATGCCGCAAGTCTATTTCCTTCGCGGCATATTCTCCCAGAGATTTACTTCACTTGGCAGCTGTTTCGGTGGCCGCTGGTTTCGGGCTTACCACCGCGCTCCCGATCCAGGCGGTCTTGCCCCTCAGCCAGTCGGGATCTTTAAACTCCCATCCCACGCGCGGCTGCGCCGGATCACTATGCACGGTTCCGCTCGCGATGCGCGTCTTGCGTCCGGCGATGACCTCGAATTTCGACTGCGCTCCGCCGGCATTCGTGCCCGGGGCAAACGAGATCGTCAACCCTTGATTTGCATCCGCTCCCGCTGCGGAGTAGTGCAGCTTCTCAATCGACCATGCCCCGTTCGTCCAGGTCGCTTCGATGGCAATGGTTCTGCCGGGTAGATGATCGTCTGTGTCGAGAATGGTCGCATGATCGCCGTTCACGGCCTGCACAAGCAAGCTGCAGCTCAGGCCATCCTGTGCCTTCAGTCTCCACTCCGCGCCGGTTGCCAGATGTTTTCGGACCGGTGATCGTTGTCCATTCCTGTCCGGCGCCGGCAAACACAGCGATGTCGATGTTCTGGGAGTACGCGCCATGGTAGGCAACAAAATAGGGTGGCTGGCTGATCTCCGTCCACACGTCTGCAGTGCTGACTGTGTTCCCGATCTTCAGAGCCGAGCCTTCGCCGGCGACCGCCGAGCGCTCGCGATACATCAGTACCGGGGGTGCGATACCAGCAGGCGAGCTGCCCCCTCCACGTTCACTCATGTCAGAACCTTGAATCCATTGCCACGACACCGGCTGGCCTGCGTGATCGACGAATCGCAATAAATAGGTAGCGCCCGTGCTCGCATTTGCCGGCCGGTCGAGCTGCATATTCGTAAGGTAAGCGTCCGCGCCCGAGCGCTTGTTTATATCCACCATCTGCTGCTGGTTCGAGTAGTGCACCCGCTTGCCCGTGGCCCGCTCGGTAAGAACCGCCTCATAGAGGGGCATTCCGCTGCTGCCTGGGTCGACATAAAGCTCAATCATCGTATAGGGAAGCTCCGGGCCGATCCATTGCACGAACTGCTCCGGCCAATGCCGGTAGATGATCTGCTCCGGAGCCATGGGTGGCGGAAGCACGGGCTCGGTGCTTTGAGCGGCCATCATGACCGCACTGACGACAAGAAGAGAAGCAGCAAGAGACTTAAACATGGCTTTCCTTTCAGAAGGTGTAACGGATACCGAACTCCACTCGCCGCGCGGCTTCCGCGGCTAATGGCTGCGTGAACGTAGGCGAGCCGACCACGTTGCCCACGGTCGTCACGTTTGTGTGGTTGAGCAAGTTAGCCGAACGTGCGTTGAGCGTGATGCTCTGATGCCGGTCGGCGGCGAGGCCGTGGGATCGAAGCTCAAAGGTGCGGCTCAGGTTGCTGTCCAGGTGAATGAGCGCGGGCATGGTTCCGGCATTCCGCCCCAGCGAGCCATTCAAGCCAGTCGTGTTCAGCAAACCGAAGGGTGTTTGGTAGGTGCCGGTACCCGGTTGTGCGGCGAGCGAGGGGCGATCGTTAAAGACTCCATCTCCGTTGTTATCCATTCCGGTGAGCACGTTGTAAGGGTCTCCGGAGGAAGCATCGAATTGGCTGGTGAGCGAGAGCTTCTCCGGAAGATTCAGCTGCCCGATGGCGAACAGCCGATGGGTCGATTCCCAGGAGGCGCGGGCTGTTTCTCCCTGCTCCGAGTAACTGGACTGCGGAAATAGTGTGGCCGAGTCCGCATCGGTCTTCAGGTTGAAATATAAGTAACCGACAAAGATGCCAAAGCGCTTGTAGCTGTGCTGATCCACCCCCAGAAAGACCACTTGGCCATGCAGATGTCCGGACTGTTCAAACTGGAAGATGTTCTTGCCCGGCGCAAAGGGTCGTGGAGCAAGCAGGGGATTGACGGTACTCTGCATCGACCAGCGGAGCATTGATATTGCGGGAGCGAAGCGTGCCCCAGGCTTGTGCGTCAAACAGATTCGCCTGCGCATGCCAGTGCTGCGGCAGTTCGTGCTCTACTCCGAGCTGAGATTGAAACGACCATGTTTGCCCCAGGTCGGGGGCGAATTGGCGAGTCGTTGCCACGGCTATCGTGGACAGTCGTCGGGACGAGTGGTTGCGTGTACGACGGTGAGTAGAGCAGCGTTTGAGTTTGCCGCACGCCATTTAACCGGTACGCTTCGGTTGTCACGTCCGGAGTGACCGCACCATTAAACAATCCGCCCCGCGCATGAATCACCCATCGCTGCTTGCGGTCGGGCGACCATGCGATGCCAACCCGGGGAACCAGGTTTCCATAGCTGCCGGGCGAAGTTTGCAGGGCATAGCGCAAGCCCAACGCGATGCGACAAGTTTGGCCTTAGCGTCCATTGATCCTGCGCGTAGCCCGCTACACGCCATTGTGTAAAGGGCACCAGCGCAGTGCCCTGGGTGACGTTGTAGGTTGTAGGCACACCACCGGGCAAGCTGAGCAAGGTCCGCCGGTACTGTTCCAATCCCGAGATTGCGGTTTGTTGCGTGCCATCGCCGATAACCGGTGCCAGTCCTCCTCCGAAGACAAAGGCGCCGTTGAATGTATCGGGATCGGCGTCGTGAACCATAATGCCCAGCGAGGCGACGCCGATCTTCACCGAATGCTTGTGATGGGTCCACAGGATGTCATCATCCACTTCGAGATCGCGCTCGCGATCTTGCAGATGCCCTGCCGTCGCTCCCCCGCCAATAAAGGCTCCGGCCACCTGCAGGCTGGGACGCGGTCGAGAGCGGTACGTCCGAGGTGTTCTTCCAGGTGAAGCCGATGTGCGTTTCGTGCAAGAGCGTAGGGCTTAAGGTGAAGATATCGGTTAGCCGCAGGTCCTGCTCGCTCACCGTGCTGCCATAGCCTGCTTCCTCCAGCACAAGGCCGCCGCTGCCTACATTGTTTGAATTGTTTATGTTCGCCGAGTACGTCGCAGCCAGCATGTTCTTTGCGTTCAACTGCCAGTCCGTGCGCGCGCTGCCGATCCACAGACGTTGCGGCGCCGGAATATTTTCGCTGAGCGGTGTTTCCTCGCCCTCGCTATTCAGCACCACCGCGTTCACCACATTGAACTCGTTGATGTCGCGCTTCTCCAGGGCAAGAAAGAAATCGCTCTTCTGTTTGCGAATGGGACCGCCGAATTCGAATCCGTAGCGTCGCTTGCCTGCCGGTGTCGCGCTCACGGCGAAGGGATCGGTCGCGTTCAGCCCGGACTCGCTATCGGTAAAGAAAAGAGCTCCGTGCAGCGAGTCTCGGCCGGGCTTGGTGAATATCTCGACCCGGCCCCCCTGATAAGGCGGACGATCATATTCAGACGAGAACATGTCAGGGTTCACGCGGATCGAAGCAATAGAGGATTTCGGAGGCAGAGAGCTGCTGTTCTGGAATCCGTCGACAGTGATGATGGCCTGGCCAGGAGCCCCTCCACTGCTGGCGGCGAGCACTTGAAGCTGTCGTTTGAAATCGTCGGGATCATCCGCCATGCCCTGGAGGTCTTGGGCTGTCAGCGTGTGTGTGCCGGCGCCATGGTCCGTATCGACGGAGACACCATTGTTCTCCCCAACCTCGACCTCGGTATGAACATCCGCGATGTGCAGCTGAACGCTAATATTCGCGAAGCCGCGGCCCTCCACCTGGCTCTCTGCGAAGCCATTGGCGTCGACGGCGATTTGGTAGGGTTCATTGCCGACGCAACGAAATAGGAAAGAGCCGTGTGGCCCGGTGGTCGTGTCCTGCTCTGTAGCTGCCTGCAGATGCACCGCCGCGCCAACCACAGCAGCCCCGGATGGATCGAGCACCGTGCCGCCGACGTTGCCGCCGCAAGTTTCTCCCCGCAGATCTCCGCCGATGCTCAACGCGACAAAGAAGAAGATGCAAGTCCAGCGATTCATACGTTGAGAATCGCATCCGGGACAAAAGCAAAACAGTGCACCTTGTCACAACAATCAGATGACAACTGTCATCGGCTTAAGGAGCAAAGCAATATCGGCAGATCGAAAGCCGGACAGAAACTTCGAACTCCACTAGCGAATGCTGAATGGCGGCGTGCCTCTACCCTTTGTCATCCCTAGAGCCTGTGACTTTACAGGACTTCACGCGAAAGTTCTCTAAGTAACTGGCGCAGCGCTAAATCTGGGCTCGCTCGCACCGTGTCATCAGGAGCGAAGCGCTTTACAACCACCCTTTGCTTCTAGCCAACCGGGCCGCCTCAATACGATTCGCCGCGCCGAGCTTATTAATCGCCTCTGACAAATAATTCCTCACCGTCCCCTCGGACAAATGAAGATCCACCGCAATCTCCGCCCCTGATTTGCCCTCACCCGCTCGCCACAAAATTTGCCGCTCCCGTTCGCTCAACGGATCAGGCTCCTGCGTCCAAGCCTCCGCAGCAAGTTCGGGATCCACCACCCGCAACCCGTGGCAGACCCGCCGGACGCATTCCGCCAACTCCGCCGCGGGACGATCTTTGAGCATGTAACCCTGCGCCCCTGCATCCATGGCGCGTCGCAGATAACCAGCCCGGGCAAACGTAGTAAGGATCACGATATGCACCCGTGGATATTTGCTGTGCACTTCACCCGCAAGCGTGAGCCCGCTCATCTCCGGCATTTCAATATCGGTGACCAGCACATCGGGCGTGTGCTGCGCCACCAGCCCCAACGCCTCGCGCCCATTGCGCGCCCGTGCCACCACCTGAATATCCTTCTCGATTTCGAGCAAAGCGGCCAACGCCCCCAGCACCATCGCCTGATCCTCGGCCAGGAGGACGCGAATCTGTTTACTCACGGTTGGGCGACCTCTGCGTTTCCATGGAATTCCGGCAATTCGATCCGCAGCCGCGTGCCGCGATTTGATTCCAACGAAAGACTGCCGCCTAACTCCTGCACCCGCTCCCGCATGCCCCGCAATCCATTTCCTTCCTGACGGATATCGCCCCGCCCATCATCGGCGATCACGAGCTGGGTACGGTCTTCCGCCGTGAAGACCTCTATCGAGCATTCGCTCGCGCCTGCATGGCGAACAATGTTGGTCACCGCCTCCCGCAGTACCAGCGAAAGGGTGGAATCATGCCGCGGGGTAAGATTCGGAGCCTTAGACGGCTTGTTCAATCGCACACCTGCTGTTTCCAATACATGGGCGGCGCGCGCCAGTTCAGAGGCGAAGCCTTCGGAACGGTAACCCGTGATTGTTTTGCGCACTTCGGCCAAGGCCTGCCGGGCGGTGCTCTCAACCTCTGCGATCTCGAGCGCAGCCCGCGTAGGTTGGCTGGCAAGCAGACGTCCCGCCAATTCGCTTTTGAGCACAATCAACGAAAGAGAGTGGCCAAGAATATCGTGCATGTCGCGGGCGATACGCTCCCGCTCGGCGGTCTTCGCCAGTTGTTCAATCTCCTCCTGCGCCATGCGCAACTTGGCGTCGGCTCGTTCTTTCTGCTCCGTCCTCAACCGGTTCATGCCAACCAGCAACGTGAAGCCGATACCCATGGTCCAGGTCCAGGCATGGAGATGGAAAATCAGGCTTTGTGCGACGATGGCTCCGCATTGCAACAGTAGGAGTCCGATCACCACGTTCGTCGAATCGGACACTTCGGGAAGGGAAGCCGCTATATAAACATAGATTCCCCAGGCAGCCTCGTTGAACGGCACATACACGAGGGCTTCGAGAAACATAACCAGCACCCAGAACCGGCGGGCTCTGCGCGGGCCGAAATGTGCTAACCAGTAGAAGGAAACGAAGAGAACCAGGGCGACCGACATCCACACCCACTGCTTGAGAGGCGCGTGGTCCAGGTACGGTTCAAGGAACCAGAAGCCCAGGAAGATCAGCCAGATGTTATGGTCATAGTCGAGCAGGAACCGCCAGCCGCGCCTGGGAAACTGGTTCGAATCGCGCCACCCCTCCCGGCAATCGCGGCTCACCCAATCCTGTAGCCAGGCAGCAAGACTCCAGTGCTGGGGCGGTCGTGGACTCATCCTAGGCTTGGGCCTCCTGCCTGCGGAAGATGTATGCAGCGGCTAGCAAAAATACTACCGTATAGGACGCCAGCAGTGTCCAAGCCAGCAAAGCGGAACTGCTGCTGTAACCAAGGGAGCCTAGGGCCAGGCGAGCAAACCAGAACGACGGTAGTCCGTGTGCGATCTGTTGCAGCCAATGGGGCAACGACTCGATTGGCATCCACAGTCCTCCACAAAACGACAGTGGCAGATAGATCAGGTTAATCACTCCGGGAGCTGCGTTGGACGGCATCAGCAGCCCAATCACCAAACCCAGGCTGGCAAACGGGACGACACCAGCGGCGATCACCGACAGCAGACGTAGAGCTTCAATGATCGTAATGTGGACGCCGGCCATGGCGGTTCCCAGCATCATCAGCAGGAGCGTAATGCCAACGGCGAAGATGATGCTCACGCACAATTTCGCCCACAGGTAGGCAGCCGCGGGCATGGGGCTTGCGCGTTTCATCTCCAGCCATCCGTGGCCCCGCTCCATCGCTAGGCCGGCGCCGATGCCGAACAGGGAAGAGCCCATCGCGCCAAAACATGCATACCCGGCCAGAAGGTAGCGGGCGATCGTATGGCCTTGAAAGAGCGAATCCTTGTTGGTGACGCCGAAGAGAAGGTAGAAGACTACGGGAAAGCCAATCATCGAGGAAAGATAAGCGCGATTACGCGATAATTTGAGCGACTCAAAGCGCACTTCGTTGAGGTAAATGCGCGCCAGCGATGGCTGCGTCTGCGGCAGGTTGAGAGCGATTGTCGTGGCCATGAGCGCCTCCTATTGGACAGTTGCTGTGGTGTTGTTGGTGAGAGCTAGAAATGCATCTTCCAAAGCCGCGGCCCGCACTTCCAGACCGCTCAGTGCATCGTCGTGCTCGAGCATGGTGCGCAACACTGCCTCAGGGGCGTGTGTGCGTACCAGCATTGCATTGCCCTCCTGCTCCACGCTGGTAACTCCGGGCAAATTTGAAACAAAAGAAGTTTGGAGCGATGTCGTGCAGCGAATCGATCTGGAGCCATCCGCGGTCTTAAGCTCCTGCGGTGTTCCTTCCGCGATTACTTTACCTTTTTGCATGACGATGATTCTGCTCGCCAGAGAATCCGCTTCTTCCAGGTAATGGGTCGTGAGCAAAATCGTCTTTCCCCTCGCCGCCAGCTTGCGCACCTGTTCCCACATCGCTCGCCGGGCCTCTACGTCCATCCCAAGTGTCGGTTCATCGAGACAGATAAGGTCGGGATCGCCGCAGAGTGCGAGAGCGAAGAGCACGCGCTGTTTTTGCCCGCCGGAGAGCGCGCCGAACAGTTTGTCCTCCAGGCCTTCCAGTCCGGCAATCGCAAGCAGCTCGGCGAGCGGCCGCGGGTTTGCGTAATAGCTGCTAAAGAGCTGCAGATGCTCGCGTACCCTTAGCGTCTCGGGCATTCGGCCAACCTGCAGCATCGCGCCCAGCCGCAAACGGCTTGCCCGGTCTCTCGGGTTGCCTCCAAAAATGCGCACCTCGCCCGAGGTCGCCTGGCTCAAACCCAACAACAGGCGCACGGCTGTGGTCTTCCCGGCGCCGTTCGGTCCTAGCAGAGCGACGACTTCTCCCCGGCGAAGTTCGAGCGACAGGCGATCCAGCGCAACCTGCCGGCCAAATCTCTTGCTTACGCTGCGCAGCGCAGCGATCACGGATCCCTCTGGGGTGCCGATGCTGGTGTTGTGGCAAGGTTCAAGAACGACGCTCGCGGCCATAGCCCCTCCCTTTGCTTCCAGGGACATCGTCTCGTCGCCGGACCGCGGGCAGTAGTGTCTTTTGTCAAAAGAATCGCTGACATTTGTCATGTGGGAGGGCGAGGCAAATTACTCTAGAGAATCACGTACCAAAGGGGATGGGATTCGATGTGGGGTGGCATTGCGAAGCGAAAACAGTGCGTTGTCTTTAGATCAGTAATGCAGTTCGGCGCACTTCTCGTGGTTCTGTCCGCCGGCGCTGTCTGGGCACAGGGTCCACCACCTCGGCCCCTGCCGGCCGGTTCACCTCAGGCGGCGGGCCGCCAGATCTTCCAAACCCGGTGTGCATCGTGTCATGGCACCAATGCGACCGGCGGCGAGTTCGCGCCGGGGATCGTCGACCGGGTGCCCCTGCGCACCGATGATGATCTGGTAAAGCTCTTGCACAATGGCATTCCATCGTCTGGCATGCCGCCTTTTCCCGATATTGTCGATCAGGACCGCGCCAACCTGATCAGCTTTCTACGCACCCTGAAACCGTTTTACGGCAGCGCCGCTGAGCGCGCCTCGGTCACGCTGGAGGACGGAAAGACGCTTCAAGGCACTGCGTTGAGCCGTGCCGCAGGCGATATGCAGATGCTGGGCGACGACCATCAGCTGTATCTTCTGCGCAAGACTGAGTCCGGCAACTACAGGGTGGTCACCTCGCAGACGGACTGGCCGAGCTACAACGGACAGACGGTCGGCAGCCGTTACAGCGAGCTCGCGCAAATCACCAGCGCCAATGCTTCACGCTTACAGGCCAAGTGGATCTTCAGCCTGCCTGGCGCCAGGAGTTTGCAGACAACTCCCATTGTCGTCGCCGGGGTCATGTATGTGACCTATGTCAACGAGTGTTATGCGCTCGATGCGGGCAGCGGACGACAGATATGGCATTACCAGCGTTCCCGCACCCAGGGGCTCGTCGGGAACGCCGTTTCCGGCGCCAACCGCGGTGCGGCCGTGGCCGGCGATAAAGTCTTCATGGTTACCGACAACGCCCACCTGATCGCGCTCAACCGGATGACCGGCGCCCTGGCATGGGAGACACCGTTGGCCGACTGGCATAACAACTACAACGCCACCGGCGCCCCGCTGATCGTCGGTTCGATGGTGGTTTCCGGAACCTCCGGCGGAGACGAAGGCGCGCGCGGCTTTGTGGTGGCTTTCGACCAGTCCTCAGGTAAAGAGTTGTGGCGTTTTTGGACAACGCCCAAACCTGGGGAACCAGGCTCGGAGACCTGGCAGGGACCGGGAATCGAACATCCCGGCGGCGCCACCTGGATGACCGGCACCTACGACAAGGAACTTGACACCATCTATTGGCCGGTCGGCAATCCCGGCGACGACCTGATCGGAGACGCTCGGCCGGGCGACAATCTTTACACCGACTCCGTGGTCGCACTGGATCCCAAGACAGGCAAGCTGAAGTGGTATTTCCAGTTCACACCGCACGATGTGCATGACTACGACGCTATGGCTCCGCCATCGCTGATCGACGCCATGTGGGACGGTAAACCACGCAAGCTGATGGTGCAGGCCAATCGCAATGGCTTTTTCTATGTGTTGGACCGTACCAATGGCAAGTTTCTTTTCGGACGGCCCTATACCACAAAGCTCACTTGGGCAACCGGCCTGACCCCCGAAGGCCGGCCAATCGTCGCTCCGGGCCACGAACCAACCCATGAGGGCGCACCGGTGTGTCCCTGGCTGAATGGCGCGACGAACTGGTATTCGGCCTCCTGGAATCCACGCACCTCGCTCTACTACGTGCAGACCAACGACAAGTGCGGAATCTTCACCCGCACTGACATGCCGTTCCAACTGGGACACGGCTACATGGGCGGCTCCTTTAGTCCCGACCCGGCCGATCCCGGCCGCCGGGTCCTGCGCGCATTCGACATTCAAACCGGCAAGGCTGTGTGGGAGCTTCCCCAAACTGGATCTTCCGAAAGCTTCGGCGGCGTGCTCAGCACCGCGGGAGGGGTGGTTTTCTTCGGAGCGGACGACGATGCGTTTTCCGCCGCGGACGCAAAGACCGGTAAGCTCCTGTGGAGTTTTCAGACCAGCCAGTCGCCCCATGCCTCGCCCATGACCTACATGTTCGACCATGAACAATATGTCGCTGTCGCCATGGGTTCGAATATCATTGCATTCGGCCTGCCCAACTAGTTGGGCCGCAAAGGAAAAGGGGTGTCATGGTGAAACAGTCACGGAGAGATTTCGTTAAAGCCGGTTCCGCTGCCCTCGTCTGTGGTTCAGCGCTTCTGCAAAGCAGCAAGTCGTACGCCAAGACGTTGCACGTGCCGCTGGGACTTCAGCTCTATTCGGTCCGTGAGCTTTTGCCCAAAGATTACGACGGAACCCTCAAGCAGATTGGATCGATCGGCTTTCGCGAGGTGGAATCGGCCGGCTACTACGATCACAGCGCGGCGCAAGTGAAGCAGGCTATGACCAACGCCGGGTTGCACCTGGTGAGCGCGCACTACTCCTCAGACAATCTGCATCAGCAGCTCGATGAAATTCTGGCCTTCAACAAAGAACTGGGTGTCCACTACATCATCTGTTCTTTCCCTGGCTTCAAAGACCCGTCGCGAGTAAAGAATCTTAGCTCCAAGGATAGGATCAACGCCTTCAATCTCGAAGATTGGCGATGGAACGCGGAGCAATTCAATAAGATCGGAGCAAAAGTAAGTGCCGCTGGTCTGCAGTTCGGCTATCACAACCACACCATGGAGTTCCATGCCATCGATGGGGTTGTGCCATACGATGAGCTGCTGCGGCTAACCGATCGCGCCCATGTCACGATGGAGATGGATTGCGGCTGGGTCACGGTTGGAGGTGCGAATCCGATTGACTATCTGCGCAAGTACCCCACCCGCATCAGCATGCTGCACGTAAAGGATTTCAAGGGAATCACCGCGGATTCTTCGATCGAGAATGTGCCCACGATCGTTGAGTTAGGGCAAGGCTCGATCGACTACGGTCCCATTTTCGAAGAAGCAGCAAAGGCCGGAATAGTGAAGCACTGCTTCGTCGAGCAGGAAGGCTACAACGTGCCCCCCATGCAAGGCCTGAAAATCGACGCCGACTACATGCACAAGCTAGGCATAGGTTAAAGGAAACCGGAGCAACGGCTCCTTCCAACCTAGTAACGGCTGCTGAGGTGAGAACGTGGCCGAGGGACCTGCAGTTCTCTTCAAGCCCAATGAACGCCGGGTTCCCCATTTGCCCCGATTTCCTGCGGAGGCTTGTTGCGTTGGTACACTCCCTGCGCCTTTCCTTAATGAAAGGCGCATACACGGACCTTTCTAGCGCAGCGCAGCAGGAAATCGGGGTCAAGCCTTGTTTTGGGCTTGAGTGGGACAAGCAACACTCGACCGCACGTCATCTCCTGCCAAGCAATCGACGCAAACTACCCGGAGCAGCAACCCCTAGCACCCTGGTGAACAACAAATACCCCAACCCAAACGTCGAGAGCACGCACAACCCAATCAGCGGCGGATAATGGAATGGCTGCACCCGCTTGATCCCATAAGCAACCGCAGCCGCTACAGTCGCTCCCGCCCAAAGCCGTGCAACCCGGTAAGGAGGCAACACCACCGCACCAATGCGTGCCTGAAGAGCCCGTCGTAGCAGAGAAAACTCCACCCACCCAGCAATCCCCGCTGACAGCGTGAGCCCCGCAACGCCCCAGCTGGGATCGATCCCGAGCAGCCTGGGCAGCGGCAACGCGAACAGATAACCCATGGCCACAGTCAACACCACGCGAATAATCGCAAAGTTCAAAGGCGTGCGTGTATCCCGCAATGCATAGAACGCAGAGGAATACAGCCGCCCGGATGTCGAAGCCAGCAGCCCGACAGCGGACCCCGCCAACACACTCCACACAAAGCTCACATCGTGGGCCGTGAAGTGCCCCCCACGATAAATCGTGGCGACCACCACGTCGCCCAGAAGAAGAAAAGCCACCGCGGAAGGAACCACAAAAAAAGCGATGTTCTGCAAGCCCAGCTCCAAACGCCCCCGCAGTGCGGCTCCGATCTCCTCCTGCGTTCCCAAAGCACTCGACATAGCGGGCAGCTCGGCGGCAGAGATCGCCATGCCGAACAAGCTTACGGGCAGCGTATTCAATGTCTGCGCGTAAGCCAAAGCGGATACAGCGCCTACAGGCAAATAACTGGCAAGAAACGAGTCGACATACGCGCTGATCTGCACCACTCCGCGGCTCACGAACACCGGGAAAAAGTTTCGCACGACCGTCCGCACAGGCTCGGTGCCGAATGTGAACCGCAGATTCAACGGCCGCAGAAAAGCCAACACCGTCGGCAACTGGATCCCAAACTGCAGGCCGCTACCGATGACCGAAGCAATGGAAATAATAATGGCGAGCCGGGTCTCCACTACACGTCCGCCCTTCCATAAAAGGGCAGCGATCATAGCCACGTTCCAGATCACCGGCGCGGTATAGGAGAGAAAGAATTTCCGGTGGCTGTTCAGGATCCCCAGGCACCATGCCGAAAGAACAAGCAGCGCTGCCCCGGGAAATAAGATCTGCACCAACTGGATGGCGAGTTGGCGAGTCTCGCCCTTGAAGCCGGGCACGATCGCGTCAATCAGCCACGGGGCAGCGAAGATGCCTGCCAATGTGACCACTGACCCGATGAGAAAGAGGATGGCGAATATCGCTTCTGCCAGCTGCGAGGCTTCTTCGTGTCGCTCCTCCGCCCGCAGGCGGGCATATACGGGAATGAACGAGGCTGAGAGCACCCCCTCGCCAAAAAGGGTCTGGAGAAAGTTGGGAATGCGGAAGGCGCCGCGAAATGCGTCGGCTGCGGGCGAGTTGCCGAAAAAGTGAGCAAACACCCGGTCCCGCACCAGCCCAAGGAGCCTGCTGAGGAGAATGCCCGCGCTGACAGTAAATGCAGATGAGCGGGAAGCAAAGCCTTTACGTTGGGTGGGTGTACTCAAGCCTGTCATCGACGGATAGGAACGCTGGATTTACTCTAATCCATGCCGTCGGTCCTTCCCTGCAACTTCCATGGCAACCGGCACCACTTTGTAACGCTGCGCTACGCCTGCTGCTCCAGTTGATTCACCAATTCCTCCCATTCCGCGGTGAGCGAGGCATGCTGTTCGCGCAAGCTTTCCAGTAGCTGTGTCAGGCGCTGCGTTTCCTCCAGACTTTCATAAACGCCAAGAGACTCCTCGGCATTGGCGATCGAGCTCTCCACCCGCGGAATCTCTTCTTCCACAAAGCTGCAGCGCTCCTGCATTTGGCGCAACTTGATCGGGTTAACGCGGCGGCCCTTAGCCGCTGCCGCCTCTACCTTAAGCGTCTCCTGCGGCACTTCCACGGCAACGGAGCCGTTCGACCCGCCACCTTTTGTCTCCGCCATCTGTTTGCGGTGAAGGTAATCTTCGTAGTTGCCTGGATAGACGTGCACGTGTCCACCCTCCACTTCAAAAATCCGAGTCGCGAGGCGATCGATAAAGTAGCGGTCATGCGAAACCATGACTACGGTTCCGTTGAATGCCGCGATGGCCTCGAGCAGAACATCCTTAGCCCGCAGGTCGAGGTGGTTCGTCGGCTCGTCCAGCAAAAGGAAGTTCGCGGGGCTTACCAGGATCCGCGCCAGGGCATAGCGGTTGCGCTCTCCTCCTGAGAGCACGCCCAGTGGTTTGAAGACATCGTCGCCGGAGAAAAGGAAGCAGCCCAGCAGGCTGCGCAGCTCGGTGGTCGATACCCGGGGTGCAGTGTTGCTGATGTCGTCCAGCATGCGGGCATTGCCATCCAGCACTTTGTATTGGTCCTGGGCGAAGTATTCCGCAGTGACGTTGTGGCCCAGCCGCAACGTGCCGCTCGACGGCGGCTCCATGCCCGACAGCATCCGGATCAGGGTCGACTTGCCTGCACCGTTTACACCCACCAGCGCGATGCGGTCGCCGCGATCGATGGTGAAGCTCACGTCCTCGAGCACCTGTTTCGCGCCATAGTTCTTAGCCAGGTCCGAGACCTCCACCACCGAACGGCCGGAAGGCTGGGGCTGGGGGAAGCTGAAATGGATCGCCTGCTCCTCGACCGGAATCTCGATGCGTACGATCTTGTCCAACTCCTTGATACGGCTCTGCACCTGCTTGGCCTTGGTGGCCTGATAGCGAAAGCGGCTGATGAAGGCTTCAAGATGCTCAATGTGCTCGCGCTGGTTTTTGTAAGCCGCCGCAAGTTGCGCCCGCCGCTCGTCTTTCTGGACCAGGTACTTCTCGTAGTTGCCGTGGTAAACGTGCAGGCCCTTGTTCCATATCTCGATCGTCTTATCGACGGTAACGTCGAGAAAATAACGATCGTGGGAGATGAGAATGTAGCCATTGGGATAGCCGTGGAGGTAATCCTCCAGCCAGTTGCGCGTTTCCAAATCCAGGTGATTGGTCGGCTCATCGAGCAGTAGCAGGCTGGGTTTCTGCAGCAACAGCTTCGCCAAAGCGATGCGCATCTGCCATCCGCCGGAAAACTCCTCTGTCTGCCGTGTCCAGTCATGCTTGCTGAAGCCTAGGCCGCCTAGCACCGTGCCCACCTGCGCGTCGAGTGCGTACCCGTTATGGGCACGAAAGTGGGAGTCGACATGAGAAAAGCGATCGGCCGCTGCGGCGTATTCCGCCGACGCCGGGTCAAACTCGGCCAGCTGCGTAGAAAGGGTCTCAAGTTCCTGTTCCATTTTGCGCAATTCCGCGAAGACCGAAAGGCACTCAGCAAAAACGCTACGTCCCTTCAATTCGAGACCTTCCTGGGGAAGGTAGCCGATAGTCATTCCGCGCGTGCGCTGCAAGGTGCCGTAGTCGAGCGATTCGGCGCCTGCGAGCACCTTTAGCAGAGTGGATTTTCCAGTGCCGTTTGCGCCCACCAGGGCGGTCCGCTCATTGGGCGTAATGAGCCAGTTGGCATCCTCGAACAGGACACGCGGGCCAAACCGTTTTCCGGCAGCAGAGAGCTGGAGCATAAGAAAGCAGCGCCGAAGCGCTGCTCCCATTGTCGCATTGCTCAACTGCTGCCAGCAAAGGCCGGTAGTTTCTCCCGTGCTTGGCTGGCGACAGCATCGACTAGAGGGCAAGTGGAACCGCAGCTTTTTCCTCCACTAGCTACTTCCTCATGAGAGCACCGCCCTACAATTGTCATCCCGAGCGAAGCCGAGGGACCTGCGGTTTCTCTCAATCAGCATCCAATTCCCGTGGAACTTCGCGCTTTATCCCGGAGGGACCGACTCCTTAATCACCCTTGCTTTTCGCAGCTTGACCCTGACCGGCTTCTTCGCCGGCTGCCCCGTCTTGCTCCTTGTCCGTGGAGCGAAGCGTGAATGCAGGAACGTCTTGTAGTCGACCTCGGTCTGGTCCGCGTAGTCGATTGCGAACTCCGTAACCGCTTCAATAAACCGATCCGACGTGCCGATGTAGCCGGAAAGCGCAATCGCATCCCCTGAGCGAGCATGCCCGCGCGCCAGCAATTCACCGCAAATTTCAGCGTATTGGTTCAGGCCTTCGCCCTTCAGATCTCCAATCTCGATCGAGGCCTTGTGGTCATTCAGCTGGCGAACCAGGTAATGCCGGTTGTGGATGGTGGTCCAGCCGAGAAGCAGGTCGGAAAGAAACTGCATCGACCGCTGGCCCTGGACCACTCGGTGGCCCTGATGTTGCGGCGCCCCCAACTCCCCCAGATACGGGGCATAAGCAGAGTTAGGCTCCTCCTTGATCTGCAGAAATAGCGGGTCGTCGCTGCCGTTGCCTTCCATGTAGATGATGTAATCGCGCAACCCAACACTGCCCGTGCCCACCACCCTGAAGGCGACATCGAGCGGTCGGTACAAATCGAAGAAGTGCTGACGCTCGGGCAGGAGAGTTTCGCGGTATTGGCTCAGCGAGTCAAGAATCATCCGCGCCTTGGCCCCCGTCAGCCGATATTGCAGAGGCTTGTGCTCGACGAAGATCCGATGGGGCGGAAGCGCGTTCTTGGATGCCGCTTTCACCGGTTGGGTGAGCTGGTCCTGGTTGTACACCGGCGTTGCTCGTTCGGCCTTGCGCAGCACTTGGGAAAGCGGCGTAATTCGCTGCAGCCGATGCACCTGGAAGCGAGCCACGTCCATGACCGGCATGCGCGCAAAAGCGTGCATGGAGCGGCGATAACCTCGAAGCATAATGGCGGCCGCCTCAGTACAGGTCGCGCTCTTGCTTCCGGTTTCGCGGCCCGCCAGGATGATACTTGTCGCCATTCGCTTCACGTCCCACTCGAATGGCCCGCGAATGGTTTCGTCAAAGTCGTTGATGTCGAATACCAGCCGGCCATCGGGCGCCGCGTACGCGCCCAGGTTGCGTACATGCGCGTCTCCGCACAGCTGGGTAAAGATGCCGGTGTTAGGCAGCACCGCCAGGTCGGCGGCCATCACCGGGACGGCCCCGCGATAAAAACCAAAAGGGGAAGCGGCCATTCGCTGCCACTTGATAGCGAGCAGCGCCGGCACACGCCCCACGGCGGAAGCGGCAAGAGCGTCGATGGGATCGGTCTGCCGGTCCGAGACCTTCCATCGCTTGTGCTCCTGACGGCGCACCTGCTTACGCCTCGACTGTCCAAAGGCGCGACGTTCCTGGGGAGGAAGTAGGTGGTTACTTGTCATTCCGTTTTCTTTTTCGGGCTGGTGGATTCTAACAGGTGCTCCATCTCCACATAGACGGCGTTCGTCCAGCCGAAACCAATCACATTTTGATAGCCGGCGATCACATCTACATTCGACGATCCAGTCTCCACGTTGTACTTCTCATGGATGGTTCCCTCTTTCTCGAAACTCGTGCGTACAGTGTGGGTGAACTCTTCCGCAGACCCGGCGAGCATCGTTGATGTAGCCATTCGTCCACAGGCCGTCGGCCGCGAGCCAATTCAGCGGGGCCCAACCAAAGGGAAAATCCCATTGCAGACCGCTGTCGTAGGTGCTGCTGGCCAGGCCGCCCGATCGGTTGAGCACGCCGAGATGCTTATCCACAGCCACTGCTTGTTTCTTTGTAGCCAGGCCTGCCCAAAGAGGATAGAAAGTCGACGCGTACACGTAGCTGGACTGTTTACCAGTCGTGAAGTCGTAATCGAAAAACATTCCCTTCTCCGGGTTCCATAGGTACTTGTTGATTGCCTGGCGGCGGGCTTCGGCCAATTCCAGCCAGTGCTTATGCTCTGGCTCCTGGCCAACCATGTCGGCAAAGCCAGCCAAGTCCATTTCGTAGTGGTAGAGCAGGCTGTTCAGGCAGACGGCGGCGTAATGGTGTGTGGAACCGCTGAAGGGATCAAAGCGAAACGAAATATCGAAACCAGACTCGCGCACGGAACGGTCACCCTTATAAAACTCGCGGGTCAGACGATAGCCATGCGCCCACGCGAGGCCGCAAACGACAGAATGAGTAGCATCGCAACTCGTTTTTGCGAGCACAGCTTGCTCCGCAGGTGATGGGTTTTGTGGCGCAGTGATCAGGTAGTTGGTGTGGACTTCGGGATGAGAGACCAGCCAGTTGATCACATCGATGTAGTAGCTGCTGTGATCGGCGATATCGGGCACCGGCCCCTCTCCAATATCGAAATACCGCGCCAACCCGGTATCCCCGGCGCGGTGGATGCTACTCAACCAGAAATCGTGATCGCGGCGGGCGTATGGGTAGGCGCGCGCGAGCCACTGCCTTTGCCGGGCAAGATTTGCCGGCGACCGGTCGCGGGCACACGCCGCGTCGAACACGGCGCGAATCATGGAGCTTAAGAACGGCGGCTGCGAGCGAGTGAGGAAGTAGGTGCGGTTCGCGTTAAGCACCGCTCCATAATTCTCAATCTCGTAGAAGAAGTTCTCCACCATGCCCCGTGCCAGATCCACCCGCCCATCGCGCAGCAGGCCTAGAATGATGAAATAGCTGTCCCACCCGAACATCTCGTTGAACCGCCCGCCCGGCACCACGTAGCGGTTCGGAAGGTACAGCAGTCCAGGCTGCGGTATTTCCGATTCCTTTACATCGCCCAGGTGCACGATGCGATGGGGCAGATGGGCAATTTGGATCTTGCATTGCGAGCGCAGCCGCGACAGTTCCGGCGGCGTGGGCGCGCCGAAGGGAAGATAAAGCACCGGCGGAGCGGTGACCTTAGGGTCGACCAGAGATTTGCACTCAGACATGGAGCGGGAGAGGCTATCCCATCCCTGGTGGATGTAGGCATCAATGGTGAGCGAAGACGAGGGAAGTGCCTGAGCCCAAATCTGCTGACCAACAAACTGGAGCATCAAGAATGCAAGTATCCGGACCGTCATCGCAAGCTTTCCTCCCCAATTGCGATATTCATTGCGATGTTACATGCGGCTCCGGAAGAAAGGCGAGACGTGGCGGGTCGAAGACATAGGGCACTGTTCTGGGTAGGGATAAGCGCCCTGGTGATGGCCGTTGCGGCGGCAGCCATTTTCGAAATCCTTCTTTCCCGCGCGGAGCCAATCCTGCGCGCTCGTCTGATCCAAAGCCTTTCCGCCCGTTTCCACAGCCGCGTAGAAATGGGAGCATTCGAAGTGTCTCTGCTGCGCGGCTTCGAGGTCTCGGGCAAAGACCTCGCCATCTATCCCTATAACATCGATTCCACCACGCCGACCTTCTCGGTGCGGCGCTTCGCCTTTCGCACCGGCTATCGCAGCCTGGTGCGCTCTCCCATGAACATCAATCGGGTTGAAATAGACGGGCTGCGCATCAACCTGCCGCCTAAAAGCCAGCGCAAAGATTTACCCCAGCTGAGCAGCGGGCCGGCCAAAGCCAGCAAGGTAAGCATCTTTGTCGGCGAAATGGACTGCACCGACACCGTGCTCTCGCTTGGAACCGACAAGCCGGGCAAGCTCCCGCAAAAATTTGTCATCCAGAGCCTGACCCTGCGCACCATAGGCGCTGGCCAGCCGATGGGCTTTGTCGCTACGCTGACCAATCCCAAGCCGGTGGGCCAGATCGAAACAAGCGGCTACTTCGGCCCTTGGAGCACAGCACATCCCGGATCGACCGCTTTGGGCGGCACTTACTCCTTCCACCATGCCGACCTGGGCACCATCAAGGGCATTGGCGGGATACTCTACTCCGAGGGGAAATACCAGGGCACCCTGGACAAGATTGTTGTGGATGGCAAGACCGACACCCCGGACTTTCAAGTGAAGATCAGCGGGCACAAGGTCCCGTTGCATACCGAGTTTCATGCCATCGTGGACGGCACAGATGGCAATACTTACCTGCAGCCGGTCAAGGCGCATTTTCTCCATTCCTTCCTGACCGCGGAGGGATATGTCGTCCGCGACCAGGCAGAACCGGGCCGCCACGTCTACCTTGATGTATCCATGGACCAGGCCAGGATCGAAGACCTTCTGCGGCTCGCCGTGCGCACGGATCCGCCTGTAATGGATGGCCAAGTCAAGCTCCATACCAAGCTCGATCTACCGCCCGGACCGCAAGACGTTGCTCATAGGCTGCGACTGCAAGGCAACTTTGCCATCATCAATGGCCGCTTCAGCAGCGAAAAGATTCAGCGCCGGATCGACGAACTTAGCTTGAGAAGCCAGGGCGAGGTGGAATTGGCCACGCAGCAGGCCAGGGACGGAAAGATGCAGCTGGTGCGCTCCCAGATGCAGGGCGACTTCAACCTGGCGGATGCGAGCCTGAATCTATCGAACGTGCACTACGATATTCCCGGCACGAGCATCAAGCTCGCCGGCATCTATACCCTGGATGGCGCAAAATTCAACTTCGCCGGAACCGCCGACATGCAAGCCACCGTGTCACGGATGGTTGGGGGTTGGAAAGGCCTGTTGTTGATGGCGGTCGATAAATACTTCCAGAAAAACGGAGCCGGTACAGAAGTGCCGTTCAAGATCGATGGGACAAAGTCAGACCCTCATTTCGGCTTGGACTTCGATCGCCTTAAGAAGAAATGAGGCGTAAATTTGCCTATGCGCAAAATAGCGATCCATGTCGCATTGTTTGCTGGCTTCGTTCTGGGCCTTGCGGGTGCCCCGGCGCAAACGACAGCAAGCCCTGCGCCCTGGTGGAAACATGCGGTCATTTACGAGATCTATCCCCGCAGCTTTCAGGATTCAAACGGCGACGGTATCGGCGACCTCAACGGAATCACCCGGCGGCTCGATTACCTCCAGAACCTGGGAGTCGACGCTATCTGGCTGTCGCCCATCTATCCCTCGCCCCAGGTAGATTTCGGATACGACGTCTCCAACTACGAGGCGATCGATCCCCAATACGGCACCATGGCTGATTTCGACCGCCTGGTGGCCGAAGCCAAAAAGCGGAAGATTCGGCGTCATCATGGACATGGTGGTGAACCACACGTCCGACAAGCATCCCTGGTTCATCGAGTCCGAGAGCTCGAAGACCAACCCCAAGCGTGACTGGTATATCTGGCGAGACGGCAAGGGGCCGGGAGAACCTCCGAACAACTGGCAATCGGTTTTTGGCCATTCTGCATGGAAGTTCGATCCCAAAACGTCACAGTGGTACTATCACAAGTTTTATGCCGAGCAGCCCGACCTGAATTGGAGAAACCCGGCGGTCGAGCGCGCGGTCTTTGCAGCCTTTCGCTTCTGGCTGAACAAAGGAGTTGCCGGCTTCCGCCTGGATGCCGTGCCGACGTTGTTTGAAGACGAGCAACTGCGGGACGAAAAGGTCTTGCCTGGCACCAATGCCTATGGCGATCCCAATCTTGACGACGCCATGACCAGCAATTTGCCTCAAGTCCACCAGGTGATGCGCGACCTTGCGCAAGGTGACCAACAGCTATCCCAGGCAACCGTGTTCTGATCGGCGAGACCTACCTGCCGAATATCGAGGAGTTGCGCAAGTGGTACGGCGCAGACCATGACGAATTGCAACTGCCCATGGATATGCAGGTGGGCTTTCTCAACAAAATGGATGCCGCGGCATTCCGCAGCCGCATTGACCAGGCCGAGCACGATATCGATGACGATCAGCCGCTCTTTGTCTTCGACAACCACGACAACCCCCGCAGTTGGAATCGTTATGGCGACGGCAAGCACAACCTGGATATCGCCCGTGTGATCGCCACTCTTTTGTTCGGCACCCGCTCCACGGCCATGATGTATTACGGCGAAGAGCTGGGCATGACGACCACGCCTCCCA
The DNA here is from genome assembly GCA_963775365.1 of uncultured Acidobacteriaceae bacterium. Classification (GTDB taxonomy): domain Bacteria; phylum Acidobacteriota; class Terriglobia; order Terriglobales; family Acidobacteriaceae; genus PALSA-350. Next base: position 35,842 of record CAVZJL010000015.1, on the reverse strand, counting down.
CTCGGGTAGAGGATGTCAAGGACCCCATCGGCAAGATCGGCTGGCCAAAAGAAAAGGGCCGCGATGGCGAGCGCACGCCGATGCAGTGGGATGGCTCACCCAACGCCGGCTTTACCAGGCTTCCGCCACCCCCTGGCTGCCGGTGCCGGCTTCCTACAAGACGGTGAATGTCGCCATCGAATCGCGTGAGGACGATTCCCTGTTGACCTGGTATCAGCAGCTGATACAGTTGCGCCGCGAGAACCCAGCGCTGCATGATGGCACCTTGACCATGCTGAATGTGAACGACAATAACGTCCTGTCATGGTTACGTAAAACGGAGGATGGGCAATCTGTGCTTGTCGCCTGTAACTTCACCGCACACGCGCAAACCGTGGCCTTCGATCTGGCATCGCAGGGAGTAACCGGAAAGCAGCTAAAGACCCTTTTGAAGACGCCGGGAAGCGCCGACCCTGATTCGCTAGCCTCGATCAAACTACCACCCTACGGTGTCTACATCGGCCAAGTTGAGTAGAGTAGAGTCGCAATGGTATGGGTCAACCACCGGCCCTACGATAAGGTGCGAGCTAATCTGTCATCCCGAGCGAAGCCGAGGGACCTGCGTGGCTTTCCGACGAACTGCCTGTAAGTACCGCATTTCATGGCGAATCACCTGCGGTTCTCTACAGATCTACTTGCCGTGGCTGGCAAGCACCTCGTCATAAGTGCTGTAAACCCCCTCGAACACCGAATCCCACGAAGCCGACTGCGCATAGAGCCCGCGCCGCCCTGCGCATCCGCGCATGAAGCTCCGGATCTCGAATAAGCCCGGCCACCGCAGCCGAAAAGCCATCGTCCGTGGCAATGCAACCCGTCTCTCCATCCTTCACAATGTACCGCGGGCCGCCATCAGGCGTGACAATCGCCGGAACCCCAGACGCCAAAGCCTCAAGCACAACATTGCCGAACGTATCCGTGTGCGAAGGGAACACAAAAAGGTCCATATTGGCGTAAGCGCGAGCCAGCTCCGCGCCGCGAAGCACGCCAGTAAACTCCGCATTCGGCAAGTGTTGCCGCAGCCAGCTCTCTTCTTTGCCGTGCCCGATGATAAGAAAACGAAAATTCGTGATGCCACGCTCGATCAGTTCCGTTCGAATGCGCGCCAGCAGAAACACATTCTTCTCAATCGAAAGCCGCCCGCAAAACCCAAGCACGAATGCATCCTCTGTCCCGTTGCGGTCGCGATACTCCGGCGAGAAAGCAATCGTATCCACGCCGCGAGGCATCAGCGCGCAGTGGCGGCCGGTGACCTTCTCCAGCAGGCGGCATAAATCGACATTGGGCGCGAAGAGAACCTCCGCCATCCGGTAAAAACGGGCACAAGCCAGCAGCGCAGCATCTTCGATTTTCTTTTCCGCGGCCGCTTGCTTGCTCTGCGGGAAGCATGCGCAGCAACCATGCGGATCGCTGGGCCGCATATTCGTGGAGATTGGTATGCCAGGAGGCAACCAGCGGAACCTTCAGATTCCTCGCCAGCCACGCGCCCAGAATGCCCGGTTCGCTCGGCCCGGTGATGTGGACAATATCCGGGCGGAATGCCCGCAGACGCTGTTCCAGGAATTCCTTGTGGCGCAGGAAGGCCGGATCGAAGGTGAGATCTTTTTCCAAACGGAAAGAAATCGCGCTGCCGCGGGGAATCTCGAGCGTAGTCAGCTCGCCCTGCTGTTGCTCGCTTATCGCGCTATCCCGCTTGCCCGGGATGGAGACAAAAAAAAGGCAGCCCCCTGCGTTGCGCAAAGGCTTCAAAATGCCGGCTGGTATGGGCCACCCCGTTGATCTCGTAAAACGTATCCGGAAAGTACGCCACCCTGGGGTCGCCGAGCGCATAGGCAGAGTGTATCTGCGCCAGACCGAAGCGAGAAGGCTTAACCGCTCGTCAACAGTCTAAAATGCTTCCTGCTCGCCCAGCGCGAATTGCAGCTCGTGCGATTCATTCCAGGCAAAACGCAGGCCGTGGCTTACCGGGTTGCTCCCCAGCATCCTGACAAACTGGATGATCATGCGCATGTAAGCCGGCGCCTCGCCGTCAGGCCAAAGCTGGCTAAGCGGGCGATCCACACCGTTCATATCCGGGTGATAGACCCGCTCATCCCAACGGCGCGATCCTTCGGGAAAGTCAGGATAGTCGCGAATGGCATCCAGCGTGGATCTTCATGATGCGGTGCTTCCAGGGCTCCGCGTATTGCGGCATAAAGAGCACGTGGCTGCGATTCTCACGCCGAATCTCATCGACGAACTCGTTGAAGCTGGTCGCCTGTGTCAGGTTGACGTTGGCGTTTGGCTCCAGGCCGTGCCGGTCGCCGCCCGAGATCAGCAACTTGTTCCACCGCGCCGCAAGCCGCTTCACCAGCCGATTCTCTTCCCAATTGCGCAGGCCATTCAGCTCCACCGCGTGGATCGAAGCCGCTGTTCTGGGTGAGAAACTCCTCCACTCGCTGCTGGTGCAAATCGTAGCCGATCTTGTACAGGTCCCACAGCGGGTGATTGAAGACGATGAGTACGTTGGGAAGCTCGTGCAGCGCGGAAAGCATTTCCGTCAACCGCGCGTCGCTGGGATTGGCGGTGAACGCCTCAAATTCGCCGCATCCACTCGGCGCCCGACGCGCTGGGCAGGTTGTGGATGCCAAGATGGAAGGCCTGGTCCTTGCCCGAAGGGCGTCGTCCACTCCACGGAAACCGGGATGTGGCGGGCGCTGGCAACGGTGCGCAGCAGCATGGGCGCCTGGATATCATCATGGTCGGTGATCGAGACCAGCGGCTGCACCTGGAGCGACTCCGCGATCTGCCGGCTTTCCAGATCGAAGGCCAAGCGCGGTGTGAGCGGCGGCGTCCAATAACTCGCCGCGTAATCGATCTGCAGGCGATGCTTTTTCCGGCAGCGCTTTTCTTCGCGGGCCATGATTCCCTTGAAAACAGCGGTGCTCGTTGGCCAGTTTGACGATGAAGTCGAGCGTCTCTTTCGAGCGATTGGTATGGCTGTGCAGCGAAACACCAGAAGCGAAGCCCTTGGCCGCGCGATGGTTGTTCCAGAGATACGAGATACGGGAACCTGTCATCTCTTCCTCCATCCGTCTTCTCTACGTTGGAGCAATCGCACCCTGGCCCGTGCTGCCACACAGTAACTGCGTGATCGCTCTCATGTGCCCAGTATGTAGTGCAATCTCATGAACAACGAGTTACTGGCAAGCGAATTGATGTCTAATTTCGGCTTGAACCAGCCTGGGTAACCCGTTTTCCTACCACGAAGGTGATCGGCGTTTCTAAAGTACTGGTACTGGTAATGCCCGTGCAGTGATGCTTATCGCGTGCCGGTAATGTCGGGATTGAGGAGAGGTTCCTCTTCCACATTCGGCGGCGCCTGGCGGCGGGCTTCCGGTTCCAGATGATGCCGGGTCAGCTCGCTCTTGAGGATTTCAAAGGCCTCTTCTGGAGTGTCGGCCATCTGAAAGAGCGCGCGATCCTGGGCGGAAATGGCGCCCTTGTCCACCAGCACATCCAGGTTCAGGATGCTGTTCCAGTACGACGACCCGTACACCACGATGCTGATCTTCTTGGCCAGCTTTTCTGTCTGCACCAGGGTGAGCACTTCGAACATCTCGTCCAGAGTGCCGAAGCCGCCCGGGAAAACAACCAGGGCCTTGGCCAGGTACGCAAACCAATACTTGCGCATGAAGAAGTAGTGGAACTCGAAATTCAGAGAAGGGGTGATGTAGGGGTTGGGCGCCTGTTCGAAAGGCAACCGGATGTTGAGGCCAATGGTCTTGCCGCCCGCCTCGTAGGCGCCGCGGTTGGCGGCTTCCATGATCCCTGGACCACCCCCGGAGGTGACGACGAAACGATGCCGGCGCCCTTTCAGCGTCTGCGTCCACTTGGTCACCATGGAGGCGAGTTGGCGGGCGTCTTCGTAGTAGCGGGCCATTTCCACCCCGGCCTCGGCGCGGCGGCGGCCGCAGTTCGGTTGCTGTCCCCTTGGCGATCTCCTCATCGGTCGCTGGTTGCTCTGCGTCCGGCGCGGCCGCAGCGGATCCGGGCTTGTCCAGTAGTTCGAGTTCCAGCTCCTGGCTGGCGTCCTCATGCGCACGGAACCGCGCCGAACCGAAGAACACGATCGTGTCCTGGATGCGTTCGCGGCGGAACCGCGCCAGCGGCTCGGAGTATTCAGAGATGATGCGCACCAGCCGGCCGTCGGGACTGTTGACAAAGGCAGGGTTCTGGTAAGAGAGGGGAGCGCGATGGAGGTCGGGCGGTTTGCCGGTTTTTTGCTTCATGCTTTCAAGGGGTGGATCCGCGGAAGTGCACCGCCTCGACGATCGCGATCCACAGATTCAGCAGGCCGAGGCCCGAGACCATGCCGCGCACCGCGCCATACATCAGAAACGTGGCCACGCGCGGGAAGTGGTTGAGAAGTTGATTGTCCGCCCATAGCGGCGCGTACCAGGGAAGCACGAGCACGATGACGCCGATGTAGATGCGGATGACGACATAGAGATAGAGCTCCACCCGGCGCAGCCAGAGAGGAACCCGGGAGGGGCGCTGAGGCGCGGGTTGCCGATCTTGCACGGTCGAGCCGTTTGGGGGACTGGACGAAAACAGGTTCGACTGTTGCGGCATTTTCCTTCCAGTACGCACCCCAGGTGGTCTAACGCAACAGTAACACAGCCGCCCAGGCCGGATTCCAGGCTGAATTGTAGAGGAAGTTCCCCCGAACCGACGTCACCGGCTTTACAAGCTACGGAAAGTCAGCAAGTTCAACACCCGAATGACGAACGTCAGGGCAAGTAGCCGCCCTACTCCTTGTCGTCCCGCCTGCCCCGGCATGCCGTGGGACCGAAGCCTAGCGATAGAGCCCGAGCACTAACGGGACAAACGAAAATCGGACTAGTCCCTCGTCATTTCCTAACCAAGGACATGAGAGGGACTGAGTTTTGTTACCGGGGTTCCCACACCGACTCGCTAGTACTTGACGGAGATGAGAGCCAGCAATAGTCTGCGGGATTCGCCAGATTCCAGGCCGCAGAAGGGCACGAAGGGCCCGGAGCTACCCTTTTCTAGGAGAGCCGCGCCGTTTATGCGGTGCGCATCTGGACCGAGTTGCCCGCCTCGGCCGCAGCCGCGGCCAGGATCCGATGGTGGATGGTAAACAGGGCAAGCTCCAGGCGATCGGAAACCCCTGTCTTGTCGTAAACGCTGCGCAGATAGTTCTTGATCACCTGTTCGGTGGTGCCCAGCCGCAGAGCAATCTCTTTGTTCTTGCAGCCCTGCACGATCAGGGCGACGATCTTCATCTCTTTCGGGGTAAGGCGGTCGCGGACACGCGCGCCCACGGAATCTTCTTCCTCCGACCCAATCGCCTCAGCCGGCCGCTGAATCGAAGAGAAGCCCTTGATTACGCGATGCACGCACTCCACCAGTGCCTGGCCGGTCGTATTGCGGTAAACCACTCCACGGATGTCGTGAGCGGTGAAAATCTGGGCCGGCTCGCCGTTCTCTGCAATCACCACCGCACGGCTTCCTGCGGCCTTTACGTGCGACATCAAATCCTGATATTCGGGCCTCAACGCGGATGCAAACAGAACGATGGACGAGCGATACGCATCGACGGAGAGCAACAGACGTTCCAGGTCCGCACACTGTGCGGCTACGCGGAAGTCCTCTTCGCTCGCCAGGACCTTTGCAATGCCAGCGCGAAAGATTGCTTGATTGTCAGCCAGGATAATTTTATTCATCGTGCTGCCTTGTGCCTCGTGTCGCTTCGATTCGCAATCTTCTTGCCTCAACTTCGCCGCAGCATGTGTGACGCGAACTGCCCCCGGTAATCGGAGACCCGCATAATCACGCTATCGACCACCGGCCATCAGTCGTTCTAAGCTGTCCTGTTTTGCGACATCTCTAGTACGTTTCTCTCCGCTGCCGGCCCGAAGAGTATGAGGTGCTGGTGATCTCAAGCCTAGCGGCTTGGGCAGGAAATGAAACCCCACGAAAGTGGCAGGGTCACGCTCTCAAGTTGCTGTCGTGACTGGATTTGGGTGTAGCGAAAATGGTGCGAAACGTGACGAACTGACGCGCAGGCAATACACTAAAGAAGCATGGGCAAGCCAGTTATCCTCGCGGTAGACGACGATGTGAGTGTGCTGGAGATGGTGGTCCAGGATCTGCGCCGCCAATATGGCGCGAACTATCGCATCCAGCGTGCGGCGTCCGGCCAGGCGGCACTCGACACCTGTGACCAATTGAAAAAGCGTGGAGACACGGTCGCCCTATTTGTCTCCGACCAGCGCATGCCCGGAATGTCCGGGGTGGAGTTCCTGGGCAAAGCGATGGAATTCTACCCCGACGCCAAGCGTGCCCTGCTAACCGCATACGCCGATACCGAGGCGGCTATCCAGGCCATCAATACGGCCAAGATCAACTACTACCTCACCAAGCCCTGGGATCCGCCCGAGGAGCGCCTCTACCCGGTGCTGAACGACCTGCTGGAGACCTGGAAGGAGGGCTACAGGCCTCCCTTTGAAGGTTTGCGGGTGGTGGGGCCGCGCTATACCCTGCGCGACCACCAGGTACGGGACTTCCTTTCCCGCAATCAGGTTCCCTATGTCTGGCTCGATCCTGAGCAAAGCGCCGAAGGCGTGGATCTGCTGACCCGTTTCAAGTTGGATGACCACAAGCTGCCGGTGGTCCTTTTTGGGGATGGCTCCTCTCTGGTGCAACCCGGCCAAATGGAACTGGCCGGCAAGATCGGGTTGCGCACCCAGGCGGCCAAGGAGTTCTATGACCTGGTGATTATCGGCGCGGGCCTGGCTGGCCTGGCGGCGGCGGTCTACGGCGCGTCGGAGGGACTGCGGACGTTGGTCATCGAGGATGAAGCGCCAGGAGGACAGGCAGGCTCGAGTTCCAGGATCGAGAATTACCTCGGCTTTCCCGAGGGCGTGAGAGGCGAGGACCTGGCCGAGCGGGCCCTTATCCAGGCCACGCGTTTCGGGGCGGAATTGCTGACCCAGAAAGCGACCGGTATTCGCACCGAAAACAACTACAACATCGTGCAATTGGCCGACGGCCGGGAAGTTTCGTGCCACGCCTGCCTGATCGCTGTGGGCGTCTATTACCGCCGTTTGAACACCCCGGGAGTGGAGCGCCTGACCGGCGCGGGGGTCTACTATGGGGCGGCGATGACCGAAGCGCAGGGCCTGCAACGATGAGAATGTCTTCATCGTCGGGGGGGCAAATTCAGCCGGCCAGGCCGCCATGTACTTCTCCAAGTACGCCAAAAAGGTAACCATGCTGGTAAGGGCGGAGTCACTTAAGAACAGCATGTCGAAATACTTAATCGATCAGATTGCAGGCACATCGAATATAGAGGTTAAGGCGTGTTGCCAGGTGGTGGAAGCGTTGGGCGAAACCCGTTTGTCCTGTTTGCGACTCTGTGGACCCGAAAGGCGAAGAAACCGTGCCGGCAAGTGGATTGTTCATTTTCATCGGGGCGGCGCCCAACACGGATTGGCTTCCGGACACGATCATGCGTGACGCGAACGGATTTTTGCTCTCTGGTCCTGACCTGAAAGTGGACGGCAAACTGGCTAAGAATTGGAACCAGCCCAGAGAGCCATATTTGCTGGAGACCAGCGTTCCAGGAGTATTTGTTGCCGGCGATGTGCGCCATGGCTCGATCAAACGAGTAGCTTCCGCGGTTGGCGAGGGTTCGATTTCAGTGCAGTTTATCCATCAGTACCTGGCGGGCTTCTAAACCAATGACCGACGTTCAGCAAAGTTCGAAGGTAGAGCAGGTCGAGGCAGCGAGCCTTGCAACCCAATTGCAGAAGGTTCCCGTCTTTGCCGGCGTCTCGCTGCAGGACCTTCGCTGCCTTGACTCAGTTGAGTTGATTCATGCCGACGTCGGCGCTGACATTCTGGAAATTACCCGCACCCGTCGCGGCTTCTGGATCCTGCTTGAGGGCGAGCTTCGCCTGCAGAAGCGCCAGAACGATGGCGAACTCACCCTGATCGGCCCCATGAGCGAGGGCGAGACCTTCGGAGAAATCCCTTTGCTTATGGGCAAGGACAACGATGCGGTGGTCACCGTGCTCAAGCCCAGCACCGTCGTCTACCTGCGGGAAGAACTTTTTTGGAACCTCATGTTTGCCTGCCCCCAGGTGCGGATTGCCGTTTTGGGGAACGTGGCGCGCAGGCTGCAGGTCTATCAGTCACAGGAGCTGCATCGCGAGAAGCTGATCTCGCTGGGTACGATGGCCGCGGGCCTGATGCACGAGCTGAATAATCCCGGAGCGGCCGCCCGGCGCGCCGCCTCGCAAATGCGAGAAAACCTGAGCCGTCTGCAACAGATCAGCCTGCGAATGTGCGCCAACGATGAAACCATGACCAAAGGCCAGACCGAGTGCCTGCGCGAACTGCAGGAGCAGGCGTTAAATGCCCAAAAAGCATATGCGCCATGAGTTCCATGGACCAGGCAGATGCAGAAGACGAATTGGCTTCATGGCTGGAAGAACACGGCATTGAAAACTCCTGGAAGCTGGCGGCCACGCTGTCCGGCATTGGCTTTGACGCCCGGACTCTGGAATGCGCGCAGCACGAGTTTCCCGGCAACACCTTATCCGATCCGCTGAACTGGATGGAAGCCCTGATCTCCAGCGTGCAGCTGGTGGGAACCATCGAAGAAAGCGTTTCCCGTGTGACCGACCTGGTCAGAGCGGTGAAGAAATACGCCTACGAAGACAAGCCGCAGCGCCATCAACTCGACGTCCACGATAGTATTCAAAGCACTCTTGTCATCCTGGGCCACAAGTTCCGCCAAAAAGAGCTAACCGTACAAAAGCTCTTTGCCCCCACTCTGCCCCCCCTTTCCACCTGTGGCATCGGTCTTAGCCAGGTATGGACCAACCTGCTGGACAATGCCATCGACGCCTCTCCACAAAAGGGCATCGTGAGCGTGCGCACCTGGGTAGAAGGCGACAAGGTTGGCATTGCGATTGGTGATGCCGGTCCGGGTGTCCCAGAAGAAAACAGGAAGCTGATCTTTGAGCCCTTCTTTACCACTAAGCCCACTGGTCAGGGCACTGGCTTAGGCCTCGACATTGTCCGACATATCGTGGTGGACAAGTTTGGCGGAGAAATCCTATTAGACTCCGTACCCGGAAAAACCGAATTTACCGTAAAGCTACCCGTCGTTTCCTGACCTTCAAGGCCAACCCCGACCTTACAAAAAAGATTCCGGCAACCTTCCTGCTAAAGCTGCGTTTTGTCAGCTATGCAGTTGTGATGAGGAGGGTGCGATGGACAGAAAGGCTAAAATTTGGCGTACTGCGGTTGCGTGCATGCTTATGGGCGGGAGTGCCGTGATCGCGTCGGCACAATACGGAGCACCACCACGAGATCCCGGCTACAGCGCCTTTTACCACGATTCAGAAGATGCGCCCAACTATGCCGCACATTGGGGCTTTCACGATGGATTGGCTGACGGCGCCCATGACCGTGAAACCGGCCATAGCTTCCGCCCCACTCACGACAGCGCTTACAAGCATGCGCCAGAGTACGGCCGTCCGCCCATTGGACGCGACGAGTACAAAAACATCTACCGCGAAGCCTACGTCCATGGATACGAGAAAGGCTATGGCCGCTAGGCGACGCTAGTTTAGTGGTCGTTTTCGCTCTTGAGCCGGCCGCCATTGGCCCAAAAGACCATCGCGACGAAAACGATAACCGCTCCGCTGATTACGGTACAGACTTCAAGCATGGTTCGTCCCCCAATCATGCATTCTAAATCGTTTTGAAGAGTACGGGCTTCAGCCCGTACGTCAGCAGTGGTAAACAAAATGCGGCTTTAGCCGCTGAGGGCTCAGTCCTTCCCCTTTTTGCGGCGCTCGAAGAGCTTGGCGTCGATCAGAAAGCGGAACCAGAAGGTCTGCAGGGTCCAGAAGATGAACCCCTCCCGTCCATCGAGGAAGCCCAGGCGCAGAAAATACCGATAGAAAAAAAGCGCATACGGGCGAACGAAGAGCGGAGCCCGATTGTAGAGCCCACGCAGATAGCGTTTGTGCTCGACAGGATTTCCCCCCAAGCGAGGCTGGATGCGCACTGCATCCACCGCCTGCTCTGCTCCATCACCTCTGCATCGGACCATCGGTTATGCCGCGATGTCCACTCTGACAGCGACATGCGGATCTCATCGATCATGTACCCCTGGAGCTGTCCGGCCGACCCCTGTGTCAGGTAGAAGTGCTGGTCGTATTTGCGTTCCTCGCAGCGGCCGGCGCCATTGCGGAAGAGCCGCAAATGCCACGTTGGCGACATCCCTCCATGCCGCATCTGCCGCCCCAGAAACTGCACTAGCCGGGCGATAAAAAGCCAGAATGGTCAGGGTTCTCGGGCAATGTCTGAATCGACGCAATCAGTTCCGGCGTAAGACGCTCGTCCGCGTCCAGGTGTAACTGCCACGCGTAGCGGAGGGGCAAATGATCAATCGCCCAGTTCCTCTGTGCTCCATAGCTTTCGAAGGCATGCTGTACCACCTGAGCTCCGTGCTGCTGGCTGAGCGCCACCGTGTCATCTGTGCTGAAGGAGTCCACCACGTGAAGGTCATCAGAAATTTGCTGCGCCTGAGCAAGCGTTGTCCCTAACGTCTCGACAGAGTTATACGCAAGAATAACGACCGATGGCTTCATGCAAGAAGTCCACTATAACCTCATGTGGTTCACGCGCCCAGCATCTCGCTGGTGACACGCCGCACTCCGGCTTCATGGAAGACATGGTTTGTGGCAGCCACGGAGTCTCCTATGCCGATAGCCTTGCAGGCATCTTCCACCACATAGGTCTCGAAGCCTGCTTGCATGCTATCGATGGCGGAGTGGCGCACGCAGTAGTCATAGGCCAGGCCCGCGAGAAAGATGCGCCCCAGTCCGCGCTCGCGTAGATAGCCGGTAAGCCCGGTACGCGTGATGCGATCGTTCTCCCGGAAAGCTGAATAGGAGTCGACGTCATTGCGAAAGCCCTTGCGCAGATATCAGCTCCGCATTGTCTGGTTGCAGATGTGGATAGAAATTAGCCCCCGTGCTCCCTTGCACGCAATGATCGGGCCACAGCACCTGCTCGCCGTGAGCCGTCTCAATCGTCTCGAACGGAGCCCGCCCAGGATGATTGGACGCAAAGGAATGATGATCCCGTGGGTGCCAATCCTGGGTCATGATCAGGTGGCGAAAGAGCGCGGCAATCCGATGGATCACCGGCACAACATTCTGGCCACCTGGCACCGCGAGGGCGCCTCCATCGCAGAAGTCATTCTGCACGTCGATCACCAGCAGCACATCGCGGTCAACCAGCTCTATACCCATTCCTTGATCCTTACACACTACCGGCAGCAGGTCTTTGCTAACGCGCCCACCCTACAATTTGTCATCCCGGCTGCCGGCCGGCGTCGATTCGGCGCTAAGTTTTAACTCGACGATCCGCTAAAGTGGCCAGCACGTCTCCGTGGGGCAGATACATGATGATCTTCGGCTCTTCACCACCGGTATAGACAATGAAAGTCGAGTCCGCGTGAATCTCTTCAGGGGATTGCTCCTCCGTCACGAATCTCATGCGCCATCGAGTTTCTACCATCGTGTAGGAACCATTCATTGAAGTTTCGCGCAGAGCCACTAGCTCGGTGGATTGGCAGCCCATATCGTCGAACAGCTTTTTTCGTTTCGGTAATGCAAGAGCGAACGCGTTCGCCTGCACAACCTGGGCGCCTTGAGGTCCACCGACCATGAATACGTCGGCATATTGTGCGATAAGCGGCCCGATCGAGCCGCGGTTGCTGTTGCGTTCATGATTTCTAAAGAACGTTTCCATTGCGCTGGGTGATGAGTTCATTGCGACTCGCTACGTCGAGATTGGCTCAACTGTGCCTTTAGTATTATACCAAAAAACACGCATAAAGTCAATCAAATCGTGCACTTACTAACAGCAGCCGCAATCTCTTCGTCCGAGTAATCGAGGCTCCGCAGGATCTCAACGTTGTGCTCTCCCAGCAACGGAGGTGGAAGCCGGTACAACACCGGGGTCGCCGAAAGCCGAACCGGGTTGGCGATACTGCGCACCACATCCAGGGTTGGGTGCTTGATCTCCACGATCAATCCTCGCGCCAATGCCTGTGGGTCGTTCACAGCTTCGCCGACCGTATGGATCACAGACGCCGGGATATCCTCCGCGCTCAGCCGCCTCAGCCATTCGCTCGCCGGGGCTTTCTCGAAGATCGTATATAAGCGCAGGAATCAGCACCAGCCGATGTTCCGTCCGCAGCGCATTGGTGCGAAAACGTGAGTCTGCTCCCAACGTCTCGGTCGCGTCGATGACGCGGAGAAAGCGAAACCATAGCGCATCGGTGCCAATGGCGGCGACAAAATGGCGGCCGTCTCCGCCGCGAAACACCTGGTAGGGAACAATGCTGGGATGGGCATTTCCCCATCGCTGGGGAGATTCGCCGGCATTCAGGTAATTGCTGCCTGCATTGATGAGCAACGACAACTGGGAATCGAAGAGCGCCATATCCAGTGCCTGCCCTGTCCCGGTTTTCTCCCGCGCCAGTAACGCGGCGAGAATTCCCAGCGCCGAGTAGAGCCCGCAGCCATATCCGCGATCGCGATGGGATAGCGAACCGGCTCACCCTCCGGCTCCCCGGTAAAGCTCATGATCCCCGCCTGCGCCTGGGCGATGATGTCGTAGCCTGGCAGTCCCGATCTGGGGCCGGAGTGTCCATAGCCGGAAATGGCGCAGTAGATGAGCCGCGGATAACGCGCGCAAATCGTCTCCGCATCCAAGCCGCGCCGTTCCAGAGAAGCCCGGTTACGCTGATTAATGAGGAAGACATCAGCCGTAGCCAGCAGGCGATGCAGAATCGCCGCCCCCAGCGGCTGATCGTAGTCCAGCGACAGCGAACGCTTATTGCGATTGGTAGCCAGAAAATAAGCAGATTCCCTGCCCACAAACGGAGGTCCCCAACTGCGCGACTGGTCGCCTGTCTGCCTGCGCTCGACCTTGATGACATCGGCGCCGAAGTCTCCCAGCATCATGGCGCAGTAAGGCCCAGCCAAAGCCTCGGTAATTTCGACCACGCGCATAGAATCGAGAACCGGCATAGTCGTTTTCACCATTGACTCAAACCACGGGGGCGAATCTGCCTGAGAATCTTCTAAACACAGTCCCGCAGGGACGGCTGAAAATCACCCAGGATGCAGTCCTGGGTCTCCCCACCCACTCGCAAATGCCGGTTCTCGCACAAAAAACCTAAAACCCCGGCGGCCGCTCGTCCGCCACATGGAAGCTGCGTTCCATCGCCAAACCAGCGCTCCCCAATCTCCCCTCATCAAACAGCCGGCCGATCAGCGTGACGCCATGAGGCACCCGCTTGGGCGGCGAAAACTTCGCCGGCGGATTGGCCGGATCAGGCGCCCAGTCGCTGCGCTCCTCAGAGACCTCGATGAAGCCGGCACGCAGGGTGAGCGAAGGATGGCCCGTAGCATTGGTGATGGTGAGCATCTCGTCGCGCAGAGAGGGAACCAGAAGCAGATCCACCTGGGAGAAGACACGGCCCATCTCGTTGGCCACCTTCCGCCGGAAGCGATCGGTCTGCACAAAATCCACCGCGGAAAGAAAGCGCGCCTGGCGAAACGAATTGGGCCACGCGTCCGGCACCTGCATCTTCAGTTGATCGACCCCGTGGCTGAGCGTCAGCTCCTCGAAGGCGGCAGCCGCCTCGGCGAACAGGATCAGCTGCAGCGAATCATAAGGCCAGTCAGGGATCGTCACCTCAACCGGGACCATGCCCAGCTTCTTCACCGTTTCGAGCGCCGCGCGATCGACGTCGGTGGCCGGCGCCTCTTTCATCCATTGCGGAAAGTAGCCCACGCGCAGACCCTCCACCTTCGCGGCCGCGTCGTAGTCCAGCTTGCTGGGCACGCTCGATACGTCACCCGGATCCGGCCCGCTGATGGCCTCCAGCACCAGCATGGCGTCCTCGACACTGCGCGTCATCGGGCCCAGCTTGTCGAGCGACCAGCAGAGCGTCATGGCGCCGGTGCGCGGAACCCGGCCGAAGGTCGGCCGCAGCCCGGTAACTCCGCAGCGCATGCTGGGGCCTATGATGCTGCCGCCGGTTTCGCTGCCGATGGAAAAGCCCACCAGCCCGGCGGCGGTGGCCGCGCCCGGCCCTGCGCTGGAGCCTGACGAACCTTCTGGCCAGCAGCCAGGGATTCTTTGTCTGCCCGCCAAACCAGACATCGTTGAGCGCCAGCGCGCCCATGCTCAGCTTGGCGACCAGCACCGCGCCTGCCTCGTGCAGACGCTTGACCACGGCTGCATCCTCTGTGGGCACGCGATTCCTGAAAGGCTCAGCACCATAGGTAGTCGGAATGCCGGCCGTGTCGAGCAGATCCTTACCGCCCCAGGGAATGCCGTGCAACGGCCCGCGGTAGTGGCCGGCGGCGATCTCCTGGTCCGCCTGTTTGGCCTGCGCCAGGGCCAGCTCGCGCGTCGGCGTGATCACGCAAAGCAGCGTGGGATTGAAGCGTTCGATGCGCTGCAGGTAAATGTTGGTAAGCCGCTCCGAGGTAAGCTGGCGCTTTTCGATCCAGCGCGACAGCCGGGTTACCGGGGCGAAGGCGATGTCCTCGTCGCTGGTGGGCAGCGGACCGGGATCGCTCTTGCTGCGCACAAACAGGTTGCGCGTCCGGGCCTGGCTGCTGCCCGGGCAGCGCCGCTTCGCAGTGGGACCAGGGCGCCAACGCTGGTTCCAGTGCGACTTTGCGCGGCCCGGTGCGCCGCTCGTACAGCGGAGCCATGCCGCTGCGCCAGCTTTGCGACTGCCTCCTTGCGCTCGCCCTCACTCAACTCCACCTGCACCAGCTTCTCCGCTTCAGCAAAGGTAAGGGGCGAAACCTCAGGCCCGACTGCAGGCGCCGTCGCAAAGGCGGGAGGCGTCCCGGGAGGCAGCGGAGCAGCCTTTTGTTCCTGCTTGCACGAAGTGACAGCGATCCCCAACAGACTAAGGGAGCCATTGGTCAAGAACTGTCTGCGTGATTTCGACATGGCCTCTGCAGCGCATTCTAACTTGCCCAACGCTCTCGAACTCGCAGCACAACTTTTGCCAGCTCAGCGACAAATACTGGGTGCCCCATTCACGCCGTCCTTTGGCTTGAGTGGGATGACGACTCTCGATGTGCCACTTCCGTACGCCACTCGGGATCAGGGAAGCGGTAAGGGATCCTTTAATCGTTCTTGATGACCACTCCTTCAAACGGGCGAAGCGAAACCCTCGCCTCAACCGCATCGCCGGACCGATCCATGTGGGTCGAAACAACAATCTTCCCACCTCCAATCGGCGCCTCTTCCTGGCTCTGATCGAAATTGAGCAGGATCGCAAACCGTTGCCCCCCATCGACCCTCTCGTAGCGCAGAATGTTGCCATCGCTGGCGACACCCTCCACCCGGCCGCTATTCAAAGCCGCAGTCCCGTTGCGCAGCCCGATGAGCGCGCGATACAGGCTGAGCATCGAATCGCTCTGACCCGAGAGCGCGGCCACATTGACCGTCGCATGATCGGCCCCCAGCCGAAGCCACGGCGTCCCTTCGGTAAACCCGGCGAATCGCGAGCCATCCCACTGCATCGGCGTGCGCTCCGGGTCGCGTCCCATGCCCTTGCCCGGCTCATTCTTCTCCGCCGGATCCTGCACCTCCGCGGCGGGAATCAGCAACATCCGTCATGCCGATCTCATCGCCGTAGTACATCGTCGGCGTGCCTCGCAGAGTCAGCAGCAACATGGCCGCGATGCGCGCCTGCGCGCTACCGATGCGCGTGGCGATCCGCGATTGATCGTGGTTGCCGATCACCCAGTTCGGCCACGCCCCCACCGGCAACGCAGCCTCGTACTCCGTAATCACCTCGGCGATCGCATCCGCGTTCCACGGCGCACTGCATCAGATGAAAATTAAAAGGCAGCTGCGCGCCCTTGAGATCCTGCCCATAGTAGGTCGCCAGCTGATCGAACGGCAGATAGATCTCTCCAATCAGCAATCGGTCGCCATACGAATCCAGTACCGCGCGCATCTCAGCCACGATCGCATGCACCTCCGGCCGGTTGGTGTTGTAGACCGGCAGCAGGCGCACCGATGCAGGAGCATCCGGAGCGCTCGCCGGATTGACCGGATTATCGCGAAACTGATCGTCCTTGATCATCATCCACATCACGTCCACGCGAAATCCATCCACCCCGCGGTCCAGCCAGAAGCGAAGCACGTTGAACATCGCTTCCCGCAACTCCGGGTTGCGCCAGTTCACATCCGGCTGCTGCTTCAGAAACGAATGGTAGTAGTACTGGCTGCCATCCTTGGTCCACGCCGAACCGCCGAAGTTGCTCAGCCAGTTGTTGGGCGGACCGCCATCGGGAGCCGGATCGCGCCACAGGTACCAGTCGCGCTTGGGATTGGTGAGCGACGAACGGCTCTCCAGGAACCAGGGATGCTGGTCAGAGGTGTGGTTGGGCACGAAATCGAGAATCAGCTTGAGGCCGCGTTCATGGATGGCCGCTAGCAGTTCGTCGAAGTCGGCCAGGGTGCCGAAGATGGGATCGACGTTGCAGTAGTCGGCGATGTCGTAGCCGAAGTCGGCCATGGGCGAGGGGTAGAAGGGCGCAATCCATACCCCCTTGATCCCCAGCCCCACCAGGTAATCGAGCCGCTGCAGGATGCCCTGAAGATCGCCGATGCCATCGCCGTTCGCGTCCTGGAACGACCGCGGATACACCTCGTAAAGAATGCCGTACTGCCACCACACCGTTGATTGCATTTCGAGGCCCCCGCCGCCGGAAAACAGACGATACACTGGTCTTTATGAGTAAGACGACCAAGTGCTGAACAAGTACAGCTCTCAGATTACACAGCCCAAGTCTCAAGGGGCCTCCCAGGCCATGCTCTACGCGACCGGCCTGAGCGAGCCCGATATGGCCAAGCCGCAGGTTGGCATCGCCAGCGTCTGGTACGAAGGCAATTCCTGCAATATGCATCTTCTGCATCTGGCCGAAAAGGTGAAAGAAGGCGTGGCCGCCGCCGGCATGGTTGGCCTGCGCTTCAACACCATCGGGGTCAGCGATGGAATCTCCATGGGCACCGACGGCATGAGCTACTCGCTGCAATCCCGCGACCTCATCGCCGACTCCATTGAAACCGTGATGGGCGCCCAGTGGTATGACGCCAATGTCTCGATTCCTGGTTGCGACAAGAACATGCCGGGATGCCTGATCGCCATGGGCCGGCTGAATCGGCCCAGCCTGATGGTCTACGGCGGCACCATCCGCGCCGGCCATCTAGGCGGCCAGAAGCTGGACATCATCTCCGCCTTCCAGAGCTACGGCCAATTCATCACCCATTCCATCACCGATGAGCAGCGCCAGGAGATCGTCCGTCACTCCTGTCCCGGAGCCGGCGCATGTGGCGGAATGTATACCGCGAACACCATGGCCTCTGCGATCGAGACCCTGGGCATGAGTCTGCCCTACAGCTCATCGACGCCGGCTGAAGATCCCCTGAAGCTCGACGAATGTTTTCGCGCCGGCGCTGCCATCCTGAATCTGCTCGAGCTCGACTTGAAGCCGCGCGACATCATGACCCGCGAGGCTTTTGAAAACGCAATGGTGATGGTTACAGCCTTGGGTGGTTCCACCAACGCCGTGCTTCATCTGATTGCCATGGCGCGTTCGGTGAACGTGCCTCTCACCATCGACGACTTCCAGAAGTTCAGCAACAAGACTCCGTTGCTCGCCGATTTCAAACCCAGCGGCGCCTATGTCATGGAAGACCTGCAATCGGTCGGCGGCCTGCCCGCGGTGATAAAGATGCTGCTCGAAGAGGGCCTGTTGCATGGCGACTGCGTCACCGTGACCGGCAAAACGCTGGCGGAGAACGTGAAGGATCTGCCCGGCCTGCGCGCCGGCCAGCAGATCGTGCGCCCGGTTTCCAATCCCCTGAAGGCGACCAGCCACCTGCAGATACTCAAAGGCAACCTGGCGCCTGAAGGCGCGGTGGCGAAGATCACGGGCAAGGAAGGACTCCGGTTTTCCGGTCCGGCCAACGTCTTCGACTCCGAAGAGCTGATGGTCAAAGCGCTGGAGGAAGGAAAGATTGCCAAGGGCCAGGTCCTCGTCATTCGTTATGAAGGACCGAAGGGCGGCCCGGGCATGCCCGAGATGTTGACCCCAACCTCGGCCATCATGGGAGCGGGTCTGGGCAAAGACGTAGCCCTGATGACCGACGGCCGCTTCTCCGGCGGCTCCCATGGCTTCATCGTCGGCCACGTCACGCCTGAAGCTCAGGAAGGCGGCCCGATCGCGCTGGTGCGCACCGGCGACGTCATCACCATCGACGCCAGCAAGAACGAGATCTCCGTAGCGCTCTCGGATGAAGAACTAGCTACCCGCCGCAAAGCCTGGACCATGCCACCCTACAAAGCAGAGCGCGGCACCCTAGCCAAGTACATCCGCAGCGTAAAAAGCGCCGCCCTAGGCTGCGTAACCGACGAATAGGAACCAGGATGGGCGGTTGGAGTCGAACCGGCGTGGAGTGACCTGCCTTCCGTCCATCCGATCTCACGGCACCAGATAAGAGTCACCGCCTAAACTTTGTCATCCCGAAGCGGAGCCTAGGGACCTGCAGTTCCACTCGATCTGCAACAAGGCCACTTCCAAAACAAAAGGGCGCGATACCTTCCAGGTATCGCGCCCTCGATTTCGTTGCGCACTCCCTAGCTGAAAAGAGCGTCGTCGAGAGACTGAGACTCATCCCACATCGGCGTAGGCTCAAAGTATCCCGTACCCGGCTTCAAGTGTTGCTTGCAAACCTCATCATTCAGCGTAACCCCCAACCCAGGACTATCCGGAACCTTGATGAATCCCTTGTTGATCATCGGCTTATCAACCCCATTGACCAGATCCTGCCACCAAGGCACATCGAGCGAGTGATTCTCCAACGCAAGGAAGTTACGCGTCGCGGCCGCGCAGTGGACATTCGCCATGCAACTAACAGGAGTGCCCGCAAAGTGCATCGCCATCGGCACGCCATACTCAAAGGCCATGTCGCCGATCTTATGCGTCCGCAAAATGCCGCCCGAAGTCGCCAGATCCGGATGGATCTTATCCACCGCGTGCGCTTTGCACAGCTTCTCAAAGTCCGCTATCTCGTAAATATCCTCGCCCGTAATAGTCGGCGTGGGGCTGGCATCGGTGATCTCTTTCAGCAGATCGGTGTAGTACCACGGAATCACGTCTTCGATCCATTCCAGGTTGTACTTCTCATACGCCTTGCCCAGCTTGATGCAGGACTTCACGCCGATATGGCCGAGGTGATCCATCGACAAGGGCATATCGTAGCCGATGTTTTCCCGCACCGCCGCTACATATTCGCAAAGCCTGTCGATGCCCTTATCCGTCACCTCTGTCGCCATAAACGGATGAGGCTGATTGCGCAGCTCCCACTTGCTCTGGCCCGCAGGCTCCATCACCATACCGGGCATTCCCTCGAGCACGTTGATTCCCAGATCCATCTTCATCCAGGTAAGACCCATGGCTACGCGTTCCTTGGCCCGTCTCCCATACTCTTTCGGGTCATCCGACTCCGTTGTATCGGCATAGATCCGGATCTTGTCGCGCCACTGACCGCCGAGCATTTGGTACACCGGGACAGTTGTAGGCCTTGCCCGCGATGTCCCACAGAGCCATTTCGACTGCGGCCACACCGCCTGCCTGGCGGGAGATACCGCCAAACTGCTGGATCTTCTGAAAGAGAAAATCGACATTCAGTGGGTTCTCTCCGACAATGCGGCTCTTCAGCACCATCGCGTATTGATAGCCCGCTCCATCGCGCACTTCACCTAAACCATAGATGCCCTGGTTGGTATCGATCCGAATCACCGGGCAGGGGCTCGGGCCAGGCTTAACGATGATCGCGTAGCGCATATCGGTAATCTTCAGAGTCGACGGGCTGGAATTCAGATTTACATTTTTGATTGCCGGCGCTTGTTCGGCCGCGGCCTTCTCCAGGCTGTAGCGGCTGAGAAGACTTCCCCCCAGGACTGCCATCGAAGACTTCAGCACACCACGGCGATTGAATTTCCATCCATTGGAATCTGACATTGTTACCTTCCCCCTTCGGTTGTTCTCTCGGTTAGATCTTCTTCATCCTCTTGCGCAGGATTGTGGTGGGTGACTCTATTAAGGTCCGTTGGGCAAAGAGAAGAATAGCGCATGCCGTTCCCGGCATCCTTTACCAGTAAGGGAGCGCGTAACTTTATAGATAACTGGTTGCATCATTGTCAAAAGAAAAGTGCTATACCGCAATGCGGTATCTAACATCCTTGTTACTCTATCCATTGAAACTTGTCCCATCGCCGGACAGTCTTCAATCGAATCCCTCCTCGTGTTGGCAGACCCTACTTATCAGTGCAATATTCTTTACCAAGGCTGACCCATGAAATCGCTGCTCTTGCTGCTTGCGCCTTTTCTCTTTACCGTGACCGGTTTCGCGGTTTCCACGTATCCAGTACGCCTGGACGACCCGGCGGCGGTGTACCTCACCCCCGAGGAATTTCATGCGCACGGTGATGGCCAGGCGGACGATAGCGCAGCGCTTCAGGCAGCGATCGACAAGGTGCAGTCCAGCAAAGGAGAGGGCATCGTCTTCATCCCCCAGGGCCGCTACCGCGTCACTCGGACCATCTATCTCTGGCCTGGCGTGCGCATCATTGGTTACGGAGCGGAGCGTCCGGTCTTCGTGCTCGCCGAAAACACACCCGGATACCAGGACGGCATCGCCTACATGTTCTTCTTCGCCGGTGCGCGCCCCCGGCCGCAAGCTGAAGGGGTTCGATCCTTCTACCATCTACCGCCTACGCCGCGAGGCGTAGTTCCGCCCAGCCGCACGGTTCCCGACGCCAACCCGGGTACCTTCTACTCGGCCATGAGCAACGTCGACTTTGAGATCGGTCCCGGCAATGCCGGAGCCGTCGCCATTCGCTTCCACGCTGCGCAGCACGCCTTTCTCAGCCACATCGACTTCAACATCGGCTCCGGATTTGCCGGCGTGCATGAAGTCGCCAACGAGGCTGAGGACCTCCATTTCCACGGCGGCCGATACGGCATCATGGCGCGCAAGCCTTCCCCGGCGTGGCAGTTCACGCTCATCGATTCCACCTTCGATGGCCAGCGGGAGGCTGCCATCCGCGAAAACGAAACCGGCCTCACTCTCGTCCACGATGACTTCCGCAACGTTCCCATTGCCGTTTCGATCGATCCCCACTACTCCGATCAGCTCTGGATCAAGGACTCCCACTTCGAGAACATCCCCGGGCCCGCGGTAATGATCAGCAACGACGCCAGCCGCATGACCGAAATCAATTTTGAGAACATTGACTGCACCCACGTTCCCATCTTCGCCAAATTGCGCGAGAGCGGACGCGAATTTAAACAAGTTGCAGCTACGTATCACGTCAGCGTCTTTTCCCATGGACTCGGCATTGCTTATCCGGGTGCTAAAGCCGCCTTTGAGACTCGCTATGAGTCCTCACCACTCGCCGCTCTGCCGCGGCCCGCACCGCCTGCGATCAGTCCGCTGCCGGTCGCCAGCAGCTGGGTCAATGTATCCACCCTCGGTGTCAAAGGAGATAACCAAACCGACGATACCGCAGCGCTGCAGAAGGCCATCGATGAGCACCCGGTGCTCTATTTCCCCAGCGGTCGCTACCTGTTGCATGACACGCTCACGCTTCGCCCTGACACCGTCCTGATCGGCCTCCACCCCAGCACCACGCAATTCGATCTACCCGACGGAACGCCTGGGTTTGAAGGCCCCGGCGCCCCCAAGCCGCTCTTGCTCGCGCCTGCCGGCGGATCCAATATCATCGCCGGCCTCGGCATTTTTACCGGCGGTTTCAACCCCCGCGCCACTGCGCTTCTCTGGCGCTCGGGTAAGAACTCGCTTGTGGACGACGTCCGCTTTCTGGGAGGCCATGGCACCAATAATCCCGATGGAACTCGCATGAACCCCTACAACGCGACTCACTCCGCCGATCCCAATCCACATCGCCCATGGGACTCGCAATATCCCAGCCTCTGGGTCGATGGAGGCGGTGGCACCTTCGCCAATATCTGGACGCCGGACACCTTCGCCCAGGCCGGCATGCTGGTTTCGAATACCAACATCCCCGGCTTTGTCTATGAAATCTCCAGCGAACATCATGTCCGTGCCGAGTTCAAGCTGAAGAATGTTTCCAACTGGCAGCTCTATGCACTGCAGACCGAGGAAGAGAGCGGTGAAAGCCAGAATGCCTCCTCGCTTGAAATAGATCACTCCAGCAACCTCACGATCGCCAATTATCACGGCTATCGAGTCACCCACATGGAGAAGCCTTTCCCCTATGCGGTGCGGGTCGCCGATTCCAACAACATCCACTTCCGCAACGTGCATGTGGATGCCAACAGTTCCATCGGCTCCTGCGATGCAGCCGGCGTCTGTCGTCAAGCGGTGCGCTCCAATAAGGTGCCCTTTGAGGACGCCATCGTCGATCAGACCCTGCACGCCCAAGTGCGCGACCGTGAGTTCGCCTATCTCGATATCAACGACGATAAGCCGACACCCGCAACGCGCGTCGACGATGCCAATCTCATCGAGAAGGGCGCCCGGGTGCAGCGCCTCGCCACCGGTTTCTTCAATATCTCCGGCGCCGCCATCGACGCAGCCGGACAGCTCTATTTCGTCGACGCGCACTTACAGCGTATCTATCGTTGGTCAACGGACTCGCAATACGCTGCGGTAGTGAGTGATGCTCCGCTCGACCCGGTCAATCTCGTCTTCGATAAAGCAGGTGACCTCATCGTTGTCTCGTCCGGCGGCAAGGAACTCACAGCTTACTCCTTGAATCCGAACCTCCCCGATCCCGAAGCGAAGCTCAGTCTGTTACCCCTCGAGCCCGCGGCCGAGCGTCCCGGTCTCACTCCTGCGTTGCCCGTCGACTATTGGTTCAACGGGGACTTCGCAGAGACGCTCTCTGCCACTCAGCCCTATACGTATACATCACTGCAACAAATGTTCGAGAAGGGCCTGGGCACCCGCACGACCTATCAGTTCGTTTCCCCCGACGGGAGTCTGTTTATTCCCACGAACGCTCCCATCGTGCAGGGCGAGCCCTACTTCGGAACCAAATGGGTGCCCGTCCTCGAAGCCTATGGCTTAGCAAAAGGAACAGAAGGCAATCCCTTCTACGCCACCAATGAAGCCGAGCAGCGCACCTATCGAGGTGTGCTAGACAACGACGGCTCGTTGTCGCAGATCACTACCTTCGTAGAGCAGGGCGGAGAAAGCCTGACCCAGGACGCCGACGGCAACGTCTATCTAGCCGCAGGACAGATCTTTGCTTACTCCCCGGCGGGCAAGTTATTGGGCACCATCGACGTCCCCGAGCGTCCCCACGACATCCTCTTCGGAGGCAAAGACCACCGCACTCTCTACGTGCTGAGCGACCACTCTCTGTACGCCATCCGCATGCGTCATCCCGGCTTATAGTGAGAAATATTTTCTACAAAGGGAACGAACCTCTACTGAAATGGATCTAACCTAACTAGCTGTGAAAAACCTTGCCAAGCGGCCGTCCGAGTCCGTCGCGAAACAAAGGACTTAGCCGCCAACGAGGGGGCTTATAGCGCTTATGGCTCTTTTAGCGCTCATTTATTTGAGAAATCGGGGGGACCCGCCGTAGCCTTTGCCACCCCAGCAACAAACGTTGGGTGCCCCATTCAAGCCGCCCTTTGGCTTGAGTGGGATAATGGCTCTCGCTGTGCCACTTTTCGTTGTTGGTGTTGATGAACTTCATGCGGCTTTCCTCCACCACTCTATCCCAGCGACTCTCGAATGGCGACTTAAGCGGGTGGCGCCCCCTGCGCCGGTTCGCGTTTGCGGACCCCTTCACCCACTGGCCCCTCATGAGCTAGCGTACGGTTGAGCCACTCCGTCATCTGTACCTCCCAGTCGGGCACGCCCGGCAACTTATGCCAGCCACCGGTCCCATGCATTCCACCAGGAATACGAATGATCTCGCTCGATACCCCAACCTTGCGCAGCGCGGCATCCAGATTGGTCGCCTCGCTGAAAGGGATGTACTCATCCTTATCCCCAAGAATCTGCAGGAACGGAGGATCACCCTTGTGTACATAAGTGATAGGAGACGCTTCCTTCAGCGCGGCGGCTTCGCCCTTTTCCTTGATCAGCGGGTCGAGCAACGCATGCACATCCGCATTCAGCGGAACCGTGGCAAAACTACTCTGCGCAAACAGTGTCACCACAGCCTGCACCTGCGCGCTCTCGCGATCCACGGGATCGGCCGCCGACGGATTCCCGGTCAGATTCAGGAGCCCCACCATGTTGCTCAGAAACCCACCTGCCGACCCGCCGATGAGCGCAATGCGATTCGCCTGTCCGTCCCAGCTCCTCGCGTTGTGGCGCAGGAAGCGAATGGCTCGTTCCACGTCGTACACCATGTAGGGGTAGGGATACTTCGGCGCCAGGCGATAGTTGATGGAGAAGACCGCGTACCCGGCGGGCGCCAGGAAATCCGCGCAGTAGGCCTCGCTCCCGCTCTTGCTGTTTCCACGCTGATAGCCGCCTCCATGAATAATGATCGCGATCGGATGCGGCCCGGCGCCCTTGGGCGCATAGTAGTCCATGGTCAACTGCTGCCCATCGGCAACTCCGTACACGATCCCTTCCTGTGTCGGCGTCCGCACATCTGCAGCCAATGCTGTTGTCGCCAAAACCAGCACCAGCAGCGCACTTTGCAGAAGTCGAGTCATCCTCATGCACTCAGCGGCCGCTCAGGATGCACCGTCATCCAGAGTCCGGCCCCGACTACAGCCAGCGCGGCTGCGATCGCAAAGGAGGTAGTCCAACCGAATCGCTGCGCCACCCATGGCGTGAGCGATGCGGTCACCGCGCCCCCGATCTGCGCCCCCATGTTGACAATGCTGGAGAAGACACCCGAACTGCGCCCGGCAATATCGGCCGAGACAGACCAGAACGAACTCTGCGAAACATACAACGCGCCCGCACCGCCGGCAAGGATCACCCCGGCCAGTTGCGGACTCTGTACGCGAGATCCAAGAACCAGAAAAACAGCGGTAAACAGATATGCGACGGAAGCCAAACCGCAACGGCCCACGCGCAGCCCGTAGGCGCGGGTGAGGCGGTCACTGAGGGCTCCCCCGGCAAGACAGCCGACGGTCATCGAAAGAAAGGGAAGCATAGAGAACGCCGCGCTGGATTTGAGATTGAATCCTCGCACCTGCGCCATGTAAATGAAGAACCAGCTAAAGAAGATCCAGGCCGTGTAGCCAAAGCCGAAGTAAGTAACGAATAACGCCGGCAGATCCCTGCGGCGTAGGATGGCCGACCAGGAAATCGCGGGAGCGGAGCCGGCATCAGCACCATCCCCAGCGATGCCCTCGCGAATCGTCTTTAGCTCGGAGGGCGAGACCTTCGGATCTTCTTCCGGGGTATCGCGTGCGAACCACCACCAGACCACTCCCGCCACCACTCCGATGAGGGCGCTGAACCAGAAGGCGGAGCGCCAGCCGTGATGGGCGATGAACCACGCCAGCAGGAGCGGAGTCAGGCCGCTGCCGGCGCCCACTCCCGCAAAGATAAGTCCGTTGATAAATCCGCGCTCTTGCTCTGGTACCCAGCGGGCAACAAACTGGTTCGCCGCCGGGTAAATAACAGCTTCGCCCGCGCCCAGTGCGAAACGAATGCCAATGAGCAGCAGCACTGCCTGCGAAATGCCCGGCGGGATGACCGTGGTGAGCGCAGTGGCCACGCCCCACCACACCACCCCCAGCGCAATGACCAGACGCGGACCAAACCGGGAGGCGAGCCAACCTGCGGGAACTTGAAACCCCGCGTAGCCAATGAGAAACGCGCTGAAGATCCAACCCAGGTGCTGGTTGCCCAGGCCATACTCGGAGCTGATCTGCAGCCCCGCGATGGAAATATTTGTGCGGTCGAGAAAAGAGATGGCGCTAAGAACGAAAAGCAGGAATGCGAGGAAAAATCTCTTCCGGGTGTGCTGTTCTGCAACCATTCGGTCAATGCTCCTGAGGACGCGGGCACCGAAGCAGCGACCGCAAGAAATGATACCCCACAGGGCGAAAAAGCAAGCCGGAGTGCTAACGTATGATTTCGTTTGTGGAGGGGTTACGTGTGCTTCTCAGCTAGCGCGAACTTTATCGGCAGCGCCGTACTGGGCGCCATCGGGATAGTGACACTGACCGAAGTCAAGCACCGCCGGGAGCTGCTCTTTGCGGCGATGCCACTCCTCTTTGCGCTGCACCAGTTCACCGAGGGATTTGTCTGGCTCGGGCTCGATGGCCGGCTTTCGCGCATCGTGACCCATGACGCCGCGGCTGCGTACATCTTGTACGCCCAGGGCTTGCTCCCCTTTCTGTTGCCGCTTAGCGTGCTACTGATAGAGCCAGCCGGAGGCCGGCAACGGAGAATGCTCGATTTTTCACTTCTGGGTGCAGGACTCACGGTTTACTTGCTGTGGGGGCTGATCGCTTATCCCTTGTACGTCTCTGCGGCCGGTCACGGCATCGTCTACATCAACCAGATAACCACCACGACCGTGGTCGCAGTGCTCTATGTAACTGCGACCTGCGGAGCACTGTTCTTTTCAGGGTTCCGTACTCTCGTCCTCTTGGGCGGCCTCAACTTGATCGGTCTCCTCACCGTAATGCTGGTAAAGCGTTATGAATTCACTTCTCTGTGGTGCGCTTACGCCGCGGTAGTGAGCGTCGTTATCTATTTCTTTTTTCGCCAAAGCCGTCCTGATCGGCCGGCAAAATATGCCCTGAGCGCGGCCGCATGAGTTCCCGGGCGCTGAACCTCGCGATGGAACGGCCGATAACGCTCTGTTGGTGGATATTTGCCGTTCGCGGTGGACTGGCCGTAGTCTTTGCCGTGGTTCTCTTTCTCACAAGCATCTTTTTGGGAATCTTCTTCTTCGATCCGGTCACGCTCGTTTATCTGAGCCTTCTGCTCGGCTCTTTTGTTCTGAGCAACGGCCTCCTCTTAGGGGTGGCAGCCGGTTTCGCCTATGAGCATCGTTTGCATCTCTGGTGGCTGGCGCTGGGTGAAGGTTGTTTCGCATTCCTTCTGGGCATCTACATTGGCATTTCCCTGATGCTGACTTCCCAATCGCTCGCCTTGCTGGCCGGGATTCATGCGCTGGGTGCAGGATGCTTTCAAGTAGCGCTGGCCATTAAACTCCGGGAGGACCGGCCCAACCTGCTCATGCTCATCATTGGCGGTGTGTTCTCTCTTTGCGTCGGTGCGGTGTTTCTCCTACATTTCCACCAAGCAGCCCGGCCCACAACCCAGGCGCTTGCCGGCTACGAGCTCGTGAACGGAATCATCTGGAGCGTACTGGCACTCAGGCTGCGCAGATGAAGAGAAATCCGGCGTTTGAGAGGAATCATCGGCGGCATCGTATACTTATTGCATGTCCATTGTGCGAAACATTGCGGGAGTAGCCAAGGGAATGAGCATCACGTTTCGGGAGATGCTACAGCCCACCGAAGTGGAGAACTACCCGGACGGCCCCGGACCCAACCGTGGCGCTCACTTTCAGGATCGCTTCCGCGGCGCCCATGTACTGCAGCGGGATGAGAATGGCCTGGAGAAATGTGTCGCCTGTTTCCTCTGCGCGGCGGCTTGCCCAGCCAACTGCATCTATATCGAGGCGGCGGAGAATACGGCGGAGCAGAGAATCTCCAGCTCGGACCGCTATGCCAAGGTCTATAACATCGACTACAACCGGTGTATCTTCTGCGGATATTGCGTCGAAGCCTGCCCCACCGACGCCATCACCCATGGCCACGGCTTTGAACTGGCGTCGCTCAACGCGACAACCTTGATTCATCGCAAGGAAGACATGCTGGTACCCTCCATCGGTTTGCCGCACAGCGCTGAGGCCAGGTCGAACTCCGTCAAATAAACCAAACCTAGGAAATCATCTCCAGTGCTGGTAGCATCGGTCTGATGCAAGGGACGGCTACAGGCAGCAACGGACGGCAGCGGATTTTCCATGTCAGCAGCCGGGAGAACATCAAGGGTTTGCGCGACGAAATTCTTCGCATGCACGGCTTTGAGGTGCAGTCGACGCTCTATTCGAGGCGGGCATTGGATGAAGTAGCGCAGACAGACTACGACTTGGTTCTGATCGATGTTGAGTCGGAGGTCCGGGTGCAA
This sequence comes from uncultured Acidobacteriaceae bacterium, assembly GCA_963775365.1. Taxonomy (GTDB): domain Bacteria; phylum Acidobacteriota; class Terriglobia; order Terriglobales; family Acidobacteriaceae; genus PALSA-350. The sequence goes on along the minus strand of CAVZJL010000015.1, from coordinate 7,477 downwards.
AGCGCCCAGGAACTCTGCGACGACATCAAAAAGATTGTCCCGGAACAGCACGTTGCGTTTGTCTGCAACTACCGCGTGGCTATCGAAAGCGACTGCCCGGACGAAATCATTCGGGCGGAGTTCAATCCTGAGGCGCTGGTGCGCGGTGTCCAGCAAGCCTTGGGAAAGAACAAGGAAGATGACAAGGCTCGCGACCTGCCGCTAGCCTAGCCGATCGATCTGCAATTTCCTTCTCCCCGGCCTGATCAGAAATTACCTTAGCTGGCCTTCTTACGTGGCTGCGCTGCCTGGAACTCAGCCTTGAGCGCCGCCTTATGCATCGGCTTCTCGTGCAACAGTAACTGCGTCGCCTCCAGGTGCGCATTGGCGTGGAACCAATCCTGCACAATGTTGTCGTAAAGCAGGTTGAGCACTGCTAGCAGCGACATGCCCTGGTGGTGGGCCATCCACTCCCGCACCAGCTTGGGTGTCTTAAGCGATTCCTGGTAGTCCGCTGCCTCATAGAATCCGTAGGCTCCGCTCCAGCCCATCTTCGCCATCCGCTTCAGATTACGCATGGATTCGACGGAGTCGATGCCCAACGCCAGGCATGTCGAATAGGGCGAGACCACAGGGCCTGCCACTGCATCCCACTTGAGCGCGATGGGGGGAATCCCAAAGGCCTGGTAGTGGTAGTGACCGTGGTCGTCGATGCCCGCCCAGCCCGATTCAGAGATACCCCACGGGATACCGTGCTCCTTCCCGAAAGCGCGCTGGATCGCCACCACGCCGGCAAGGGTGCGCGAAACCAGGGTGTCAGGATAACTACGCATCCAGAGCGACGGCATCAGGTATTCGAACATGGTGCCGGTCCACGAAATGAGCACGGCGTGTCCATAGGCCATGGTGTGGATGCGGCCGAGTTTGAACCAGCTTTGCTGCGGTGCTTCCCCCTTGGCCACAGTAATAAACGCTGCAATGCGAGCTTCGCTACAAAGCAGGTCGTAGCAGGCCTGGTGGAGGTGTTGCCGCTCTATTTCATAACCAATGGATAGTAGGAGACGCGAACGATCCATCAGGAAACCGAAATCCATTTCCGTGGCAAAACGCATCGCTTCCGATGACAAGTCGTGCAGCCTACGGGTGAGCGCCTTCAGCCCTTCCCGCGCCGGCGTGATCGCTCGGCGTAGTTCCTCTGCCAGCTTGGCCTCCAGTGCATTGGGAGCCAGGCCTGTCGTGGCTTTGGCGATGCGGGCATCCAGATCGACAGCCAGACCGCTGGCAGTTCCCGTCTGCACCGCGATAGCCGTCTCCCGAAGCCCTTGCAACGGAGGCAATGCGAACAGTGGCGCGAATTGGGGCAGCAGCCATGGCATGTAATCGCGAAGCAGTTGGACGATCGCACGAATTCGCTGGCGGGTTTCAGCAAGCCACCAGGAGGCCTCGCTGCCGTCAGGAACAGCCACTGAGAACTCGGGCGCATCGACCTTGGCCACAGCCCAGGCGATCCATGTATCGGCATCCGCGTTCGACGCTGGCGGTTCCAGACCCTCCAGGCCTGCGGGTGCATCGTGAAGCCCGGTAAGCAGTTGCCAATGATCGCGGATACCAGTAAAGAGACCCGGACCCAGCAACGGCTCACGCAGCATGCTGCGGCAACCACTGCGTACGGTATAGAACGAGGCGGCCAGGTTTCCGCTATCGACCGAGGAGATGGTGATAGGGCGGATCGGGATAAGCGTTCGCGTATCGTACCAGTTGTAGATGTGGCCGCGATACTTCTCCAGCTTGTCGTAGGTTTCGAAACTGCGCTCGGTCAGAGTAATAAATTCGGGAATCGTGAGATAGCCGAAAGTGCTTGCCGCCTGACGGGCATTGAGCAACAAGCCATAGTTGGTGGGCGAGACGCGCGCCGCCTCAAAGAGGCCTTCTTCCTCGACATTATCCGGGATCAGGTAGTTATGGCTGGCGCCGCCAAACTGGTAGAAGTAGCGCCAAGTCCTCAGAGCGAGCTGGCGTAGGAACGTATCCTCTTCCTCTGTGAGTTTCAGCTTGGTCTGCTGTGGCGAGCTGTTAAGCCACGCGGTGATGACCCCTGCAAAGGCCCACAAGATAAGAATAGGAAGCGCCACCAGCAGTGATTCACGATGGCGCAGGAAAACCAACACCCCGACAACCACGGCGACCAAGGGAGTCAGTGCAAGGTAGCGGTCGACCGGGGTGCGGCGGTTGGTCGCCTTAGCCTCAGCCTCGGCAGCCGTTTCCCATTCCAGAAGGCGCTGACCGGTGATAAAGCTGCGCACCAGCGAACGGATGATCGCGTCCAGGGCCAGCAGCGTCTGGTGGGGCAGGTAGACCAGCGTCAACAAGGTGATAAACATGCCCTGCCCAAAGCCGCTTACCGCGTCGCGCATGGAGCCCGGCAGCTTGGTGAAATAGGCTCGGCCCACACCGAAGACAAACTGGACCATGGAGGGAACAAACATCAGGAACAGCGTGACTGCCGTCCAATAGAGCGCGCCTCCGGGCAGTCCCAGCCAACCCGCAAGCAGTAAGGCAAAGGTAAAGACTTCCACCAGGGACCGGCGGAGATTGTCGAAAATCTTCCAGCGCGAAATGGTGGCGATGGGATTGCGGACATACCGCCCCGATTCATCCGGAACCTTGGAGAAGAGCCATTGGGCAATCTGCCAGTCACCGCGCACCCAGCGATGTTTACGTCGCGTATAAGCGCTGTAGTGCGATGGGTAATCGTCGATGACCTCGATATCCGTGGTCAAACCAACCCGCGCATACGAGCCCTCGATCAGGTCGTGGCTGAGCAGGGAATTGCGGGGAAAGCGTCGATCCAGAACCGCATGCAGGGCATTGATCTCGTAAATGCCCTTGCCGGTAAACATGCCTTCGCCATAGAGATCCTGGTAGGCGTCTGAGATGGCGCGAGTGTAGATATCGAACCCCGTCTGCCCGGAGTAGATCGACGCCAGCCGTGAGCGCGAGGCCGATTGCACGCTGACGCCGACCCGCGGCTGCAGGATCCCGTACCCCTCGGTGACGATGCGGAGTTCGGGATCGATGACCGCCCGGTTCAACGGATGCGCCATGGCGCCGATCATGGTGTGCGCCGTGCCCCGCGGAAGCTGCGTATCGGAGTCCAGCGTGATGACGTATTGCGCGTGCGCCAGCGCACTCAGATTGCCGGCCTTCACCGGGAAGGGATCAAACTGTCCCTTGAGCAGCTTGTTCAAATCCAGCAGCTTGCCGCGCTTGCGTTCCCAACCCATCCACACGCCCTGGCGCGCGTTGAAAATGCGATGGCGGTGCAGCAGGAAGAACGATCCAGCTCCGGCCGAGGCATAGCGCTCGTTCAGTTCGTCGGTGAGTTGGATTGCCAGGTCCACCAGCGGATCCGTGTCGTTCTGCCGCGGCCGCGTGACCGAGTCGGGCAGATCGGTGAGCAGGCCAAAGTGGATGTTCGGATCCTGGTTAGCCAGGTAGCGGACCTCAAGCTCATCGAAAAGCTCGCGTACCTGCTTCTCCTTCATCAGCAGCGTAGGCACCACCACCAGGGTGGTGAAAGGCTGCGGCACTCCCTTTGAGAAGTCGAGCTTGGGCAGGGCATACGCTTTGAACACCGCGGTCATGGTGTTGTTTACCAGGTCCACCGCGCCCTGGGTCGCGGGGAGCAGCAGGAGCAGGAAAGCCAGCGTAAGGCCGCCGAAGATCGGGTAGGTAGGCACCAGGGGAGCCAGGATCAAGCCGATGAGCACGACAGTGATGATCTGAATGCCGCCGATATAAAAGTCATCCGCGTTGTTCCGGATCGTCTGCCGCAGGCGGTCGATGAACCGCGGACGATAGCCGACCCGCTTGGCCAGCATGGGAAACCCGCGATCAATCAGGTAATAGCCGACATGCGCCCGGCGCGTGCGCAGCCGCGGGTCTTCCACCCGGTGCTTTTCCCGGGATTCCAGCGCCAGGTCAAGCGCCGCCTCCGCCACTTCCAACTCGGTGCAATCGGAGTATCGGGCAATCTCCGCCACCCGTTTGCGGTAGGCCTCGCGGCTGTCGAAGTCCATAAACTTGTAAGCGTTGGCGGGGTCCTGTTGCAGGACGGGTCATAGACGACCAGCGGCTCGATCATCGTAAACCAATCGGCATAGCCAACGTCGCGCAGGCTTCTCATGCGCGTCTTCAGCAGTTCGGCGCCGGCCTCGGTGTGCGAGTCCGCATCCTGAATGACCCCGTTGGCCTGCGTGATGACTTCTTCCAGCAACAGGAATTTGAGCACCGGAGCCAGGGCCCACAGCTCGTTCAGCTCCAGCGCATCGTGCTTCTGCACCTGGTTGATAAAGATCTTGATCGCGTCCGGGTGATATTCCGAGCCCATCGCCTGCAGATAAGCATCCGCCACGGTGACAATTCGTGGCTCGTCGTTTTCCTGGTCGCGCACGCGTCCGCGGCAAACGGCCGAGTTTCTTGCAGATGGTGCGGATCTCGGCAACAACGGCGCGCAGCAGCCGTGGGTTTTGCCGCAATTCGAGCAGCGGGTCGAGCTTCTCTCCAGGCAGATAAGTCGGCACCGGCCTGGCGTCGAGAATCACGTAAAGCTGGTCGAGCGACTGCGCGTAGCGTCGATGCGGCGGCCAAAACTGCCCGCGCCTTCCGGCTTGTGCGCGACGTGCCAGCCGGGGGCGACCCGGTCGGCATGAGCCCGCACAGTCTCGGCGGTGTAGGTAGATGCGACTCCGGGTTCGGTGGTAAGGGCTGGCCGGAGCCGGTAAGGTGTCTGTCATAAATTCTCTTTCGGGCGTTAGCTCAGTTAAATCAACGATAGCTCGCCGCCTGCATTTCGAACATACTTGCGTAGCGCCCGCCCAGCGCCATCAGTTGCGGATGGGTTCCTTCTTCCACCAGTCTTCCGCCCTCCAGCACTACGATGCGGTCCGCCATGCGCACAGTAGAAAAACGGTGCGAGATCAGCAGCGCCATCTTGCCCTTGGTCAGTTCGGCGAAGCGTTCGAAGACTTCCAACTCGCTGCGTGCGTCGAGCGCGGCCGTAGGTTCATCCAGCACCAGCAACTGCGCATCGCGCAGGTAAGCGCGCGCCAGCGCGACCCGCTGCCACTCTCCGCCTGAGAGCTCCACGCCGCTCTCGAAACGCCGCCCCAGCATCTGGTCGTAGCCGCCAGGCAGCTTGGCGATCACGCTCTCTGCCAGGCTCTTGTGCGCCGCGTCTTCGATCTCAGCCTGCGAATGCTCGCTCTCCACCCGCCCCACGCTGATATTCTCCCGCGCCGTCATCTCGTAGCGCATGAAGTCCTGAAAGATGACGCCGATCTCGTGGTGCAGATCTTCCAGCTTGTAGTCGCGCAGGTCAATGCCATCCAGCAGAATCTGCCCTTCGGTCGGGTCGTAAAGCCGGGTGATCAGCTTGACCACCGTCGTCTTGCCCTGGCCATTCTCCCCGATCAATGCGATGCGTTCGCCCGGCGCAAGGTGAAGTTGAAGTTGCTCAGCACTCGCCGCGTGGTGCCGGGATAAGCAAAACTGACATTGCGAAACTCAAAGCCGCGCGCGGATAGGACGCGGAATCAACGCTCCATCGGGATTCGAAGCCACCGTCGGCTTCATCTCGAAGAAGGCCAGCAGATCGGTGAGGAACAGGGCCTGGTCCGCAATGCCCGAAGCGGTCGAGAACACCTGCTGCAGATTGCTGGAGGCCTGAATGATGGCGTTGGTCAGGTAGTAGAACTCGCCGATGCTGTTGTAGCTGCCCGTGACCGCGCGCCAGATGACAAAGGCATAGGCGCCGTAGTAGCCAAGCGTAGCGATCACGCCGAGCAATCCGCCGGCGATCAGCTTCTTGCGCGAGAGCGCGACATTCTCTTCGTAGATCCCTGCGAGAGCTCGGTGAAGCGGTTCGTCAGGAACTCGCTCAGATTGAAGAGCTTGAGCTCTTTGGCGCCTTCCCGGCTGCCGGCCACCTGGCGCAGGTAGTCCATCTGCCGCTTGGCCGGAGTCTGACGGAAATTCTTCGCATATCCGAGGAAGGCAAAATGGGTTTCTCCCAGGAAGGTGGGGAGCACGCCGAGCGCCAGCAGCAGCACCAGCCACGGCGAGTACCAGAGCAGGATCGCGGTCCAGATCAACGTGGTCAGGGTCTGCTGGAAGAGCCGGCCCATTTGCTGGATCATCGCCAGCCGATCGGTGGCCTGTACCCGCGCCCGTTCCAGGCGGTCATAAAAGACGGGATCCTCGTAGGTCGTCAGGTCCAGCGCTGCCGCCTGCTTCATCACCCGGATGCTGACGAAGTGGGTGTAGCGATCGGCGAGCAGGCTATCGCTGTAGTCGATGCCCCGCACCAGCAGCCCGTTCACCACATTGAGGCCGGCTTCCAGTCCCACCAGCCACCAAAAATGCGGGATCAGCCCCTTGTGGCTGAAGTAGTGCTGGACGCCGTTGATAATCATCGCCGCCACGCCGGCAATGGCCGCCGGCAGGGCAGCCACGAGGACGCGCAGCGATCAGGCCCCAGGCAACCACGGCGGGGCCCGACTGCCACAAAATGCCGAGCACCGGCGGTACATTCTTGAGCGCTTGTACCCGCTCGCGCCACGCGCTACGGGAGGATTGTGGACTGGCTTCCGTCATGAAGTTCCGATTTCTTTTTGGGCGGACCAGACCCCTCCGCAGGCTCGGTGTTTGATTCCTGTACTAATGTTACCAATCAGATGCACTTCCGGCTTGACTTGTTGGCTGAATACGACACTTGCGGTCCCACCCGACTGTGCTAAAACTCGAATATTCAAGTTTGCTCCTTGTGAGCGAGCCTGAATTTCATGAAGAGTGGCTGAGGGACGGGCCCTGTGACGCCACGACAACCTGCCTGGGCAATCCAGGAGTATGGTGTCAACTCTCTCCTGCGTTCTGAAAAGAAACGGGGAACATGAGATTCGGGGTGCACAGTTTACGCGCATCTCGCTAATTCCATGCAGTACGGCAGTACCAGAGTTCGTCACGCAGTGCCCGTGCATCCGTCGCTCTCGATTTGAGGGCATGATGGCAAGTTTTTACGAACTACGCTGTAGGGAGTGCGGTAAGCGGTTTGAGAGCCAGCCGCTGTCCAGCTGCGATGAGTGTTTCTCCTCGCTTGAAGTTGTCTACGACCTGTCTGACGGCCAAAAAGACCTTCACCCGCGAAACCATTGCGCGGGGACCCCAAAGCATGTGGCGCTACCAGGCCCTGCTGCCGGTGCCGGACGACTACGTCCCCACCACCCCTTCCGGCATGACCCCCCTGATGGCGGCTCCCCGCCTGGCCCAGCGCATCGGCGCCACCAATCTCTACATTAAGAACGACGCTGTCTGCCTGCCCACGCTGAGCTTTAAGGATCGCGTTGTCTCGGTGGCCCTGGCTGCGGCGATAAACTTCGGCTTCGATACCGTTGGCTGCTCTTCGACTGGAAACCTGGCCAACGCCGTGAGCAATACATTC
>CAVZJL010000014.1:0-122063 GCA_963775365.1 uncultured Acidobacteriaceae bacterium | reverse complement strand
TGGGGCGCAAAGACCTCTGAAGAGCTTCCGTTGGCATGGAACATTTGTGCTTGCCATGTGCACGACAGCAGGCAGGTAGCAAAACCTCAGATGGAGAGGCAAGCGAAACGAGACTCAGGCAGAGTAGGGCCAGAAACAGCACAAGAAGGCTAAACGCGGCGAAACGCCGCGGCCGACCGTGTTTGGGCTGTTGTGCGAACGGCAAAAACTTACCTCGTTTACTTGCGCTCTGTTGAGAGTCCAGTTAGCTGGATTGCGCACGGCAACCACATCCGCAAAATCCGGCCAATGAGGGGCGGAATGCTTTGACCTGCGCTAAGTGAGCGACACCACTGGCAGCCGCGACCGGGCGTGAGAGTGACTGTGCGTCGTTATGTTTGCAGGCGTGCGCATGATTCTCGTTCGAGATCGCGCAAACTCTAAAAACATCGACCGGTTTTGAATGCAGATCAGGAGAGGTGGGATGTGGTGGGAGGGCCGCGCTTTTGCCGGGCGCGGTCAAACGAGATGCGAAAGCCGGCTTCGGTCTGGGCTGAGATGGCTGGGTGGCTTAACACCGAGGCGTAGAAAATTCCGCCATCGCGCAAAACTGAGAAGTGCCCTTGCGCGGTAACCGTTGCCCACGGGCAATACGGGCACTTTGCGGTGATCGCTTTGACCTGATTTGCGGGTTGGGCCATCTCCATCGTCTTGTGCAAAGCGCAATGATGGGTGCCGTCCCTTCTGCAGCAGATAGGTACGGAATCACCTAAATCGGAAGAGAAGCCAAACAGCGGCTCGCCCAGTGGCGCACTGAGAATCACGAGCAATAGAATTGCAATCAGGCGCTGCATCTGCCAAGAGTCTAACCCAGAAATATATCTGAGCCAAAAACAAGCGCTCTTGTGGCCGGGCTCCGGTCCGGCTGACAAAGTGTTCGTTACAGATTATTGCTCCGAAGAGATTGTTGGGTGGTATGCTGCCGGTCAAGGCGTCCTCGGTTGTAACGCCTCACGTTTCCGGCGCCCTCGACCCAAGGTTGTACTCCCCATACGGAATTTCCAGATTTTTTATGTCATGGACGGACAATGAAACGCATTGTTTTCCTTTGCGTATGCTTGTTGGGCCCGATACGCGGCTGGGCGGACGCGCATGGGCCAGCGTTCGGTTACTCCACGACTACTTTGGGCTCAGGGAACAGCAGCATCGAAACGGTCGCGATGTGGCGTGGCGGCGTAACCATGATCGGTCCTCGATTCAGTTACGGAGTTACCGAAAACTTTCAGTTCTCAGTCTCTGCCCCCTTTCACGTTGACCACGGAGAGCACCCCGTGGGCCGTTTCACCGCCATGATGCCGGGTGAGCCGGCGGTCGAGGCGCTCGTTGGCTGGCGGTTTCACCATACTTTGACCGGAGTCGGAACTCGCAATGAAAGTACACTCTACCTGGGTGTTTCGGGCGCAACCCAGACCTTGCCGCGTCTCGATGGTCCGCCACTGAGTCGCCAACCGGCCTACTACGCCGCGGCCGCGACCGGTCATATTTCGCGAGGCTATTACATTTGGGCCGGTGGTGGTTATCAACACTACGGCCATTGGGGAGACAGCGAGGACCATCAAAGCGACTCGTTACTGACCAGTGTCGTTGCTGGCTGGAGACCCCGCTATCTCAACAAGGATTACCCCAAACCCGATGTACGGTTTTTCTGGGAGACGACCGGCGAGTGGACCGGGATGGCGCATCGGGGCGGATCCACAGCGACGGCGCCCGTGGGTGGTGGTGGGCACGGTGGCCATGCCGGCGGCGTTCTCGACACGCCAGCGGACGCGAATGACTACGTCGTCCTGCCAAACTCAGGCGGACGAGGAATTTTTTCCGGCCCAACCTGTTTGGTGACCTTCCGGGATATCGGTATTCAGGGTGGAGTGATCTTCCCGGTTTGGAGCCAAGTGAACGGCACCCAACCCTCCGAAGGACTCCGGGCGTACATCGGTATTAGCTATTTCTTCTTAAAGGGCCGCAAATGACCTCGTTTTGGAGAAGGGCTCTTCGTGGATTTGTTCTCTGTGGATTGTTGCTGGCCATTGAACCGGTTCGAGCAGAATATCGGCGTATTCAGATGAAGGTTTACGGACTTGACTGCGAGTTGTGCGCTCGCGGGGTGGCCGCGTCCATTCATCGCATGCCCGGGGTGCATTCAGTGGAAGTAAGTTTAAAGACAGGAATCCTCGGAATCGAGCTCGTGCCCGGAAATACATTCAAAATGAGCGATCTCCGCAATCGCATCCGCGAGAACGGCTTTCGTCCTATGGAAGCCACCGTCACGGCGGTCGGCAAATTCAACGGATCCAAATTTGAAGTTCTCGGCACAGGCGAATCCTACGATGCTGTTCCCGACGGAAAGGCCAGCAGCGACACCGAAATTACATTTCAGATCCCTGCCCATTAAACAGCTCACTTAGGCTGGTGAAGGCGCCCGGACAACCGCGCGGCAATTATCAAAGGTTCTTGCCAAGGCGATTCGCACCCGAAACGGTTCGAGGGGTGGAACCCGGCTCGTAGGTGGTAATATGACTGCGAGAATCGTGCTACCGCGGTACGGAGACAGATGGCCGTCGAACTGGAAGCCCAAACCAAGACCGACGCGACGCGATCAGGACTGCGAACGCTCTTCGACGATGCAGCCGGCAACACGCGCAGCAAGGTAATTGGCATCTATAGCTTCCTGCTGGTGTTTAACGCAGCAGCGTGGCTTTGGGCGGTGCTTGCCTTCCGTCATTTCCCGGTCCTGTTAGGGACTGCGTTTCTTGCCTACAGTTTTGGCCTCCGCCATGCGGTGGATGCTGACCATATTGCGGCCATTGATAACGTGACCCGCAAGTTGATGCAGGAAGGAAAGCGGCCGGTCGGCGTCGGTTTCATGTTCTCGCTGGGGCATTCCACCATCGTGGTGCTGGGTTCGATCGCGATTGCGTGGACAGCGTTGACCTTGCAGCATCGCATGGATGCAGTGCGGGAGATCGGGGGAGTTGTCGGCACCCTGGTGTCAACCTTTTTTCTGTTTGGGATTGCGGCCGTGAATATCGTCGTCCTGCTATCCATCTATCGGACGTTTACCAAAGTTCGCGCGGGCGAGCCGTACGTCGAGGAAGATCTTGATTTGTTGCTCGGTAATCGAGGATTGCTGGGTCGCTTGTTTCGACCGATGTTCAACATGATCCGGAGCAGCTGGCACATGTACCCGCTCGGTGTGCTCTTCGGTCTCGGATTCGATACTGCGACCGAGATTGGGGTATTGGGCATCTCCGCCGGCGAAGCAACCAAGGGGCTTCCGGTGTGGTCGATCCTGATTTTTCCTACGCTTTTTGCGGCGGGGATGTTGTTGATCGATACGACCGATAACATCCTGATGCTGGGCGCATACGGATGGGCTTTCGTGAAGCCGATTCGCAAGCTCTACTACAACATGACGATCACTTGCGTTTCGGTGGTGGTTGCTCTGGTTGTAGGAGGGATCGAGGCGCTGGGGCTCCTGGCGGGACAGTTTCACTTGAAGGGAACGTTTTGGAGCGGCGTCAGCCGGCTGAATGAGAACTTCGGCACGCTGGGGTATTTTATTGTTGGCCTGTTCGTCGTCAGCTGGATTGTTTCGGTGGGGTTCTACAAGTGGCGCCACTTTGACGATCTTGAATTGGGCGCCTGACGTTTCAAACCCCTGCCTCTCGTTCCCTCGCGAAGGGACGGGTGCCCACATCTCGCTCGTTTTTCGCGAGATGTGGAATTCCACAAATGCTCACCATTAAGTGCATAGGTTGGATCAGAGTCAGAGGGAGAAAGCAGCGGTATCCCATATCTCGCGAAAAACGAGCGAGATGTGGGCACCCGTCCTGGGTTAGGGAACGAGAGCCAGAAGCTTCTCCGCGGTTGCGACCTGAACGCAGAGAGCGACGCCTTCCGCGGCGAAACCGACTTCGGCCAGTTCGGGGAAGGTGGGCGCGATGCGGATGACGCGGTCGTCGGGATCTTTCCCGTATGGATGCGTTGCTCCCGCGGGGGTGAGGACGACGCCGGCTTCCTTGGCCAACGCGACGACGCGCTCGGCACAGCCTTTTCCCACCACTAGAGTAATGAAGTAGCCGCCCTTCGGCCGGGTCCAGCTCACGCCCGGGATATTGGCCAACTGCTGGTCGAAGATCTCGAGCACTTTCTCGAATTTGGGCGCGATCAGGGCTCGGTGCCGGCACATCAATTGGGTAATGCCCGCCGGGTTCTTGAGAAACCGTACGTGACGCAGATGGTTGATTTTGTCGGGAGCGATGGTGCGCGGGGTAAGTCTCGCCAGCAACCACTTCACGTTGTCTTTCGAGCCGGCGAAGAAGGCCAGCCCGGATCCGGCCAGCGTGATCTTTGAGGTCGAAGCAAAGACAAATGCGCGGTTCGGGTTGCCATGCCGTGCACAGAGATCCAGGATGTTGGCGATCTCAATCGCCTCATCGGTCAGGTGGTGCACAGCGTAGGCATCGTCCCAAAAAAGGCGAAAGTCCGGCGCCGAGGTCTTCATCGCTGCCAGGCGCTCCACGGTCGCATTGCCGTAAACTGTTCCCGTCGGATTGCTGTACTTGGGAACGCACCACATACCCTTGATGGAGCCGTCCTGGGCGACCAGGCGCTCCACCTCGTCCATGTCCGGGCCATCTTCGTTGAGTGCCACCGGGATCATCTTGATGCCGTAATCCTGGCAAATCCTGAAATGCCGGTCGTAGCCGGGGACGGGGCACAGAAAGGAAATCGCCCCCTGCTTCGACCACGGTGTCTCGCTATCGCAGGTTCCTTTAAGGAGCGAGTAGACGACAATGTCGTGCATCAGCGCCAGGCTGGAGTTGTTGCTGGCTACTATCTGCTCCGGTGGCGCACCTAACACACCGGAAAATAACCTGCGGACTTCCGGCAGACCCTGGAGACCGCCATAGTTGCGGCAATCCGTTCCGTCCTCGGCGAGGTAGTCCTGAGCGCCGGGAAGAGACAACAGCGCATTGCTCAGGTCGAGTTGGGCATGCGACGGCTTTCCACGGGTCAGGTCGAGCTTGAGGCCCTTGGCTTTGAAGGCATCATAGCGGGCCTTGAGTTGCTGGTTGGCGGTGGCGATGTCGCCGGGGCTGAGCTGAGTGAGGTTTGTCATTTTCTGCCTGCCACCATTATGAAGGATTTCTCTTTTCAGCCGCGAATCCCGGGTGACCCTCCGAATCACCAGATGGGCCACCTATCTTTTGATCGGTTGTTGTGATTCCACTGCAATGCATTGAAAACGTTCGTTCATCCCTGGGCTTGTTGCTAAGAGCCGCACAGAACTAACATTGCTGGTTGGGGTCAACATGAATAACTGGTCTCATCCGCGGATCGCAACTGTGCATGGGATGAGACAAAGCGCATGTATTTTTTGGCCGCAGGCCGGAATTTGAACTCCGATGACGTAGAAGACCAGGTGCCGTCGCTCGACGGATCGTGTGGGCCATGAGAGAAGAAAAGAAATCCCGAATCAACCTGCACGGATTACGCGCCTCTGCGCTCAGAGGCGCCAAAAGCGTCGCGCAAGGGTTCAGACGCATAGTCGCGCTGTCGCTGGTCCTGTTGCTATTGCCAGTAGAGTTGTTGGCGCAGCAAGCCTATCCGTACAACCAGCAATATCCGCAACCGGCTTACGGACAGCAGGGCTATCCGCCGCCACAGCCTTATGGGCAGCCAAACTACCCCCAGCCGCAGTCGTACCCACAGCAGCCCAACTACCCACAGCAACAACCGTACGGACAACAACCGGCTTATCCCCAGCAGCAGCCCTACCCGCAACAGCAGGCTTATACCGACTACGGCCAAGGCCAGATGCAGCAGGGTTATGGTCAGCCGCAACCCCAGATGCAGCCTTTGGGTGCTCAGCAACTGGAGCAATTGGTGGCGCCGATCGCCCTCTACCCAGACCCTCTGGTGGCCCAGGTTCTGACCGCGTCCACTTACCCGGCCCAGATCGCGGATGCAGACCGTTGGCGGCAGTCGCAGGGGTACGCACCCCAGGAGCAGATTGCAGCTGGAGCCGATGCCCAGAACTGGGACCCCAGCGTAAAGGCGGTGACTGCGTTTCCCCAGGTGCTGGCAGAGATGGACCGGAACATGCGGTGGACCACGGATCTGGGCAATGCCTACTACAACCAGCCGCAGGACATTCTGCAAGCGGTGCAGGTGATGCGCCAACGGGCGCAAGCAGCAGGCAACCTGCAAAATACGCCTCAGGAAACGGTCAGCTACGACCAGGGGAACATCGAAGTGGCGCCGGCAAATCCGCAAGTAGTGTATGTGCCCGCTTATAACCCTTGGGTCGTTTACGGCCAGCCCGTCTCCCCCTACCCTGGCTTTTCTCTACTGGGGGCAATTGGATCATTTGTCGGCGCGGCCTTAGGCGCGTCCTACGGCGCATCGCCGGTATCGTTTGGATTGGGCATCCTGATGACAGCGTTCAACCGCACTCCTTTTGGTTTTATCGGGTGGGGCTTAAGCTGGCTGGCGCAGGCGGTGCTCTTCCATCAATCAAATTACTTTACGCACAGCACCACAGTGCGTGACTGGGGCTTTGAGCACGGCGGACGCCGCTACTTTGCCCAAGGCGGGACAATGGCTCGCGGTTATGGGGCCGGAGGTTATGGGGCCAGAGGCTACGGCGGCGGTGGTTATGGTCAGAATCGTGGCTACGGATCGTCTTATGGCCAGGGATTTGGCCGCTCGCCGCAAGGATATGGAGGGGGCCGGCCAGCCGAGGGCTACAACCGCGGCTACCAGACAGCCGGGGTCGGCTATGCCCGGCCGATGCAGCAGGCTTACAACCACATGCAGCCAGCAATCAATACGACGCAGCAGTATGGCCGTCCTGCGTATGGCTCCAGCGTCTTTGGCAACAGGCCGGGTGCATCTTATGGTGTTTCACAGCCAGCCTATCGCGCCCCGGCAACGTCAGGTTTTCAGCGTAACGATTTTGCGCAGCGTTCCTCCCCGGGAGCTTTCGGGGGGAATAGCTTCGCCGGTTCTTCCTTCAAAGCGCCTCACTCGGGTGGAGGCTTCCATCCCTTTGGTGGCGGTGGCCATCCAGAAAAAGGCTTTGGCGGGGGTGGTAAGAGCTTCGGTGGCGGTGGCAAAAGCTTCGGTGGTGGCCACTCGGGCGGAGGAGGCGGGCACCACTTCGGCAAGCATCACTAGCTTCGCCTACACATTTCGAGTGATACGACGCGGCATTTCCACAGGGAATGCCGCGTTTTCCTTTGTTTCGTATCGACAAAGCACCAGATCTGCTACCTCACTCCCAACAACAGTTTTTCGGGATGAGCCGTGACCCTCTATCCTGCAGACAGATGGCACAGAGCGCGATTTTTGGTTTAACAGTCCCGCGCAACGGACTCGCATGGCGCCGGTTGCCGTTCTGCGCCCCGCCAGGACCGCGCCGGCGTATGCTCTGTATCCTCTTCTGCTGTGTTCCTCTTTTGGCGCAAGCGCAGCAGTTCGAACGCATCGACAACCCCTTGCCCGACGCACCGACGGTGGGGGTATCGGCCACGCAGGATGTGGCCCGGAACCCTGGTGAATCGGTGGGCATCATTAGCGGCACGGTGGTGGATCAGAATGGGAACTTTGTTTTCTCCGCCCGGGTTCGGCTCGAACGCGAAGGACACATCAAAGAGCGGGAAGCAGAGTCGGACAAGGAAGGGCACTTTACATTTGCCGAAGTCCCGCCGGGTCCCTTTCGGCTCACCATCAGCGCAGTGAGCTTTGCGGACCAGGAGGTGCCAGGGCTTCTTCATCCCAATGAAGCCCTGGAAGTGCCGCCGATCTCGTTAGCCATTGCTGCCGCCACCACCGAGGTGCGGGTCAGCGTCACGAATTATGAGTTGGCGGAAGAGCAGGTCAAGATCCAGGAGACGCAGCGTGTCCTGGGAGTGATTCCTAATTTCTATGTCACTTATCAGCAGGACACCTTGCCTCTGCGGCCAAAGCAGAAGTTTGAACTTGCCTGGAAGACCAGTGTGGACCCGGTCACCTTTGCGGCTGCCGGGGGATTCGCCGGGGTGCAGCAGGCGGAAAACGAATTCAAAGGCTACGGACAAGGAGCGCAAGGCTATGCCAAACGTTACGGCGCCTCCTATGCCGATAGCTTTATCGGCACCATGGTCGGAGGCGCGATCCTGCCCTCGTTGCTTAAGCAGGACCCACGCTATTTCTACAAGGGAACCGGGAGCACGCGGTCGCGGATCTTCTATGCGATGGCCAACGCGGTCGTCTGCAAGGGGGACAATGGCCATTGGCAAGCGGATTATTCAGGCATTCTGGGCAGCCTCGCGGCGGGCGGCATATCGAACCTGTACTATCCGGCCAGCAGCCGCAATGGAGCGTGGCTGACTTTTGAAAATACATTTATCGGCATCGGCGGCTCGGCGATCGGCAATCTCTTTCAGGAATTCCTCGTCCGTAAGTTGACTCCTCATACCCGGGGTCCGCAAACTATCAACCCGTAGGGTAAGAAACCGCAATGCTTGGACCCGCCCGTGGGCTCCAGGGATGAGATACGTCCGCAGTGTGTATCTGGGATGAGTGGCAACCCACGCTTGCCGAAACGGACCGGTGAGGATGGGCGCGCACAGATTTGTTGCACTGCGAAGGAGATCACAATGAAAAAGGACGACAAGCGGCGTGTCGAAAACGAGGAGACCTGGATCACGGGATCGTTGAACTTTCTTGTTTTTCTGGCCATTGCGGCGGTCGCCTATACCGACTGGATGGTTGTACCCAATATTTCGTTGGGCTACCTTTATGTGTTGCCCATAGCCTTAAGCGGGCTGATTAACCCATTGCCTTTGACCATCACCTTAGCCGTAGTGTGCACGGTGCTACAGGATATTTTTGCAGGGACGCCGGATACGGTTCAGGTCAGGGCTGTTCGTGATGCGATCGCGCTGGCGGGTTTTCTGGTGGTGTCGTTTCTGGTAACGCTGATCGCTAAGCAACGCGCCCGCCTGGTCGCGGAGGTCCGGCGACAGCGGGACGAGTACGAGCACGACCTGATTCTTGCATCTCAAGTGCAGCGGCGTGTATTGCCGAAACCTCTCGTTTGTTCCCATCTCGAACTCGCAGCGGCCATGCAGCCGGCGCAACTGTTGGGCGGCGACTATTATGATTTTTTTAAGATTTCCGAAGAAGTAGTCGACGTGGTGATTGCCGATGTCTCCGGCCACGGGGCTGCAGCCTCTCTTCTGATGCCGTCGCTCGCCGTTGCCCTGCGCCTGCGCGCTCGGGAACTCGACGGGCCGGCGGCGATTATTAAAGACCTGGATGAAGTGTTCAGGCAAATTACGAACGCGGCAACCTTCGTAACCATGTTTTATGCGCGCTTCGATCAGAGCAAGAGGACTTTGCAGTACGCCAATGGGGGTCACAACCCGCCGCTTCTGGTTCGCCCCAAAACGGGAGAAACCTTAATGCTCGATGTAGGAGGGCCAATTCTGGGGATTTTGCCGCAGGCACAGTTCTCGAATACTTTGTTAACGCTCGATCAAGGCGACATCCTTACCCTGTTTACCGATGGCGTGATCGAACAGGAGAACGAGGCCGGCGACGAGTTTTCGATCAACCGGCTGGAAGAAGTCGTGCGCAGTGGAGAGATAGAACCGGCGTCAGCACTGGTCACCCAGATCTCAGAGGCCGTCTCTACGTTTGCAGGAGAGAAACCGCAAGCAGACGATCTAACGGTGGTGGTGGTCAAGGTTCTCTAAAAAATCTCTAACGTGCGGCTGGGTGCGTCGGCGTTGAGCACGATCGCGCACGCGGCTTCTCTCTCGCCGTGCCATGAGCCGATGGCTACGCGCGAATCGGATAGGGTATTACCCGCAATCAATTCCACAGGATAGTTAGTCAGCAGAAGATGGCGGAGAGCGATAGAATGATTCTGCATGACACGTACAGAAATAATCGCTCAACTTGATGCTGAAATTGACCTCCTCCTGCGCGCCCGGGATATTCTTGCAGCTCCGTTAAGCAACTTCAAGAGTGTTTCGACGCCGAAGGTAAAGACTAAAGTCACCGGGAAGACCCGCAAGCAGCCGGCCAAAGCAGCGGCTCCCGCAGCGACTCCTCCGCAAACGCGAGTAGTGGCGGCTCCGCCTCCTACTCCGCAACCGGCCCCGGAACCGCAGGTGCGCGTGGTTCCTCCCAGACGCCGGATGGAACGGCGGGCTTTACAGGCTGACAAGATTGGCAAGTCGCCGGCCGCACTGAGCGGCTTCGTGCCCACGGGCCCGGTTGTCGTGTCCGCCAACGAGGCACGCAAGGTACAGGAGCGGAGCGTGCAGCCTGCGCCCACACCTATTCCGGATGAGATCCGTTCGGAGATTGGTTCAGAGCGCAGTCTCGGTTCTCTTATCCAGGCGTTCGAGCGCCGATCCGGTCTGAACGGACTGGAAACTCCGAGGTCCTGACCAGGCTGCAGCGGCGATGACACCGCTCCAGGCGGGGCGGATGCTCGCTCCTTTTGTAAAACCGGAAAGATGAAGAAGACACGCTCGCCGCTATACGTCACCTCGCTCATCGCCGGCGCCTTTTTCATGGAGAATCTGGACGGTACCATCATTGCTACCGCCCTGCCGCAGATGGCGCGCAGCTTTCGCGTAAGCGCTGTCCACCTGAACATCGGCATGACGGCCTACCTGCTCACGCTGGCCGTTTTTATCCCCATCAGCGGATGGGTAGCTGACCGCTATGGCTCCCGTTCCGTCTTTGCCGCGGCCATCGCTATCTTCACTCTCTCTTCCTTGCTGTGCGGCGCATCTCACACCCTCACCCAGTTCACTCTGATGCGCATCGTGCAGGGCATTGGCGGAGCCATGATGGTTCCAGTCGGCCGCCTCATTGTGCTGCGCACGACGCCCAAAGACAAACTGGCGGAGGCCATCGCTTACATCACCTGGCCCGGTCTCACCGCCCTGGTGGTGGGTCCGCCCTTGGGCGGCTTTATCACCACGTATGCCAGCTGGCACTGGATCTTTTTCCTGAATCTTCCCTTGGGCATCATTGCGCTGGTTCTGACGCTGCTTTGGGTGGAGAACGTCCGCATGGGTGAGAAGCATGGATTCGATTGGATGACGTTCGTGCTTGCGGGTTTTGCTTCGGCCGGCGCCGTTTACGCGATGGAAACGCTGGGCGGAGAGGGCGCCGCGTGGCAGCTGCCCGCGCTGGTGCTCGTGCTGAGCGTACTCAGCGGTGCGGCCGCCATCCTGGTGGCGCGGCGCAATCCAGCAACGTCGCTGATTGATCTGGAGTCAATGAAGCTTAAGACGTACTCGCTTTCGGTTTTTGGAGCGAGCGCCTTTCGCATCGCCGTCTCGGTGCTGCCGTTTCTTCTGCCGCTCATGTTCCAAATTGCTTTCGGCTTGAATGCTTTTCAGTCGGGCCTCTACCTGCTGGCGCTTTTTGCCGGAGACCTGAGCATGAAGGCATTTGTGATTCGATTGCTTCGCCGCTTCGGTTTTCGCCGGCTTCTCATCGTCAACGGAATCTTTACCTCGTTGTCGATGGCCCTTTGCGCGACCTTTAGCCCGGTCACGCCTCCGTTCCTGATCGCTCTCATGCTGTTCTGCCACGGGTCATTTCGGTCCCTGGAGTTCACCTGCCTGACCACGCTCGCCTACAGCGAAATTCCGGCTAGCAAAATGAGCCGGGCCAATGGCTTTCTCAGCGCGATTATGCAGCTCAGTATGGGCATGGGTGTCGCCATCGGCGCGATCACCCTGCGGCTGGTAGCCCACGCGCATGGACACACGGCCGCCGCTCCGCAACTGCGCGACTTCCACTACGCTTTCCTCATTATGGCGGTCGTGTCGCTGGGGCCCGTCCTCGACAGCCTTAACCTCTCCCCGGGTGCGGGAGCAACCACCAGCGGCCATCGCCAGCCGGAGTTGGAAGTAAATCCGGCCTGAGTACTCGGTTTCAAGCGCTCGTCACATATTAGGACCGTTGGCACGCATTGTGCCGCAACCACAGTGGTGGAGCCCCCGCATTCATCCGGAGCTCGGCTTCCAGGCCGAGCGGCTCTATATGACTATTCTCCTCCGGCTCCAGCCGCGGGACTTCCGAATTCCAACTCGTCACGTCGCAAACGAGGTGAAGAAAGTGCGCGTTCTTGGGGCCCAGCCCAGTACCGACGTCGTCCCACCGGCCAACGAAACCGGGGCTAAAGCCCAATTTATGGAACGGCAACTTTTTCCGCGACGCTGAAGCGTCGCTCCCCCTCCTAAAGCAGGGGGCTCCCACCGACCGCAATGAATCTAAGCGAACGCATCGAGTGATGATCGAGCCGTGAGCCCAGGGGGAAGGCGGCTAGTGCGCACAAGCGCGTGAGATGGGAGAATCATTGAATGTTTACTAGCGATGAGCTCAATCGGATCAAGGTATTCAGCTGTCTCGACGAGGCGGAACGCAACCGGTACGCTGCCAAGGCGGCCGACGTACGGCTGTGCGCGGGCGACTGGCTGATTCGCGAAGGTGAGCCGCCGTGGTTTTTCGTGCTCTTTGAAGGCCGGCTACAGATGGCTAAAGATGTTCTGGGGCGCCAGCAAGACTTATACGGCTACGAATATCAGATTGGCGATTTCTTTGGGGAAACTTCCATGCTGCTCGGCACCCAGTCGTTGATCTCCCTGCGAGCGGAGCTGCCCTGCCGGATCGCCCGCTTCGATCGGCAACAGTTCCAGGATCTGATCCGCGACTCAAAGGAAGCCAGTGCGATCATCCTGCAAACCATGAACGACCGGCTCACACGAGCGCAGAAATATGCAGCAACGATTCCCTCTTCCCGAGTGCTCATTCTGGGCACTCAGGCCGACACCGACTGCCAGGATATCCGCGCCTTTCTCTCCGCCAACCGCATTCCCTACGAATGGGTAGATCGCGAACGTGAGCCGGAGCGCATTCCCGGCGGCTTGCCGTTGAATTTTGGTTGCCCGGCAGTAGCGATCGACGGACAGCTGTTTATGCATCCGCCGAGCGTGCGGGAGATGGCAGAGGCGCTGCAAATCCAGACCCAACCGACTCGCGACCGCTACGACGTAGTCATCGCCGGAGCAGGTCCTGCGGGCATGGCGGCCGGTGTCTATGGGGCCTCGGAAGGTCTCAATGTTCTGATGGTCGAGCGCTCAGCAGCCGGTGGACAGGCGGGAACATCGTCGCGCATCGAGAACTATCTTGGCTTTCCTGAGGGTGTCTCGGGTGAAGATTTGACCGGACGGGCGCTCAAGCAGGCGATCCGCTTTGGCGCGGAGATCGCGATGACCCGGTGCATTGAAAAGCTGTCCCCAATCGATGGCGGCTACTCGCTCGTGCTCGATGGTGACCACACTGTGACGGCGCGCGCGGTGCTGCTGGCCACCGGCGTCGAATGGCGCCGGCTCAAAGTGGATGGCATAGATCGCTTGCTGGGGCGCGGCGTGGTCTATGGAGCGTCCCGCGCCGAAGCGAACAACGTGAACGGCAAGAAGGTCTTCATCGTAGGGGGCGGAAACTCTGCCGGACAAGCAGCGATGTTCTTCTCCAGCTACGCCGCGGAGGTGAAAGTGTTGGTGCGCGGGGAAGGACTCAAGCTGACGATGTCGCAGTACCTGATCGGAGAAATTGCGTCGAAGGCAAATATTGAGGTGGTTCCTTTTACGGAGGTCGTTGCGGTGGAAGGCGACGAACATCTACACCGAATCGTGACTCGTGTGCGGCCTCCGGAGGGCAAAGAGACGTTTGTCACGCGCGAAGCCGATGCCTTGTTTGTCATGATCGGGGCCGACGCAAACACCACCTGGCTGCCAGGGGAGTTGGAGCGGGATGCAGCGGGCTACATCTGTACAGGACGCGATCTCAAGACGTGGAGAGGCAAGCGCGAGGCATTTCCCCTGGAGACAAATCTGCCCGGCGTTTTCTGCGCCGGCGACGTGCGGCATGGTTCCATCAAGCGCGTATCCAGCGGTGTGGGCGAGGGTAGCATGGCGATTGCGTTTATTCACCAATACCTCGCCCTGCCATAAACGACTGACCTGACGCAAGCCTCTACGCGGGGCGTTTATAGATGGACTTTCCCTCCTTGATTTTTGTGCTGAAGGGCTATCGCGCGGGAAGTTTCCACCAGGCAAGAAGAGCGGCCGCAGCGGGAACGGCGAAGATCAGTAGGAAAATTGGCGCTTCGTCTTTTACGGAGTAACCCGCTTTGGCCACTCCGAACCAAAGATTGATGGCGGCGGCGGCAAGCCATAGGGCAGAAAGTAAAGCGCGGCTCTTGAGCCATTGCCCAGCGCGCGCCCAATCAACACAAAGGCACCCAGCAGGACGAAACCCAGGGCAAGAACTTTGATCGTGTGCAATGGTTTCTCTCCTCCAGAAGCTTACATGGATAGGAATCGCGAGAGGCGTTCTATGCCGGACTTGTTCTTTTTCCACTCCGCAGCGTAGCACCAGCGCAACCAGCCCTCTCCTTCGGGGCCGAAGGCCCTGCCCGGCGCGAGGCCCAGGCCAACCTCCTCGATCAATCGCGTTGCCAGGCGCAGCGAATCCTCTTCTCCGGCAACGCGAAGAAAGAGATACATGGCGCCGTCGGCCTGAGGGACCTCCAGCCGGGGAAGCGGGCGCAGCGCGGTGATCAATTTGTTTTTGTTTGGGCTAGCTCGGCACGCATTTTAAGAACATGCGGTTCTCCCTGCTCGAGGGCGATAGCGCCCGCTCGCTGAGAAAAATCGGAGACGCAGGAGACGTTGTACTCGAGCAGCGATGCGAGGTCAGGCAAGACCTCAGGCGGCGCGACCATCCAGCCCACGCGCCACCCGTCATCGTCCAGGCTTTGGAGAAGCTGTTGACCACGATTAACCGGTCGCGCTCGTCGGTCATGGTAAGAAACGACGGAGCCGATCGCATGCCATCGCTGAAGATCAGGCGCTCGTAGACATCGTCGGCGAGAATCCATATCCCATGGCGGCGGCAATGTTCGAGAATGGCGTGTTGCTCTGCGCGCTGAATCGTCCAGCCCGTGGGATTGTTGGGCGAATTGAGGACCAGCATCCGCGTATCCGGGGTCAGCGCCTGCAGCAGTTTCTCCAACGGCAATGCCCACTGGCCGTCCCGCACTTCGAGCGAAACGCAGGTGACCTGGCCACCCATGATCTTCGGTATCTCAACTGCGTTGGGCCAGAGCGGCGTGACCGTGACCACGCGATCGCCCGGCGCGAGCAGCAGCTGGCTGGCGACCATCAGCGCCGAGTTGCCGGATGCTGTCACTGCAATACGCTCCGGCCGGGATGGCGCAGTGATGAAGATCTGTCAGATAAGTGGAGAGGGCCTCACGCAGATATGGCCTGCCGAGATTTTCTGCATAGAAGGTTTCCCCTGCGCGCAAAGACTCGATCGCGGCCTCGCGAATAAAGGAAGGCGTGGGTTGATCGGATTCGCCAAACCAGAATGGCAAAACATCTTCGCGGCCCATGGCTGCATTGGCCACGGCGCGCACCAGTGATGGAGAAAACCTGCTCTGTTCGCTCGTTGTTCGGGACAAAGTAGCTGGATGCACGGAGAACGCCTCTCTATGCATCTTAATGCGGATGGTCCCAAAGAGGCCGAATCACCTTGAACAGCTTCAAGAATAGTTTCGAGGAATTCGTGAGGTGGAACTTAGGTGTGGTCCGGCGTATGGAAGCAGGTATGAGAAGAACGCTTGCTTTGTTTCTGGTGCGGGATCGCCCTGTCTGGTTGGGCGCAGACGGGCTGGCCGAATTACGGCAATGATGGTGGAGGCACGCGCTACTCCGCTGCGCGGCAAATCGATCGCAATAACGTTGCGCGTCTGCAACCGGTCTGGACGTACCGCACGGGCGCCCTGGAAGAGAAGACGGAGCTGGTGAAAAAGGCGGCTTTTGAAGCGACTCCTATCCTGGTAGGGAACCGGCTCTTCCTCAGCACCGCATACAACCATGTCATCGCTCTCAATCCGCAAAGTGGCGTGCGGCTTTGGGAGTACGACGCTCATGTGGATCTATCCAATGGTTATTCGGAGGTCTCTTCCAGAGGAGTCTCCGCCTGGGAGGATCCTGACCGGAAGCGAGGTCAGCCCTGCCGCTTGCGCATCTTCATGGGCACGCTGGATGGGCAGGCTTATCGCCCTCGACGGGGAGACGGGAAAACTTTGTCTGATTTTGGCGACAAGGGCGAAGTGAACCTTACCATTGACGCAGCGACGGCGACGGAATGGACGGGCGGCTACCAGGTCACGTCCGCACCAGCGATCGTGAACGGCCTGGTGATCACCGGCTCTTCGATTGCAGACAACTGGAAGGTGGATACGGGGCGGGGCATCGTTCGCGGCTTCGACGCGCGAACCGGCAAGCTACGATGGACGTGGGATCCCACTCCCTGGGCCGAAAATACCAAGCCTCGAACCGGCGCAGGCAATGCGTGGTCTACGCTCTCCGTCGACCCGGCCGAGGACCTGGTCTTCATTCCCACCGGCAGCTCCGCTCCGGATTACTACGGCGGCATCCGCAAAGGCGATGACAAGTGGGCTAATTCAGTGGTGGCGTTACGCGCGTCCTCGGGCAAGTTTGTCTGGGGATTTCAAGTCGTTCACCATGACCTGTGGGACTACGACGTAGCTTCGCAGCCCACGCTCTTCACCTGGAAAGACGGCACGCCGGCAATCGTCATCAATACGAAAATGGGCCATGTCTTCGTGCTCAACCGGCTCACTGGTGTTCCCTTGCTTCCGGTAGAGGAGCGGCCGGTGCCGCAAGAGCGATATTCCAGGCGAGCAAAGTTGGCCCACTCAGCCCTTCTCGACCATCTCCCTGGTGCCGGAAAAAATCTCTCCCGATGACGCGTGGGGGCCAACTCCTGAAGATGTCGCGTGGTGCCGGAATAAGATCAAGTCCTCACGATGGGATGGCATGTTCACGCCTCCAAGTTTCGAGGGGACCCTGGCGTTTCCCGGCAACGTGGGCGGGGTGAACTGGGGCAGTGCGGCCTACGATCCCGCGCGCCATATCATGGTCGCCAACACCAATCGCCTCATTGCCTGGGTGAAGCTGATTCCGCGCGACAAGCTGGAAGCTGAGTACCACAAGGATCAAGACAATCGTATCTATGGCGAATTCGGAGATCAGAAAGGCGCTCCCTACGGGCTCTATCGCAGCTTCCTCTTCTCTCCAAGCAAAGCGCCTTGCAACGCGCCGCCGTGGGGAACCACCGAAGCCGTGGATCTTTTTACCGGCAAGCAGGTGTGGGATGTTCCGCTGGGCACGCTGATGCAAGGCCAGCAGACCGGATCCATCAACCTTGGGGGACCGATGATCACCGCTGGTGGCCTGGTGTTTACCTCCGCCGGGATGGATCTTTACCTGCACGCCTTTGATAGCGACAACGGCAAAGAGCTATGGAAATATCAGCTCCCGGCCGGCGGCCAAGCCACTCCGATGACCTATGTCTATAAGGGAAAGCAATACGTGGTGATCGCGGCCGGCGGGCACGGCAAGCTGGGCACCAAACAGGGCGACTACGTGCTTGCCTTCGCGTTGCCGTAGATTCCAGTCGCGGCGCTTCACGGTGATCACGGCCGCAATGCTCACCACGGCCATGGCTATCAAATAGAAGCTGGGCGCGGTGTTGTCGTGGGTCACGTCGCTGAGCCAGGTGAAGATGGCCGGAGCGAAGCCGCCGAAAATGGTAACCCCCAGGTTATAGCTGAGAGAAAGCCCGGTGACCCGGGTGCGCGGCGGAAAGATGCTTGCCATCACCGCCGGCAATGCCGAGACATAGGCGACTTGCAGGATGCAATCCCAGATAAGGGCCGGCAGCAGGGTGGACAGGCTGGGCGGCGCGTGATGAGCAAAAAATTCCGGATAAAAGGAGAGCAGCATCAGGATGGCTGCGGGAAGCATGATTCGTGTGCAGCCAATTCGGTCCGCGACTTGGGAAGCCATCGGTATCAGCGCAATGGCCATCAATGCGAGCACGATGCTCACCAGGTATCCGACGGCGGGCGGCAGATGCAAACGCGTCGTCGCATAGGTGGGAATGTAGAGAGAAAAATAGGTGCTGGCGGTGCCGACTGCCACCAGTCCGGCGCCCAGCACTAACCCCATCTTTTCGGTGGCGAAGGTCTCGCGGATGGGAGTGCGGGTGTGCGTGGTGTTGAGGAACTCCGGGGTCTCATCCACTTTGCGCCGGATATACATGCCCACCGGCCCGACCAGTAAGCCAAAGAGAAAGGGAACGCGCCAGCCCCAGCTGTGCAGCTGAGGCACGCTCAGCGTGCTCCTGAGGCCAAAGCCGAAGAGCGCGGCGAGCAATTTCGCGATGTGCTGACCGGTGAACTGCCAGCTGGCGAAGAAGGCTTTGCGGCGGGCGGAATGCTCAACCATAAAGGCGGTCGAGCTGCCAAACTCTCCAGCCACGGCGAAGCCTTGCAGCAGGCGGGCGGTGAAAATCCCTATGGGTGCGATTACCCCGATGGTGGCATAAGAAGGCATGAGGGCCATGACGGCCGTGCCGATAACCATTAGCCGGATGGAAAGAGCGAGCGCGGTTTTGCGGCCCGCGCGGTCGGCATAAGCGCCCAGAACCACCGCCCCCAGCGGGCGGGCCAGGTAAGACAAGCCAAACGATCCGAAGGCGAGCAGCAGCGAGACCACCGGGTTGGAGTTGGGAAAGAAGACGGCGGCGATGGTGGTCGCAAAGTAGCCGTAGATGAGGATGTCAAACCACTCCAGTGCATTGCCGATGGTGGCGGCCGCAATCTGGAGCGTTCCGCTGGCGTGTTTGGGCACCGGCGGGATGAACGGGTCGATCGTGGCGGCGCTGGACACGGAAGGTATCTGGAGGTTACATGAGGTGAATTTCCGCTACAAGGAGTATCGCCTGCAGCCCCTGGATCCTATCCAAAGTTGCGCCCATCATCACTTGACGGCAATGAGCATTTCGGCAGAGTTGGCCCAGATCTAAATTCTATGTCTGTGCGAAACCGCAACGTTGTAACAAATTGGAGAACCGCGGTTCGCTTCGGAGCGGATCCCATTTGGGATCCATAGTTAGAAAGATCAGGTGAACGTCACGCGCTTCGTAGCAGCGCTCAAGCCATTGCAACGAAAGCTCAAATTCACCCAATCCGGCATGCACGATTGCCATGGCGTAGGGAGGAACATAGCGCTCCTTCGCGATGGATAGCAGCGTGTTGAAGACATGTTGTGCCTCTTCCAGCCGGCCGGTTCTGGCGAAGACATAACCCCGCAGTGCGATGACCTTCGAGTTAACTCCCAACTTCCCCGAGTTATTGAGTGCGGCCAGGGCAAGATCCATCTCGTGCTGTTCTATCAATACTTGCGCCAGATGAAGTTGGCCAATCCAGAAATCCGGGTCGACGACGATGGCCTGGCGGGCAAATTGAACGGCTGCGGAATAGTTGCGGGCGGCGAACGCTATCTGCGAGGAAAGCGATTGGTGCATTACATAAAGAGGGTCCAGTTCGCGCGCGCGGCAGATGGCTGCCTGTGCTTCCTCATGCCGGCACATGTGGGATAACAGTACACCGAGCATACGATGTCCCAGAGGATAAGAAGGATCCAGCGCAATGGCTTTGCGGTAAGCGATTTCAGCGGCAGGCCAATCCCAGTCCAGCCAGAATTTCAAGCTGCCTAAGGAGGTCTGGACCTCGGCGAGGCTAGGCTCCGCGGTGACCGCGCGCGCGGTCGCTTCGCGGGCTTTAGGCCAGAACACCCGTGGCGGTGCATCGCCATTGACCGGGCCCGCGGTGTAGCAGTCGGCAAGCCCCGACCAGGCGAGAGCGTAGTTTGGGTCAAGCTCGGTGGCGTGAGTGAAATATTCGATGGCCTTCTTTGTAGTCGGTGGGCTGAGCTGTTGCCAGAAGTGACGCCCATGGAGGTAGAGATCATAGGCTTGCGCGTTTTGCGTCTGGCGGCGGGCCAGGGCGCGAAGACGTTCCGGGGATAGGATGAGGCGTATTTGTTCAGCGATGGCTTTGCTTAGCTCACGCTGCAGCGCGAGCATGCTGTCAGGCTCGCTATCATAGGACGCGGACCATAGCTGCAGTTGGTCGCGGACGCGAATCAGTTTGGAGGTGATCCGCAAATGAATTCCTTCTGCCCGCAGAGAGCTTTCGACCAGGTAGGTCGCGTCCAACTCCTTTCCAATCTCCGGTAGAGATTTAGTGCTTCGCTTGTAGGCCATGACCGAGGTTCGGCCGATAGTGTTCAGGTGCTGCGGATCAATCTGACCGAGGCAGGCGATGGTCTCTTCGGTGAGGCCGTCTGCCAGGTACTCGCGGTCGGCGCCCGCTCCAATATTTTCAAAAGGCAATACGCCGATTCTCACCGCTTGGGTCGGCGGCAATGACCTTTGCGAAAGGGTTCGCACCTCCGGAATGAAGCGGTACCCCCTGCCGGGAACGGTCGCGATAAAGCGATTCTCGCCACGGCTTTCGCCCAATATACGGCGCAGGGTGGAAATGTTCTGGTTGAGATTATTTTCTTCAACGATGGTATCGGGCCAGATGGCGCGAAGGATTTCTTCCTTCTCCAGGATCTCTCCGCTTCGCTTTACTAGTAGAAGAAGCGTGTCGAAGACCTTAGGAGTAAGCGCAATCGGCTGGCCTGCACGGGTTAGAAGCAGGTTCCCGGGATTTACGCGATAGTCCCCAAACTCATAGATGGGAAACCCGGTGTCGTCCATCACGGTGCTCGCAAACTTCAGAAGTTTTCACAATCCTTCAGATCCACCTAAAGACTCGTTGGGGCACGAGAGTGAGTATAAGCCTGGAGGCTGGAGCTAAAGCACCGGCCAATGGGAAGAGGAAAGGGGAAAGCAAATGAAATCTGTCGTTTGTGTTGCGTTTTATCGGCTGGTACTGGCCGCGGCATGCTCCTTGCTGCTGGCCGGAGCCGCTGGGGCAGAGACGGAAAACTGGGGAGCGGAGGCCGGTGGACTGGAAGGGAGTTGGACGGTCAAGGTTACTCAACACAACTGCGCAACGGGTGATCCGCTGGGCGAGCCATTCCTTTCGCTGCTTACGTTTTCGCGAGGCGGGACCCTGGTGGAGACCACGTCAAATCCGATGTTCTTTCCGGCGGTTCGCGGGGCCGGCCATGGGGTGTGGAGCGCCACAGGCCGACAAACGTACAGAGCAGTATCGATCGCCTTCATTACGCAAAACGGCGTGTTGGCCAAGACACAGACAATCACGCAGAAGATTGAGATGGGAGCAGACCCTAATACATTTGAGGTTCCTTCAGCCTCGGTGGTATTCGTTGCGGCGGACGGTGGACCAACCGTCACCGGATGTGCGACTGCTACTGGTAAGCGGATCGAATAAGGCGGGGTGGGAGCGCGAGCCTCTTCCTGGGAACAGGGCGGCTCGCGGGCTCCCGCATACGGACTGCCTCGGCTGATTGCTCGGCGGTCTTAAGCCTTAGCGGCCGCCGCGGGTGTGCTGACTGCGTTGAGCTTCTCGATCGACGCATGATCCAGCTTCAAGCGAGTCGCTTCGATCAGGTCGGTCAGGTGCCGGTCGTCGGTGGCGCTGGCAATGGGAGCGGTGATTCCGGGTTGCACCATGAGCCACGCCAGAGCAACCCTGGCCGGGGTCGAGTGGTGTGCCTCTGCAACCTCGTCCAGCGCGTGGAGCAGGTTCCATCCCCAGTCGTTGAGAAATTTGCTTACGCTGCCGCCGCGCGCTTTTCCTTCGGCATCTTTTTTACTGCGGTACTTGCCGGTGAGAAAGCCCGCTGCTAGAGAGTAGTAGGGAATCACGCCCAGGGTATGCTCCTGCACTACGGGCAGAAGGTTGGTCTCGAAGTCTTCGCGCGAAGCCAGGTTATAGAGGGGCTGCAGCGAGACGTAACTTACCAGCCCGTTGTCCTTGCTGATCCGCAGTGCTTCTGCCAGGCGCGGACCGGTGTAGTTAGAAGCGCCGATGTGCCTTACTTTGCCCTGTTGCACAAGCTTGTCGAAGGCCGCCAGCGTTTCTTCGAGAGGCGTGTCCGGGTCGTCCCGATGAGCCTGGTAGAGATCGATATAGTCGGTCTGCAGGCGGCGAAGCGAGGCCTCAACTGCCTGCTCGATGTAGGCGGCGCTCAAGCCTTTCTTGCCCTCACCCATCTCCAGGCCGAGTTTGGTGGCCAGAATCACATTGCTACGTTTGTTGCCTTTCGCGAGCCACTTGCCGAGGATTGTTTCGGACTCGCCGCCTGTGTGGCCGGGGATCCAGCGCGAGTAGACGTCCGCGGTATCGATAAAATTCAGTCCGGCCTCGAGTGCCGCGTCCAATTGCCGGAGGGATTCGGCCTCTGGCAGCGTCCATCCGTACACGTTGCCACCCAGGCAAAGCACCGGGACTTCCAAATCAGACTTACCAAGCTTGACTCGCTCCATGCCAGTTCTCCTGGGTTTAGTTTGCCATGAGGGGATGCTCGACTCAACTGACCGGCCGTTTTCAGGGCGGGTCGCGATAACTGCAGGTCCCCGTTCGCCTTCGCTCCTAATGACAAACCAGAAACTGGTGCGTTGAGTGCTGCGTATCCCACTCAAGCCCAAAAACGGGGTTCCCAACCTTCGTTGCTGGTGCGGGAGGCAGGGTCATTGCTCCCTTAACTTGCAGCAGCCAAGTCGGCTCCTCCCACGGCACGCCGGGGCAGGCGGGATGACAAAGTTTAAATGGGTTCGAAACCTAGGCAGTTGCTATGCGGATGTGTAGGCGCGCCGCTGGTTATTGACCGAACTCAAACCACGGTCTTTGGTTCTGGATGGGGCACCCGTCCAGGGAGGTGGGCGCAGTCTAGACCTGCGGTATCTGTTCAACGAATAAGGGACTCGGCTATGTTAGCTTGCGCTTGGTCTGTGAGCTGTGTGCTTTTTTGCCGTGTGCCCGGCTGGACCGCTTGGTGTAGCTGGCAGCCCGGAGGGTGGCGATGGAGTGGCTTCTGGGCCTCGGAGGTGCAGGAGGACGAAGAGTAGCCTCGATTCGCTCTTCCGCTGCGTTCGGTCCCTGACTGTACTCAGGGTCAAACATGGCGATGACGGAGGTGGCGCGACTGCTGTAACGGCGGGCCCACTGGCTGTCGATCAGCGTGCCCTGTACGGTCTTCCAGTGCTCACCGTAGGTTTCCATATAGCCGTCGAGCTGGGCGAGCTCGCGGGCGTTTCCGTTATCGTTCAGAGCGTCGAGAAATTGAACAAACTGCCCGAGATTTGTACCCATCTGGAAGACCAGTTGGCTTAATGCCATCTGCTGCGAGCCGGTCAGCCGGTCGAACCCCCGGCAATAAGCCCGGGCGTTGTAGATGGCTTGCAGGGCAGAGATGCGCAGCAGTTGTGTGGCCTCTTCTTCGGTCAACTGTGGTGTGAGCGTGTGATGAATGATCTTCCTGCGATAGGTTTTCGAGGACCACGCCGCCACATTGTGATCGAACTGAGCGAGGATTTGCTGCAATTGCTCCGGAGACAGCCCGGCGGCCTGCCAAAGATCAGCCGAGGAAGGCTCAACAAAAGGATGCGGATTGAGAGGGTCGCGCTGGGGGTGCGGAGTTGCCGGCACATCCAGACTGAACCCCGCTCCAATGAGCGGCCGGCGGGTGTTGGGGTCGGGATAGGCAGCCAACACCCAGCCTTCGTGGCGATGGTCGCGAAGCGTTTCCATCATGGCCGGCAGGCTGAACTTGATATCGCTTTCCTTGAAATTGAGTAACACTTGTGCGCCATTCGGGGGCGCGGGAAGTTCCCAATAAAAGTTCTGCGGAGTCAGCGAAACCGAGGGCGCGGCAGAAAACTGCGCCGGAATAGCCGTAGGCAGGATTTGCGCAGCCGCGGCAGCAGCCATCGCCAGGCTTACGATGGGAAGCAAAAGCCGCTGTGTCGGGATCGTCATCTTTCAGGCCGTTCTCAAGTCTTAGTGAGATACACGATGACTGATATTTGGACTATAAACAATAACTGAAAAGTACCAGGCACGAAAAAGATAACAACCCAGAGGCCAGGCGCTATGCCTGCAAATCAGCAAATTCGAGTTGGTCTGCTCAAAAAAGACGAAATCGAGGAGGCGGAGCGTATCCTCCGGCTGGCGTTTGGGACGTTTCTGGGAGTACCCAATCCGCGTGATTTCATGGATGATCGCCATCTTCTGAAGCCGCGTTGGCCGGCAAGCCACGTGAAAGTGTTGGCTGCCCGTGACGCCGGCCGCCTGGTTGGCTCGAATGTCGTGACTCGCTGGGGATCCTTCGGATTCTTCGGGCCGCTGACGGTGCTGCCGGAGCATTGGGACCGCGGTGTCGCCCAAAAGCTGCTGCAAGCCACGATGACAATCTTTCACCGATGGGGCGTACGCCACACCGGGCTCTACACCTTCGCCAATAGCCCCAAGCACATGGCGCTCTACCAGAAGTTCGGCTACTGGCCACGCTATCTCACCGCCATCATGACCGGCCCGTCCGAGGCTAAAAGCGCAGAAGAGCCGACGTTGCTGTCACCCATGAAGAAGAGTCAGCGTGAGCAAGCCATCCAGGCATGCGCCGGGCTTACCAACAAGATAGACAATGGGCTCGATCTTACCGGGGAAATCCGAGCTCTCTTGGCCCAGCGGACCAGCGAGGTCGTCTTGCGATACACCGGCCGTGTTCTCGATGGATTCGCAATCTGCCTGAATGGACCTGGATCCGAAGGCGGCGAGAAGAAGTGTTACATCAAGTTTGGGGCGGCCCGCGGCGGTTCGAGGGCGGGGGAGCGTTTCGACCGGCTGTTGGCTGCTTGCGAAGGTTTTGCGTCCTCGCGGCACGCGACCATAGAAGCCGGCGTCAACCTGGCACGCGAAGATGCCTTTCGGCGTATGCGCTCCCGCGGATATCGAGTGGGCATGCAGGGCGTCGCCATGCAGCGCCCGCATGGCGAAGGGTTCAATCGGACGGATGCTTACGTAATCGACGATTGGCGCTAAGCCCCTTTGCCGAGAAGTGAGTTCCAGGATGGGCTACACTGAGCCCTGTTCCCTTATGCCGCTCTCTCCCGGTGATAAACTCGGCCCCTACGAAGTTCTGGCGTTCCTCGGTGCGGGCGGAATGGGCGAGGTGTATCGGGCCCGGGATACGCGTTTGAATCGGGATGTCGCGATCAAGTTCTCCGACGCCCAGTTCAGCGAGCGGTTCGAGCGGGAAGCCCAAGCCATTGCCGCGCTGAATCATCCCAACATCTGCCAGATTTACGATGTTGGCCCCAATTACCTGGTGATGGAGTTAATTGAGGGGGCGCCCATTGTCTCCTCGGAACAACCACAGGCGCTGCCGCCGGCCGCCGCGCTGCAGTTGGGTACGCAAATGGCTGCCGCGCTGGAAGCAGCGCATGCCAAAGGGATCGTTCATCGCGATCTGAAGCCGGCGAACATCCTGGTGACGCAAAGCGGAGTGGTCAAGCTGCTGGATTTTGGGCTGGCGAAACAGGACCTTGCCAGCGCATCCGGCGATCAAACCAGAACTATCGATGTAACCCAGGCAGGCATGATCCTGGGCACGCCGTCGTATATGTCACCAGAGCAGGCCGAGGGCCGGCCGGCCGATGCGCGCTCAGACATTTTCTCCTTTGGGACGGTGCTTCACGAAATGCTTGCGGGACGCCGCGCATTCGGTGGAGGGTCGGCGGCGGCAGTCATCGGCGCCGTCATCTACAAGGAACCGGAGCCGCTCACAGCGCCGCCCGCGGTGCAGGCGATTGTGAAAAAGTGCCTGGCGAAATCTCCTGATGGGCGCTTTCAGTCGGCAACCGATCTTCGCCAGGCGCTCGAAGGCGCCTCCGTTCGAGATACGGTCATTCCTCGCGGTAAGCGGCGCCCGATTGCTTTGGCGATCGCCGCCGCTCTCTTATTGATTGCATTGCTCGCGGCTGGCATTTATTGGAAGCGGTCGAAGACGGGCGTTATCGATTCCATCGCCGTTCTCCCGCTGGAGAATCGAAGCAACAATCCCGATGCCGACTACATCTCTGATGGCATCACCGAAAGCGTCAATAACAGCCTGGCGCGTTTGCCCAACCTGAGAGTGGTTCCTCATAGCGTGGCATTGCATTACAAGGGCAAGCAGGTGGATGCACAAAAGGTGGGGGACGAGCTGAAAGTCCAATCGGTACTCACGGGCAGCGTGACCCCGCACGGCGACGAAGTCACCGTGAGCGTCGAACTGGATGACCTTCGGGATGGCAAAGAGCTGTGGGGCCAGCAGTACAATCGCAAGCCGGCCGACCTGCTGGCGGTACAGAATGATATCGCCAAGGAAGTTTCTCAACGGTTGAGCGGTCAAGCTTCGGCAGCCACCGAGCAAACGATGAGCAAAGGCTCAACCGGCAATCCTGAAGCCTATCAGCTCTATCTCAAAGGTAAGTACTATACCGACAAACTTACCAAGGATGGCTTGGCCAAGGGCATCGATTACTTCAACCAGGCAATCACCATCGATCCCAATTATGGTTTGGCCTACAACGGCCTGGCTTTCAATTACATCAACCAGGACGGCTGGTACATGCGCGGGGCCGAAGCCGGGCCCAAGGCAAAAGAAGCGGCACAGAAGGCATTGGCCATCGACCCGAACGACGCCGGCGCGCACCTGGCGCTGGCGATTGAATCGCAATGGTACGAGTGGAATTGGGCGGTTGCAGAAAGCGAGTTCAAGCGCGCCATTGAACTGGGCCCCAACGAAGCGGAGGCACATGGGTACTACGCGTGGTTTCTGGCCCCGATGGGGCGCGGCGCCGAGGCACTGGCGGAAGCCAGGCGCGCCCAGCAAATCGCTCCACTTTCGTCCTTGGGAAACTTCTACGTGGCATCGGTTCTGGTTTTCACGCAACAGTGGGACCCGGCCATTGCCCAACTGCACAGCGACATCGAGCTCGATCCTCATTTCTGGTTTGATCATTGTTTTCTGGGCCGGGCTTATGAAGCCAAGGGAAGACTGCCAGAGGCGATTGCGGAGTTTGAGAGTGCGTTGGCACTGGACAAGGACAATACCGAGATCTGGTCCGGCCTCGGGCACGCCTACGCGTTGTCAGGCAATAAGGCCGAAGCGCAAAAGGTGCTGAGCCATTTCAACGAATTGTCTACGCGCAACTACATCTCGCCCTACAGCCGGGCAATCGTTTATGCGGGCCTGGGAGAAAAGGAGCAGGTATTCACCTGGCTCGAGCGAGCCTACCAGGAACGCTCTTATTTTCTCGCCGTCTATCTGCCGACTGACTCTCGTCTGAATAGCCTCCACACCGACCCGCGCTTTGTCGATCTCAAGCGCCGGGTTGGCCTGCCGGAGTGATGAGAGATGGATCCGGTCAGTAGCCCCACCGCCCTTCCCGTGACACCCCAGCCGGCAGCGGCAAGCAAACGTCTTTTACCGTGGTTGGTCGCGGTCGCGTTTTTCATGGAGTCGCTCGATACCACGATTCTGAATACCGCGGTGCCGGCTATCTCGGCCGCTCTGCATGTAGCTCCGTTAAGCATGAAGTCTGTGCTGGCCAGCTATACGTTGAGCCTGGCGGTGTTTATCCCCATCAGCGGATGGATGGCCGACCGCTTTGGAACCCGCCGGGTGTTTGCCTCTGCGATCGGCATCTTTACCCTGGGGTCATTTCTCTGCGGCATTTCGAGCAACATTCATCTGCTGGTTGCCTGCCGCATCCTGCAGGGCTGCGGCGGAGCCATGATGGTGCCGGTAGGCCGGCTCACCCTGGTGCGGACGTTTGCTAAATCGGAATTGATCCGCGCCATGAGCTTTGTCGCTATTCCAGGCTTGGTTGGCCCCATGCTCGGTCCCATCGCGGGTGGTCTGATCGTGGGCTACTTTCATTGGCGATTTATTTTCTTCGTCAATATACCCATAGGTCTTTTGGGTCTGCTGATGGTCTATATGCATCTGCCGGACTTTCGCGAAGAGCGAACGCCGCCGCTTGATATCGTGGGCCTCATCCTCTTCGGTTCCGGCATCGCTCTGCTGTCGTATGTGCTGGAAATTTTCGGTGAACATACGCTGGGCGTCGGAGAGATCCTGGGACTACTGGCGATTGCGATCGCTTTGCTCGGGGGTTACCTGCTGCATGCAAGAGCGATTGCGTATCCGTTGCTGCAACTGGGTCTGTTCCGCATTCGCACCTTCAGTGCCGCAGTCACGGGAAGCTTTTTTACCCGCCTTGGCATCGGAGGAGTGCCCTTCCTATTGCCGTTGATGTACCAGGTTGGACTGGGATTTACCGCCATCCAGTCGGGCCTGCTGATCATGCCCCAGGCGATTGCGGCCATGAGCACGAAATTTCTCATGGCCAAGGTGATCGGCCGCGTCGGCTACCGCGGTGTGCTGATCTCGAACACTGTGATCCTTGGCATCCTTCTTCTGCTGTTTGCGACTATCGGGCTGCACACACCGGTGTGGGCGATCGTGATCCTGGCCTTTTGCTATGGCACCTTCAGTTCGCTGCAATACACCAGCATGAACACGCTTACCTATGCTGATATCAGCGAAGAGAAAACCAGCGGCGCAAGTTCCATCGCCAGTACGGTGCAACAAATGTCCATCAGCTTTGGAGTTGCGACGGCCGGGCTGGCCACTGATTTTTTTGTACCCCACGTGCATAACAACCCGGTGCAAATGATCCACGGAATCCACGAAGCGCTGGTGCTGCTGGGCGGATTCACAATCTTATCGACGATCACTTTCAACCGGCTAAAGAGCGGGGACGGCAGCAGCGTCAGCCGGCAGAAAGAAGTACATGCCGGGTGAACGCATCAAGCATGAGGTGAAAATCGCATTTCCGCAAGAAGGGGGTACAAATGGAAGCGCTACCAAGATTTGATTTGCAGGGCAAGATTGCCCTGGTTACCGGAGCCGCGCGCGGATTGGGGCGGGCGATTTCACTGGCGCTTGCCGAAGCCGGGTCGGATGTCGCGCTTGGTTTACGTGAGATCACGAGTGACAGCGGTGTTACTGCCGAGGTGGTTGGCCGGGGACGGAAGGCTTTGCCGCTGCAGATGGATATGACCAGCCCGGCGCAGATCCGTCAGGCGGTCGCCACCACTGTGCAGCAGTTTGGGCGCGTGGACATACTCGTCAACAATGCTGGGATCGCGCCCGACAACCTGGCGGAAAACGTAACCGAAGAAGATTTCGACCGGACCCTGGCCATTAATTTGAAAGGCACATTCCTCGCCTGCCAGGCCGCAGGCCGCATCATGATCCAGCAGAAAAGCGGATGCATCATCAACATGAGCTCGCAAGCCGCATTTGCCGCGTTGCCGACGGAAGCCATCTA
The DNA here is from genome assembly GCA_963775365.1 of uncultured Acidobacteriaceae bacterium. Taxonomy (GTDB): domain Bacteria; phylum Acidobacteriota; class Terriglobia; order Terriglobales; family Acidobacteriaceae; genus PALSA-350. The sequence goes on along the minus strand of CAVZJL010000014.1, from coordinate 92,705 downwards.
CTGCATGACCAAGGCCGGCATCGTCCACCTGACTAAGTGCCTGGCGGTGGAATGGGGTAAATACAACATCAACGTGAATGCAGTCGCGCCTACGTTCATCCACACACCGGGTACAGAAGGCGCTCTTGCCGACCCTGCATTTCGACAGGATGTGATCGACCGCATCGCCGCCTTCCATCGCATTGGAGAGCCCATCGAAGTGGCCGGTGCCGTGGTCTTCCTCGCTTCTCCCGCCGCCTCGCTCATCACCGGACATACGTTGGTCATCGACGGCGGCTGGACGGCTCGCTAGAAGCAGTCGGGAGGCTGTTATTCCGCGCGCAAAGCACGCATGGGATCAATGGCGGCAGCGCGGCGTGCGGGGAGCAGGCAGGCGGCGATTCCTGTAGCCACAAGCACGCCTACTGCGGCGGCGACGATCGCCGGATTGGACGGGCTCACTTCAAACAACAAACTCGCCAATATGCGAGTAAAAGCGATCGTGACCCCAACTCCGGCAGCCGCACCTATTAGAACCGGCATCATGCCATCGCGCAGCACGAGCGCATAGATATTCGCAGTTTGCGCGCCAAGAGCCAGTCGCACGCCGATCTCCTGCTGGCGCTGAACGACGGAGTAGGTGACGACGCCGTAGACGCCTAATCCGGCGAGCAGCAAGGCGCTCGCGGCAAACAGGAGGAGGAGGTCCATCTCGAAACGGCGGTTTGCCACCGAGTCTGCAACCACGCCATCGAGAGTGCGCACCACGGGCACAGACACCGCAGCATCCACGCCCCACACAGCCTTGCGCATTGCATCCGCCATGGAAGCTGGATCCTGGCTCGTGCGCACCAGCAGACCACCGGTGCTATCGCTGCGAATCCAGTACGGCACGTAGACCATCATCGGATCGGCTTGGGCCAGCGTGATCGTCCGCGCGTCTTTCACCACTCCAATTACCGTGAAGGGATCCTCCGTCATGTTCCCGCGAATGAATTGCCGGTCAATGGGATTTTGACCCGGCCAAAGTGTGCGGGCAGTTAGTTCAGAGACGATTACGTATCGCTTGCCTTGGTCGCCCATCTCCAGGAATCGCCCAGCAGCGAGCGGGAGGTGAACGGTGTGGAAGTAACCAGGGCTGACCCAGCGGAAGTGTTCCGTCGGGAGCTGCATGAAGGCCGAGCCTCACCGGTAACGCGGATCATCTCGAGCCAAAAATCTCCCCCCAGCGGTGGCACGCTGACGATAGCAGCGGACTCTACCCCTGGAAGCTGGCGCACACGGTCGATCGCGGCTTCATAGAACGCAGCGCGCGCTTGCAGATCAGAATAGGACTTGCTGGGCAGATCTAACTTGGCGCTCAGGACTCGATCGGTGTCAAAGCCGCGATGGGTGCGCATCAGGCGGACCAGGCTCACCGTCAGCAGCCCGGTCATGAGCACGAGTGTCACGCTGACGGCCACTTCCACAGCCACCAGCACTCGGCGCAGACGCTTACTGCTGCGCGATTCGCTGGCCTGGCGCGACTCGCTACGCAGCACCTCCACCGGCTGCGTTCTTGATCCGATCCAGGCCGGAGCCGCGCCAGCCAGCAGAGTGGCCCCAAGCGCCAGCACCAGAGCACACCCCGCACCCACCCAATCCAGATGCAACGTGCCGCGGAAGTTCAGCGCAGGAGGAAGAAAAGTTTGCATCGCCGGCACCAAGGCCGCCGCCAACAGCAAGCCCAGTATTCCGCCTAGCGCGGCCAGCAGCATGGGCTCGCGCATCGACATGCGCAGCAGCCCGGCCTGTCTTGCGCCCAGAGCCGCGGCAATCGCCATCTGTTGCCTGTGGCCTACCGCACGCGACAAGAGAAGATTTGCGATATTAACGCACCCCACCAGCAACAGCCCGGCCACCGCGGCCAGCAGGATGAGCAAAGACGTTCGATTGTCGCCCACCAGCGCTGCTTGAAAGGGCGTCAACAACGCGGATAGAGTGCCCTTTTCGTTCGCAGGCAGCGAAGCGGAGATGGAGTGCTGCAATGCATTGATCTCGGCGTTGGCGTGCGCGACGGTCACGCCGGGTTTGAGCCGGCCGAGCGCGAAGTAATTAAAGTCGCGCATCGGTGCCGCCAGCCGATCCTGGGGAAACACCTGAGGCAGCAGAGCTTCCACCGGTTTTGCGCGATCGGTGTTGTTGGCAAGATCCTGCATGACAGGCAGATGAAACGATGGCGGCATCACACCAATGACGGTATACGGGTATCCGCTCAACGTGATTGTTTTTCCCAGAATCGCCGGATCGCTTTGAAACTGTGTTCGCCACAGGTCGTTCATCAGCACCACAACGCCGTCGCGTCCCTCCTGTGCCTCCTGCGCGGTAAACGGCCGGCCTATCCGCGGCGCAGCGCTCAGCACGGAGAAGATGCCGGGGGTTGCGCGGACGACCTTCACCTGGATGGGATGCTCGTTCGTTCCCATAGGCACGGAGTTCTGCTCGATCGCCGTCAATGCCTCGAAGCTATGGCTGTTTCGCTCCCAATTGACGAAGTGGTTGGCCGTCACCGGCAGCTTTGGATAGATGTCGCGGAACTCGGCCACCTGCTCCTCGAGCACCACTAGCCGATCGGCATGTTTAAACGGCAGTGGCCTGAGCATCACGTCATAGACGAGCGTGAAAATCGCGGTCGTCGCGCCGATCCCAAGCGCCAGGGTCAATAGGACGGTGAGAGCAAAGCCGGGCGCCTTGCTCAACTGGCGCAGTGCATGCCGCATATCCTGGAAGAGCTCCTGCATGCCGTCCTCCATCAGATTCCTTGAAGTTAAAGGCAATTTCCCGGCCAAACCATATGCGCGGAACGAACGCGGAAACCGTGGCTTTCCATAGCTATGCGCAGTGGGTTTCCGCCGGGTTCTGCCCGAAACCAGGAACGGGTGTCCGTAATCGGACAGCCTGCCGGCTCTCGCGCCAGGCGATTACTTGCGGGGTAATTGCTGCACCTCGCAATCCATTCGATATTGGGGTTGTAGATGTTCAGGATCGCCTGGCCTCTACAAACACATGGGAGATTGAAATGCCGAGCTTTCCAATTCACACCATCGCATCTGCGCCGGAGAAGTCCAGGCCGGTGCTCGAACAGCTGCAACAGTCGTTTGGATTTATTCCCAACCTCGCTGCCGCAATCGCAAATTCGCCCAAGCTGCTGACCGCCTTCGCTGCAGTCTTTCAGCAGGTACACAGCAGCAGCCTCACCGAAAAGGAGATTCAGATTGTCCTCCTCACAGACGCAGTCGCCAACTCTTGCGCTTATGCGGTGGCATTCCACACCGCGCTTGCTCTCAACCAGGGAGTGAGCTCGGAAGAGACCGACGCGGTCCGTGCGCGGCTTCTGCCCAAGGATCTGAGATTCGCTGCGCTGTCCACGCTGGCGAAGACGCTCATCGAGAAGAGGGGGCACTCGAACGAACAAGAGCTCGATGCATTCCTCGCTGCCGGTTTCACCAAGGACCAAATCCTGGAGGTCATCACCATAGTAGCGGCCTCTACGATCACCAACTATGCTGGGACCATCGCCGATCCGCCGCTGGAGGAACAATTCCAGCAGTTCGCCTGGCGGCGATAGCAGCCGGAGTTCTGGGAAGGAATGGAAATGGCAACGCAATCTGCTTCCGCAGTTCCTCAGCTCGGAGAGTTGCTGCGCTACTGGAGACGGGAGCGCGGCAAGAGCCAGCTAGACCTCTCGCTCGACACGGGCATCTCGCAGCGTCATCTGAGCTTTGTGGAGAGCGGGCGGAGCGCTCCCAGCCGGGATCTTCTTTCCATCGTGTCCGATGCTTTGAACATTCCGTTCCGGGAGCGGAATGTTCTGTTGCTTGCATCAGGGTACGCGCCGCTCTACAGCGAGCAGAGTATCGATGCCGATCAGATGGCGATCGTGACTCGTGCGATCGACCGGATGTTGCAGCAGCATGAGCCGCATCCCGCGCTGGTGTTGGACCGGTACTGGAATGTGATTCGAACCAATCAGGCTGCGCCGCGATTCTTTGGCTCATTTGTTGATCTGGAGGCGAGACCAAAGCCGCGCAACCTTCTCGACCTGATGTTTGATCCGGCGGGGATGCGCCCTTTTGTTGAGGAATGGGAGACGGTTGCAGCCGGCCTGCTGCAACGAGTCCGGCGGGAGGCCGTTGGGCAAGTGGTGGATGCGCGACTAGCAGAGTTGCTGGAGCGGCTGCGCAAGTATCCGGGCGTTGCAGGATTAAAGCTGCCGCTGGCGCCACAGAATCCGGTGCTGCCCATTACGTTCCGGCGGGGAACTGAGCGCTTCTCCTACTTCTCGTTGATCACAACGGTCGGCACGCCGCAGTGCATCACTGCGCAAGAACTGCGTGTGGAGTGCATGTTTCCCAACTAAGCCTAGGAGAGAGACCAACTCACCCCGCAAGCTCTGCCCTCTGGGCCACCCGTCCTCAGTGAGGGAACCAAGAGACTCCAGTCCCTGAGGTACGGCTTTTCAATCGTTCATCGTCGAATATGATTGCTGTAAGTGAGGCCTCTTCTGTTGCCAAAAGCGGACGTACCCGAGGGGCTTCAGAAGTGGCGTAGACGAAGGAGTTTCCTGCAGCCCGTAAGGCCGCGGAGAGAATGGGTGCAGGAGACACAATGACGCTGAGCGTTCAGGAGCAGTTCGGGCAGATCGACATCTATGTATTCGACCAGATTCTGCGCGGGAACATCGCGCCGGGAATGCGCGTGCTTGATGCCGGGTGTGGATATGGGCGGAATCTAGTGCATCTGCTGCGTGAGGGCTGCGCGATATTCGCACTCGACCAGGATAGCGACGGCGTTGAACACGTGCGGCAGTTGTCGGCGTCGCTTAGCACCGGACTACCGGCGGAAAACTTCCAGGTGGGGAAGATTGAGCGGATGCCGTTTCCAGATGGATTCGCCGATGTTGTGATCTGCAGTTCAGTGCTTCACTTCGCCCGCGATGACCGGCACTTCGAGGCGATGCTGCGGGAACTGTGGCGGGTGCTAAGGCCAGGCGGGATGTTGTTCTGCCGTCTGGGTTCCAGAATCGGAATGAACTTCACGCACGTGCGGGGCAATATCTTTGTAGTGGGCGATGGCTCAGAGTGGTTTCTGGTGGATGAGGAGATGCTCCTGGAGTTGACTGAGAAAATGAATGCGGTGCTTGTCGATCCACTCAAGACGACCATTGTGCAGGATTATCGCTGCATGACGACCTGGGTCACAAGAAAGCGAAGGAGCTAAGCTTAATCCGCACGTGAGGCGGTGGGGTGATAATCATGGGCCAACGCAGCGGCAGCTTCGGAGTGCTGCTGGGCTCCGGCGTGATCGCCCTGTTCCTCCAATAAGCGACTCAGTTGCGCATGGACCTGAAAGGCCGGCGCCTCTGCAGATTGATTGGGCGATGCCAGGTAAAGGCTCAGCAGCTGCGTGGCTAATTGCAAATCCTGGTGGTTGCGGCTTAGAATCCCGGCTCCGTCCACTAGCGCGGGCCCATGGGGCTTCGCCGCCTTTGCATCGGCATCGATGCCTGCGTGCAGTGCCTCCAGCATCTGGTCCGATTGCTTGCGGCGCGCGTAGTAAGAAGCCAGCGCCATCCATGCATCAGGGCTACGATGGGAGGTCTCCACCGCCGCCTTGAACTCGGCCTCGGCCACGCGATAGTTCTTGTCTTTCTCGGCTAGGATGCCTTCCAGTTGGTGTCCCTGCGTGGGTTCAAGTGGTTCGAGTGCCTGAACCACCGCTTGCGCCTTGTTCTTGCCTCCGCCCACAATTCCCGGGGCAGCGGTGTAGAACTCACCCAAGTCGGCCAGGGCGTCTGCATTTTTGCTGTCGAGCTGGACTGCTCGTTCAAATTCGCTATGCACCTTCTTAGCAAGACCGTAGGCCTTGATGGAATGGATGGCATCGGCTTTTTCGCCGTACGCCCTGCCTAGCCAAAGGTGATATTCACTGTTGAGGGGCACAAGCTGGACTGCCGTCTCGCATTGGTGGATGGCATCATCCCATCGCTTTTCCTGGTAGTAGACGCGGCAGAGCAAGTTGTGCGCTTCCGCATCTCCCGGTTTTGCCGCTAGGGACAAGTTCAGGCGTGAAATCGCATCGTCCGCTCTGCCTGCAGCGAGATCGGCGGTGACCGGATCCTGGTTTGGAATCGAGGCAGCATGCACTGCCCCTGGTTGTGACATGCAGAGCAGGGCCAGGAGCAGAGGACAGAGCGGGAGAGAGTCAAGTATGCGCACGATGCCGGAGCCCGAATCGTCCCCACCAACTGGGGCGACGTTCTCACCGTAATGTTGATGTTTGCAAACGGGGGAACGATTCGGGCCGAAGGAGGGAAATCAGCAAAACGCGGCAGCATTTTCCATCGCCCACCGATTGAGCGGGATAGGTTTTCGCCCTGAGATCCGTTGCACGTTATCAGTCACGCCCGCCAGGCGGCCTTCGCGGATCGCGCGCCACAGCGAAACGTGCGCCTCAGTCTCCGCTTCCGAGCCGCTCATGGCCGAGTATCGCTGACGCGCTTCGTCGTCAGAGATCGGTTGAAATGTGATCCTCCTGTTTATCGCAGATGCAATCATTGCCGTCGCTTCGGCGAAGGTTAATGCTTCCGGTCCGGTGATGGGCAGGGATTCTCCGTCGTATTCGTGCGTCATCAACGCTGCCGTAGCGACGGCCGCGATATCTTCGGAATGGATAAATGCTCGCCTGCCTTCACCCGTGGACGCACGAACGATCCTTTCGGTTTTGATGGACCTGGCCCACGCCAGCAGGTTGGACATGAAACCGGTTGGCTGCACGAAGGTGAACGATATGCCGCTGGCACGAACGGCCGCTTCGCCCAGTTCGTGCCAGGCGCCAATGGCAAGACCATGTTGCACGTCCATCGACGACAGCTTTACCAAATGGCGCACGCCAGCGGCTTTGGCCGCTTTTGCCGCCAATTCGTCGTGAAGGGGAATCTGCGGGCCGGAATTGACCAGGAAGAACTCGTCGACTCCATCGAGGGCCGGCTGCAAGGTTGCGGGTTGGGCAAGATCGCCCACGTAGATGTCGACCCGTTGACCGAAGAGCGCTTGCGCCTTTTGCGCGCTGCGCACGAAAATACGCGGCCGGTTGCCGCGCTGGAGCAGGTGGTTGACGACCTTAGATCCTACATCTCCCGTTGCTCCTGTGATGAGATACGTCATAAAGCTCCTTAGCAGCGAACGAATATGTTCTATCGCTCACAAACTGTATTAAGGCTAAGGAGTGAGCAGGCAACTGTAAACTCGCATTCTACGACTCATTCAACTCTCTCAAAAATAAGCAAGAGTAGACAAGAACTAAACGAATGCTCACATTTTGTCTACACTCGTGCCATGCCATCGAAAAGCGCAAAGTCGTCCATTCGGCGCCAGCCGCAGCAGCGCCGGGCACGCCAGACCGTCGAGGCAATCCTCGATGCTGTGGTCAGGATCTTGAAACGCGAGGGCTTTCAGGCGATCACCACCAACCGGATCGCTGAGGTTGCAGGCGTCAGTATCGGTTCACTCTATCAATACTTCCCGGACAGATCCGCCATTTTTGAAGCCTTGCACCAACGCCACATGGAAGAGATCGACCGCCTCTTCGCAGCCAAGTTCATGGAGCATGCTGGATCGCCGCTCGATGAGCTCATTCGCGCCATGGTGGACGCCATGATCGAGGCGCACACCAACGATTCGGAGCTCTACGAATTGATGCTGACGGAGGTTCCTCACCGAAAGGGCGGGAGCGAGGATTTCTCCGTGCGTCTTCACGGAGCCTTTCTGCTGGCGATCTCATCGGCAGCACCGGAGCTCCGCAAGCGCGGCGAACTCGACAAGGTAGTCTTCGTGGTGACGCACATGGTCGAGGCGCTTTGTCATGGAGCGGTGCTGCGGCGTCCTCGCGGGTTGTCCCTCGCGCACGCTAAGGCAGAGATCACAAAAGCGGTGCTGGCCTACCTGCGCGCTTGAATCACCGAGGATTCGGCAAGGAATTGGTCGTTCTTGACAGAATCGCGGATTGCGATATTATTATCCCGGATCGCAATAACCATGAAGCTCGGCGAGAAATTACGGTACCTGCGGGAAGTGGAAGGCAGCTTGCGCGGCAAGGGGCGAGCGATGACCCAGCAGGAGTTGGTTCACGCGATCAAGGCCGAGCTAAAGACCTCCATGAGCCAGTCCTACCTGTCGCAGATCGAAAGCGGCGCCCGGCCGCACCTGACCAACACCACGCGTCAGCTGCTGGCCAAGTTCTTCAAGGTCCACCCGGGCTACCTGGTCGACGATCCGGAGGGCTATCACGCTGAGCTCATGAGCGAGGCCAGGGTGTTGGACGACAAACTCGACCTCTGGCTGGTGAACGGGGCCGAGCGCTTCCCGCGGGATCCCGAGTTAATGAAGGCGTTGCTGGCCCTGGCCAGGCATCCGGACTCCAGGCAATGCCTGCTGTTGATGGAGTCGTTGATCGAGACGCCGGGGCTGGTTGATCGATTGGTTGAAGTGTTGCGGCCCGCTGAGCGAAACGATAAGCGCTTTAGAGTGCGCCCTTTGGAAGCAATTCCTCGAGTAAAGGATCCGGCGGCTGGGAAAAGCAGGCGCACCGGAAAGGAGAACGGCCGATGAATTGGGAGATGTTTTACCTGATCTGTTTTGGTGTCGGCTTAGCATTGACCGCGGTTTCGTTGGTGGGTGGTTTTCACCCCCATATGCACTTCGGGCTACATCGCGGGGTTCATATCGGCCACGCCCACGGAGCAATCAACCGCGGTGTTTCCCCGGTGAATGGCTTTACCCTCACCGCCTTCCTTTGTTGGTTTGGCGGGGCGGGGTATCTGCTGGAACGCTACGGCGGCTTTGTCACCCCGGCCATTCTTCTCCTGGCGACGCTCAGCGGACTGGCTGGCGCGATGTTGATTTTCTGGTTCCTGGCCAAGGTGCTGGCCCCGCATGACAAGGCGCTCACAGCGGAGGAGACGGAGATGACAGGCGTCATCGGCCGCGTGAGCGGAACGATTCGGGGCGATGGCACGGGCGAGATTTTGTATTCGCAGAATGGCGCCCGGCGCTCCAGTCCGGCGCGCAGCGATGACGGGCAGCCGATCGCGCGGGATACGGAGGTAGTGGTGATGCGCTACGAACGAGGCGTCGTCTATGTACGCCGCTGGGATGAAATTTCCGGCGGTGAATCGCTCTCCAACGATATGAGGAGAGCACAAACGTAGTTCGATTGGTTCCTGATGAAAGGATCAGGAGGCATCTTATGATCAACACCGTTGTGGTTGTAGTTGGGTTGTGCGTTCTTGCTTTAATTTTGCTGCTGGGAATGATCGCGAAGATGTTTCGCAAGGCCGGTCCCAACGAGGCGATCATCGTTTACGGTTTTCGCGGGCCGCGAGTCGTCAAGGGACACGGCACGGTGATCTTTCCCATGGTGGAAAGCAGCCGCCAGCTCTCGCTCGAATTGATGTCGTTCGACGTCGCTCCGCAACAGGACCTCTACACCAAACAAGGCGTCGCGGTCACCGTAGAGGCGGTGGCGCAGATCAAGGTGCGCTCCGATCAGGAATCGATCCTGACCTCTGCCGAGCAGTTCCTTACCAAGACTCCTCCGCAGCGCGAAGGGTTAATCCGGCTGGTGATGGAAGGTCACCTGCGCGGCATCATCGGCCAGCTTACGGTCGAGCAGATTGTCAAAGAGCCGGAGATGGTTGCCGATCGCATGCGCTCCACCTGCGCCGATGACATGAGCAAGATGGGGCTCGAAGTCGTCTCGTTCACCATCAAGGAGGTGCGCGACAAGAATGACTACATCACCAACATGGGCCGGCCCGACGTCGCGCGCATCAAGCGCGATGCCGATGTAGCGGCGGCGGAAGCGGAGCGTGATACGGCGATCCGCAGAGCCAACGCCTTGCGTGAATCGGCGATTGCCAAGGCGCAGGCCGACCAGGAGCGGGTAATTGCGGAGACGGCTTCGCTGGCCAAGCAGGCCGAGGCGCAGCGCGACCTGGATATCCAGAAGGCGCAATTCACCGAGCAGAGCCGCAAGCAGGAGGCGACGGCAGACAAGTCCTACGAGTTGCAGACCAATGTGATGCAGCAGCGCGTGGTGGCCGAGCAGGTAAAGATCCAGCAGGTGGAGAAGGAGCAACAGATCAAGGTGCAGGAAGCGGAAATTCTGCGTCACGAGAAAGAGCTGATCTCGACCGTGTTGAAGGGCGCGGAGATTGAGCGCCAGCGGATCGAGAACCTGGCAGCGGCGGAAAAGTCGCGGTTGACGGCAGAAGCTGAAGGCCGGTCCGCAGCGACGCGGATGCAGGGTGAAGCGGAAGCCTCCATCATCTTCCAGAAGGGCGAGGCAGAGGCCAAGGCCATGAATGTCAAGGCGGAGGCTTACCAGGAATGGACGCAGGCGGCGGTCGTTGACCGGCTGATTGCAGCCATGCCCGAGGTGATGCGCGCGCTCTCTGAACCTCTATCCAAGGTGGATAAGATCACCATCGTCTCCACGGGAAGTGATGGCGTCACTGGAGCCAACAAACTTACTGGAGACATGATGAAAATCGCGTCCCAGGTTCCGGCGCTCTTCGAATCGCTCTCCGGAATGAACGTGGCGGAGTTGATGGCGAACGTCAAGAGCATGCAGCCGCGGCACGATGGAAACGGCTCGGTAATCAAGTAACAGCGGTAGAAGGAGGATGTTATGGCACTACTTGAGCGAGTAAGTACGTTGCTGCGGGCGAACTTGAATGACCTGATCGACAAAGCGGAAGATCCGCAAAAGCTGTTGCGGCAGCTGGTGCTGGATATGGAAAACCAGTTGATGCAGGTGAAGACGCAGGTGGCGATCGCGATTGCCGACCAGCACCTGCTGGAGAAAAAGCGGAAGGAGCATATGGACAGCGCGGCAGAGTGGCGGAGCAAGGCTGAGCTGGCCGTCAAGAAGGGGCACGACGACCTGGCGCGGGCTGCACTGGAGCGGTCCCTAAGCCAGGATCAAATTGCTAAGGGCTTTTCGCAGCAGCTTGAAGATCAGCAGGCGGAAGCGGATACGCTGCGGACCGCATTGCGCAAGCTGGACCAGAAGTTGGTGGAGACGCGCAGCCGCTGCGAACTGCTCATCGCGCAGGACCGCAGGACACGCATGGTAAGCCGGGCTACCGAGGCCCGGCAAACCATCAGCAAGCAGCAGAACTCGGTGTCGTTGGATCGAATGAAGTCGCGCATTGTGGGCCGCGAGGCCCGCAATGAAGCGGATGTGGAGTTGCTAAGTGGGGACTCGCTCGAAGACAGGTTCGCCGCATTGGACCGGGAGGAGCACATTGAGACGTTGCTCAAGGACCTGAAGGCGAAGCAGGAGAAACCGGCCTGACAGGCGTAGTTTTTTCCGGGTTCTTTGGGGATATTCTCAGCCAGAGCTGTTCAAATTAGCGGAATGGTTGACTCTGTGGGGTTGATTTTATTGGACAAACGAGCGCCGCGACGATTCTAGCGAAACAGGTTGGGTAGGAGAGCGAGTGGCGCACCTACGGCGCTCCCACGGCACGCCGGGGCAGGCGGGATCAACCTCCATTGTGCTACCCAGCCCTTAAGGGCTGGGCTGAGTTTTAGTACCGGCCCTCCGGGCCTAGGGGATGGTTCTCTTCCGCGGTTCTCTCATGCGGGGAACTCATGAGGCTTTGGCATGGCCAGCGCTAAAGCGCGAAATAAGTGTCGAGACTCCTTCCGGAGCGCTAAAGCGCTCCTTCCCCCGCATAAATGCGGGGGCTCCCACTGCTAATTTGGACAAGTCTGATTCTCAGCCGTTCCCTTCGACAAGCTCCCACGGCACGCTCCACGGCGAGCCGGGACAGGCGGGGCAGGCAGGGCAGGCTCTAGGGGACTATTCCTTGCGGAACTAACAAAGGTCGCAGGTCTTTCTCCTCCCTCCAGGCCCGGAGGGCCGGAACCAAACGTGAGCCCAGCCCGTGAGAGCTGGGTATCCATGAGGATGACGCCGAGCGCCGTAGGTGCGGTACTCCTTCATCAACGCAACCGCTTTGGGGCCGTCTCCTGACACTCTGTCGGGCAAACGATACTTGGCGTGAAGCCGCAGGCCGCGCTTCTATAGGCGGCCTCGCCGTTCGAGAGTAAGAATCGACTGCCTGCAGATGAGGAGCGGGATACTCCCGAGGATGCCAAAGCTGCAGTCGATGAGACGCCACGGGATCGGTATACCGCGGACGTGGCCCGCGATGAGCGCGAGAGGTATGCACGCCGGCGCACGCGATGAGGCCGAAAGTGATCGACCCATTTGTTGCGGACGGGATCGATGTAGGGGCCGAGGAACACAACAGCGATGACCAGGTGGGCGAACGCGAGCCAGTCAGTACCGTAAGCAAGAAAAGGATAGTGGGCGTTTGTAGCGTGAGGCCCTCGTTGACACTCTCTCGATCCACGGTAGCAGATGAGTGGAATCTGCAATCGGTTGCAACGAGCTTGTGCGAAGAGATGGACAGAGCCAACCGAGCTCGGATCTGAAGCGGAAAGGCAGTGATTCCACTGATCACCAGGCCGATGATGAAGACGACCAGCCAGAAGCGAATGCGACGAATAGGATCGGGTTGCGCCATGGAGTATTCGTCATGTTAGACTTGCGAGCAGACTGTCGAAGGCGATTGGCGGGTACGCCGCCAAAGCGACGCTCCCTCCCTTTGAATTCGTCAGAGCGGCGTCGAGGTCAGCCTGATCAAAATCGGGCCACATTCGATCTGTAAACAAGAGTTCAGCATATGCAGATTCCCATAGCAGGAAATCAGAAAGCCGCTGTCTCACCACCGGTCCGAATCAGCAGATCCACTTCTCCACTTTCCCCGTTAACGCCTGCGTGAGCATTGGTCCGAGCACATCCGGAGTGGGCGGTCCTTCTATTGAGAGGGCGGCATTCGCACCGGCTGCCGCGCGTGCGATTGCATCGCGTGATGAGTAATCGATGGCAACGCACAGATGAAGGCCGCATCCACCGGCAGTGGCGCATTCAGCCTTATCGATCTCGCGCAGCACGGAAGCTCGGCAAGCGATCGCGCCGCCCGATGATCTGGATCCGTACACCGCGCTGCCGAAGCCGTTCCGTCTCCAGACGCAGAAACGCGCGCAATAACCAGAAGATGCTCTGCACCTCGGCAGTGCCGGCCGCCGCCAGTTATCGGAGGAAAATGCGTAGACGGTCAGCCGGCCGATACCCACGTCCGGCGCACGCTCCACCACGCGGCGCACCGCGGCTACGCCGGCGCGATGGCCGGCGACGCGAGGCAACCCGCGCCGCGTCAGCCCAGCGGCCATTGCCATCCATGATGATGGCCACATGCAGTCCCTTTGCTGCGTCTACGTTTGTCGTCAGATCATTCCTCGGAACCTGCACTGCTGGGCGTGCCCTGGACCCGTCGAGAGCGAGCTATACCAGTCGATCCTGCGGGTGAAGTACATGGCCGCCGCTACCGCCAGGAAGCTGGCGATCGCGCCCACCAGCAACGCGTTGTCTTCGAGCCGCAGTAGCAGATAGATCAGCGTATACAGCAAAGTGAAGATCGCCGCAGCCCGCATCCCCTGCAGTCGGCTGGAGAATACCCATCCGCATTGGCCGAAAGCAGAGTAACCGTGGCAGCGCCCGCGAGCATGAAAGCTAAAGTCGAAACCGATTCTCTCGGCCAGCGATAAGCAGCAGCAAATAAAAGATGATCTGGGCGATTCCGACCAGGACGTATTGCGCGGGATGAACCCGCTTGCCGGTCGTAACTTCAAATATGAAGTAAGAGAGGAAAAGCAGTCCCAGGAAGAGGAGCACGTATTTAAGCGACCGGTTGACGGACTGGTAAGGGTCTGCCACTTCGATGAACGAAACGCCAAGCGCCGTCGCATCGAGCCCGGTGATTGAGTCGCCGTGCTCCTTCGGCACGCACGCCGCGGGCGATGAAAGGCACAGACCACTCCGCGGTGAAGCCGTTGCTTGAGACTGCCGGGCGACAGGCAAGAATCCTCCGTCGAACCCGGGGCTCGGCCAGTCGCCTTGCGCCGTGAGATGAGTCGTCTTGCCGTAAGCGAGCACCGCAATCCGCTGAGCGCCGGAGAATCGCAAAGTGGATGTTACATTGAATTGTGCATTTGGCTTCGCAATGCCATCGGCCTTTGCGCCGAACAGGGTCAGCTTGATAGCGCTGGTTCTGTTCTTCTCCGAGTCGACAGGTCCTGAGTAATGTCCGCGGGGACGAGCGTCGACGGTCTTTCCGTCCGCGTCAACGTGGCATCGGCCAGCGCTCCGCGGGCGTCGCTCACGCCAACCACGATTTCTGCATGGCTCCAGTCGAGTTCGGCGCCTTGCGGGGCCGCAGCGGGCACTCCGGTCAGATCGAAGGTCGCATCCAGTTTCAAATCCGCCTGGAATACCGGCACCTTGAAGAGTGAACGACGCCGCTCTTCCGTTGTGGTCTTCACCGACGCCCGAAGCCTGCGCGGGAAACACGAGATACATGCCATGCTTCGCAGTATCGTCCGGAGATTGCGGCGGAATGGTGTAAGGGATGGCAAGCGTCGGCCCGAGAAAGGTCTGCTGGCCGCCCACATGGCCGCTGATCTCCTGCACTACGTCCGCGGCTCGCCTGGTCCTGTCATCAACCAATCCTCCGACAAAAAGCGCGGGAATGGTCATGAAGAGAGCCAGCCCGCACACCACGATGAGTTTCATGCCCATAGACCGGAATTGATTCCGACGGCAAGGCGGATGGCAACGACGAGACCGTGTCCATTTTCTGCTCCTTCCTGCTAAACATACTTTGCACTGCAAAGTTAATGCACAAAAAAATATCTAAGCCTGACGCGGGGTCATCCGGCCGGCAAGCCGATCAGCGGCTTCCTCTTGCGCTCCCTTCGCCGCATCCCGCACCACCTGCTCGAGCGTCGAAAGATATTCGAGATAGCGCTTGCGGCCGGACGCCGTGATGCGGCAGACCGTTTGCGGGCGATTGCGATCATGCCCCTTCACGATCTCCACCATCTTCTCCTTTTCCAGCACGCTCAGATGCCGGCTCAGGTTGCCGTCGGTGAGCGCGCACAGCTGCTTGAGATCGCCGAACGTCAGTCCCTTGGGATTCGTGATCAACGAAGTGAGCACGCTCAGCCGCGCGCGCTCGTGGATCACCCGGTCCAGCCCTTCGTAAGCGAAGCGGCCTTCGCTCGGCGCAGGCTTAGCCTTCATCGCTGCCCTCCTGCGCGGTAAAGAACAGAATTCCCGCCACCAGCAGCTGGCCTGCGCCGAAGGAATGCCCATGGCCCACGGTGAGAGCGCGCGGCCGTCGGCCAGCGCAATGCACGCCAGCCCAGTCAGCAGATACCAGGCTCCCGCCGCAGCCATCGGCCGCGGCAGAAAACGGCACGAGGAAAATACGCCGAGGCTGAAAATGATCTGCCAGAGGCCCGGAAGCATCCAGAGCGCGGACGGAACGGATCGCACGAGCACAATTGTCAGCAGCGCGCCCGCAGCAGCCGACGGCAGAAATTGCTCTACGGCCATGCGGATCATCTCGTCCGCCATGCCGGAATGCATGCGATGGGTGCGGGTTACCATCTGCACGCCAATCAAGGCAGCCGACACGATGGCGGTCGAAATCCAGATGCCGAGATAGGTCGGGATGTGATTTGCTGGATCCGGCAGCCAGAGGCTTGCGCCCCGGCCGCTGAGATGGCAAGAACACCAGTCGCAGCAAGCGTCGCCGGCCCATACCCGCGAAACTCCGTGCTGCGCGCCATCTGCCTGCGGATGCTGCTGATCTCTCCCAGCGCTTTGTGCAGTTCGTTCATGGCCTTCACTTTACATTGCAAAGTAAACTGCCCGCGGAGCATTGTCAATAGTCAAAAGTCACATACCTTCGAAGGCTACTCCGTCCTCAAGGTCCGTGCCGGATCGATCGAAGCCGCTCGTCGCGCTGGACCCCAACTGACCAGGAACGCGATGGCAGCGATCGCCGCGATGATCGACACAAACACTCCAGGATCATCTGGCCGCACGCCAAAGAGTAGGTTGGCACTGACGCGTGCCAGGCCAAAGGCAAGCACAGTTCCCAGTGATACACCCACGCCGGTGAGCAGCGCAGCGCGGCGCAGGATGAGGGCCAACACCGCTTCAGGCCTGGCCCCGAGAGCGATGCGGATACCGATTTCCTGGGTCCGCTCGGCAACCAGGTTGGCCATTACTCCAAAGATGCCGATCGCGGCCAATAGCAATGCAATCAAAGCATCGATCGAGAGCAAGGCCGCAGCATGAAGCAATCCTGTCAACTCGACCTCTAAATAAGTGTCGTAGGTTTGCACGTCGTCCAGAGGTATGGTGGGGTCAAGTGCCGCAAGCGCCTGGCGGACCACTGCAGCGGATGCCATCGGATTGGCGCCGGTCATCACGACGTAGGTAGCGGCCGCGGGCGCTATCTGAAGAGCGTTCAAATACACCGCGGGTTCTACGGCACGATCGATCCAGAGATAGTTCACATCGTCCACCACCCCGACAATACGGACCCATTGTGCATCCGGGCTGCCTGCCGCACCCATTTGAATGCGGTGTCCAATTGGGCTTTCCGCGGAGAAATATCTCTCCGCGAATTTCCGGCTCACGACGGCCACCGGTTGGGTGTTGATGGAGTCGCTGCCGTTGAAATAGCGCCCGGATAACGGGGGAATATGAAAGGCCTCAAAATAGCCCTCGGTTACCGCAAGACGTACAGCGCTTTGGAACTTTCCAGGAGGCATGGGCCGATTCTCAATGCGGAAATCGTCATCCCATGCCTCCTGGCCATGCGGAAGCGCGGTGGTGACTTGGGCATGAGTAACGCCGGGCAAGGCGCGCAGTTTTTGTAAGCTGTTGTCGAACCAGGAGGAGCGCTGCTCGTCCGTGGCGTAACGGGACGCCGGCAAGTCCAGGTGAAACGTAAGGATCTGCTTGGGCTGATAGGCGTCGGCAACATGCAGCATCGACCACATACCCTTGCACATGAGGGCCGCGCCGATGACCAACAGGACAGAGAACGAAATTTGCGATATTGCGAAGAGGTTTCTTAGCCGGTGTGTCTCACGGGAAGCGCTGGTATTCCGCGAGCCTGCCTTGAGCTGATCGACAAGGTTGATGCGCAAAGCTTTCAGAGCCGGCAGCAGCCCGCAGGTAAACCCGGCGGCCAGGGCCAGGAAGAGAGAGAAGGCCAGAGCGCGGCCGTTGAGCGAGATGTTGCTCCATCCCGCAATATATTTTTCGATGCTCTTCGGCAAGGAGATTATGAGGAAATGCAGACAGACGGCTGCGACTGCGAGTCCGCCGGCCGCACCCATCGCTCCCAATACCAGGTTCTCAGTCAGTAAGTGGCGGAGCAGCCGCCCACGGCCTGCCCCGAGAGCCGTACGCACAGCAATCTCGGGCCGGCGGGAAAGGCCGCGTACAAACTGTAGGTTGGCTATGTTGGCGCACACCACCAGCAGAACAAATCCGGTGGCTGCCAAGATAAGGCGGTAGTAGAGCGGAGTCAGGTCCCCATTTATGCCATCCAGCAGCGGCTCGACGTGAACGGACCAGCCGAGGTTGGAAGCGGGATAGGTCTTTGCCGAACGATCAGCAATTACGCGCAATTCTTCCTGAGCCTGGTTCACGGAGACGCCACGGCTCAAGCGCCCAATGACGAGGTAGTCGTGGGCGACGCGGTTCTGCAGTTGTTCCGGAGTGGGCGCCAGGGGCAGAAACACTTCGGAAACTGAAGGATAAGCCATGGTCTTAGGCATGACACCGATCACGGTGTAGGACTGCCCGTCGAGGTGGAGCGACCGGCCCAGCACCGCCGGATCCGCACCGAACCGCTTTTGCCAGAAGGCATAGCTGAGCACGGCAACGGTGTTGTGCCCTTGCTGACACTCGCGATCCTGATAGACGCGACCCAGCAAAGCATTGGTACGCAGCACCTGGAAAAAACTAGCCGACGTGAGTGCCGCTTGCACATGAAGTGCTTCGCCTGTTCCGGTCAGGCTCATAGAAGCATCACTGCTGATGGCCAGGTCGGCAAAGGACGTGCTCTGTTGTTTCCAGTCCTGGTAATTTGCCAGGGCAACTTGCTTGTAATCGGCGCTGTCGCGGCCATGCTCCTCGGCTACGAGGACCACGCGGTTCATGTCCGGCACGGCAAGAGGGCGCAGCACTACGGCATCCATCATGCTGAATACCGCGGTGTTCATGCCAATGCCGATGGCCAGGGTGAGCACTGTGGTCAGGGTAAATGCGGGAGACTTCCACAGTTGCCGAACGGCGTAGCGCAGGTCACTCCAAAGAATCTCGAGGAAGGGAAGTCCGCGCTGCACGCGATAGGTTTCCCTGGTTTGCGTGACTCCGCCGAAAGCGCGCAATGCCGCTGTTCGCGCCTCTTCTGCGGACATGCCTCGCTGCACGTTTTCTTCGGTGGCGAATTCGATATGGCTACGCAGCTCGTCGTTGAGATCTGCATCGAGCCGTTTTCTGCGGAAGAAGGATGCGCATTGGTTCAGCAGGGTGCGTATCTGGTCCATTGCCGTCTCCTAGCTGGAAGGCGCGAGGAAGCGCGCCATGGTGGTGGCGACGCGCTCCCAGTTCTCGGTTGCTGTTTCGATCTGCTTGCGGCCAATGCGGCTCAGCGAATAAAACTTGGCGCGGCGATTGGTTTCCGAAGTGCCCCACTCCGACTTGATCCAGCCACGCTGCTCGAGTCGCAGAAGTGCGGGGTAGATAGTGCCTTGGTTGAGGCTGAGAGTGTCTCCACTGACTTGTTCAATGCGGCGAGCGATGCCGTAGCCGTGCAGCGGTCCCATGGTCTCGAGCGTCTTCAGGACCATCAGGTCTAGGGTGCCCTGCAGAACGTCGGATTTGCTTTCTCCCATTTCCACTCCCTGTTGTCTTTCTACCTATAGCCTGAACCACGAATAGGCAGAATGTCAACAGGTATGTGGGGATCGTCCAACCACGCCAAGGTGTGCCATCCCCGGACTTGATTCCGGGGAGCGGCTTTTCAAACGGGTCAGAACGGCCAACGGTGTTGGTCTTACAGGCTGCGTAACAAATCCTTATCAGTCGCTTTGATCCCTAACGAAGGACGAGCGAGATGTGGCCCACCCGTCTTTTGTTAGGGAACGAGTTTTCCGGAACTCCATTTGAACTGCTGTTCTCTCGCAGACTCTTTAGCCTCAGTGAGAATCCTGAGCCATCTTCGGCGCCTCTCATTCCCTGCACAGGCGACGACACTCCCTGCATTTTTACTGGGCCACCCTGCATAGAGATGGCACAGGCCGTCCGCGGAGCTGAGGTTGGGTTAGAGGATCCTCGGGAATGGCTCACTTCGCACTCCAGGTCAATGGTCAAGAACGAGCCGTCGATGCAGAGCCAGCGATGCCGCTGTTGTGGGCGCTACGCGACCTGCTGAACATGACCGGCACCAAGTATGGCTGCGGTATCGGTATGTGCGGAGCATGCACCGTACATCTTGATGGACAAGCGGTTCGCTCCTGTCAAACGCCGATAACGTCGGTGGGAAGCAGGAAGGTCACCACCATAGAAGGATTGTCCACTGATGGCAGCCACCCGGTGCAGCGCGCCTGGATCGCCGAACAGGTCCCGCAATGTGGCTACTGTCAATCTGGACAGATCATGCAGGCTGCCGCGTTTATTACGAAGACTCCGCATCCGACGCGCGAACAAATCAACCAGGCGATGACAGGAAACATCTGCCGCTGCGCGACCTACCAGCGAATTCGCCGCGCCATTGAACGGGCCGCTCAAGAGAGCGCATGATCACGACCCTCAACCGCCGCGAAGCGATGAAAGCTGGAGCGGCTTTCGTCCTAGGCTTCTACCTGCCGGCGCACGGCCAGGAGCCCGTCTCGCAAAACGCAGAGCTGTTCAAACCGAATGCCTGGGTGCGCATCACACGGGACAACAAGATCACCGTGTTGACCGAGATACCAGAGCTGGGCCAAGGTACGCGAACCGCGAATGTGATGATGCTGGCCGATGAGTTGGAAGTGGAGTGGTCTCAAATACATTGGGAACAGGCGCCTACGGTTCCCGCCATTTACAAGCACCTGGCGACCGGCGGAAGCGGCGGAACCAAAGCCACCTGGCTTCCTATGCGCCAGGCAGGCGCGCAGGTGCGGGAGATGCTATTGACTGCCGCGGCTCAGCGATGGGGCGTAGAGAGAAAGGATTGCAAAGCGGAAAATGCCGCGGTGGTCCATACACCGACGCAAAGACGTTTGCGCTACGGCGAGTTAGCCGAGAGCGCGTCGACGATTCCCGCTGTGAAACTTGATCAGGTTCCGCTGAAGGCACCGAGGGATTTCCGTTTCATCGGCAAGCCAACCGGGCGAGTCGATACGCCGGCTAAGGTCGACGGTAGCGCAATTTTCGGCATCGATGTTCGTGTCCCCGGGATGCTGTTCGCCGTGATCGCGCGCTGTCCCCACTTCGGCGGCAAGTTAATCAGCTGCGATGACTCAGCTGCCAAGGCGACTTCTGGGGTAGAAGCGGTCTTCGCTGTTCCCCCCATCGGTTTTACACCGGGAATGGACGTCAACCTGAATGTCGCGGGTGGTGTCGCGGTCGTGGCGAACTGCACCTGGGCTGCGTTGCAGGGCCGAAATGCATTGAAGATCGTTTGGGACAAAGGGCCGGGCGCGCAAGAGACTAGCGCTGGCTTACAGGAGCAACTTCGGGAAAAGGCATCTGGCCCGGCCACCGTCGTTTCCGCCGATCGCGGCAATGTTACCCAGGCTCTGGCCGGCGCGGAAAGGAAAATCGAAGCCGATTACGAGATGCCGTTTCAGGCACACGCCACGATGGAACCGATGAACACCACCACCCATGTTCGGGCAGACGGCCACATCGAAGTGTGGACCCCCACGCAAATTGGCAATATCGCGCAAAGCGAGATCGCTCACCTTGCGGGCGTAGCGCCGGAAAACGTCATCGTGCATATGACGTTCGCAGGCGGATCATTCGGCCGTCGCTATCAATGGGATTACCTGGCCGAGTCCTACCAGGTAGCAAAGGAAATGAAAGTTCCGGTGCAGCTGTTGTGGACCAGGGAAGACGATATGCAACACGATTTCTACCTGCAATATTCGTATCAACGCCTGACCGGATCACTGGACGGTGAGGGCAATATCGTGGCCTGGTCGCACCGCATCGTATCCACCCCCATTCGTGCCGTCTTTGATTCGCCGGCGTTGTTGAAGGACCCGAAGCATCTCGCGAGTTATGACGTCAACGACAGTATTCCCTATCAAGCGCTCAACTACCGTTCCGACTATGCTGCTGTCCTTTCTGTAGTGCCTCGGGCGTGGTGGAGATCTGTCTCCGCCCCATTTCACGTCTTCGGCATTGAGTGTTTCGTAGATGAGCTTGCGCACGCCGCGGGCCAGGACCCCTACGCCTTTCGCATGCGGCTGCTGCATTTGAGTGAACCGCAAGAAACGGCCAGGCTTAAGAGGGTATTGCAAATGGCGGCAGAGAAGTCGGATTGGGGCAAGCCGTTGCCCCAAAATCAAGGCCGCGGCATCGCCTGTTCTGTTTTTGGAGGCACTTACATTGCGCAAGTAGCCGAAGTGTCCGTCGATAAAGGTGGTTTGCCGCACGTCCATCGAGTGGTGAGTGCCGTCGACTGCGGCTTAGCGGTGAATCCCGACAGCGTGCAGGCGCAGGTCGAGGGCGGCATTAACTACGCCCTGACCCCGGTGCTCAGTGGAGAGATCACCATCAAGGAAGGGGCGGTGCAGGAAAGCAATTTCCACAACTATCAAGTGCTGCGGATAAAAGACGCGCCCGAGATTCAAGTGCATCTTGTACAGGCTGAGGGTGATCCCGCCGATGGTGTGGGAGAAGCAGGAGTGCCTCCATTGGCACCCGCGGTAGCCAATGCGATCTTTGCCGCAACCGGGAAGCGGGTACGGCGATTGCCGATGGCAAGAATCGCCTGAAGCTAACAGGCAGCTACCCGGGATACGCCCCTGTAATGTAGCCTTCCAACTCTTGAATGGTCTGCGCCTGGCCTGTGATCACCCATTTCACCAGGTCGCCAATCGAGACTAGACCCACCACCGTCTCATCCCGCAGCACCGGCAGATGCCGAAAGCGGTGTTGAGTCATGATGCCCATGCATTCATCCACAGTGTGTTCGGGACTTATGAAGAAGACCGGGCTGGTCATGATTTGGTGGACATGGGTTTCTCTGGCGGTCTGGCCGATCAGGATTCCTTTGCGCGCGTAATCCCGCTCCGACAGGATGCCGACCAGCCGTTGGTTCGATAGAACCAGCAAGGCGCCGACATCGTGCTCAGCCATCTTCTCCAGCGCTTCGTAGACGGTCTGCTCGGGCCCTATCGATAGAACTCTGTTTTTGGCTTTGCTCTGCAGCACGTGTCCAATCGTGTCGGAGATTCTCATCGTACCCTCCTGACCCCATGTCGAAATCGGCTTTCGGCACGTGGACACTATAGTCCATCAGGATTGCGATCGAACAGTGGAGAACTGGATTTACGCATTTTGCTAATACTGTGGTCCGGTGGGATCAGTTATGTGCGGCCATCCTTTGGCGGAATGGCCGCGTTGAGTTCAGTTTCTGGTCTACATCATTAGCAAAATGCTATACGGATCAATAAATTCTAAACGTAACTTCAATGTTCACTTCAACTGGAACTGGTTTGCCCTGAAAGGTTGCGGGCTTGAACCGGTATTGGTTCACAGCGTCAACCGCCTTTTGGTCCAGTCCCATTCCCAGGTGACGGACGACCTGAACCCGTTGCGGGTTTCCCTGGGCATCGACGACCAGCGAAACCACGCAAATACCCTGAAATTTAGCTCGGCGGGCCTCGTCGGAAAATTCCGGGTCCGGCGCAAAGATCAGCCGCGGTGCCGCAACCCCGCCACCGACGTGGTAGATGCCGCCCCCATAGCCCCCACCCTCACCTGGGCCATATCCATTCCCCCGGCCTGATCCGATGCCCCCACCTGACCCTGTGCCCAGACCACCCAAGTCACCGCTCCCGTTGGCAGCCGGGCCGGCTATGCTCGTCCGCGGGTCGCCCAGATTTGGCATCGTGTTGTTCGGCAGTTCAAGGTCTTTCGGCATCATGATGGCGGCTTCCTGCGCCAATTTAGGATGCTCGTTGACCGCCACCATCGGGGGAACGATCGGCTGCTGCTCAAACTTGGGAAGCTTGCCCTTAGGGGGCTGGAGGATGTCGTGCGCTCCGCCACCCCCACCGCCGCCCATCGCATTCGTCGCGGGAGAAGTGACAGGAAGGAAGGTATCGATCTGGGCGACCGTGCCGCGCGTCTTTACTAAGCCCTGGTGTCTCGTTTGCAGGAACAGCAAGGCGATCAATGCGAATATTCCCGCGTGAGCTGCCATCGACCACAAATTCGTCCACACGCTGCGTGTCTGCAGCGACAGCAGACGGAAGGTGGGGACCGCGGTCTGACGGCGCGCGGCGAGGAGACGTTGCTCCACGCGCAGGATCAGATCGTCCGGCGCGGATACGCGGACGAATGCAGAGTAAAGGGCCTGCTCGAGTTCAGTGTCGGCTTCGTACATATTCGGCTCGTACATCGTAGTTCTCGCTTTCTTTAGCTAAGCGCGCGCGCTGATTTTTCGCGCAGCAGCCGCAGGGTGCGTTGCAAGTGGCTCTTGACGGTAGCGACCGGCATATCGAGGGTGCCGCTAATTTCATCCGGGCTCATATCCTCCTGGTAACGCAGAACCAGGATGGTTCGCGCTACGGCCGGAAGGGAAGTGACCAACTGCTGTAGCCGGCGGCTGAGCAGCGGGTCCGGTTGCTTTGCGGCGCTCGACAAGTCCGGTAAGTCGGGCAATTCGTTCCAATCCATCGCCACCTCAGGCCGCCGCTGCCGGCGGCGCACAAGATCGATGGAGCGATGCACGGTCACCCGGCGCAGCCAATAGAGGACGTGTTCGTCCGAGGCCAGTGTGCCAAGTTTGCCGTGCAGTTCGATAAACACATCCTGGGCAGCTTCTTCGGCCGCGGAACGGTCGCCCAGGATACGCAGGGCGATGCTGAAGACCATGGATTGGTGTTCCAGCATCAGGGTACGGAAGTGCTGATCGTTGTCTTCTAGTTTGGGTGTCAAGTGGCCACTTGAGGGGATCGGCGGAGCCTCGTTTGCCTACCCCTTCATCTATTAATACGCATCGGTCGCGCCGCCGGGATGCAATACTTTGAGAAGCGATCCTCACCTCTCTGGATAGGAATGATGGATAACCAGGAGCAACTCGCTGAGGAACTATTCGAAGTCGCGCTGGATATGCCGCCTGGGAAGCGCGCCGCATATCTGGATCAGGCGTGCCGTGACGCACCTGAGCTCCGCCGGATAGTGGAGGAGCTGCTGCTGGAGAATGATCGCGCCGGTAGCTTCATGGCCGACCCGCTCGTAACGCCCCAAGGTGGGTCGAAACTGTCAGGCGGCGGTACGGAGACCAGCCGCCAGCTCCCCTCCGGGGCAATGGTCAGCCATTACTCCGTCATCGCCCCGATCGGCTCAGGGGGAATGGGCGTGATCTATAAAGCGAGGGACACGGAACTTGCCCGCTTCGTGGCGCTGAAGTTCCTGCCTGATGCTGTGGCACAAGACCCGCAGGCGCTGGAACGTCTTCGCCGTGAAGCGCGCGCGGCCTCGGCCCTTAATCATCCGAATATCTGCACCATCTACGAGATCGGAAAGTCCGGGGACTCGTCGTTTATCGCCATGGAGTTCATCGATGGCCAGACCCTGAAACATCGCATTGCCGGCCGCCCGCTGGAAATAGATGTTCTGCTCCCATGGGCCATTGAGGTTGCCGATGCGCTGGACGCGGCCCACGCAAAGGGCATCATTCATCGCGACATCAAACCGGCGAATATTCTTATTACCGATCGCGGACATGCCAAGGTGGTGGACTTCGGTTTAGCCAAGCAAGCTGCGAATGCTCCCGCCAGCTTGACCGCCAGCGACAACAGAGGCGGTGCTGACGAGATGGTGGAACTCACCGCTCCGGGGTTCATGCTCGGCACCATTGCTTACATGTCTCCCGAGCAGGCCACGGCCAAGGAACTGGATTGCCGCACCGATCTGTTTTCCTTCGGTGCGGTGCTCTATGAGATGGCGACAGGCCTTCCGCCCTTTCGCGGCCAGACCGCCGCGACCATCTTCGACGGTATCCTGAACCGGCAGCCGGTTCCGGCCACGCGCACGAACACCCAACTGCCGCCCGGCATCGACGGAATCATTGACAAGGCGCTCCAAAAGGACCGCGAGCTTCGCTACCAGCATGCAGCCGAGTTACGGACAGACCTGCAGCGGTTGCAAAGGGATCCGAGTGCGATTACCGCGTCCGTGCAAAAGCGGCGTATCTGGCAAAAACCGCTCATCATCGCCTCACTGGTGGGGTTAGTCTTACTGCTGATTTTCGCCGCGGCCCGACATTTTTATACGCGAAAACCCCGGGAAGCTACTTCCTCGCCAGTCAATCGCCGCCGCACCGTCGCCGTGCTGGGCTTCAAGAATCTTTCCGGAAAGCCTGAGCAGTCCTGGCTTTCGACGGCGCTCTCCGAGATGCTCACCACCGAGTTGAGCCAGGGCGACCAGTTGCGCACCATCCCCGGCGAGAACGTCGCGCAAATGAAGCTCAGCCTCGCGCTTGCGGATGCGGACAGCTACGGCCGGGAAACCCTGAATCGTATCCGGCAGAATCTGGGCAGCGACGATGTCGTACTCGGTTCCTACGTCCCGCTCGGCGATGGGCAGCTGCGGCTGGATCTACGGCTTCAGGACGCGGTTGCCGGCGAAACGCTCGTCTCGGTCTCGGAGAAGGGAAAGGAATCCGAGATCGATGAGTTGGTCAGCCGAGCGGGCGCGGAGATGCGTGCCAAGCTGGACATCGGCCCACTTTCGCAGGCGCAATCTACGGCGGTGAAAGCCTCTTTGCCTTCGAATCCCGAGGCTGCCCGTCTCTATGCGGAAGGCCTGCAAAAATTGCGTGTCTTTGATGCGCGCTCAGCCATCGACCTTTTGCAAAAGGCCGCCGTGGTTGATCCCAATCACGCTCCGACGTCGTCGGCGCTGGCCAAGGCCTGGGACGCGCTGGGTTATGAGAGCCGCGCGAAAGCAGAGGCGCAGCGGGCGCTGGCGCTCTCCACCAAATCATCACGGGAAGAGCGCTTGCTGATCGAGGCGCGAGCCCACGAGCTTTCGGGGCAGATCGCGCAAGCCATCGAAAGCTATCGTGCCCTCTGGGAATTCTTTCCCGACAACGTCGATTATGGCTTGTCTCTTCTCGGAAATCAGGTCCAGGGAGGGCATGGTAAGGAAGCGGAAGTGACGCTGGCGCAACTTCGCAAACTGGTTGTGTCCGAGGCGGACGGCGCTCGCATCGATTTGGCGCAAGCCGACGTCGCTTATTCGTTGAGTGATTTCCGCCAGCAGCAGTCGCTTAGCGAACGGTCGGCCGCCCGAGGCCGCGCGATCGGCGCCAAACTGCTGGAGGCGCAAGCTCTGCGCCTGGAAGCGAACGCGTGGGAACGCATGGGGCAGCCACAGAAATCGATGGAGCTTTCGCAACAGGCCGGAGAGCTTTTTGCCGCCGCCGGGGACCGGCGCGCGGCTGCAGCTAGTTTGCTCAACGTGGGCGACGCGCTTCTCGATAAAGGCGACTACCCAGGCGCCAGGAAGCAGTTTGACGCGGCACTTCCGGTCTTTCAAGAGATTGGAGCTCAGCGAAGCATTCGTTCTACCCTGGAGCGCATCGGGAATGCCCTCTACAGCGAAGGAAAAATGCAGGAGGCGCAGACCTCTTACCAGCAGGCCTTGCGCCTCGATCAGGAAGTCGATAACCCGGGGATGCTGGCCAGCGACTATGGGAACCTGGCAAATACCCTCGCCGCGCTCGGTGACCTGGAAGGGGCACTGAAGATGCAACAAAAAGCTTTGGCGGCTTTCAACTCGATTGGCAGCCGGCGCGGCACGGCGTCCGTGCTGGACAATTTGGGCGATCTGTTCCTCGAGATGGGCAATCCTGAGCAAGCCAAGGGGTACTACCAGAAAGCGCTGGCCTTGCATCGGGAGACTGGCTACCGCGTTGGAGAGAAACATGCTATCTCCGGCCTCGGCGAAGTTATGCTGGCCGAGGGTGACTTGGCAGGTGCACGCAAACAGTATGAGCAGGCACTCGTTTTGAGCCAGGAAACGAAAGATGAGGCGTTTATCGCGCAGCTCGATGTTGCGCTGGCGTCGCTTGCCCTGGCGGAGAAACGGTTCGCCGACGGAGCCTCCCTGGCACGGCAGGCAACTGCGGTGTTCGCGAAAGCTACAGCCGACCAAGATGAAGTATTTTCCCAGGCCGCCTTAGCGAGGAACTTGCTGGGAGCAGGAAATTTGCCGGAAGCGCGGAGTGCGGCGGAAAGGGCGATGACTCTGGCAGGACAGAGTGCAAGCCCGTCCCCACGCTTCGAAGCTACTCTGGCAGACGCTCGGGTAAAGGCGAAGTTGGGCAAGACTGCACAGGCTCGCGAGGAACTAGAATCCATGCTCGCTTCCGCGCGCAAATCCGGCTATCGCCATTATGAGTTCGAAGCCCGCCTTGCTCTGGCTGAGATTGAGCAGTGGTCCGGATCGCCTTCAGCCCGCGCCCATTTGACCGCTCTCGAGCGCGACGCCCGGGCCCAGGACCTCCTACTGATCGCCAATCAGGCGCATGCTCTCTCTCAGGCAAAGTAAGCCGTTTCTTTTAGAGGGGCTGCGGAAAGTAACGAAGAGCATGGCCTCACAGGCGGCGGAAACTCAGTACGAAGGGCACGGGTTCAGTCGTGCCGTAAAACTACACGGGAGAGACGGCTTTAGCCGCTGAGGTACGTTTTTCAAGCCGCCTTGCAGAATCATCCGCATTCAAAATCTGGACCCAGGGCCAAACCTCAATTTCCTATATGCGGACCTTGGATAGGTCCGTGGTGCGGTTTTCTCTTAAGGAAAACCGCACAAAGCGTCGTGAATCTCTTTTGTTTCCCGTACAGACTTTTCAGCCCCCGAAGTACATCTCGATGACCGCATCAGCGGCTATTGGGCTGCGACAACCACGGTGGTGTTTGTCGATTCTGCCGTCAGCTCTTCCGGCGAGAGAAATTGCTTAGTGATACCGCGTTTGCCGTGCGACGGGCTTTGCGTCGCGATATGGATCCACTCATGGATCACCACGTGAGCGATTGCCTGGGCCATCTCGTGACGCCGCTGGTACCTGGTAAAACCCACAGACTGAGTTCGAAGCACTTGGGCGATCCGTTCGCAGTCGACAAAAATGAAAGGCTGAATCTTTCCCGAGACCTCCCGCACCCACCCGAGCGGACCTTTCAGCGATGGATGATCCGACTGCGGCAGCACGTCGCACCGGCCCAATAATTTCACGACTATCACCTTGGAGAAGTCGAGACTCTGCGGAATGTCATTGCCGCGAAAATAGGCAGGGTTTTGTTCCAAAGCAAAACCGTTTGTCGATTCACCGATACCAGAGGCCAAATCGGAGTGCAACGATGCCAGCAAGTCGGGCCAAAGTTCATCGTTCACCTGAGGCTGTGCGTAGAAGATAATTGCCGTACCGGCCTGCTGCGCATGCAGAGCAGAGGGTAGAACGAAGGCGAGCAAGAGCGCGAAGAGAAACCCAACACTTGCTCGAGATACATCCCGAAACTGAAGTTGAAGTAAGCTCATAGGCTGAGTTTCAGCCTGCGCTATACATCCGTCCAATAGATTGTTAGTATGGGATCGATCTCAAAAGGAGATCGGTAAATGGAAGTCAGACAGCTGCAAACATTTTGCGTTCTGGTAGAAGAGTTGAACTTCACCCGCACTGCCGAACGGGTGCACACGGTACAGTCCAACGTGACCTCGCAGATCAAGGCGCTGGAAGCGGAACTGGGAGCACAGCTCTTCGACCGTCTGGCAAAGCGTGTTCTGCTTACCGAGGCCGGGCGCCGCTTCCTTCCTTATGCAGAAAGGGCATTGGCTGCGATGGAACAGGGCCAGCGCGCGGTGAAGTTTGGCAGCGAGCCCGCTGGTCCTTTGCGTATAGGAGCGCCCGAGAGCGTGCTCACCTATCGTTTGCCTGAAGTGTTGAAGGTCTTCCGCAAGCGCTATCCGCAAGTGGAACTCATCTTTCGTCCTGATCTGGACGAAAAACTGGCGGATGCGCTTGAGAGTGGCAAGCTGGATCTGGCCATCAGCATGTCAGATTCGGTCGAGGGGGACCAACTGCAGTCCATCAGGATGCGTACTGAAGAAGTGTATCTCTTTTGCTACGCCCGATCACCCGCTGGCCAAAGCCAAAACGGTGGATCCAAAAGACCTGTTGGATCAAAACCTACTGCTGACGGAGGCTGGGTGCTGCTACCGCAAGAAACTGGATACGCGGCTGGCGTTAGCAAATATACGGCCGCAGCACGTCACGGAATTTTCCAGCGTCGAGGCCATTAAGCAATGCGTGACGGCTGGGATGGGCTTGGGGTTTTTGCCCAGGATCGTTATCGCCTGTGAGCTCAAGAAGAAGCAATTCACTCTATTGAACTGGCAGGGCGCAAAGATGACTATCGCGACCCACATCGTTTGGCATAAAGACAAATGGATGTCTCCGGGCATGCAAGCATTTCTGGATGTGATGAAGATGAAGTTGGCAGAGACACCGCCGCTGGCCCTGGTGCAAGACCAGTAGGTTTGTTTATTGGTGTGTTATCTCATGGCCGGCGTATCAAAGGTGTCGATCTCAACAAGGTCACCGTCGCTCAGATGAAGATGATCTCGGAGTCTTACGTCGGTTGCGACCTCTATGATCGTCCTCGGATGATGACCTCGGCCTTCTTCATTCGCATCGGTGCGAAGAATGAACGCACTTTTTCCCGATATTGAACAGGGAACGATGTTTACCGAAACACTGCCGCCATACTCCTGTGCTTCGAGGCGAACGACTTCGCTGGGTAAGGTATAAGGCTTCTCGAGTTGCACATTCAGAGTACCCGGAAACAAGCTCATTCCGGTCTTGCCAAGGTAGTGATCGTGCAATTTTTCGATCCAGTGCGAGAAGTTTCCCAGACCAGAGACGACCCTTCCACGGAGTATGGCCAACTCCACCTCCAACACTATTTTCTGTCCATTGTAAGGTCCGAGTCTTTCGCTACTACTCAAATTCGATGTTCGTATAACCGTCCTGATCCTGTTTGGTTCTGTTGGGCCATTGCGGAGGCAAAAAATCTTGCAACATTACGAATCTTTGCTATCTGACAGGCTCCCAGTCCGTCAACAAGGAAGCCGGCACACAATAACTTCGGAGATGACTGCGATGCTAACCCTCAAAAATCATCTGCGATTCCTAAATCTCCTTAACACGCTAAGTTTGCTGATCGCCGGACTGGCGATGACCAACCTGTCGCTTGCGCAGTTCGGGAGTGGGACTAGTGCGGGCACTGGGAGGGCGCACCTTCTGTGGCTCGCCATCGCCAATGGGCTGCAAGCGGATGCGCAGAAGGACCAGACCGAAGCGATGGCTGAGTATCAAAAAATGTTGCAGGCCAATCCGCGGAGTTCGCTGGCTGACTACCGCATCGGAGACATGCTTTTCAACCAGCGCAATTACCAGGCTAGCGCCAACCGCTATCGGGATGCGCTGAAGGGCGACGGCGATCCAAGCTGGACCCGGGTCTGGAGCCACCTCCAACTAGGCAAGATCTTCGATATTACCAGTCAGCGCGACCGAGCGGTGAAGGAGTACCGGCTGGCAACGTATACGAACGACAACACCCGGGGCGCTCTCGCCGAGGCGCAGCAATTGCTGCAAAGAACCCTATAAAAGGCCGGACGCTCCCTGATCCACTCTATTGCCACCAAGTATCTCTACGCGGATTTCCACTTGACTGTTCAGAATAGAAGTGAAAATGCGCTAGCGATAGTAACCGTGTCTAGAGCGCACGAGAATATCCCGTTTTCGCAAGTTACCGCGTTGATAGGCAAGGGAAGTCAGGCTAACCTCGAGCTTGCAAAATGATCCCGCTGCTTTTTCCCTCGAAGGCTTATATCCGAGGGTGTACCGCTCCCGGAGTCGATCTAAGAGCTCTGAGAGCCGCGCAGTTATTTCCTTCTTGCTGGTTTTGAGGACAGGCCCTCCCGTGGCATCCGCATACTTGTTGATGTCCCCGACGCGTCCGCCTGCAAGGAAGGATAAGGGACTGACGTCCGTGACAGCCATGAAAGCATCTGTCTTGGCGGACCTGTCGATAAGGGCTGCGACCACAACACCAGAGTGGAGTAGCTTGGTCGTCGCCTCTTCCTTAGTGTGCAAATGAGCCGGCGCTTGTTGCCCGATTGTCTTTTGCGTAACCGAGTTCTCAAAGTTTGAAGTCCCGTCCGTGAGCCACACCATGACACGCCGGCTCTCAGGGACCGTTGACCTGCTGGCCTGGTCTATGGCTTCATACATGTCTTCGTGAATAAATGTTCCTTCGCCGGTCTTCATCGCGGAGGCTTTCTCGATGGCAGCAGAGGCAAGGGCGCGGTCAGTGGTGAAGTTCTGCAACAACTCGGTATGAGAGGAGAACACCATGACCGACACTTCGTCCTGCGGTTTCAGATGTTTCAGTATCTGAGAGGCTCCCTCTGCCAATGGCTTTAACGTAGGTTGCACGGTTGCGGTGAGGTCGAAGAGAAACACCACGGACAACGGTAGTTGGTCGTGGCTGAAGTAGGAGACGGTTTGCGGCTGATCGTCTTCCAGGACCTCAAAATCTTCCTTCTGCAGGTTACCCACCGGGTCGCCCGTTTTTTCGTTCTCAACAAGTGCATCGATAAGAACAAGTTGCGACGACACTCGCATCAGAGGTGGCGGCTCCTGCGTATTATCCTGGCCAAAAACGCCAGCGACGCATAGAGAAAGCAGAACAGGGATAGCCATCGCGGTCTTCCCAAAACGCATCGAGACTCCTTAAAGACCATCTTAATCAGTGCAGGCTACCGGCCAACGCTGATATGAATTTCTCCAGTCTTTTCTGTAAGGTACGAAGCGCGATAAATGAAAACTGTCCACCACGCCGTTTTTGTGTTCAATCTCGGACATTTGGGGAACGCAATCTTTCTTCGATCCCATCTAACAACTCTTTCTAGAAGTCACTGTCCCACCCTTTGTCATCCCGACCGGAGCGAAGCGGAGGGGAGGGGTCTGCAGTTTCTCTCCATCCGATCTGAAAGCTCCTTAGAGAACTCATCCCGCCAGCCCGGGCCTGCCCTGGACCCGAAGCCTATGCACTGTAGCTATCTGGAAGAGACCGTTTGCCCAGCTGACTGACCAGTCGTACAGTGGACCCTTATGGAGAACAACCAAAGACCGCTCGAACCGGGGATTGTAACGGACTTCGCACACCGGATGAATTACGCCGGCTATCTATGCCTGCCGGAATTGCTGGCGCAACAGCGTCCCCTGTCCTCGCCCCAACATCACGACGAGATGCTGTTCATCATCCAGCATCAGGTCGCCGAACTTTGGCTTAAGCAGCTGATCCATGAGCTCACCGCCGCAATCCGCTTTGTGCAGCACGACGAGCTCGATCCGTGCTTCAAGATACTGTCCCGGGCAAAGCTCATTCAGATGCAGCTCTTCGATCAGTGGGCCGTTCTGGAAACGCTCACCCCATCGGAATACCTGGAATTTCGCGGCGTACTTGGAAACGCTTCCGGATTTCAGTCTTTCCAGTATCGGCAGCTTGAGTTTCTGCTGGGGAACAAAAACCGCGATGCGATTCGCGTCTTCGATCACGACCCGGTGATCCACGATCGGCTGAAGGCGACACTCGAGGCTCCTAGCCTTTATGACGAGTTTCTACGCCATCTGGCCAGGCGGGGATTTTCTATCCCACGGGAATGCACGGAACGCGACTGGAGCGAGCCCTACCGCAAAAATGAAGCAGTCGTGCAGGCGATTCGCGAGATTTACGAACATCCTCGCGGAAATTGGGACAGGTACGAAATGTGTGAGAAGCTGGTGGACGTCGAAGAGTATTTTCAGCTTTGGCGCTTCCGGCACATGAAGACGGTAGAAAGAATCATTGGCTTTCGGCCCGGAACGGGAGGGTCCTCCGGAGTGGGCTTTTTGCGGCAGGCTCTCGAACTCACGTTCTTCCCTGAGCTGCTTGCAGCGCGCACAGAGTTATTACAGCGATGAGTACAGGTCTTCAGCGGGCCGTTTCGGGATTGGGCAGCGGTTCGTTAGAGCAGGATTCTCTTCAACAACACATAGCTCCGCTTTTTTCACGTGTCTTGTCGAGCAAGTCCCTTTATTTGGCGAATCACTCCCTGGGGCGTCCCCTGGATGTGATGGCCGATGATGTCGCCGAAGCGACCTCTGCCTGGTACAGCGAGATGGGCGAGGCATGGGATGTGTGGCTGGGCGAGCGACAGGCCTTCCGCACCCGCATCGCAACCCTCATCGGCGCCCCTCGTGCCGACTGCATCATTCCCAAGACTTCGGCGGGACAAGGTCTGCGGACCGTCCTGAACGCGCTGCCAGGCAAACCGAGAGTGATCAGCACGCGAGGAGAGTTCGACTCCATCGACGTGATATTGAAGCAGTACTCCGCGCTCGAGCGCATAGACCTCCAGTGGGCCGAGCCCGATGGGAATGGCGACTTCTCGATAGAACCCGTGATGGATGCAGTCAACCACGGTGATGGGGCAGATCTGGTCGTGATCTCTCAGGTCATGTTCATGACCGGCCAGATCGTCAAAGACCTGGACGCGCTTGCGCAGGTTTGTCACCAGCGGGGAACGAGGCTGCTCGTGGACTCTTACCACGCGGTTGGTGTTATCCCCGTGGGCGTGGTGCAACTGGGAGCCGACTTCGTGATCGGTGGAAGTTACAAATACCTTCGTGGTGGTCCAGGAGCGTGCTTTCTATACATTGCGCCCAGGGTCCTTGATGGCAGCTTGCGTCCGCTCGACATCGGCTGGTTTGCCAATGCCACGCCCTTTGGGTATCAGCGGCCCGAGCCACCCGTGCTCGCCCACGGAGGCGATGGTTTTCTTGAGTCCACACCGCCCGTGCTTACCTGGTACCAGGCGCGCAGCGGCCTGGAATTCACGCTCGCCATGGGGGTTGAGAGACTTCGCGCGTACAGCCTCAAGCAACTCGGCGCTCTACGTAGATACCTCACCAGCGCCGGCATCCACACCGTGAAGGGCGGCGACGAGGGCCACGGTGCATTTCTTGCCATCCGCCTCGCTAAGGCGATGGAGCTTCCAGCCCAACTTGAAGGTGAGGGCATCATTTGCGATGCGCGTGGGGAGTGGCTCCGTTTTTGTCCCGATTGCCTTACACGCGATGAAGATCTGCGTCGCGCAGCCGCTGCATTGGGCAGTCTGCTACGCGCCTAAGCTTTTCGAGGGCAGCTGGAACCGGTGGGAGTCCCCTGCTTCAGCAGGGGGGAGCGGCGCTTGGCCAGTGTGGAGGATTTCGATCCCGCGGCTGAAGCCAGGGGAGAATAGTCCTGCTCGATCCGCTCGGCTTGAAAGCCGAGCTCCCCCTGCTGAAGCAGGGGTTCCCACAGGTTTCCAGGGGAGAAGGACCGGGAAGACCACGATCAATTCGAACAGACGCATTCAGTGGCGCCGGGGCAGATGATTGGGCCTCGAGACCCTTAACCATCCAGAAAGCCGCGCTTGAGGGCGATGGTGACCGCATGGGTGCGATCGTTGGCCTGAAGCTTTGAGAGGATATGCCTCATATGGCCTTTGATGGTCTCTTCCGAGATACCCAGGGCAGATGCGATCCTCTTGTTTGAGTTGCCGGCGGCAACGTTTCTCAGCACTTCCAGTTCTCTGTCCGTCAATGCATCTGAAGTGACGTACTCCGCAATCCCTGCGGCTACATCATTAGGTATGCGGCGGTGCCCAGCGTGAACCCGGCGGATCGTATCAACAAGTTCCTTCCGCATCGTTGCCTTCAGAAGGTACCCGGAAGCTCCAGCCTTCAGGGCGCGAGCCGCCTGGACGTCTCCCGAATAGGTCGTGATTACGATGATCCGCGCCGATGGGAAACTCTGCCTGATCACCAGCATCGCGTCGATGCCATTCATGCCTGGCATTTGCAGATCCATGAGCGTTACATCCGGCCGATGCAGGCGGAAGAGGTCGATGGCTTCCTGTCCATTGCTGGCCTCGGCCACAACCTTCATGTCACTCTCGGCCTGGATGGCGAAGTTAACGCCGTCGCGGACCAGGGGATGATCATCGACAGCGAGTACCGTAATTACGCCGGGGTGAGGTGATTGCATGGCGATGCCTCTCGACTGCCTACGATGGGGCCATCCCCATTGGCTGGCGAGGTCAGTATATGCCCCACCAGGAAATCTTTCGCCCCTCTAAAGTGTTGCAAACAGGGCCTCCCAACGGAGGTCTGGATTCTTATCCTTCTCGGCTAGCCTTAACGGTGTGCAAAGGCTCTTCGCAACATTTCCAGATCGTCAACCGGGCGTGGCTCTTCTGCTGCTGCGGTTGTCGCTAGCCTGGATTCTACTTCTCCAGGGTTCACGTTCATGGCACTCACAGGGCTCGATGCTGCCGATGGCGGTGTCCGGCTGTTCTTCGATCCTCCTGGCTCTCGGCCTCTTTACTCCCTTTACGGCCACGTTTAGCGTGATCGCTGGAGCGATCGGTCTGTTCCTATGTAACGGCTGTGACACAATAAACGAGTGTTTTGTACTGATCGTGATTGTTGCGTTAGGAATGCTAGGCCCAGGGGCGTATTCGATGGACGCCCGCTTGTATGGCAGGCGCCAGATAGTTGTGCCGACGGCGCGCGATTGATGAGGGGGAATGGTTTTCAACCGTTGCACGCTTCCATGCCAAAAGGCTTGGCACCATCGATCGCCTCGAAACACTCCTGCCTGCGACTTTGACGAGTTGACGCGGCGCCTTCGCCCAAAGCGCATGCTGCGCACCCTGGTGTGGCTGGCCGTGGTTATGTTTGTCACCGCTGGAACGCATGGCATCCAGGCGTCGGCTGGCCGGCGAAGCGTAGCCCAGCCGGAAAATGCCGCTAGGTCGCCAGATCCAGCCCCGCAGGTTGTCCAGGGATTGCCCAGCACCCCACCGGTGATTGCGGGAACGGATATCCGGTTCTACCGCACCGCGACCGGTGATGGACTCTCCCAGGTGCGGGTTTCCCAAATCGTGCAAGACGATCAGGGATTCATGTGGTTCGGCACGCAGTACGGATTGAACCGGTATGACGGCTACAAGTTCAAGGTCTTCCTTCATGATCCCGCGGACCCGAGAAGCCTCAGCGGAGTATATATCACTGCTTTGTTCAAGGACAGGTCCGGTGTCATCTGGGTCGCATGCAATCAATTTCTGGATAAATATGATCCAGTCACTGAGACGTTT
Source organism: uncultured Acidobacteriaceae bacterium (assembly GCA_963775365.1). GTDB lineage: Bacteria > Acidobacteriota > Terriglobia > Terriglobales > Acidobacteriaceae > PALSA-350. The sequence goes on along the minus strand of CAVZJL010000014.1, from coordinate 56,216 downwards.
GTTCATTACCAGATCCAGGCTGCGCACGCGAAGCGGGAACAGCTCACCATCAAGCACATCACCCAGGACAGCAAAGGGCTGTTCTGGCTGTCGACCACCAACGGTCTGTTCGCATTCGACCCGGTGTCCGGCGTGGTCGGCACCTATCGCCACGAGGCGAAGAATCTGCTGAGTTTGAGCAGCAGCGATGTGAAGTCCAGTGGCGAAGATCGAGAGGGCAATTTCTGGGTCGTGACCAGGGAGGGATTGGACAAATTCGATCGCAAGACCGGGAACATCCTGCTGCACGTAGCTCAAAACGAACCACGGGAAAGCTTCTTCTATGAAGACCGCCACGGTGTCTTTTGGCTGATCCACGCCCTTGGTAACGGCCTCGCGGTGTTTGACCGCAAGACGAACAAGCTGACGCCGATTCACTTACGCAAAAGTCCCTCTTCCCCCACGGCGCTGTCCGGATTCGTAGCCATCCTCGAAGACCGGGATGGAGTGCTTTGGCTCGGCAGCCAGGGCGGTGGTCTTTTCAGATTCGATCGTGATCACAATCGCTTCATCCAGTACCGCAATGAATCGGGAAATCCGAATAGCCTTTCGGAAAATTCGGTCGTCAGTCTCTACGAAGACAAGGAAGAAAATATTTGGGTCGGTATGGGAACACAGGGACCAAATTTGTTCTCCAAGAAGAAGACGGCGTTTGAATCTCTTCCGCTTCTGCAGGGAACAGCGGAGAACGGAAGAGACACGTTCGTCGGCGCGGTTTTGAAGGACAAGAATGGCGACGTCTGGATCGGCCAAAGGACCTTGCGTCGAATTAGACGGGAGGGTGGTGACCCACCCACCTTTGGGACCACGGAGTTCAGTGGCATCAATCATGTGATCTCGATGAGTGAAGATCACTCTGGTGGTATCTGGGTAGGAACTTTCGGTGACGGGCTTAGCCGGGTTGACGAAAGAACCGGGCGTGTAACCAGGTATCTTCACGATGCGGCTGATCCATCAAGCCTAAGCAGCAATATCGTGACGTCCTTATTGATCGACCATGCAGGCGGCCTTTGGGCATCCACGTGGGATGGCCTGGACCATTTTGAACGTGATACCAATCGTTTCACCGTCTATCGGCCCCACGCAGACTCGGTGCCACTCTACATGGGGTTGATCGAGGACATTCGTGGGGTTCTGTGGATTGGCACTGACGCCGATGGGGTACAAAGTTTCGATCCTTCCACAAAACAGTTCACTGGGCATGCGCGCGATCCCGCAAACCGGGCAACTATCAGTGACAGCCGGGTGAACTCAGTGTTCTTCGATCATGCTGGCACCATGTGGCTTGCTACGCAGAACGGTTTGGATCAATTCGATCCCAAAAGCGGTCAAGCGATCCCGTACTACGAGCGGGATGGATTAAGCGGCAATGTGGTCGCTTGCATCCGGCAGGATGATCGGGGAACGCTTTGGATGAGTACGAACAAGGGCATCTCCAGCTTTGATCAGCGAAGCCGGAGATTCAAGAACTACTTCACTTCCGATGGCCTTCCCGGTCCTGACCTGACTGGCTGGCCCGCATGCTTCAAGAGTGGAGATGGTGAGATGTTCTTTGGGGGCTTTAGCGGAGGCGTGGCGTTCTATCCCGATCGGATAAAAGAGACCACGTGGACTCCGCCCGTCGTGTTGACCGATCTCCACGTGTTGGCTCACGATGTAAAGTTGGGGAAGGATTCGCCGCTCAAGCAAGCGATCACGCAATCACGCGATCTGCTCCTCACTCACAATCAGACCATGCTTTCGCTTGAATTTTCTGCCCTGAGTTACCTGAACCCGTCGTCGACGCGGTATCGCTACAAACTGGATCCACTCGACAGCGATTGGAATCAGGTGGCAAGCAACCAACGCGTGGTGACGTACACGAGTCTTCCTGCTGGCAAATTCAACTTCAGAGTGCAGGCGGCGACTGGGCGCGGCGCATGGAGTGAGCCAGGTGCCGCCCTAGCTATACAGATACTGCCGGCCTGGTGGAACACGTGGTGGTTCCGGTGTATGTACGTATCGGTCCTCTTGCTCTTTAGCTATTTCCTCTACTGGTATCGCCTGCGCCGATTGACTCAGCAGTATTCGATGCGCCTCGAGGAGCGGGTCGCCGAGCGCACCAGGATCGCTCGTGAGCTCCACGACACACTTTTGCAGGGATTCCACGGCCTGATGCTTCGCTTTCAAGGAGTGACTGGCTTGATCCCGCAAGGCTCGAAGGCGCGTAGCGTGTTGGAGGATGCGCTCGATCGCGCCGATCTTCTGCTGGTTGCGAGCCGCGACCGGATCCGGGATCTACGGCACGAGAGTGGGCCAGTGACACCATTGGCGGAAGCACTTGCTGAAGCCGGGCGGGATCTTCAACAGGATAGTCCAATTGTGTTTACAGTGGTCGTCACCGGAGCCCAGCGGGAACTGAATTCCATGATTCGCGATGAAGTGTTTCTTATCGGAAGAGAAGCCATCGTCAATTCCTTTTGTCACTCTCAAGGATCGAAGATCGAGGTTGAGCTGGACTTTGATCATTCGGCCCTTCGCTTGCGAGTTCGCGACGATGGTCAGGGCATCGGCGAAGAAACATTGCGTGCCGGTGGTTCCGTGGGGCATTGGGGGCTCTCTGGGATGCGCGAGCGGGCTGAGAAGATGGGTGCCCGATTCCGATTGTGGAATCGATCCGGCGCCGGCACAGAAGTGGAAGTAACGGTTCCCGGGCTCATTGCTTATCAGGATGGGCGCGGAATGCCAGTGGGCGGCTGGTTGAAGAGGGTGCGGAGAAAGTCTGTGCCTTGAAGGATACGGCCGGGTGCCCCGTTCAAGCCGTTCTTAGGCTTGAGTCGGATAATGGCTCTCGATCGCCTCTTCTCATTTGCCGCGGCCGCCTAAAGCAAATAAAGAATCTCTCACGCACCTTCAGGCTGTCGCAAGTGGTTGCAAACAAATCCGGCTCTAGCCGCCAATTCTTCCTATGAAGGCCGTGCTCAACCTTGGAAGTCGAATCTTTCCACCGCGCGATCCTTAAGGCTCAGCGTAATACGCCGTATTAGTGCGTACCGTCAATCCTGGTTTGTTCACCTTCACCTGAAGTGAACGATACTCGTCAGGGCTGTTAGCCGGAACGGAATCGAATGCCAGGACATAGTACGAGCCTGCATCGGCAACGCACTTGTCGATCTCCGCGGTAAGGTTGTTACTATCCGCCAGGACCTGACCGCCGCTTTGGCGGGCAAGAACGGGCAATGCCATGTTAGCGGCGTTCGCCTGGCTAACCGATGATACCCCGTTGAGAAAGGCCTGGTAGTAATCCGCATCTAGTCCGGCGTTGCGCAGCATCTTGGGAGAAGAAACCATATCCAGCGTTATTTGAGCTTCGCGCAACACGGTCGAGAGACCTACGATGTGCGCGAAGAAGTTACGTTGCGTCTCCGGCGTATCCGGCAGAAATCCAGGTCCGGAAAGCATGGGCCAACCAGAGCCAATCCAGACCAGGATGACTCTTCCGGGCACCTCCACCTGTTCTGCCGCCAAGCTGACGAGCGCAGGTATGGATAGGCTGAACCGTTGATCAAGGTCCGCTCCGTCTGGGTTGGGCCGGATCATGGCCTTCATGGGGTCAAACGCATTGCCCACCGTCGTTGCGTTGGGGGGAGGCTCCTCGCCCCGCATCTTCACATGGATGTCATAGGGAAGCATCCCGAGTTCGCGGAGGAGGGCATTGCCGTCGCGGGAGGGTTGGCCTGCCCTTAGTCCGAAGTCGGTGAGGCGGACGATGGAAACTGTATAAGGAAGGTTCCCCTGGTTCTGCTCCAGAAACGCCTCCAACTCCCTGCGTATGTAAGTCATTCCACTGGAGGAGTTATTCACACTATCGAGCATGAGCAAGACACGGGGTGGCGCAGACGCCTCGCTGCCCCTCACCGCCTTAAAGGATGCGATCTGTTGTGGGTGCTCATTTTCGAGCAGGATAAAATCCTCCTGCTTCAACCCGGCTACCGGGTTGCCGGATGCATCGGCCACAAAAACGTTCAGGATGACGTGGTGCTCAGCCCGATATGTGCGTTCGCGATCTTCAGCCGATCGGGGAACCAGTTTGACCGGCCGATTGGGTGCTGGCGTTGTAGATTGCCCAGGGGCCGCCTCGCGAATCTCAGACGCCGCGGGTTCCTGAAAAGCCGGAGAATGGGCCTGCGAGGACGCGGACCGAGTGCACAAAACGAGCAGTATGCAGCCTTGAAGAATCCTCGCGATAGGTGTGCGGTAAATGTTCACATCGGCCGCAATTTTACTCTTTTTCTGAAGCGTTGGATTCTCATATCGGGGCGACGCAAACATCACTCGCAGCCGATTGCTTTTCTGGTCTGAGTTCTTAGTTGATGCGCGGACCCGTCATCTTCGCTTCTATCTCGGCTCAAGGACGGCAAAGCGATCGGCGTGGTCGATAAACACACGCCGGAAGAGCCCCGTACTCAGAACACCGTCGAACCCCTGCACATAGGAATCCTTGTCCGTGGTCGTGCTTACGAAGGGAACACGCGCCAGTTCAAGTGGGCCGATCTTCACATCCTGAGGTGGCAAAGACGAAAAAGCTGGCTGCGCCCCATCCAACCCACTTCCCCGGAGAGCGACGTCCCGTGAAGGTCGCACCAACATATATTCAGCAATGTTGAAAAGGATGGGCTCGTTCGCGCCGAAGTCAAGTAGCAAACGAACGCGCCGTAACCCGTCGGATAAACGTGCCCTAATGAGCAGAAAAGCGGGCAGCGCGCCGACCTGGTCTGCCTCCGCCGCAGCGACCAACGGGATATGCGGCCCTCTCACCTCTGCGCGCATCGCCGCAGAGTCGTCCAGACAGAGCAGGTGGTTTGCATTGTCGATTAGCAGGTCGAAGTGTTCGAGGAAATCCTCTCCGAGAATGCCCTGCAGGTGCGAATCGGCGGGGAAACTCTGGAGGTTATAAACAAGGACCTTTTGCTTGGCAATGGCGTGAGAACCGGCCTCGACCAGGTCGAGTTGCGCATAGGTAGCAGACTGACCAGGTCCGACTCCCGCGACTACGGCCATGCCATGAGTATCCAAATGAAGCGCAGCGGCGAGAGAGGGATCGATCATTGTGATCTGAGTGCCGCTATCTAATAGAAAGTCGTAAGGGCCGGTTTGGTTAATGGATACAGCTAAAACGATCAAGTGGCGGTTGACGAAGCGGAAGGGTACACTGGCGACATTTCCAGGACAACGGGTTTCTGCTGCGAGCGCGGGAACGATGGTGGCGCTGAGAACCAAGGAAGCGAACCATGGGAAGGTGGCCATTGCGAGAGCTCCTCAGCCGGGTTGGCTGAAGGAACTCTGGGCGCGTGGTTCTACTTGGTCTTGATGGGCTGGTTATCAAATTCTCCGCGCTGATCGGGAGTTTCTTAGGGCGGATTATGAATTTATGATGCCGAGTAAGTCCTTTGTTTTCCACTTCGACGACGTGGAGGTTCGGGAGCGGGAGTTTACGCTCGCCAAGGCGGGGAAGGTGTTGGCAGTGGAGCCGAAGGCGTTTCGAACTCTTCTATTCCTGCTGCACAATCCGCAAAGACTGATCACAAAGGAAGAACTGCTTAGCACCGTCTGGGGCGATGCTGCTGTTACCGAAGGTTCCCTGACGCGCTGCATCTGGCTGCTGCGTACCGCGCTGGGAGACGACATTCACCAACCGCGTTACATCAAGACCGTGGCCACGGTCGGATACCGGTTCGTGTGCAAGGTTGAGGTTTCGGAGGACATACAGGTCGGGCCGGCGCCGCCCGACTTGCCGGACGGCGCCGGTGGCAGCAAAGGGCCGGAACTCAGCGCTCAGGCCGCGGGCGGGGCGATCCGGAGTTTTCGGCGATGGTGGCTGTTGGCCGCTGCCTTTCTCGCCGTGTGCCTCATTGCCACAATCTGTTACCTGCACCGCCCGCTGCCTCCGCCCCGCATCTCGAGATATGTCCAGATTACCCACGACGGTCGCAGGAAGTGGCTCGCCGGAGTCGACGCAAGCAGGATATATGCGAACGAGTTTACGCTGAGTTCCATTGAACAGGTTCCGATAGCGGGCGGAGAGTTGGCACAGATCCCGGTTCCGGTTCCCGGGGGGCCGGGTGAGATGTTGGACGTATCGCCGGATGGCTCACATCTTATTACCAGTACCCTGGAAGAAGGGAAGCCGTTCGGTCCAATTTGGAATGTTCGCATTCAGGATGGCTCATATCGCCGCCTGGGTGATGGGTGGGATGCGGCCTATTCACCTGACGGGCTTTCGGTGGCCTACACTACTCACGAAGGAGACATCTGGCTCGTTCAGACCGACGGGACTGGAGCCCACAAGCTGGGCTCGGTGGGCGCCAAAGCCGAATCGCCCGCATGGTCGCCGGACGGCAGAGTCATTCGGTTTTTTCGAGACAATCGGCTTTGGGAGATATCGTCAAAGGGATCGGATCTTCATCCGTTGCTTCCCGGTTGGCATACCTTTGGCACTACATGCTGCGGCCGCTGGACCCCTGATGGGGAGTTCTTCCTATTCACGTCGCACGAATCGCCGTGGGCCATAGATCAGATTTGGACGCTTGATGAACGGAGCGGGCTGCTGCGGCAGCCGCCCGCCGGGCCGGTTCAATTGACTACGGGTCCGATCGCTTGGACCCCACCTTATCCCAGCAAGGACGGGACTAAAATCTTCTCATCCGGCTACACCTTGCGCGGTGAGCTTTCGCGCATCGACCCGGCGTCCAAAGAAATCAAGCCGTTTCTCGGAGGTATATCTGCCGACAATGTCTCCTTCTCCAGGGATGGTCAGTACATAACCTATGCCTCCTTCCCCGAAGGCGTCCTGTGGAAGGTCAACCGGGACGGCAGCAGTCCTGTGCAACTGACGGACCCTCCGATGCATGTGGGAGGTCCCCGCTGGTCGCCCGACGGCTCGCAGATTCTGTTTTTCGCATTCTCTGCCGATCACGTTTATAGCTACACTGTCGCTTCAGAGGGCGGCATCCCCAAACGGATTCTTCCTGAAGACAATGGAAGACAAGGGGATCCGGACTGGTCGCCGGACGGGAAGAAAATTGTGTTTGATTCGGCGACCGCAAGGGATGCCGAGACAGGAAACCTGCGGATACTCGACCTCGAAAGCCGCCGGGTCACAGTTATTCCGGGGTCGGATGGCACTTGGTCGCCGCGCTGGTCGCCGGACGGCCGCTACATTGCAGCGCTGTCATGGAAGGCCTCCATCCTGAAGGTCTTCGACATTGAGACGCAGCAATGGTCGGCGCTTCCGGTGAAAGGATTGGCTAGATACCCCGCCTTTTCCAGAGATAGCAGGTACATTTATTACATTTTTGTCTTGTTCTCCCACAAGGGTGATTCCGGCGTCTTTCGTATACCTGTCAAGGGGGGCGAAGTGGAACGCGTCGCCGACCTGAAGGATTGGCATGCTGGCGGGGATGATGAGATCGAACTCGATCCCTGGATGGACCTCGATCCTACGGATGCGCCGCTGCTGCTGCGCGACACTGGAACGCAAGATGTATACGCTCTCACTCTGGACAAATGAGCGGTGCAAGAAATGCGGCATGATACCTGTTTCCATTAATTACCAAGCCCGATCGGAAACTGCCATAACTCTGGCAACCCCCTGCGCGCCGGCCGAGCCCGACAAGGGATGTAATTGGCCGCCTTAATGAGGCCTGTAGACGTTCTACTTGCTGGTGCTGTAGAGTGTCTACACTGTGACTTCAGGACGCGAACCATACTTGAACAGGGTTGAGCTTCTGCAGGGAACGCTCGACATGCTCATTCTTCAAACATTGCAGTGGGGCGCCCAGCATGGCTACGCCATTAGCCAGGCGATTCGCGCGCAGTCTGGAGATGTTCTGCAGGTAGAAACGGGCTCGCTTTACCCGGCTCTCCATCGTATGGAGCGGCAGGGATGGGTCGTTTCCAAGTGGGCACAAACAGAGCAGAAACAGCGCGCCAAGTTTTACCGTATTACCGCTGAGGGCAAGAAGCAACTGGCTCGTGACCGTTCCAAGTGGGAAACGATGGTAGCCGCCATCGGCAATATTATGACTCCGACACCAGAAGGCTGAGGAACTCCATGAGTTTGTGGAGCCGTATTTTTCGACCTGAGCGCGCGAAATCGGATCTCGACGCCGAGATCGAAGCGCATCTCGCCCTGGCCGCCGCCGATAGGCGCGATCGGGGCGCTGATCCAGAGACGGCACGGCGCGAGGCGGAGAGGGAATTTGGGAATCGAGCGCTGGTGAAAGATGTAGTGCGCCGCATGTGGGGATGGGTTTGGCTCGATTCGTTTCAGCAAGATATAACCAGCGCTTTGCGGCAACTTCGTAGAACCCCTAGATTTTCGATCACGGTGATAGCAACGCTCGCCTTCGGCCTTGGAGCGGCAACCGCCATGTTCACGGTGGTTGATCAGGTCTTGCTCCGGCCGTTGCCGTTTGCGCACCCGGAACGGCTGGTAACGATTGATGAGGCCGGCATCCATGGAAAACCGGGCCTTCAATCGCGGCGCGGCCTACCTCGATGTTCGAGCGTGGCAACAACAGAACAAGACGCTCGATCAGATTGCCTACTACTCGTGGGCTCCAAAGGAAATTTTCTGGATGGCAATGCGGGACCGCCCGGAAGTCTATCTCACCAGTATCAGCCCGAATTTCTTTCCCACCCTGGGTGTTCAGCCTCGATTGGGCCATGCCTTCGACCAGGATGTAGATCCATTTACGCGATGGGAAGAATACAAACACCATCGTGCTGAGCGATGCCGCCTGGAGGCAGATGTACGGCAGCGATCCGGGCATCCTCGGCAAAAACGTCCTGCTCAATGGTCAACCATATTCTGTTGTTGGTGTGATGCCGAGGGGATTTTCATTCGGAGGCCAGCAGAACTGGAATCAAGTCTGGACAGCAGTGCGGCTCGAGGATGCCGATAGGAAACAAGCAAACCGGCCGCGTAGCTACATGGCGATTGGCCGCCTGGAGGCGGGTGTACCGCTGAGCGCTGCGGAAGCAGAGCTGAAAACATTGCAGGCGCAGCTAGCGAAAAGCTATGCGGATCCCGATGATCGTGAGAGCCGGGACAGCGTGATCGTTCAGCGCTATGCTGACACTCTGGTAGACGCTAGCCTGAAAAAAGGACTCATCACCCTGCTGGCGGCGGCCGCGGTCCTCTGGCTGATTGCCTGCGTCAACGTGACCAACCTTTTCCTGGTTCGCGCCACAACCCGGCAGCGAGAGATTGCCGTGCGCGGTGCGCTCGGTGCGAGCCGGATGAGGATCATGCAACAGCTACTTTTCGAAGGCCTGATTCTCAGTGGAGTCGCTTCACTGCTGGGAAGCCTCCTCGCGATGGTGTCGATCCGGATCTTCGAGAAACAGATCCCTGCTCACCTCCCGGTTATCATCTCGGCGAGGGCGAACGTTACTGTTCTGCTGGCCCTGGTGGGGCTCACGCTGCTGACCACCCTCTTTTCTTCGGCGTGGCCCTCGTTCCTCGCCGTGCATATGCCTATCGAAGCCGCACTCAAGCAGGGTGGGCTGCAGAGCGGAACCAACCGCACGCAGCATCGGGCGCGGAGTGCCCTGGTGATTGCGGAAATTGCCATGTCGCTTACTTTGCTGGCCGGTTGCGGCCTGCTTTTGCGCACCATCTATGCCTTGCGCCACGTGCCTCTGGGCTTTCGGACAGATCACATCATGGTCGCGAACCTGACCATCCCGCTTACCGGTTCGCGAACCGCAACATGACGACGGACTTGTACGAACCCTTGCTGGAGCGGGTGCAGCATCTGCCCGGAGTGCAGGCTGCGACGCTCATCACAGAGGTGCCGCTGGGCCAGACCTTCCGCATGCAGTTGTCTTTGACGGGAAGGGTTACGGCGCTCACGGGGGTGGGAATGACCCCATCATGTCGAATATAAGAGGCGTGACCGCTGACGCTCAGCAGGTCTTCGGGTTCAGCATGCTCGCCGGCCGCTACTTCAACGCGCAAGATACGGCGGGATCGCAACCCGTTGCGGTGGTCAATCCATCGTTTGCACGGCTCTACGCACCAGACCAGCAGAATCCCAGTTCTGTTCTCGGCATGCACCTTCTGGATATGCGGAAGAATGAGCCGACAGAAGTCGTGGGTGTCCTGGAGGACGCGCGACAAAGCTCGATCACAAGACCGGAGCCTGAGGTGGTGGTCTGCCTCTCGCAGATGACGCCCGACAGCACTTCGTACCTTGCGTTCGAAGGCAGGGCGATGGATCTTGCGCTTCGTACTGGACGACCTTTGACGTCCATCATTCCGGAATTGCGCACCCTTCTTCGCCAGGCCAGCCCTGAGCTGGCCAATGCAACCTTCACCACCATGGACCAGGTAGTTGCGGATTCCTACGGCAGCCAAACGCTGGCGGCTCATCTGCTGGAACTCTTTGGCGGGACCGCATTGCTGCTCTGCGTTACCGGCCTTTACGGCTTACTCAGCTATGTGGTTGCCCAGCGGACGCGTGAGATCGGCCTGCGCATCGCGTTGGGGGCACAGAGGAGACAGGCGTTGTGGCTTGTATTCCGCCAGGCTGGTGTGCTGGTGCTGAGTGGGGTGGGCATCGGCATGGTCCTGGCGGCCCTGTCCGGTCGATTTGTGCGTGTCTTCTTGTATGGAGTCGCCGAACATGACCTGTGGACGCTGGTGATGGCTGCCCTGGTATTGATCCTGAGTGGCAGCCTGGCGGCCTTCTTTCCCGCGCGAAAAGCAGCGCAGGTAAATCCCATGGAAGCTCTCCGCGCGGAGTGAAAGCTCTCGCCTGGCTCAGGGTCTTGTTTCGGGGGTGAGCGACCCGATGTCGATCATGAAGCAAAAACTATTCGCGGCGTTGCTTATCAACCCTGCTTGCCGCGTGCGCAGGATGCGCAGTACGGCGGCCGCAGGGCGGCTATCTTCTCAGCAAAATTAATTCCCAGTACTTCCTGCTTTCGCCGGATGCTGCGACTTCGCAAAAAGATCACCAGCCGATTCGTATCCCGATTCTCCCGGGCGCCGAGCCTCCGGTGAGTTGTTCGATCAAAGGATCCTGGTTTTCGTTCGGTCCATCTTCTGGCAAAGAGGGCTATTGGACAGCAGACACACCAAGTCCTTCCGCGTGGGAAGCGAGCGCCGGCGCCGTCGATATGAAAGAAGAATGGCGAAGCTTCGAAAACGCTCTTTATGGATTGCAACAGAAACAGTGTTTTGCTTCGGTGGACGAATATCTCCAAGTCAAGCGGCGAATCGCTACAAGCCTTTCCGCTCCGGTCGAGGACACCCTGTTCTACCGCTATAGCTATGGGCCCGGGGGCTATGTCGACATGGCGCCTAAGATGCAGTTGAGAATAGAACGCGATTTCTTCGACCCTCAGAATTCCAGCCACACTGCAAGCGACTATCGAGGCACCACGATCACTTATTACGATGTTGTCGGTGGTACGGAACGAGTTTGAAGTTCCTTCGGGTTGAGAAGAGGTCCGCAGGATCCACGGCCTTTGCGCGAACTCTTCGGATGTTGAGCTGGCAAGCAGTTCGCCAACACTTCCCGGTTGCGGCTTTTCTTGCAGGATCTGACTGTTTCGGGCGGAGCGAAGACGCCGGCCATCTTGATTGGAGGTGCACTCGATGAAGACCTGAATGGGGCAACATTGGCGATCGAAAATGATCCCGGTATCTCCTGCAAGCGCTGCTGACCTGAAAGGTACCTGCGCGCTTTTTGACGGAGTCGTGACTGTCAGTCCAATGCTCGAAGTGTTCCTCAATGGAGCAAGTAGCTACGTCCCGATAGGTTCCAAATTGATGTTCATCCTTCCCCATGTGGCCGCTTCCCAGCAGGCGACGTTGATGCGCACTCTGCGCGTCGAGCGCTGCGTTTCAGGGAGGGGTCACCCGGGTGCAGTTGCCCACCGACCCGGAAGCTGTGTCGCAGTTGCTTCTCTTTGGGGAAGATCGGATTTCCTGGTCTAAGGCTCTCGGAAAGAGAAAATAAAGCTATCCCACTATCACCCTCTACACAGCGTTCACTACACCGTTATGTGACATGGGCGGAGACGGATAGGGGATGCGGGGTACCCGAACCTGATCCTGGTCTCCCGGCCGCATGGCCCAACAGGAAAACGGGTCACCGAAAAGCGCCGTAGGGTCAGCCTTGGGGTGATTGTAGCTGTGCCAGTCCTGACGGAACATGAGCTGGAAGGGCTAACTGGAGGCGTGAGGCGATGAACGATCAGGCATGGTTAGAGGGCCAGAAGAACGGGCGGATTGACAGGTTCCGGGGAACCAAAAATGAAACCGCTTGGATCGTTCTGCTAAACGAGGGATATTCTCGCAGCTACTCCCTCGGCTACCGCCACGGTTGGACTCGTCCCAACGAAGGTCCCCTATAAGAGCCGCGAGTTTTGTGTGGCCACTGCAGAACCCACCCGTCCTGTTCCATCGTTGCCTCTTAGATGCGGAGAGTGCCCACCGCACTCAAGGGACAATCAATTCCTGGTTGATCTCCACGCCCAAACCTGGACCCTGCGGCAAGTTGAGATAGCCTTCCTTGTCCACGAGGGGAGGGTTTTGCATGATTGAAAAGCCATTGGTATAGGCGGCGACGGGCGGGTCGTGCAGGATCTCTATCCACGGCGCATTCGGCCACGAGGCAATGGCGTGGAGCTGGGCAATCGTACCCAGGTTGCCGCCGCCGTGATGGGGAATCACCCGCTTGTGGTATGCCTGGGTCAACGCAGCAATCTCCCGAAAGCCAGTGACACCGTCGGCCACCATGATATCGGGCTGCAGAATGGAGAAGACGTTCTGTTCCAGCATCCAGCGGTATTCGTGTACTCCGCGATTGTTTTCTCCTCCGGCAATGGGAATGGATACCCGGCGGCTCAACTCTGCCAGTTCATCGAAAGCGTAGCGTGGCCGCGGTTCCTCCAGCCAGACACAGTTCAACCGCTCGAGTTCGCGAGCGGTCTCGAGCGCGCGATGGAAATCCCAGGTGACGCCAGGCTGCCATCCGGTAAAGGACTGGGCCTGGTTGGCGTCCACCATGATGTCCATGTCATCGCCCACCGCTTTGCGCACCGCTTCCACCAGTTGTACGTCTTGCTTCAAGGTAGGGTAATGGGCGCGAAGCTTGATCGCTTTCCATCCTTCCGATTTGAGCTGGACGGCCATGCGCACCCTCTCTTCGGGAGTAGAGAGCTGGATCATGCTGGCATAGGCCGGTACCCGGTTCTTGGCCGCGCCCCAAATCTTATAGAGAGGTTGACCAGTAGCCTTGCCGGTGAGATCCCACAGGGCAATCTCCAGGGAGGACACGGTGCGCGGGTTTCCACCCACGTAATAGCGCAGCGGACCAGCCAGTTGCTCGATGCTGAAGGGGTCCTTGCCGATGAGCTGAGACTTGGCCGCCGCCAACAAGTCGGGGTCCATCCCCGGCCCGATCCCTGAAATTCCCTGGTCGGTTTGAATCTCCACGATCGAGCCGCCGCCGATGCGCCACGTGGTCACTGTGCCCGGATCCCACGCCGCTTCCATCTTGCCGGTCTCGCGAACGACCTTCAGATTAACGATTCGGATGTCGGTGATTTTGAGGGCGGTCGCAGAACGCAACTGCGGCATGAGAACGGCCAGCGGTATTGACATAAGAAAATCGCGTCGCCGCATACGTGAGCCTCCGGAGAGTACCAATGACACCGGCTAATCATATAGCGACTCATCCTGCAAGAAGGTGCGTGCAAAGGTGCTCTCCAGTAGAATCGCGCGATGGAGAATTCCCATACGCTGTTGATCATCTTTGGCGGGCTGCCTGCCACAGGAAAAACAACGCTTGCCAAAAACCTGGCTCAACTACTCGGGGCCACATATCTTCGCATTGACACCATTGAGCAAGCCCTTCGCGATTCCTCAACAGCAAACCTGGAGATAAACGAGGAGGGGTATCGTATCGCGTATGCGGTTGCGGAGGACAACCTTCGTCTGGGTCGAGCGGTGATTTCCGATTCAGTGAATCCGATTTGCCTGAGCCGCGACGCCTGGATCGACGTTGCCCATCGTGCCCAGGCACGCGCTGTGGAAGTAGAAGTGATCTGTTCCGACTTGCAGCTCCATCGCCAACGTGTGGAAACGCGACTTGTCGATATTCGCGGACTTAAGCTGCCAACCTGGGAACAAGTTGTCTCTCGTGAATACGACCCATGGGATCGTGAGCACATAGTGATCGACACCGCCGGACGAAGTGCAGCGGAAAGCGTCGAGGAGCTTCGAACGGCCCTATCCCAGGTGATGCGCCCGGCGCATTACTCCGAGCGCAGCGCCTCCAACGCATTCACCCTGGCGGCGCGCGCCGCGGGCACAGCCGAAGCAATTACCGCGGCCGCCAGAATCACGAAGGCCGAGGCGACGAAGCCAGCGCACCCGGCAGCTGCACTCCCGCAATGTACTTGCTGATCGCGCGAGCGAAGGCGAAGCCAACCACTACCCCTGCCGCCACTCCGATGCCGGCGATGACCAGGCCCTCCAGCAGGACGTCGGTGAGGATGTTGCGCGGCTGAGCGCCGAGCGCCATGCGGATGCCGAACTCGCGCGTGCGCCCGCTCACGGAGAAGGCAAGCACGCCGGCCACGCCCACGACGGAAATCAGCAGCGCCACGGCCGCGAATCCGCCGAAGACGATCGCATTCAGGCGGTCGGGCGTCAGCACCTCGGCGCGAATGTCTTCGAGCGTGCTGGCGCGCTCCACCGGCTGGTCGGCCGACATCTCGTGAATGGTGCGCGTGATCGCCGGCACCAGCGCGTACGGATCCTGCTTGGCGCGCACGAACAGGCGGCCTTGCCAGCCTTCCTGGTCGATGGGCTGATAGATGGTCATGGCCGGCGCGGGAATGATGTTCTCGTCGTCGAAGTCGGGCACCACGCCGACGATGCGCCGCGGCTCATAGCTGATGCCGATGAACTTCATCACGCCGTCGGTCCAGCGCAGCTTGCGATTCAGCGCGTCCTGGCCGGGAAAGAGCGGCTTCGCGACGCTCTGGCTGATGATGACGACGCGTTCAGCGCCGTCCTTGTCGCTGTCGCGGAAATCGCGGCCCTCGAGAAGCGGCACGCCCAAGCGTGGCGAAGAATCCCGGCGAAACGGACGCGGAATTGCGCGCGCAGATCGTCCTTGCCGTTCTGCGCGCGTCGCGCCTCCACGGCGAAAGCGAAGCTGATGCTCAGCGCCTGCGTCGTCGCGCCAGGGAACGCTGAATCCGTGGAGACGTGTTCCACGCCGGGCAGCGCGCCGACGCGCTGCTTCACCTCGCGATAGAACTCGCTGCACCTGCTCGGGCGTTCGTCCGTAGTTCATCACCGGCAGATTCACGGCGAGCACATGGGCGGTGTCGAATGGCGGCCGCGTCTGCTCGAGCACGTAGAGCGTCCGCATCAGCACGCCGGCGCCGGCGAGCAGCAGGAACGACGCGGTGATCTGCGTGACGGCGAAGATGCGCAGCCGGCGGTTGCTCTGCCTCCGGTGACGCGCGTTCCGCCGCTGGTCAGGCTGATGCCGTGCGACGGATCCGGCGAGGGCAGCCGCGGAATGTAGGCAAGGAAGACGGCGGCGATCAAGCGCCAGCGCGATGCCAAACCACACCAGGCTGAAATCGAGCGTGAGGTCCGTCGGCGCGCACGGAGAAGCGCGCGGCATAACGGCCCAGCACCGCCACCATGGGCACGGCGAGCAGCAGCGCCGCCACCGCTCCGCTGCCGCACAGCACGAGGCTCTCGGCCAGCAGCGAACGGCGCAGCGCCGCCGTGCTCGCGCCCAGCGCCGAGCGGACGGCCAGTTCCGGCTCGCGGCGCACCGTGCGCGCCAGCACCAGGTTGGCGACGTTCGAGCTGGCGATCACGAACAGCAGGCCCGAAGCCGCGAACAGCACCCACAAGATGGTGTTGGCGCGCGAATTGATCTGGTCGTGCATGCGCGTCACGCCGATCGGAAGTGGTCTTCAGGCTTGTAGACCTCGGGATGCGCGGCGCGTCATCGCCGAGTAGACTGTCTTCAGCTCGGCGCGTGCGGCTGGTCGAGCGTGGCGCCGGGCGCCAGCCGCGCGAAGACCTCGGTCATGCGATGTTCGCGGCCGGTGACCATGGTGGCCGAAAGATGATGCGGGCTGGTCACGACGTTGGCGATGATCTCGGTTGCCACGGGGTAGGGAACCGACGGCTCCAGCACGCCGACGATGACCGCGGTGCGCGCGCCCGCTGTAGCTCTCGAGGCGCACCGTCTTTGCCCAGCACGTTGGGATCGGAGTGCAGCGAGTCGCGCCAGAACTTATAGGTGAGCACGACCGCGCCGGCGGCATTGGGCCCGTCGTCCGCGGGAGTCAGCAGCCGGCCCAGCACCGGACGCAGGCCCATCACCTCGAAGTAATTGCCGTCCACCACGCCGGCGGGAATCTCGCGCGGCGTGCCCAGGCCCACGATGGTGAAGTCGATCTCTGAGAATGTGCCGAGCTCCTGGATGGTCTTCAGGCTGTGCGCCGATGTCCTGAATTTCGGGAACGGAGAACGTCGCGTTGGCCATCGCCGATGCCCGGCGCGCTCTGGCGCAGAGTAGAGCAGCCGGTCTTCGTCGCGATTGGCCAGCGGCCGCAGCAGCACGGCGCGCACCACGCTGAAGATGGCGGCGTTGGCGCCGATGCCCAGAGCCAGCGTGAGGGCAACGGTGATCCACAGCGCGGGACCCGCGACAAAGAACGCAGCGCAATTTTCAAATCGTGCAGGAATGACATTTAGATCTCCAGTGGCCGCAGTCAAGCACCGTAGCCCTCGATTATCCCCCGGATCGCTCGACCGTGGAATGTCGATATGAGTCCAGGCGCACTACTTGCCAGAATGGCCGTTTCGGTGACTCTGAAGAAGCGAACTGTGACCAACCGGCCGAATGTGTTGATGAACGGCGGGGGAGCTATCGTCCGAATCGACATAGGCGGCCCGGTTCAGGTCAACCTTTTGGTTGAGGCCGCCTTTTCCGCTTCATTATAGGATTCCGGTGTGATTCCGACAGAGCCAATTGGCAGCATCCCTCGCCCTCCGCGGCTGATTCAAGCCATCGCAGACTTTCAAGGCGCAAAAGATCGCTGCGACCGCGCTCGACGACGAATACGCTGCCGCGCTGCGGGACACCATCGATCGTTTGGAAAAGACCGGCTCGCCCGTGCTCACCGATGGCGAACAAACCAAGCCCAGCTTCGCGACGTATCCTCTCACGGCCTAAGAACCTCGCTCCCGACGGCGTCGTGATTCCCTTTGCCGACGGTCACAGCGCCAGTTGCCTCGGCTGACCGCCGGACCCTTCCGCTACGGCGTTCATGCGGCATTACCTACGCGGCCGCGCGCGCCTACACGCAACGCCCGGTGAAGCAGGCGGTCATCTCCGCTTCCGCGCTGAGCCTGCTGTATCCGGCAACGGAGATCCCGGCTACTCGCGGGAAGCTTTCTGGCTGACTTGATCGACGAGGCCGAGGCCGATATCCGCGGAGCGCTCGAAGCGGGCGCCGCCACTGTCCAGATCGATTTTACCGAGGGCCGGCTGTCGCTCAAGCTCGATCCCTCCGGAAATCTGCTGCGCAGCTTTGTTGCGCTGAACAACCAGGTGCTCGACCGCTTCACCTGCGGAGCGCAGCGCATCGGCGTCCATGTCTGCCCTGGCGGCGATCACGATTCGACGCACAGCGCCGACGTCGACTACGCAGGTTTATTGCCCGACCTGTTCCAGCTGAAAGCCGGCCGGTTCTATCTGCAGATGGCCAGCGAATCAGACAAACAGCACCTCTATCCCATGATCAAGAAGTTGGCAAACGCTAAACAGCTTGTTTTCATAGGTGTCATCGATCCAATTCATCCAACGGTTGAGACTGCGGAACAGGTGCGCGACCGGATCCTGGAAGCGGCATCCTTTCTACCACTCGAACAACTCGGCACCACCGACGACTGTGGTTTCGCCCCCTTTGCGGACGACATTTCCACAGCCCGGGAAATAGCCTTCAAAAAGATTCAAGCAAGGGTTGAA
The DNA here is from genome assembly GCA_963775365.1 of uncultured Acidobacteriaceae bacterium. GTDB lineage: Bacteria > Acidobacteriota > Terriglobia > Terriglobales > Acidobacteriaceae > PALSA-350. The sequence goes on along the minus strand of CAVZJL010000014.1, from coordinate 38,109 downwards.
GGAACCCGAACTTGCCAGCCGAGAGTTGGGTGTCTGAAACACCTGTCCGGCTACAGCCTCCCCTGGAACTACAGACTCAGTTCTAGCAGGGTTCTGCCTCTGGCACCCGCCCCTTTGTGAGGGAACCGGCCCTACGCCGACCGCAGCGCCACTATGGGATCGACATGGGTCGCTTTCCACCCCGGCGCCAGCGCCGCACCCACCGCCGTCATCAGCAACAGCAACGAGGCCACCCCGAGGCTGACCGGATCAGTCGGCCGCACGCCGACCAGCATGCTGGTCACCAACCGCGCGAGCACCAGGCTCAGCACCACCCCGATCGCTATGCCATAGCACGCCAGCTTTGCCGCATGCGCCAGCACCCCGTCAAAATCGTCCCTCTTTCCGCGCCGAAGGCCATCCGTCACGCCAATCTCAAACTCCGCTGCGCCACCGTATAAGCCACTGTCCCGTAAACCCCCAGCATCGCCAGCAACAACCCGATTCCCGGCAAACGAGGAGACCAGCGCCGCGCGAAACCGTTCCGTCCGCAATCGACTTGTCCACCATCGCATCCATAGTGGTAAAACGCATCGCGATCAACGGATCCACCCGCGCAATCCTCATGCACCGCGTTCATCAAGGTCAGCGGCTCTACCTCCGTCCGCAAAACAACGTGGATTTGGTTCGCATAGAAGGGATGCTGGGTCAGGGGCATATACAGCGTGGGTCCAGGCTTTTCCGCCGGCGATTCCTGCCGCACATCTCCGACCACTCCCACCACCGTCATCCATTTATCCGAGTCCAGCCCGCACTGGATCTGCTTCCCCAGCGGATCAGAAGTACCAAAGCTCTGCTTCGCCAGCGACTCGCTGATCACAGCCACGAAGCGCCCTTATCCGTATCCTCCGATCGAAATCCCGTCCCCGCTTGAGCGGAATCTCCATGGTCCTGAAAGTAGCCGGGGCTGGCCACGCTGAAGTCCGACCTAGGGCGGATGATTAGCGTCGACCGGGCCGGCCCCGCTCCGTCTCGTATACCCGTTGGAACCATACCTTCCCGTCGGCAGCCCCATGATTCCCGCTACGTGTTTCATGCCTGGTCAGCTGCTAGTTGCGCAAAGAGCCCATTGAATTGTTGAACCACGCGTTGCGCGTCCTGCGGGCGCCGGCGCATCCGCATCCACTACCAGCAACTGACGCGTCTGATACCCCATGTCGCGATCAATGAGAGCCATCATCGTATGGAGCAGAAGAGCGGCTCCCACGGCGAGTACAAACGTCGCCGCCACCTCCGCAATCACCAGTCCATCGCGAAGCAGTCGATGCGCCCTGCCGGGTCATCCCGCGCGAGGCGTCTTGCTTCAAAGTCTCCGCGGGATCGACCTTCGCCGCCCTCAGCGCGGGAAGCACTGACGACGCAAGCGCAGTCAGTACGGAGAGCGCCAACGTAAATCCCAATACCCAAACGTTCAGATGAATTTCATTCGTCCGCGGCAGATCCTTGGGAGCCATGTTCACCAGCACCCGTACCGCGGGGAAGGCCAGCAGCACTCCGGCCGCGCCGCCGATCAGCGAAACAAGCAGGCTCTCCAGGATCACCGGCTGCATGACCTGCCAGCTGGAAGAGCCCAGCGCCCTGCGAATGGCAAGCTCGCGCTGCCTCTCCATGGAGCGCACCAGCTGAAGATGGGTGACGTTGACACACGCGATCAGCAAGATAAGCGTGACCGCAGCCCACAGAAACAGAAGCGTCGGCCGTGTATCTCCCAGCAGGGCCTCTTGGAGCGGCTGCGGCAAGATCTGCTTATTCCGGTTCGCTTCGGGATACGCCGTCTCAAGCCGGCGCGAAATTCCAATTAATTCTGTCCTGGCAGCCGCGAAGGTCGCACCAGAGCGGAGACGCGCGACCGCCTTGTAGTTGAACGCCGTCCGCTCCACCGACTCAGGCCGCAAAGACACGGCCTCCCAAACGTGTGTCTGAGCAGGGAAGTCGAAGCTGCCGGGCAATACGCCCACAATCTCCACCGGCTCGTTCTCCACGTGCAGCATCTGTCCCAGTGCAGCCTGCGCGTTGCCGAAGTGATCGCGGGCAAACTGCTCGCTCACCAGGGCAGCATGATGAGCATCGGCATCGGTTAGCAAGCGGCCCGCAATCGGCTCCAGGCTGAAGACGCGGGCGAAGTTCGCATCCACGAAAGTGACGATCGTAAAGACCGAGTGATCGCGCAACTGCACACCCAGGTTGCCGCCGCTGTAGAGGCTCGTGGCCTCCATACTTCCGGCATGGTCGCGCACGTCCACTCCATCCGGCCCGGTCACACGCTCTCTGGTGTGTCCGTTGTCGTCCAGTGCGTGGTCAGAAGAGCGAGCTTGTCGGCATTGTTGTAGGGCAGGGGAGCGAGCAGGACTGATTCAATCACGGTAAAGATGGCAGCGTTTGCCCCGATGCCCAAAGCGAGCGTTAGCGCCGCCGTTGCAGTGAATACTTTGTGCTTAACCAATTGGCGTCCAGCAAAGCGCAGGTCTGCGAAGAAGGTTCTGGCGGTGTTCTCCCAACCGTACGAATTAACCCGCTCTTTGGCGGCTGCGATGGGCCCGCCTTCCATCCTTGCGGCCCTTCTGGCGTCCTCAGCAGAAAGGCCGCGTGATCTCCACGCGGCCTCTGCTTCCTCGAAATATTGTTCTACTTCGTCCGCTGTATCACGATCGTGTTTCGCCCGGTTGGCCAGGCTGCGCATTCCGTAGCTTAACTGCCGCCAGAGTGACATGGGTTAACCTTCCGCTTTCAACAACCGCGCGATCGCAGATGCCCGACGCGTCCAGTCCGCGGTTTCTTCCTCCAGTTGCTTCTTGCCGGTCCTGGTTAAGGTATAGAACTTCGCCCGCCGGGAGTTTTCAGTTTGACGCCATTCGCTATCCAGCCAACCCGCGCGCTCCAGGCGTTGCAGCGCAGTCAGCAGGGACCCCGGGTTCACCTTGAATACTCCGCGCGAGACCTGCTCCACACGGCGCGCGATGCCAAAACCATGCATCGGCTCCAGGCTCAAGGTCTTGAGAATCAGCATGTCGAGCGTACCTTGAATTACGTCGGTATTCGGATCGTTCATAGAAGGCGACGTTAGCACTATCTCCATATGACCGTCAAGATATGATCATCATCTGAAGAAGCACGCTTATACCTCAGCAAACGCTGGGTGCCCCACTTGCCCCGATTTCCTGCGGAGGCTTCTGGTGTTGATACACTCCATGCGCCTTTCCTTAATGAAAGGCGCACACGCGAACCTCTCTAGCACGGCGTGGCAGGAAATCGGGGTCAAGCCATTCTTTGGCTTGAGTGGGATCCCACCAAGGTCGACCGCTCAGTGCATCGGGTGAAGGAGAGTCAGAGTGAAAGAGCATCGGCAAACAATGCTGGGCGCCACACTTGCCCGGATTTGCTGCGGAGGCTTGTGGCGTTGATACACCCCATGCGCCTTCCTCAGTGAAAGGCGGACACGCGGACCTCTCTAGCACAGCGGGGCAGGAAATCGGGGTCAAGCCGTTCTTCGGCTTGAGTGGGATAACGGCTTTCTCCCATCATCGTCCTAAGGCCACAAATCCACCCCAAGCAGCCGCCTGCCCAAAGGACTCAACTCAGCAACCTCATATTTAGCGCGTTCCCATTCTCGAGGATCCCCCGGGAACGCAACTCCAACAGGAGCTCTCCGCTCGCGCCAGGAAAGAATTCGCTGCTCTCGCAAGCGAGCGTTCTCCGGCTCCCAAGGTGTCATGGAGATGTACTGTGCCAAGCGTGCTCTGTTCTGAGAGGTGTTGGGGCGAATGCCGTGGGCCAGCAAGCTGTTAAAAATCAGCAGGTCTCCTGCCTTCAAGTGAACGGACTCGACCGTGAACCCGGAGATATCTGCTTTGAAGCCGTTTCGGTCAGCGGGCTGCCGCTTCTTCCATTCTTCGAAGTTTCGAAACTGCTCGGGAACACATTGGAATCCGCCCGTTTCGTCATCCGCATCGACCAGCGAAACGACCCCCTGCACGTTCACCGGAAGCGGGTCCAGGGTGGTGTCAACATCCGTGTGGATGAATCCGCCGAATGCTCTTCCGCTACGGTTAGGCGTATTCAGGTTGGCTCGATCGATGGTGACCCAGAGCCGCTCCTCGTCCCAGATATCAACAAATGCGTCGTAGACGCGCGGATGCTGGCGGTTGTCCCACAAATACTGGTGGTTGTAGACCTCCACCATGCCGCTATTGTTCAGTTCGATCATGGCGTGCCTACGGAGTTGCCCTCCGCTCCAGGTTTCGGGGTTGCCCGGATCCATCTCCTGGAAAACCCAGAGGAAATCGACCAGCCGCTTCACATTTTCCGCCGGCACGGCCTGTCGGACGATGGCGAAACCGTAGGTTTGCCAGTGCTTGAAATCGTCTTCGGACAGCACCCGAAGAGGGAGGTTCTTTTGGATGTCGCGTAGCTGTGTTCTGGCGACCAGGGCGGTCAAGCTATTGCCGTACCTATTTTCCTCGGGGGCCGAGTCGGCTTGCACTGCTTCCATAGAGCACCTCCGCGCCGGGAAGCGCATACGAGCAATCTAGCCCTTTCAGGAGAAGGCATGCAATCGTCCATTCGAGATGTCAAGAATAAGCCCCTTGCGAATTGCGCTGCCATCCGCCGCTGATCGGCAGGCGGTCAGAAGCCTTGTCCAGGTGAAACAGAATATGTATTCTGTTTTATGTGCGCAACCATCAGCCAAGCCGAACTGCGGAATACATGGCCCTCTTTCGTGCCCTGGAGAACGGAGAACGTCCAAGCAGGCGTCTCTTTGATGACCCCTACGCCATTCCTTTTCTTTCTGGAACGCTCAAGGCGCTCGCGCAAATCGCGCAGATCTCAGGGGTAGGGAGGCTGATACGCACATTTCTGGACCTGGGATGGCCATACACGCGGAGTTCTGGCGTGGTCCGGACGCGACTGATCGATGACATGGTGCGCGATTCAATTCACGGGGGCACGAAGCAGTTGGTCCTACTCGGCGCCGGCTTTGATAGTCGCGCGCTTCGCCTGCACGAAACAAGATATATCCGAACTTTTGAGGTGGACCATCCAGCGACCCAAAGGGCAAAACGTGAACGGCTCAAGTGCCTGCTCGAACATCCGCCCGAGAATGTGCGTTTCGTTGAAATGGATTTCGAGAAAGACGACCTGGAATCCAAGTTGAGTGATGCGGGCTTTGACGCGAAGATCCCTGCTGTGGTGCTCTGGGAGGGCGTTGTGAGTTATCTTACGGAGCCGGCGGTAAACGCCAACCTCGTGGTTCTGAGCCGCCTGCTTGCTCCGCAAAGCCGCTTGATTCTCACTTATGTGCACAAAGGCGCACTTGATGGCTCGGTGACGTTCCGGGGCTCTCGCCGCTGGAAATCCTGGGTCAGGCGTAGCGATGAACCCTTTCTCTTCGGCTTCGATCCGGCAGTGCTGGCAAACACCGTCAGCCGGTTTGGCTTCCAACTCGAAAGTGATGCCTCCACCGCGGATGCCGCCAAGCGTTACTGCTCGACAAATGGCCGCAGAGAAAGTGGCTCGGGCTATACCGGTCGCAAGCATGATGCGCGGTGAAGCCTCAGACGATGCCAAGATGAGCCAGGAGCAAAGACAAGCTCGCCGTCTTGAGATTCTCCATGTAGCTGAGCGATGTTTTGCACGGCAGGGTTTTCACCGCACTACGATGGAGCACATCATCCGGGAACTGAAGTCGAGTCCCGGGGCAGTTTACTGTTATTTTCGTGGGAAAAATGACATCGTCGCAGCCATCGCCGAAGAAAGACACAAGCGCGAATCGGCGCTGTTGGCGGAGTTGCTCGCGGCGGGCAATGTTGTAGAAGGTCTTGAACCCCTGGCGCGGGCATTCTTCGGCATGTTGCGCGACCCTAAGGAACGGGAACGGCGAAAACTAACGATCCAGATATGGGCTGAATCTCTGCGAGACAAGCGCATGAGAAAAATAGTAGAGCGCGGGATCCGGCAACGGGATCAGCTTATTACTGCGCTGCGCAATGCGCAACGGGCAGGTCAACTGCCAAAAGATATGGATCCTGACGCCTTTTCACGCGTCTTGCTGGCGCTCGCGCAGGGCTTCATTCTGCAACAGGCATGGGAGCCTGAGCTCGATACCGAGAAGTATCTGCTCACCGCCGTGAAGCTCGTAAAGGCTGCTATGGGCGATATCAAAACCAAGTCGATCAGCCCAGCCTCTGCTCAAAAATAAATCAGCCAAGAAAGCGTACTTTAGCGGCTAAAGCCGAATATCGATTGCGAGGCATTTACGTACGGCCTGAAGGCCGGTGCCCTTCATGGCCGAAGCCGGTGCCCTTCCTGGCCGAAGCCCTTGCCTTTCGTCCAGAAGTCTTCCGCAGCCGGTAATGCCGTGCCCGGATAAGGGCACCTAAACGGGGCTCTACTTCGTTTTCTCACCGCTGTCCTTCGGCAGGCCAAGGTAGATAAGGCCGAAGCGGGTGGATCCTGGATGAGAGTCGTCAATTGCGACAATGCGGTATTGATGGGGAGATCCTGCGCGAATTTCGTGATCTGTGGAGGAGCTTGTGTTGCCGTTTCCAGCCTCTCCGCAGGTAAGGCCACTGCGCGTGACACTCAGGGCGCCTACTGGTTTCCCTTGATCGCACTCCAGTACCTCACCGTAACGTGAGAGTGGTTTGCGATAGAAGGCCAAAACCCGTGCCGCCGGGTCGCTGGTCACGTAATTGACCGCCAGCAGGGCGAAGTGAAAGTCGCCGGCGGTGAGTCCGAGGTCGGCTCCCGAGTCGCTGCCATCATCCTTATAGAGAGTGGCGCCGGGATAGGCAGGCAGACCGATATCGGCTGCCTTGGTGTGAGAGTTGGCATGAAGCGCGAGATTGACGCCTGAATCTTGCCCATGAGCTACTGCGCCGCCAACTAACAGGATCGCCGCAGACAGAACCGTTGCCGATAAAGACGGGAATAACGGAAGATGCGAAGACATAAAGGTCTCCTCCAGCCTTGACTACAGGGAGAGATACGCTCCGGCTGCGGCTGAAGTTCCGGGATAGCGCGAAGAGGCAGACGAAGTTAGTGGGCTCGAAAGCAGCCACCCAGACCGGATGCCGCTAATCCGCCACAAGATACTGCGGCTGCGGTAAAAAGAACTAGTAAAACTCATGGAGTTGGGCCAGAAAGCTAGTGCAGTGCCGTCTGGACGAGCTGCATCGCTAATGGAACCGCATCCTTGGCGGCAAAAAGCACTCGGTCGCTTTGGGTTGACCGGAGACCCGGCCAGGCCGAAAAACTGGTAGCACATCTGAAGCGGACAACCTGTTCCCCGATCACTTTCATTTCTTCACCCTAGTATTTTTGGCAGGTTGAAATTTCTTCGATCTGGGTAATCGTGGAATGGAGAGGATACTCATGATTAAGAAAGCGCACCTTCAACGGCTCGGTGTCTCATTTGCGCTGGGGATTTCGATGCTCTCAGTCGCCGCGCAGGACACTCCCGTCGACCAGGGGGCAAAAGCAACGGCTGCCTCGGCAGCGCCGGCCGCCAGTGACACTGCTGCCTTGGCAAAGGCAACGCAGAATCCGGTGGCCAGCCTGATCAGCGTTCCGCTGCAGAACAACAGCAATTTTGGCATCGGACCCTACAACCGGACAGGGGATATCTTCAATATTCAGCCGGTGATCCCCATGAAACTCAGCGATCAAGTCATGTTGATCACTCGCGTGATTCAGCCGCTTGTATGGCAGCCTTATCCGTCTCAACCAACAGGAGGCCAAGCGGGATTTGGAGATATGAATCCGACGTTCTTCCTGTCCCCGGCGAATGCGGGAAAGCTCATCTATGGGGTGGGACCAGCGTTTATTTTGCCAACAGCGACGAGCCCGCAGACTGGTCAGGGCAAGTTGAGCCTGGGGCCTTCGGTGGTCGCGCTGATGCAGCCGGGGCATTGGACGGTGGGTGTGTTGATCAATAATGTGTTCTCTGTCGTTGGTTCCTCGCATCGACCGAATGTGAACCAGATGCTGTTGCAGTACTTCGTTAACTACAACATGAGCAAAGGCTATTACCTTACCAGCGGGCCAATTGTGACCGCCAACTGGGCTGCAACCGGAACAGTCGATGCGGCGACCGGGGACGATACCACGGGGGCACATGGACCGTGCCTTTTGGAGGAGGCATAGGACAAGTCAGGCGGCTGGGATTTCAGCCGATAAACTGGACCATGCAGTTTTATGGAAACGCCGTCCATCCGCCAGGGCGGTTCACCGTGGAGTTTTAGCTTCAGCTCGCGTTGCTGTACCCGAAGATGCCCAAGAAGAAATAGGCGCTCGGAAGAATGAGCCCTGGGCGCTTCAGCCAAAGCAACAGATATCAAACACCCATCAACGATTGCCGAAGGTCCAACTAATTCCTGAACTGGTGCCGTAGTCGCTCTTTGGAAGCGTTGCAGGAGGTCGGCTATCCCAGCTCCCGTAGAACGAAAAGTTCCAGGAGAGATCCTGGATTATTTTGACGTAATAGACTGCATTCGTATTGAAATGTACACGTCCGCCTTCTGTGATCGCCGGCAGCAGGGAAGCCGAGACATCCAGGTTCGTCTTTTTGAATTTGAAGAGTTTGACCTGGCTGGCTACGAAACCAACTGCCGTGTTCTGGGCCGCGTGATCGCCACTATTCTGGCCGTAAGCAACATTTTGCCACCCCAGCCCCCCGAGCACGTAGATACTCGCGCGGTTGGTATTTTTCAAGTAACGTCCGACGCCTCCGCCCAGCGTCGTTTGCAGATTGATCGCCTGCACCGAGCTCTGCAGAAAAGACGCGGTACCAGCATAGAACCAGTTGTTCCAGCGTAGAAGCCTCAAGGTATCCAGGTCGATCTGGTTTCGGGTGGTCAGAGTAGAACCGCTATTGGACGCTAACGATGAGTTGAAGAGGAACTCGCTTGACCAGCGTTCCCTGTTGTAAGCCACCTGGGCGCTTATGTTGTACTGGGTTGACTCGTTGCCTTTCGAATAAAGCAGCCCGGTGTTGACCGCGCCAACAAATCGTTGCCGAAAACCATCAGAAGTCTGGTTCAGCTTGATGACCTCATGCTGTGAGATCTCCACTTCTGTACCCGGTTTCTCCGCGATTTCGATTTTTATCGGCGGATCACTGGATGCGCCGCTGGTGGAGATTCTGCCGGTGTATGCTGCGCCACTCTCAGTGTGCACCAGGAACAGTCGATTGCTCTCCAGGTGAGCTACTTCCGACCACTGCACAGCCATGTCACCATCTACGTATTTCACCTTCACTGAAAGTACACCGGCGCTAAGGCCTTTGATCTCGCAGGTAAAGCGGTCCCCGTTTTTCATCACAATCACGTCAGTATTTCTCTGCGCGTATAGACGCGCAGAGAGAAGAAAGGCGCAGCAGAGAATGATGGCTCGAATGGTCACAGCGCTTCCTGTCTCAATTGCCGGGCTTCACCTCTGTCGTGCCGGGAAACATCGTCCGTAGGGCCCATGCCATGTAGAATCGCGCCGCGCAAGGGCCATACTACGATGAATGATCCTTGGAGGCTGCTAGCAGATTTACTAGGTGACGCGCCAAGCTTTACCTGGAACCTATTTGGCCTCCGCTCATTTATGCGCAACGTCAGCTAATCCGCCGACAGTCGGATCCATCGCTCGTGCCTGCCCGGCCTGCGATCAATTGCCATTTTTGGCTGGGGCTAACTAGTAGTTTTCTCAGTAGACGTGGAGGCGATCGGTGGGCCATCCTTGGTGGCATGTTAAACGGACCCGAGAGCTAAAGCGTACGGAGGACAAGGTGAACATCATATCCAAACGACTGAAGATGAGTATTGTCACGGCGGCGATCTTAGCCATGTCCGCTGTCGCAGGATTCGCCCGCGATACCACTGAGACGATCGATGCCCAAGCGCGTGGCACGAGCACCCAATTGGGCAAGAACTTCACCGTCAGGCTCATCAGTCTACGAGTATTCCACTCCGGAGGACCGAAAGATTCTGATCGAGTCCTTTCAAAAAGGTCAGAACGACGGTTTGGCCAACGCACTTGAAAAGATGAAGGCAGTGGGCCATATCACGATACCGGGCACCCTGGGATTCGACGTCAGCTACATCCATGAAATCAAGACTCCCACAGGACGGTCGATCCGTTTCGTTACTAATCGCAGGATTGCTTTCGGAGAATCCTACTGGAGTACGCAATCGAAGTCCTTCAATCTGACGGCGGGTGAAATAAGGATCAACGATCAGGACAAGAATAAGAGCGACGGCGTCCTCTTTCCGGCGACCCAACTCACCATCAACAAGGATGGTGAGCCGCAGTGGGATCTGAGAATGAACCCCTGGAAGCTCAACAACATCATCGTTTGGCCGAGCGGAAATAAGGAGAAATAGCTCCGTCCGGCTGACGCCTTCCATTGAAAAAGGGCGGTTCACAATTCCTGTGAGGTATTGACCATGAGAATGCAAATGCGCTCGTGCAGTGTCGTGCTGGTGACGGCTGTCATGATATTGGGCAGCACACTAGCCAATGCGAAGAGCAAGTACGTCTGCGATGAACCGACAACCGGCGGACAATTGCAACACCGGCAACACATGCGGATCCGCATCCACACCGTGTACCATCAACATCCAGAAATCCGGGGCTGGCGCAAGCGTCAAGCCGAGCATTCCGGATGCGAAGGGCAATCAGTTCTTCTGTATAAAAGCAGGCACTACGGTCGTGTGGATGACCTCGAATAAGAACACCGGCTTCTCGATTTCATTCGGGACGGATTCGCCGTTCACTCCTGATGACGCCATTATCGGCGGCGGAAGCAAGCCGATAACCGTGAAGGCACAGAACCCCGGTTGCTACAAATATGACGCGGGAGCATTCTACTCTGGGGCTGTTTACGGTATGAGTGGTGGCAGCAAGCCCGAGTTGGTGATTCTGCCCTAGCCTAAGACCGTCTTGAATGGCTTGCCGATTCAGCCACGAGTACAGCAATCCCTGCGACGGCCGGCACCGTGAGAGGCGACGGGTGCTCAAGCCGCCGTCTCTCAGCGGAACCTCGCTAAGACCCCGGCCGCACTGCAGGTACGAATCTACGGGAGTCGAGGCGATGACTCGTTTTAGCTTGCGCGCGGCATCATGAATAGCCTGGCCATTGAACTCACGGCAATTTCCGTGCTTGCCTGCAGCTTTATTCTTGGCAGGTATCTGCGAGGCCCGTTTGCGGATGCACCGCGGCGGGTGTTATCAGCAGGGGCAGGTGTTTCGGTAGCGTATGTGTTTCTCCGGGCTCTCCCGGAAATGAGCGAGGCCCAGGATGTTTTCACGCGGGTAACGCGCGAGCGCGGATTGCCATTCCCTGAACATCGCGTATACACGGCCGCCCTGCTCGGGTTCCTGCTTTTCTATGGTTTCGAGAACATGGTGGCCCGATCCAGTGCACACGGCAGGTCACAAGGAGAACCGGCTGCCGGGTTTACTTACAAACTGCAATTGGGTGGGTTTGCCGCCTATTGCGGCCTGGTCGGTTACTTGATGGTCCACCAGCAAAGCTTGCCCACCCTGCTCTACCTGATCGCAATGACATTGCACTTTCTGGCCGTGAACCACTCATTCGAACGTGAGTACGGCTCTACTTACGACCGGAGCGGAAGATGGATTCTCGCGGCCGCCGTATTAGCTGGGGGGACTGCAGGAATCTTCACCTCCATGTCTGAGGAATTGCTGGCGACGTTGCTGGGGTTCAACTCCGGAGGCGTGGTCATCAATAGCATGATTATGGAACTACCCACCGAGAAGGAAGGACGCTTCTGGTATTTCTGCCTGGGGGCGGTGGGTTATTCACTTCTTTTGTTACTAATTTAGGCGATCCGGTCCGTGAACTTTTCTCGGGATTCCGGCGTGGCGCTATCCATGAGCCTCTTAGAGCATGCTGCATTCGCTACTCCTTAGGCGGGGCCATCCTTTCGGCCTGCCTGCGATGACTCCACGCGGAGAGCACTCGAGGAACTCCGTGAGCCTGGAGTCCGTCATAACGTTGCACCCTCCGGCTACTTCTTCAGGTGTAGGGTTTACAGGTCGCCTCGTACCAGGCGACTGAAAGTTGAAGGTCAAGGATGGCTACACCTGCACCATTGCAAGAACCACCCGATCTCTCTCAGGCTCTTGGCGGCCCGCTCTATCGCATGCTTAGTCGGTCACCGTTAGGGGGCTCCGTTCCGCAATTGTTGCGCCGTCAGGCCGCAATCTGTGTTCTCGTCTGTTGGGTGCCGCTCGCGGCGCTTTCCCTGGTGCAGGGTCACTTTCTGGGAGGGATAAAGCTGTCTTTTCTTCGGGATATTGAAACCCATGCGCGGTTTTTGGTTTCCCTGCCCGTGCTGATCATGGCTGAGATGGTTGTGTACGAACGCATCCGGCCTATCATCAAGCATTTTGTCCAAAGAAAGCTTGTCATCCCCGATGATCTCCCCACGTTCAACACCGCGGTGAACTCAGCCTTGCGGATTCACAACTCAGTCGTGGTCGAGATTGCGCTTCTCGTTTTGGTCTTCACTGCTGGTATGTGGGTGTGGCGGCAACAGATCCCGGCGGACTTCGCCAGTTGGTACGCCTCCTCGCGGGGGGGGCATGTGCACTTAACCATCGCCGGATATTGGCTTGCGTTCGTGAGTGTTCCCATATTCCAATTCATTCTGCTGCGTTGGTATATGCAATACCTGGTCTGGTTCTGGCTTCTGCTGCGGATTTCGCAACTCGATCTGCACCTGGAACCCTTACACCCGGACCAAGCAGGCGGGCTTCGCTTTGTCGGTCAGTCCAGCGTGACCTTCACCCCATTATTGTTTGCGCATGGCGCATTGCTTTCTGGGCAAATCGCGAGCCGCATCTTGTACCACGGAGAGACGCTGATGGCATCAGAAATGACCATCATTGGCTTCGTTGTCTTCTCCATAGTCGCTGCTTTGGCTCCGCTCTGCTCCTTCTCACTACAGCTCATACGCGCCAAGCGCGCGGGCCTCGATAGATTCGGCGCCCTAGCTTCTCAGTACGTCACAGATTTCGATCAAAAATGGCTGCAAGTCCGAAACAACGACGAGCAGTTGCTGGGGAGCGGCGACATACAATCGCTTGCTGATCTGGGTAACAGCTTTTCGGCGGCTCGCTCGATGCGCCCTGTGCCCATCGCCGCCGATGACCTGGTTTATCTTTGTGTAATAACGATAATTCCCTTCGTCCCGTTACTGCTGACAATCATGCCGCTCCATAAGTTGATCGAGCAGGCTATCAAACTGGTATTCTGAGTTAGCCTGTGTTCCTTGCCTTGCGGAAAGACAGACCGACGTTACGCGTGTTGGCTTAGCGGTTGAGAGTAGCATCGCCAGGGGACGACATATCGGACGCTTATCGGGGCAGATCCTCATAACCGTAGCTGGAGGGGATAGTGAGTGCACTTATGAGTTGCCCTTTCGGCGCGAAGAGGTAGGAAGATCCGCAGCGAGGGGCAGAGTTTCCGTGGGCCGATCCGAAAGCTTGCGGACCGGCCCAATCGGCAGCGTCACATCAGTGGTTCCAGTCGCCGCCATGAGGGTCAAAGCCGGCAGTCAGGCGCGTAGCGGTGTGCGTGAAGCAGCCGGCCTCCCGTTTGCGTCATAGTCGACGACCATGCCAGATGACGTGAACTGACCCTTCGCGCCGAGGACGATTTTGTCCATGACGCTGGCCCGCGAAGCAAAGGTCCCGTCCGCGTTATAGCCATAGAACCAGTACGATGCGGCGACGTCATTGTTGCCGGCGGCCGGCGTTACCACCCAGCTGAGTTTCGATGCGGCGAACAGGAGTCCTGTCTGGTCCCCCGACGGCAAGTACGTCGCCTGGTTCCGGCCCGGAGGCATCTATCGGGAAGCCGACAACGGAGCCGGAGAAAGCCAACTCCTGCTGAAGACCGATCTTCTTTCCGTCCCCAAGAGCTGGTCGCCCGACGGACGTTACCTTATCTATGCGCAAGCCAACCCTTCCACTGGATCGGCTGACCTGTTCGCGCTGCCGGTGGCAGGGGATCGGCTTCCGCTCGTACTGGCCAATACTGGGGCGAACGAGGATCAGGGCCAGTTTTCGCCCGACGGGCGCTGGGTGGCATACACCTCCAATGAATCGGACCTGAGCGAAATCTACGTGATTCCTTTCCCGCTCGCAACCGACGGTGGCCGATGGATGATGTCCCGCGGCGGCGGTGTACAACCGCGCTGGCGGCGCGATGGCAGAGAGCTCTTCTATATCTCGCCGGACTGGACCATGATGGCGGTGCCGGTCAACACCACCCCGGTTTTCCATGCCGGCGTCCCCCAAGCCTTATTCAACACGGATATGGTAGATACCGGTATCCGCACCGGCCCCATGAGCTGGGATATAGCTCCTGACGGGAAACGGTTCCTGATTATCGCGGACAAATCCCAGGGAGCATCTTCCCTCAATGTGATTCTGAATCGGCGCCCGAAGGAGCAGAAGTGAGTCTGAAATGGATCTAACGCCGAGGCGTTTTTCTTCCCGTTCCATCTGTCGCGGGTTGCTAGTTCACAATCCGATCTTAATGCGTGGAGCGTGACCAGCTTCGCAGCGCCACTGTGTCAGCATTACTGTGATCGTCAATCCGGGATTTCTTTCGCCAGCGCGCCCTATCCAGCCTCATCCTTGACGGTTAATGTGGGCTTGTAAGCGACGAGAAAGGCAAGCATTAGCGGTTAATGACTCTTGCCTGGGCAATTAACTTGACGCTCTGCCGTTGGGCCAGCAAAGTTGGCGCATGTGGACCAAAGGATGTAACCCCAAGCCCTTTCTCGACCGCCTGCTTAGACGGAAATCGTGCTTCGATACTCATCCAGATGTTTGTGTGCTGGAAGGGAGGTCGCGGCGACCAGCACTCCTCTTGACCTGTCCCACGGGTCGCTCCACGACCGCCGCTTTTCTTCTTCTTCTGTGCGTCGCCCTCTTCGCCGGGTGCCGCTCGGACGACAAGAAGCCGGCGCCCGCTGGGTCGAACCACCCGCCATCTGCGGCTGCCCCCGCTACGCCCCCATCTGCCGGCGTCAGTAAGACCAGCGCGCCGTTACCGACCAAAGGCACGCAGGACGATAAGGCCTTCCTCACGCCAGAGGGTTTGGATTATTTCGACCTCAAGGCGCATCCAGACGCGATCGTCATGCAGCCGCTGGACCCCGCGACCATGACCGACAGCGAGCGCAAATATGGAAGGTCTCCCCATCCCGATCCGAAGGTCGAGTATCAGCCAGGCATCATTCTCATGGAGGAGGGGGATAAGGCAATCCGAGGCTTCAGTAGTAACGGCTTGATCTGGAACTTCGATGCCCACGCACCCCATGTAAACGAATTTCAGGAAGGCAAGATCGTCTTCGCCACCAGCCGCGCGGTGGGCAAAATTCTTTACATGAAGCAGGAGGGAGATACGGTATCGGTAATCCTTGGTCCGATCCAGCTCATGGACGTAATTCATAAGGGCGAGTTCGCCATGAACGCGCCGCTCGATCTATCCAAGGCGCTCCCATTTGTTACGCCGGAGTATCCACAGACCAAAGACAACGATGCAGTGAAGAACGTCTCTGTGTTGCAAATGCCCGGCGTGCACATGCCCCAGACCATCGTCTTTTCGCATATATCCCGCTCCGGCAAGTGGACTCCCTTCTCGATGGCGAAGGTAGCCAGGGACGGCACACGCGTGGGCTACGAAAAGATTGGCAAGGCTTGGGTGGCGATGCCCCAGTCGGGGGGCCTGGGGGTCGGCGGAGACGCATTCGCGCCCCCAGCGGTCGCTGTTGCCGAACCAAGGATGCTTCTAGGGCAGGGTCCGCCGCGACTGGTGCGCGCCGGCTACCAACAACAAAGTCCGCTCGCGCCCAACACGCTCTCGGGCATTCCCCTGCCGGGCACGGGGTTGCGAGTGCCCATGGTTCCCTATATGCCCAAAGTGGATATACCGCCAATACCCAATATTCCGCAGCTGAACCTGACGAACCAGCTGACGGCGGTGCCCGTCGGCACGTGGAATTCGATTGGGGTGCAGTGGTCGTACGAAAAGAACGGCGTGGGCATGACGGCCACGGCCATCATCAAATTCGATGGCGCACACGCCGCCTTCGATATCGCCATTGGCATGCCGAACCGCCCACCGGTGGAATGCGGCATCGACATATCGGCAACCGTCAGTTTGCATCTCCAACTGCTGGCGCATACCAAGGAAGAATTCCATATCAGCGGACAGTCGATGCAGAAATTCTGGATACCCGCTTCGCTTAGCATCCCCCTGGCCGGCAATGTTCCGTTGGCCGTGAATTTTGACCAGGCGGTGGTTTACAACACAGGCTTTAGTGCCAAGAATGCCGTTCTGGACGCGGAGGGGATCTATACGTTTACTGGCGGCATCAAGGCCAAATACACGTCCAGCGATGGCTTCACTGTGAAGATTCCTACCAGCATCACCGCCGACACGGATATTGCCAGATCGGCGCAGGGAGTTTCCGTCGGCATAAATTCGCTTGTCATGTCGGCGGAGTTTCGTGCCACCGCGGGACTGGGTACGGCCGGCTTCGCGACCGGCGTGTATGCGGATCTGATTTATACGGGAACCATCCTCAAGTCGCCTGACATTGGGTTTCCCTGCAGGGCGGGCACGATTGAAGCGTGGGTATATCCCGGGCTGGGCTACTCGATACCTGGATGGCTGACCGATGCTATCAACGCTGTCATCGCTTTTTTCACGCCCCACCGAATCGAGAAGGCGGGATCGTTTTTGAAGGGAGACGGTACCAGGCTGTTTCACGGCGATACATCGATTCCCTCGAAGTGCGCCACACCTAAGGGGTAAAAGGCGCTGGGCATATTGTCACTGGACGGCGACGGCGAAGTGTGACCGTCGCCGATGGGATCACCCGCCTGAGTTATTTAAACTGCGGTCTAAGGATAGAGAAGAGTGGTCCTGATCTTCCGCCATGTCGTCTATTGTTTATAGTAGTATGCTACATAGGTGAAAATGCATTCCTTTGGATTCAAGCTTTCGATCTGCATCTTCGCAGCGTCCTCCGCCTTAGCCCAGAGCGCATCTACCGCCGCCCCGCTCGCCTTCGAAGTCGCTTCCGTCCGGCCCAGCAATCCGAACTCGCAACAGCACAGCAATGTTCCCCTCGATTCCGGCAACGTCTACGGCAGCATTAACCCCGATGACGCCCGCAGCGCGGCCGGCGGCTATTTCATCGCGACCCATCAGTCTCTTTGGCGCTACATCTCGTTCGCCTATAAGCTTTCCGGGACACAGGAACTTTCCCTGCGCTTCAATATGTTCTCCGGCGCACCCAAGTCCGGGGCGCCTTTCTGGGTTACCGGCTCCTTCAGCGCCCCGCCGGAGTTCTTCGACATATCAGCGCGCGCTCCGGTCGATACTTCGATTGACCAGATGCGCCTGATGATGCAGGCTCTGCTCGCGGACCGCTTCCACCTGGTGACCCACTACGTCTCCGCGGACGCTCCCGTCTTTGCCCTTATCCTGGCCAAGCCTGGCGTCACCGGCCCCAATCTTCAGCCGCATCCCCCATCGGATGACTGCGCAGTTCGCGTCTCCGACCAGTCGTCAGCGCCCGCACCTCACCCTGCAACCGCACCGGCTGCCGTGGGCGATCTTCCGCCTGTCTGCGGCGTCATCGCGCACGTTCCGTCTTCCGACCCAGGCCAGCATTTCGGTGGCCGCGCCATTGCGCTCTCACTCCTCGCTACCTCGGTGCCGACCATGACCGGACTCGCCGCTCTGCCGCGCCCCGTCGTCGATCAGACCGGCCTCGCGGGACTCTACGACTTCACCCTGACCTGGATGCATGACGCTAGCGGGGATGAGGCCATCGCCGACAACACGGACAACTTCCGCTACGCCGTCAAGACCCAGCTAGGATTGGAACTCAAATCCTCCCACGCTCCCATAAGCTTTCTCATCGTCGACCACATCGAGCGGCCCACGGAGAATTAGTGGTCGTAGCACTGCCCGAAAAACGATGCGAATCTCGGTAAGACTCGTCTTCTAATTTGGACTGGTGTGACACCTTTTGTAGTCATTTTGGCGGTGATACTACTGCTTCGACATCGATAGGCAGTTGATCGGCTGCTTTGGTGCACGGAAAACGATTATGGATTTCCTCTGCTTTCAAGGCAATCAACCAGGGAAATTATTCGAAGTCCGAGTTTGTGGGTCGGCCAGGTCGGTAGGGTTCAGTCCGATTCGCCGCGTCAAGACATATATCGCAACCAGGGCAGCGGCAAACCCCGAGGACGCGCCTACGCCAAGTGCCCACCGGGGCCCGAAACGGTTGGCCACCCAACCCACGATCGGCGCTCCTATGGGCGTACCTCCCAGTGCGACAGCGAGGCGAAGGGCCATGACTCGACCTCGCATGGCTGGCTCGGTCGAGAGTTGCATCATACTGTTGGTGCCGTTAGTGAGTGTCAAGGCCGCAACTCCAATGACCACGAGAGCCGCGGCGAACCACCAATAACCTGGAGCCAGTCCAGCGAACGTGCATCCGATGCCGAAGACCGCTGAGCCGACCAATAGCGAGCCGAACCTTGGCTTTTCGCGGCCTGCGGCGATCAGCGCTCCGGAGATGGTCCCAATTGCCATAATGGAGGAGAGTAGTCCAAAGCCGCGCGCATCGGTGTGGAAGACTTTGACCGCCATCGTCGAAGTAAAGATGGGAAAGTTCAGCCCGAAGGTCCCAATCAGAAACAGCATGAGCAGAATCGCCCGGAGATCGTGGCGACCCCAAACATAGCGGAACCCTTCCAGAAATCCTCCGCCGGTACGTTCGGCTCTTGTGTTTGGATACAGTTCGGATACTCGGAACATCGACATCGAGATCAGGACGGCAGCGAAGGACAGGCCGTTGCAGACAAACGCCCAACCAGTTCCTACCTTCGCAATGACCAGGCCGGCGACTGCAGGACCGACCATACGGCCGGCATTGAAGGATGTCGAATTCAGCGCGACTGCGTTGTGCAAGTGCCGGTCACCCACCAGCTCCGCAACAAAAGTTTGGCGCACGGGAGCATCCAATGCAGCCGCCGAGCCAAACAAAAATGCAAATACATAAACCTGCCAAAGACGGACATGGCCCGTGATCGTAAGGATCCCCAAAGCCACCGCCAGCACGCCCATCGTCGCTTGGGTGACCATGACGAGTTTGCGCTGGTTGAGATGATCTGCTGCAAAACCGGTCCAGGGCAACAAGAGAAGCTGTGGTGCAAACTGCAGCGACATCACGATTCCCACAGCGGAGGCATCGTGATGGGTGAGTTGCGTGAGCACGAGCCAGTCCTGCGCGACACGTTGCATCCACGTACCGATGTTGGAAATCAGGGCGCCCGCCGACCACACACGAAAATTGAAGACGCTCAAAGCACGGAAGGCACCCGTCGCTGGATTCTTCATGAACGCCCGGGCACGTTGCCTCCATGAAACTGGCCGAAATGCCGCGCCATGAGAAGACTGATCAGCAATGCGCCAACCCCAAGAGCAAGAATGTCACTTATCGATCTCAGATCAAATTTGCCAACGCGCACCACGAGAAGATAGCCGGCGACAGCGTTGAAGAAGCCCCAAAGGGCGTTCACCGTAGACGACGAAAGACCTTCGCCGGGCGGCTTGGCGAAGGGACTTTGGAAAGGCCGCCCCATCATGCCGCTGACATAATGCGGAATGGCGTTGGCCAGGAAAATTCCTCCAAAGAAATAAGACACAAGATGAAGCCAGGTCATGGTTATGTGCTCCTCGCCGCCAACAGGTTAAGAATGTCCTGGGTTGAGCCCGTTTCCCCGAGACGGGGAAAGACACTTGCAAGGCTGTACTGGTGCGCTTCGGGGCGCACATCGGTCATGGCATCGAGGGCGAGGGTAACGTTGAATCCCTGTTCATAGGCCTGCCGGGCCGTGGCTTCGACGCCGGTTCCGGTTGCCACCCCTGTGACAACGACCTGCGTTACTCCCTTGCTCTTCAGTTGTGCCTCCAGGTCCGTACTTGCAAACGCGCCCCATGTCCGCTTGGTTACCACGAGATCGCTGGCCTGGCGACCCAGCTCCGGGATCAGATCGGTGAATCCCTCCGGAAACGTCGAGAAACGGCGCGGCTGCTCCGTCCTGCCTGGTGCGCCCCCGGCGACGTTGACCAGAACAACCGGGAGATCATGCTGACGAAAGGCATCGAGCAAAGCGCAGGTTCGCTCAATCACACCAGCAACCGGATTGATAAAGGGTGAGTTGATAATTCCTTTCTGAAGATCCACGACGATAAGGGCGGTCTTTGGATCAAGCGACGTAAGGGGCATGGGTTCTTCTCCTCGACAGGGGTCTGAATGAGATAGTGCATCAGTCTTCAATGAGGCGCGCGAGCAGGTCGACAGCAGAAGCAAGCGTTTCCTGCTCCTGAGAGGAGAGCTTCTTCTGGATTGTTGTTGTGAGCCAATCTTGCCTTGCGGCGCGACCGTCGCTCAGCATCTTCTGGCATTTCCGGGAGAGGGACATCAAGGTCTGCCGTCTATCGTTCGGATCCGGCGATCCGGTCACCAATCCAAGTTCCAGCAACGATGTGACGATGGCGCTCATTGACTGAGGCCGCATTCCCTCAGCTCGAGCCAGGGTCGAAACCGCAGCGGGACCGTCTTTTTCGATACGAAGCAGAACGGAGACTTGCGACGGCCTCAGGTCGTTCTCCCCACCCTGTTCGCGGAGCTTCCGCTTGAGTTTGCCGGAGATCGTCCGAAGCTCTGCCGCAAGTGCAGAGGCGCGCTCGGCTTGAGCTGGACTCACCCGATCATTCATAGAACCAGCATAGCAGATATACAGTTTATCTGTACAGATAGACTGCATATGTGGAGTGGGGTATTCGTTGCTATGGCTCAGATCGACAGCGCGTCCGCACGTTGAGAGAGTTCGGTCGATTGCCCGGCACCGTGAGACGGCCTACCTAGACTTAGGCCATTTCCGAAGTGACGTGCAGAAAGGAGCATTTGTATAAACCGCAAGAGTGAAGAATGAAATCCATATTTAGGGGCAAATACTTCGGGACCGTGCGATGAGGACTTCGGGCAAAACCGAACGTTAGGTTTGCAAAAGGCTGATTAACTTTGGTGGTGACAAATGAACTCAGATGGACTTAGGCTTTGAAAGCCGTCAGCCGTTGACCAAGTTCGCGACGGAACATAGCGCTGACAGGGCGCGCTTTTCCGGGCTCCAGTTTTTCCGATTAGGATTTCAAAATCTACCCAGATCTGTTTAAGGGGCGACCATGTCTGATTCCTATCGCGTGCCGCGTTCCATGGTTTTGTGCCTTGCCTCATTCGTTGTGTTCGGGCTGGCTTACTCAATCATGTTTCCTGCGCTGGCCCAAACCCAGTCGGATATACCTCCGAACCGAATTACAGAACCTCTCAATCCCAACGTACGCGTGACGCTTCTGAGCAATGTGAACCCATTGGCGCAGGCAAAATATGATCAGGGAGCAGCGCCAGGCACGATGGAAACCGGGCGCATTATGCTGGTTCTCAAACGAAGTGGCGTGCAGGAAAACGCGCTTAGGCAGTACATTGCCGACCTGCAGAATCCCAACTCACCCAGTTATCGCAAGTGGCTCACGCCTGCGCAGTTTGGGTCCAGGTATGGAATCAGTGATACAGATTTGACCACCGTCACCGGTTGGCTCCAGTCCCAGGGCTTCAAGGTAGAGAAAGTTCCTGCGGCGCGAACTTTCATCATCTTTTCTGGAAATCTGGCTCAGATCCAACAGGCCTTCAACACTGTTATCCATCGCTATCTTGTAAATGGGGAAATGCATCTGGCTAATTCGGTCGATCCGCAAATCCCGGCCGCGCTGGCGCCCGTGATCGCTGGAGTTTCGCGATTGAACGATTTCCGGCCAAAGCCCGGAGTCAACATGAGCAGAGCGGCGCACTTCGATCCCGAGACGAATAGGATCAAGCCCAACCTTACCCTGCAGAACACGAACGGTGGGAGCACACTGTTTACTACTCCAGCCGATGCGGCCACCATCTACGACACGCCCAACTCGGCATTAAACGGAAACTACTCGAAGAGCAGCTCTTTGATTGGTGGCAATAGCTACGATGGGACGGGTGTGACTATTGGGGTGGTGGGGGATGCTGAAATTAATGCGCAGGATATCGCCAATTACCGCGCAGCATTCCTGCCGTCGAGTTATAGTGCCAACCAACCCAGTGTCGTCGTCGACGGCAACGATCCAGGTCTTGGTCCCGATTCTCTCGAGGCGCTACTTGATCTTGAGGTTTCAGGAGGCGTCGCTCCTGGTGCAAAAGTCATTTTTTATACATCCGCCACGGTCGGCCTTTCCCAAGGTCTCGATTTCGCGATAGGCCGCGCGCTCGCCGACAACGATGTAAGCATTCTCAATGTAAGTTTCGGTGAGTGTGAGTCGTCCTTGGGGTCTGCCGGCAATCAGACATATAGTATGGACTGGGAACAAGCGGCGGCTCAGGGCATTACTGTCACCGTTGCCGCGGGTGATGCCGGCTCCGCCGGCTGTGAGACAGACACCACCGTAGCTTCCGCGCAAACTGGACTAGCCGTCAGCGGAGTGGCTTCGACTGCATATAACATCGCAGTAGGCGGTACCGATTACGACCCCCTTCTGAACGCCTTTGACATGTACGTGAGCGCGAACAACGTGGCGACGAACTATTATGGAACCGCGCTCAGCTACATTCCTGAAAACCCCTGGAATGATTCCACCACGGCCCCGAATGCAGGCGCCTACAGTGCAAATCAACCCGCCGCGAATGGAAGCATTGCCGGCGGCGGGGGTGGTGTGAGTAGTTGCACGCAAAGCAGTGGCGTGCCCCCAAACATTACTTGTACGGCCGGCAGCGGATATCCCGTTCCTCCATTCCAGACCGGCACACCGAATTTCAGCTTTCACAACCGAACCCTTCCTGACGTATCTTTCCTCGCCGGCGACGGGGCTTACAACGCACTCTGGCTCATCTGCTCAGACAGCGATATCAACAACCTGGCGGGTCTTAGCGCCACGCAGGTGGATTGCCAGCAAACCGCTGGGAAATTTACGGGCGATACCACATTTACCGGGGGAGGAGGAACCTCCGCGGCATCGCCGGCTCTCGCCGGAATATTGGCGCTGGTTTCTCAGTCTCAAGGTGGAGTTCGCCTCGGTCAGGCCAACAACGTGCTTTACAACCTTGCGGCTCAATCAACTCTCTATCCGAGTGTCTTTCACGACGTGACCGCGGGTAATAATTCGGTCGCGTGCGGCGCAGGCACACCGGACTGTGGTTCGAACAGTTTCCTCAACGGCTACAACGCCGGCGCCAGTTACGACGCGGCTACCGGGCTAGGGAGCATTGACGCGACCCAACTGGTCGCCAACTGGACGAAAGCGACGTTCACTCCTACCACCACCTCTCTAAAGATCAATGGGGGCACAACTCCCATTAGTGTTACGCACGGAACATCACTCGATCTGGCTGTGACTGTTGCCCCTGGCACAGCAAGGGGGGACGTAAGCTTCATCAATAACAGCGGTGTAGAGAACGGGCAATCTCTCGTAGGTTTCTATCAGCCTCTTGCCGGTGGCACAGCAGGCGTAACGACTGGCGATCTTCCCGGAAGTCCTCATCCGTACAATGTCTATGCCTACTACGGCGGGGATGTGAAGGACGCCGCTAGCCAATCGAATCCGGTTCAGGTGACGATCTCGGCGGAGTCCAGCAGCGTGGTGCTGGGCATGAGCGCCCTCGACCCGTCGGGTGGCGTTCTATGTGACGACATCGATCAGGGTGGCACGTCATGCAAAGGTCAAACCATTCCGTATGGCTTTATGACGCTCGTCAGTGCACATGTGAAGGCAGCATCAGGCTCGAACACGGTCGCCACCGGGAATATCATTCTGGCGGACACAGCCGCCTCTTTGCCGGTGTCCACGCTTCCGATATCGAGCGCGGGAACTGCCGCTTTCAGCAATGATGCGAATCCACTCGACTCACTATCGGTCGGAGCGCATGGTCTAACAGCCACCTATGCCGGCGACGGCAGCTATCAGGCAAGTAATTCCGGCAGTGCGTACACCTTCACCATTGTCAAGTCGCAGACCACGCTCGCACTCACTGGAGACCAGAGTGGAGCAAATGTTGATTTACTAGCGGACGTCAACGCACACAGCATCGGGGTTGAGCCGACGGGAATTGTGACTTTTCAAAGCGGCGGTGTAACGCTCGGAACGGCATCGAGCTCGTCGCGGGCGCCGGATGGCGGTTTCGAATACCAGCTAACGGTTCCTACAACCACAAAGGGCCTGGTAAGTGGCAACAACACGATCACTGCCAGCTATGCGGGTGACAATCATTACGCCACCAGCACCGGCAACACCATACTCTCCATAATTTTGCCAACGTTTAGTGTTGCTGGGCCGGCCGCGACACAGACCGTGGCAGCCGGCGCCCCATTTAACACGGACGTCTTTGCGATCGCCGCCAACGGATTCTCCGGCACGGTGAATCTGTCGTGTGCCATCACAGCCGGTCCACACAATGCT
Organism: uncultured Acidobacteriaceae bacterium; assembly: GCA_963775365.1. GTDB lineage: Bacteria > Acidobacteriota > Terriglobia > Terriglobales > Acidobacteriaceae > PALSA-350. The sequence goes on along the minus strand of CAVZJL010000014.1, from coordinate 13,478 downwards.
GTCAGTCCTCCAACCTGTAGCGTCAATCCAACTTCCGTATCGCTTGCCGGCGCGCCGTTCGCCAATTCCCAGCTGACTTTTGGCACCAGCGCAGCTACGACAACAGGAGCCTATGTTGTAACCCTTACGGGGATAAGCGGGTCGGTGACTGAAACCAGCACCATCAACTTTGCGGTCACATCGGGTGGCGCAGTCGGCGGCTTTACTATCAGCGGCCCGGCCTTGAGCGTCGTGGCCGGAATTTCGACTGGAAATACCACTGCCATGGTTGTGACCCCAACCAACGGATTCTCGGGGATGGTGGCTCTCACATGCGCGATCACCACCAGTCCATCAAGCCCAACGAGCCGGCCGGTTTGTAGTCTTAGTCCCACTTCAGTGTCGATTGACAGCACGACACTTGGCGCATCTACGCTGACAATTGGTACCAGTGCAACGACCACGACAGGGGCTTATGTTGTGACTGTCACGGGCACAGGTGGTTCCGCTACGGCGAAGGGAACCGTGAACCTCACTGTCAACGCCAGTAGCTCAACCGGCAATTTTGACCTGTCCGGTACAGCGGTGACAGTGAGCGCTGGAGCCACCTCAGGTAACACCTCTACCATCTCAGTGAAACCGGACGCAGGCTTCGTCGGAGCAGTGAATCTTAAGTGTTCTCTCACGTCAAGCCCCTCAGGAGCGATGGAGCCGGCAACATGCAGCATTCCGTCTTCAGTGCTCATCAATGGCAGCTCGGCTGTTTCCGCCACGATGACGGTAAGTACGACTGCTCCCACAAGTGGGGGTCTCAGCTATCCATTGAGGAATCTACTGCAAGGGGCATCTGGAACCGCGCTCGCTTGCGTCTTCATGCTGATAGGTCCCGCTCGCCGCAAAGCCTGGCGCGGCATTCTTTGCCTACTTGTTTTTGCCATGGTCGGAATTGCTCTGACCGGTTGTGGGGGTGGTGGAGGTAGCCACACGACTGGGGGGACTACGCCAGGCACTTATGTATTTACCGTGAGCGGTTCGTCATCAAATTCCGGAGGAGATGCGAACGCGTCAACAACCGTTCAGGTCACCGTTAATTAGAGTTGTCGCGAGCTCGCGGTTCGGTAGGGCAGTGGTCGACATTGGCCAGGGTTCCGAGTGAAACTGCAGGTCTCTCCCTTGCGCTAAGCCGTTGGCGAAATTCGTGCGGCCTTTACGGAAAGCCACAAACGTAACCTCGCCCGGTACCGCGATGGAGGAAATCCGGTTCCGCTCAAGTCGGATGACAAGGTTGAGGGTCGGTCGCCCACCTTGGCGTCGGTGGAGGTGGATGGACGGAGTCGAAAAACCCCAGTTGGACGGATTGACTCTCAGCCGTCGCTGGCGAGACCGAAGGGGGTGGCCCATCATCAGAAGACAGTTGGACCTTGGAGTACGATTCATGATGTAACGTGCAAAAAATCGTACGGGAGGCTTATGGATCCGTTGTCGGATGTTCTATGGCCTCTAAAAGCTCGTCTTCTGGTGGGGGCTGTCGTCGGCTTCGTGCTGCTGATTCAACCGCCGTCGGCCGCCGCCCAGCGTTGGCACGCGTCCGGAACGCGGCGGGCAGTACCGTCGGCCAAATACCCGTTGGATGATATGGCCCATATGAGCTGGACCAGACGGGATGGTGCACCAAGCGACATCAACGCCCTCACGCAGACGACCGATGGTTATCTGTGGATCGGTTCCAGCCGTGGGCTCTTCCGATTCGATGGCTTGCAGTTTCAGTCGTACCCGTTCACCCCGGCTGACTCCCGGCTGCCCGCATCCGACATTGCCGCTCTTGCGGCGGCGCCGGATGGAGGCTTGTGGATCGGCTACCGCATGGGTGGAATCACCTACCTCCACGATGGCCAAAAGATTGACTACGACGGCCGTCACGGTCTGGTGAGTGAATCGACGGAGCAACTGTTATGCCGTCCGGACGGGTCGGTGTGGGCCACCGCCGATGGCAGGTTAATGCACCTGAGCGGTTCGAGGTGGGAAAACTACTCGGCCAGGCATGGTTTGCCGTCAGAAGGCCTCTATACATTGTTCTTCGATCGCGACGGAAACCTATGGACCGCCGACAGGGGGCATGTCTACGAACTGACGAGAGGCGAAGACAAATTTGCTCTCGTCAATATCCCGGGCGGCACGGTCAATCAGTTTGTCCAACGCAAGGACGGGACTATCTGGATCGTCGATGCCTGGAAGGATGTAAGACCGCTCCACGATGACAAGCGCGCCGATGCGGTGAAGATTCCCGGCGTTCCCGTGATGATCGCCGACCGCGAAAACAGCATCTGGCTCGCAAACGACTTCGGCGGCTTGAAACGGATCAAAAACCCCGGCACAGCAGACCGTGGGGTCGAAGACTTCACAGTCGCCAATGGATTGACGGATGGGCAGACCCGAGCCGCCTTTCAAGACCGGCAAGGCAACATCTGGATCGGCACCACTCGCGGGCTGGACCGTTTTAAGCGTTCGTTCCTTGTCCAATTCCGCGATGTTTCTTTGGATTATTATCCTGCACTGTTAGCCGATCGCGAGGACGGGATCTGGCTCCATGATATGGACAAGCCGCTGATGCGCTACCGTTCAGGACATCTGTCCTTCGTCGGCCAGGGACATGGCAGCAGTTCTCTCTTTCAAGACAGTGACGGGTCGGTATGGATGCTGGATCAGATCACTCGCAACTTCTACCGCTATCACCAGGACGGTGGAGCGCCACTACAGATACCCGCTCCTGAGGAAGGCAAACAGGTCGAGACCTGGTGCATGGGCCGGGATCCCCACAACGCCTTCCTCGCCTGCTTTGAAGGCCACGGCCTGTGGCGCTATGACGGGAAGTGGGAACGGGTAAGGGCTCCTGGGCTTCCGCAGGAATCCCCTCTGTCCTTGGTAACAGGCGAAGGAGGAAGAGTCTGGCTGGGCTACGCTCATAACCGAGTCGTCCAGGAAGATGCAGATGCTTTCCATGTGTACGGTCCGCAGGACGGTTTGGATTTGAACACTATCTTCACCTTTTACGATGCTGACGGCCTGGTTCTTATCGGCGGTTCGGATGGTCTGGCGTTTTTCGATGGCCACCGCTTCCATGCACTCCACTTGCGGTCGCCGGAGCTGATGCGCGGTGTCTCGGGCATCGTTAAAGATCATTTTGGTGATCTATGGCTGAATGCGGGTTCCGGCATCGTGCGCCTTCCTCAAGCCGAGTGGCAAAAGGCGATCAAGAATTCAGACTATGCCATGGATTTCCAATTGATCAATGAGCAGGACGGGCTGGTCGGGTCTCCCGCGCAAAACAAGCCGGCGCCGTCTGCTGTCATCGATCATTCCGGATCGCTTTGGTTTGCCACCTCGGGCCACCTCGTTTCGATTGATCCAGCGAACGTTCCGCGCAGCGACTCCACTCCGAACCTGGTTTTGCAATCGGTGATCGTGAATGGCCACGTATATTCCCAACCAGAGAGCGCGGCCATCACCGCGGATGCTCATGGCCTGAAAACCCTTGAATTTGACTACAACGGCGTTGACTTAAACTCGCCTTCGCGGGTCGTCTATCAATACATGCTGGAGGGGCAGGACAGGGACTGGCTGGACGTCGGCAGCCGCCGTCAGGCGTTCTATACAAATCTGTCACCGGGTAAATATCGATTCCGCCTGCGTGCGGCCACCGGCAGCGGACCGTGGAACGAATTGAAAGCTCCACCGGCTCTTACCGTTTCGCCGGCGTTCTATCAGAGCACCTGGTTCTATCTAGCTGCTCTTCTCATCGTCGCCTGTTTGCTATGGGCAATTTATCGTATTCGTCTGCAATATCTGACCTACCAACTTCAGGAACGCCTGGAAGCGCGGGTTCAGGAGCGGCTTCGGATCGCCCGGGACCTGCACGACACACTGTTGCAAGGCGTGCAGGGTCTGATACTGCGCTTTCATGTCGCCACCGAACAGCTTCCGGCCACGGAGCCGGTGAAGGCTGGCCTGCGCGACGCTCTTGACCTGGCTGACGGCGTCATCCGGGAAGGTCGAGATAAAGTGAGCGGACTAAGGACAGGGTCGGCGCCGGCGACGGAATTGGCGGCAAATCTCAGGCGAGCGGCCAATGCTTTCGAGGACGACGGCTCGCCAACGATCAAGGTACTGGTGATCGGCCAGACGAGGCCGTTGAAGCCGCTCGTGAATGATGAACTCTACTGGATCGGCCGCGAATGTCTCATGAACGCGGTGCGCCACGCGCAAGCGACTCAAATCGTGGTGGAACTCAAATACGACAGCAGGGAATTGCGGCTCCGCTGCAGCGACAACGGACTCGGAGCCGACCCCGAAATCGTGCAGGCAAAATACAAGGCTGGTCATTGGGGCATCATTGGAATGCGCGAGCGAGCCAGGGCTTTGGGCTGCAAGCTGGATTTCTCCAGCAAGCCAGGCGTGGGAACCGAAATCCAGGTTTGCGTGGATGCGAGACGAGCCTATGCCAAAGGTGAAGATGGCGTTCGCTTGAACTGCTTTGCCCGTCTATGGTCGCTCCTGGAGCCGCAGCCCAAGAGCATCTTGGACTCCGGCGAAGTACCCGATCCGGAGGTCAAAGCAAGCTGAAAGGGTGGGATCACCTCTCATGCTTAGGCAGCGCGTCCGTTTGGCGCGCGGACGCAATCCTTACCATCGAACCACTGCATGATCGTATCGGCGATTTCACGTGCTTGCCCTGCGATTTGCTCCAGGCAGTGTGTGATCGCCAATTCAAATCTTCCACTAACATCGTTTCGATAAATCAATGCCTCCTTTCTGAAGTCGAGCTGCGGATTCAATCCCAGATGACCTTCGTTGACCCGGAGAATTGTCCTTGCATGTTGAATCTCTTCATCGAACAGGGCAACCGTGTACAGGCGCACAAGACCGTTGACGAGGTTCGCTGTCACCGTTTTTGAGGCAGATTGTATCTTGCGCCCACCTTCAAGCTGGAGCAGCGTATTTTGCGCCATCTCTGAGGCCGCGAAGTAGGTGACTTGAAGGCCACTGTACACGCGCAAGGCACAGCAGGCCGCCGTAGATCCTGTATCGACCGGCCTTCCTTCATCGCGAAGCAAGCGGCCTCGATCGCCGATGTTCAATTGCAGTGTTCGCAACTCGTCCTCAGTATTGCGAACGATGTGGCAAAGCTCTGAGCTGCCGAGTTCATATGCCTTAATCGAATAGTCGACAGCCCGCTGGGCGAGCCTTGTCATCCTGAGCAGATGAGAGCGTGAAACCAGGCTATATTGGCGATCTCGCATGGTGCTTATCCATCCTTCTAACGTCGATATAAGACTTCCTCCCATGCAGCGGTGAAAAGGAAGGCGGATCTCCGGTTTGCTGAGAATTTCGGAAATCCAAAAGTAGACCGGTCAGGCCGCGGTGTCTTTTGCGTTTGCATCGGGGCGGATATTCTGATTCACGCGGAAAAAGTTCTCGGGATCGTATTTCGCTTTGATCTGGACCAGCTTATCGAAGTTGCCCTGGTACGTTGCTCGAATACGATCTTCGCCTTCCCCTTCCATCATGAAGTTGACGTAGCCGCCACCTGCCCCGAACGGATGCAGCGCCTCCCAGTACTCCTTCGCCCAGGAAGTAATGCGATCCTTGTTGGCCGGATCCGGATCGACGCCCACGATCACTTCACTCCAGACCGCTTTGCGATGACTCCACGGAGTGTCATTTTCACCCGCTTTGTGCGCTGCGCCGTTGACTGGGTATAAGTGCATCGTGGAGTGCAAAGTCGGGAGTTGAGAGCCGTGCTTGATGTGTAGGGCGATTGCCTCGTCACCCAACCGATTAACGAAATCCGCCTTCCAATACCACTGCAGTCCGGGTGAGTAGAGCCCGTCGAACATTCCTTGCAGCGTCGGGAACGGCATAGGAGCGAAGAATTCAAATGCGGGCGGCTGAAAACTGCGCAGAGGGCTGAGTATCTGATTCGCCTGTTGGAGCCCTCCGTTGTAGCACCAGACAATCCCGCACATCTTCTTGAAATGCAGCTCTTCAGGGAAGGGCGGCCCGGGTGGCACGGTAAGGAATGCGAAGAAGCCGTTGATCTCTTGTGGCGCCTGGACAATGAACTCGCGGTACCACTTCATGATTTCAGCGGCATGATCCAAATCCCACAACATTGGCCCGGCACACACCGTCGAAACCGGATGCGCCTGGAACAGAAACGAGGTGACCACTCCGAAGTTTCCGCCACCCCCGCGGATGGCCCAGAAGAGGTCGGTATTCTCGTCCGCGCTGGCGGTGACGAAGCTTCCATCCGCCAGGATGACGTCGGCCGCCAGAAGATTATCGATGGTCAGGCCATACTGTCTTGTGAGGTGCCCCATGCCGCCGCCCAAGGTAAGGCCACCCACACCTGTTGTCCCAATGATCCCGGAAGGCACGGCGAGGCCGAAGGCGTGCGTAGCGTGGTCCACGTCACCCCAGGTGCATCCGCCGCCTACACGGACGGTTCTTGCGGCGGGGTCGACGTGAACGTATTTGATGCGCGACAGATCAATGACCAGACCATCGTCGCAAACTCCCAACCCTCCGGCGTTATGGCCTCCACCTCGGACCGATACCAGCAAGTGATTCTTCCGGGCGAAATGAATGGCGGCGATGACATCCGCAACGTCAGCACAGAGAGCGATAAGCCTCGGTCTGCGGCTGATCATCGCGTTATACACTTTGCGTGCTTCGTCGTAACGCGGGTCTGTGGGTTCGATCAGCTCGCCTCGGAGCTGGCTCCTGAATTGAGTAATGGCTTCCTGGTTCATAGGTTCCTTTCCATCCGGCGAACGGTCACGGATTCAACTCCTACTGTGCAAGGCGAGGCGTTCCGAAAGCGTTCTATGGAAACGCCGGTCAGCGTTCGGCGGATATTTCGCTTTCAAGCGCTGGTGACTCGTGCAACCGCGATTCGGCCCGAAGCTCAAACAACCGCGCGCCCGTATGCCGGCCCAGATCGATGGCGCGCCGATAACTAGCCTGGGATTTAGACAGACTCCCGCTTTGCAGCAGGAGATCTCCATGAATCCGTTCCAACTCTGGCGCGGCCCACGCTTCGTCGTTCTTGCTCAGAAAAGCGAAACCAGATGCTATGTTTGCCAGCGCATCTCCGATCTGGCCAGACCATCCACAGGCCTCTGCCAAAAGCCCATGGTAGAAAGGCAGGCGAAGTTCCGCCTGGGTTTTCTTCAGTGCGTCGAGGCCTTGACTCAGCCTCGCCAATCCGCGGGTAATATCCCCGCACCGGCAACTTGCCCATCCGGACAGGATGTCGGCCATCGCCAGGTAATAGACGAATCCATATTTCCGGCAAATCTCCGCCGCCTCGTCAGCCCGTGCCAGAGCAAGACCGCCTTCTCTTTGGTAAACGCTGAGCATCGCCGCGTAGTCCAGGGCGATCCCCAGAGTGAATGGGTGCGCCACCTCGCGCGCGAGAGCAACCGATTCACGGCTCTTCGCCTCCGCTTCCTGCGGATTTCCAAACAAGCACAGCAAATGCGAAAGGTAGGCACGGCCGAAGACGCCGAAATCGGGACCGGCGAACAACGCCAATGCGGGATGTGGCGGCCCACTCGACAACAACACACCCAACTCGAGCTGTTCCCATGACTCCTGCAGGCGTCCCAGATGAAAAAGGCTGGTGCCCAGAAGAAAGTGACCGGCATTTTCCTGCGCGGCATCACCTTCCCGGCGCGCACCATCGACAGCATCCTGTGCCAGTTGCCTCGACTCCTCGACTTGGCCGCGCACGAGATGAAATAGCCACGCTCCGCTCAGCAATGGAAATAAGTGCTTTTGATCTCCCGACCGCCTCGACAGCAGAAGTCCCCGAGCGTAGGTTTCCCCCACCTCGGGCATGCTATAACCATCCGTCGTGACCAGAGACGGACCCAGTGTAACCAGCAGTTCCATTTCGTCTCTGTCGCGTTTGACGGATTCGGGAAAATCCCGGCATAGCACGAGCGCGCGCCTGATGTAGGCCGCCGCTTCGGCGTCAGAGAATCGTTGCTTGGCAACTGCGGCGGCCGCCCGATAGGAGCGGATTGCTTCCTGAGCCATTCCGCCCGCGTCGTAGTGCGCGGCCAGCCACCCGTTCAGGCCTTCGAAATCGGGTGGATAAAGTTCCTCCAGGGCGCGCGCGACGCGGCGGTGCAATGTGCGCCGGCGAATCGGGTTTAACTCGCTATACGCGACTTCCCGCAGCAGTCCGTGGGTGTAGTCGTAGGATCCGCTACCTTGCCCGTCGATGATGTGCCGCCGCCACAGCTCTTCCAGGGCACGCGATACGCTGTCTTCATCCCAGTCAGCGGCTTTGGCCAGCAAGTCCGAAGAGAACGGACGCCCGATCGTGGCGGCAAGACCGGCAAGCTCGTAGGCCGACGCAGAAAGTTGCGCAAAACGCGCAGAGATTACAGTCTGGAGGCGCGGGGGCACCGCACTCTTCGATCCCCGGTCTTCAAGCAATCCACGCACAGTCTCCACCACAAAGAGAGGATTGCCCTTCGTCGTTTGATAAAGGGTGCTCAGGAACGCCGCATCGAACTCATGCGTAGCGGTTTGGACGGCGAGCGCCGCGGTTTCCTCTTCGCTGAGCGGAAGCATCGAGATTTCGGACATTCGCCCCGATTGGCCCAACTCCCGCATGAAGCTTGCCAGTGGATGGTCGCGACCAATTTCCCCTATCCTTACGGTTCCCAGCACCAGGAAACGGTCACCCGCCGTGGATCGAAACAGGAAGTGCAGCCAGTCGAACGAGTCGTGATCGCACCATTGCAGGTCATCGATCAGCAGCAAGAGTGGCTTTGGCGCGAGGCGGAATGTCGCACTTAGGGCCTCGTAAAGATGAAGGCGTTGCCAGCTCTCCGTGAGCGGTTGTGGAGCGGGAATTTCGGGACTTTCCACCAGGATTTCCGGGAGAAGGCGCGCCAATTCTGCCAGTTGTGGCTTTGGCAACCGCCCGCGCGCAACCTGCAACGGCTCCGTCCTGAGCCATTCGGCCACCGGCCCATACGCATGCTGGCCATGGGCCAGATAACACCAGGCACGCGCCACAGACTGTCTGGGATTACGGGAGCATACTTCATAGAATTCCTCGGCAAACCGGGATTTGCCCACCCCTGGCTCTCCCATGACCACGGCAAAATGCGGAGCACCCTGCGTCACACGCTGCCAACAAGCGAGCAGACGCTCCCACTCTGGTTTCCGGCCCACCATAGGCTTTAGCTTTGTTGCGGCGAAGGGCGGTGGCTCGGCTGGGCGGCTGGGTTCATCTTCCGTTTTGAGCGCCTGTTTCAATAGGTCTTGCGTCTCCTTGCTCGGACTGATGCCAAGCTCGCGCTGAAGGTTCCGCAGACATTGGTGATATACACGGATCGCGCTCGTCCGATCATGGTTGCGCATGTGCAGCCGGATGAGGATTTGGTAATACCCTTCACGAAGCGGATCGAGCGCGAGAAGCCGCGCGGCATGGCGTATACCAGCCGGGAAATCACCTTCCTTCTCTGCACATGCAGTAAGCCGGCTGAGAATCTCCGCGAACTGCAGACGTAATTGCTCACGCTTCGGGCGAAGCCAATCATCGTATAAGTCGGGTAACAGATCATCCTGATAGAGCCGTGCTGCTCGCTCGAGTGCTTCACGCTCACCCGCCGGTTCTCTTGCACTCTCTGCTGCTCGAGCTGCCGCCTCGAACTCGACCACATCGACCGCACAAGAACTATCGGACAACCAGCGAACGGTGTGGTTGTCACTCACAAGAAGAGAGCATTCGATCGGGAGCGCCCGGCGAAGATTGTGAAGCAATTGGCGCAGGTTGGTCCGGGCCTGCGCATCCGTCGATTCCGGCCAAAGAAGGGAGGCGAGTTGCTCACGGGATTGCATCGATTCGCTGTGCAGCACAAGAAATGCCAGCAGCGATCGCATACGGTTAGTGTTCACCGATGTGATCAGACTCTGCCCGAATGTGAAGCGCAATGTGCCCAGCAGTTCGATGCGAATCGGAGTCACTTCTAAATACTACCTAAGAACTTCAACGAGTTATACGATATCTCTTCGGTTGCGATCCATCACACTAGTCCCTTTTAAGTGCATTTCTAGTTCATCGAGGGGATGGCAATTATCCAGCCACCTTATCTTGGTGCGCCCGGCAGGGCGCACTCCTTGGAGGTGTAATCCTCTACACACCCGGCAAGGGGAAGTGTTAGCTGAACGGCAAGGGTGTCCATCGCGAGGTGGAATCTGAAGGAAGCTGTAGGCAAAGCGCTGGCCTGACGAACAGCTAGCGGATAGAGGCTTCAGGGTGGGGTGAGCGGGCCAATTTTCGCAAAGCCCAGTATTTGCACGGAACGCCGTGATGTAGATCCAACAAGCATAAGCGTGAAAGTGAGTGCGTAATACCCGGGGAGATCTGGCGACTTGCCTTTGGGCTACCGGCGTCGTCGAGGCGCTGGGATGAGCCGCCAGAAGTCAGCAGCGGCCGTAGTGGCTTCGCGCAAGCGGAGTGAAGGGCCAAACGTGAAACACGGGAGTAGGAAAGCAGACCTCGATGCGAGACGACGAAGCAGAAGCATACGCAAGTATGGCCAGCTCGGAAGAAGAAAGGCGGAACCTGTCTTGGGCCGATTCTGGTGCTGAGTCTGGCGCGGCGGCTGCCAGGCAACCGAAACCGGAGGCATTGCGGCTGATGGAAGCCGTAGTGGAACGCAGCAACATGTTCAGCGCCTATGGACGCGTGGTGAAGAATCAAGGAGCACCGGGAGTCGATCAACTGACGGCGTCCCAGTTCAAGCCATAGCTTCAACGGCACTGGGCGCGGGTAAGACAGGATCTGTTGTCAGGCGTATATCAGCCGGAGATGGTGCGCAAGGTGGAAATACCGAAGCCGCAAGGCGAGGTAAGAATCCTGGGCGTTCCTACCCTGGGTGACCGTCTGATTCAGCAGGCACTCAATCAGGTACTGCAACCGCTGTTCGACCCGGAGTTTTCCGAGTCCAGCTTCGGCTTCCGTCCCGGACGCAACGCGCATCAAGCCGTCGAAGCGGCGCAAGGCTATGTGGCGGCAGGTAAGCGGTGGACCGTAGATCTCGACTTGGAGAAATTCTTCGACCGGGTAAACCACGATGTGCTGATGGCACGGGTGGGGCGCAAGGTGGAAGATGGACGGGTATTGAAGCTGATCCGGCGCTATCTGGAAGCGGGAATGATGGAAGGCGGGGTAGCGAGCATGCGGACGGAGGGTACGCCTCAGGGCGGTCCGCTGTCCCCACTGTTATCGAATATTCTGCTCGACGATCTTGACCGGGAACTGGAGCGGCGCAGGCTGAGCTTCTGCCGTTATGCGGATGACTGCAACATCTACGTCGGAAGCAAGCGCGCAGGAGAGCGGCAGATGCAGGCAATTACGGCGTTTCTGGAGCAGAAACTGAAGCTGAAAGTTAATGCGTCCAAGAGCGCAGTGGCGAGACCGTGGGAGCGGAAGTTCCTTGGCTACAGCATGACGTGGCATAAGAAACCAAAGCTCAAGATAGCGCCCCAAAGCCGCAAGCGTTTGGTGGAGAAGATCCGCAAGACGATGCGGGCAGTTCGCAGCAGCAGCTTGCAACAAGTCATCGAGCGGCTCAATCCCGTCCTACGGGGATGGGTTGCTTACTTCCGGCTCACCGAAGTCAAGGGTGTGCTGGAAGAACTCGACGGCTGGCTCAAGCATAAGTTGCGGACCCTGCTCTGGCGGCAATGGAAGCGCGTTTATCGACGGGCTCGAAATCTGATCAAGGCTGGGATAAGCACAGAGCGAGCGTGGCAATCAGCCACCAATGGGCGTGGCCCATGGTGGAATGGTGGCGCGCCGCACATGAATCAAGCCTATCCCAAGTCCTGGTTCGACCGTATGGGGCTGGTTTCGCTGCTGGAAACTCGGCGGCGCTTCCCGTCTGTTTCATGAACCGCCGGATGCGGAACCGCATGTCCGGTGGTGTGGGAGGACGGCAGGGGCGACCCTGCCTCCTACCCGATTCTTGTTGCTTGCCGGCTTGAGATATCCCATCGGCCGCGACAGCAGCGCTAACACCCTGGGCCGTGAGAATTGCTTAAAAACGACCCATCTTCGCTGCACGGCTTTCCGCATACTTCGCAGCTCGTACGTGGGTGTTTCACCGCTACGGCTGGTTCTAATGGCAACCTGTTGTAATGAGGCTGCGAGTTCTTTTGCGGCTGGACGCTGACTTCATCGGGGCGTGATGAGCTGAGAGCGTGCTCTAAACGGAGCCTCATGGATATTCTCACCAGGTCGGCAAAAGATTCAGCCTTCATCTTTTGCATTACCTGGCCTCGGTGCGCCTTCACGGTTGTCTCGCTGATGCCGAGCTTCGCACCTACTTGCTTATTCAACATGCCTGACGCCACCAAAGCCATAACTTGCCGTTCGCGAAGGCTGAGCCTTTTATAGGCGTTACGGAGCGCGCGTATCTCGGCATCGCGGATGAGGGCAGCGCAACTCCGGTTAAGACACTCCTTAATGGCGCTTAGGAGAATGTCATTGTTGAATGGTTTAATCAGGAACTCGACGGCTCCAGCCTTCATGGCTTGCACCGAAGTATATACATCAGGCTGGTCCGTGATGAATATGATCGGCGTGCTGCCGCGTTCGACCGCAATACGCTTTTGCAGGTCTAAACCATTGAGGTCTGGAAGGGAAGCGTTGACCACCAGGCAGCTTGGAACAGCCGGCCGCGGCCTGGCGAGAAATGCATGAGCGGAGGCAAAGGTTTCCGGGTGCCAGCCGCCACGCTTAATTAGCGATTTGAGCGATTCGCGTATAGAGGGATCGTCGTCGACCACAAACACGATCGGCTCTGCGTTTGAAATGTAGAGGGGCCCCAATTCATGGCTAATCACGTGCGCTAAGCTCATAGCGATACACTCCCGTTGCTATCACTCCTGCTGGTCTAACCTGAAGCAGGATTCTGGTTGAGCGAACGTTCTTCGGTTCGCGACGGACCGGAGGCGTGTTGCAGGTGAATCCATAGATGTATCCACGTTTAGGACTTCATAGTCACGTGGCTTTCCTGGTGCTGTCGGGTTCGATTAAGGCCGACCGAACGGTTTGGAGCAACTGCTCGTCGTTAAAAGGCTTGCTTAGGAATGCAACCGCGCCGGCCTGCATCGCCCGCCCACGAGATTCTTTATCGTCATAAGCGGTGATGAAAATAATAGGAATGCCGAAGCCCGCGGAAGCCAGCTCGCTTTGCAGCTGTAATCCGTTCATGCCCGGCATCTGAACGTCAACCAGCAGACAGGAAGTATCGTGCAATTGGACGGACTTCAAAAAACTCTCGGCAGATTCAAAGGCAGCCGCTCGAAAGCCAAACGACTCGATGAGAAACGTCGTCGTTCTACGCACCGACTCATCGTCGTCGACTACCGAGATTAGATTCCTTGTCACCTTTTGACTCCGCGACTGA
>CAVZJL010000013.1:0-66808 GCA_963775365.1 uncultured Acidobacteriaceae bacterium | reverse complement strand
TGATGTTATCTACTGATTCAGTCGTCTGTGCTGCAAGTGCGCAATATCGCGGAGGTGACCACTGCCGTCGCCCGCGGCGATCTGTCGCGCAAGATCACGGTCGACGTGAAGGGCGAAATTCTCGAGCTCAAGGACACCATCAACACCATGGTGGACCAGCTCAATGCGTTTGCAGGAGAAGTTACGCGTGTCGCGCGCGAAGTCGGAACGGAAGGCAAACTCGGCGGACAGGCGCAAGTGCCGGGCGTTGCCGGCACCTGGAAGGACCTTACCGACAACGTCAACTTCATGGCCAGCAATTTGACTGGCCAAGTACGCAATATCGCCGAAGTGGCCACCGCCGTAGCGCGCGGCGACTTATCGCGCAAGATCACGGTGGACGTGAAGGGCGAGATCCTGGAGCTGAAAGACACCATTAACACCATGGTGGAGCAGTTGCGGTCCTTCGCGTCAGAAGTTACCAGCGTTGCGAGAGAGGTTGGCACGGACGGAAAGCTCGGCGGACAGGCGCAGGTGCCGGGCGTCGGTGGCACCTGGAAAGATCTCACCGACTCAGTCAACTCCATGGCCAGCAATTTGACCGGCCAGGTGCGCAACATTGCCGAAGTGGCCACGGCGATCGCCAGCGGCGATCTATCAAAGAAAATCACGGTCAACGTAAGCGGTGAAATTCTTCTGCTCAAAGACACCATTAACACCATGGTGGACCAACTCAACGCGTTTGCCGGCGAAGTGACGCGCGTGGCCCGCGAAGTCGGGTCAGAGGGCCGGTCTAGGCGGCCAGGCCAATGTTCCCGGCGTGGCCGGCACATGGAAAGATCTTACCGACTCAGTCAACTCGATGGCCGGGAACCTGACCGCGCAGGTACGCAACATTGCCGAGGTGACCACGGCCGTCGCCCGCGGCGATCTCTCGCGCAAAATCACGGTCGACGTGAAGGGCGAAATTCTCGAGCTGAAGAACACCATCAACACCATGGTGGATCAGCTCAATGCGTTTGCAGCTGAGGTCACTCGCGTGGCCCGCGAAGTAGGAACAGATGGAAAACTCGGCGGCCAGGCGCAGGTACCAGGCGTCGCGGGTACCTGGAAAGATCTCACCGACAACGTCAACGTCATGGCTGCCAACCTGACCGAGCAGGTGCGCGGCATCGTTAAAGTAGTCACCGCGGTTGCGAATGGCGCCCTGACCCAAAAACTAACCGTGAACGCCAAAGGCGAAGTCGCGGCGTTGGCCGAAACCATCAATAACATGACAGACACGCTGGCCACCTTCGCCGATCAGGTAACGACGGTTGCGCGTGAAGTGGGCGTCGAAGGCCGCCTGGGCGGCCAGGCCAATGTGCCCGGAGCAGCCGGCACGTGGAAGGATTTAACCGGCAATGTGAACCTTCTGGCCGACAACCTCACCAACCAGGTGCGCGCCATCGCTGAAGTAGCTACCGCCGTGACGCAAGGCGATCTCACCCGGTCCATTCAGGTAGAGGCCAGGGGCGAAGTGGCGGAACTGAAAGACAACATCAACACCATGATCAATAACCTCCGGCTCACGACGGAGCGGAATACCGAGGAGGACTGGCTCAAGACAAACCTGGCGCGGTTCACGGGCATGCTACAGGGCCAGCGCGACCTGACAACCGTGGGCAAAACTCTGCTCTCGGAGCTGGCTCCGCTGGTGAATGCTCACCAGGCTGTCATCTATCAGATGGAGACTGAGGACGAGAAGAAATTGGTGCTGCTCTCCGCCTATGCAGGGGACCGGGCCGACGGTCATCTGCGACGGGTGGATCCCGGAGAGGGGCTGGTGGGTCAATGCGCGGTAGAAAAACGACGCATCCTGATACAGAGATCTGGGGGAGAGCAAAGTAACCATTCGCTCCGGGCTATTTGAGGCTGTACCGCGCAACGTGATCGTCTTACCTGTGTTATTCGAGGATCGGGTTAAGGCGGTGATTGAGCTGGCTTCTCTGGGAGTCTTCACCGCCTCGCATCTGGCATTTCTCGAACAATTAACCGCCAGCATTGGCATCGTGCTGAACAGCATCGAGGCCACCATGCAAACGGAAGGCCTATTGAAGCAGTCGCAGCAGTTGGCGACCGAACTACAGATGCAGCAAAAAGAGCTGCAACAGAAAAACGAGCAGTTGGCGCAGAAAGCCCAGCAGCTGGCAGAGCAGAATGCCGAGGTGGAACGCAAGAACCAGGAGATTGAGCAGGCCAGACGTGAACTTGAAGGGAAGGCCAAGGAATTGGCTCTTACCTCCAAGTACAAATCCGAGTTCCTGGCCAATATGTCGCATGAGCTGCGGACGCCTCTCAATAGCATTCTGGTTCTCGGCCAGCAGCTGGGAGACAATCCGGACGGAAATCTGACGGCCAAGCAGGTTGAGTTTGCGCGCACGATCCACGGAGCCGGTACGGACCTCTTAAATCTGATCAGCGACATCCTGGACCTTTCCAAGATCGAATCCGGAACTGTCTCGGTCGAGGCGGAGGAAGTATTCTTCGCCAGCCTGCTCGACATGATCGGGCGTCCCTTCCGCCATGAAGCGGAAAATCGGCGTCTCGAATTTGAATTGCTCACCGATCCGCGGCTCAACCGAAGCCTCATCACCGATTCGAAACGTCTACAGCAAGTACTCAAGAACCTGCTATCGAATGCCTTCAAATTTACCGAGAAGGGTGGCGTCCGCCTCTCTGTCTTAGTTGCGGAGGAAGGATGGAGCAATGGTCATCCAATCTTGAGCCGTGCGACCGCCGTGGTCGCGTTTGAGGTCGCCGATACCGGCATCGGGATTCCGCAGGAGAAGCAACGTATCATCTTCGAAGCCTTCCAGCAGGCGGATGCGGGAACCAGCCGCAAGTACGGTGGCACAGGGTTGGGACTGGCCATCAGCCGCGAACTAGCTGGTCTGCTCGGCGGCGAGATTCAATTGCGCAGCACGCCCAACCAGGGAAGCACGTTTACTCTTTATCTGCCCCAGGTCTACAGCGGTCCATCTGCCCTACCAGTGAAATATCCAGAGGGCCAGAGTTCGCTATCAAGTCACCCGGTTGAACTCTTAAAGACCGTGCTGGCTGAGCTTCCGGCGGAAGTGATTCCCGATGACCGGGAGAATCTACAGCCTGACGATACCGCGCTGTTGATCGTCGAAGACGATCCGCACTACGCGCGCATTCTGCGCGATCTCTCCCGGGAGAAAGGCTTCAAGGTCCTGCTCGCTACCCGGGGCGCGGAAGCTCTCGCTTTGGCGCGCGAATTTCATCCCACCGCCGTGTCCCTGGATGTATTTCTCCCCGACATGCTGGGCTGGACCGTCCTCAACCACCTGAAACAGGATCCAGCTACACGGCACATCCCGGTACAGATGTTGACGCTCGATGAAGACAAGGGCCATGGATTGGCGCGCGGAGCCTTTGCCTTCATCACCAAGCCAGTGACTCCTGAAGGTCTTGATGCCGCGATCACGCGCATTAAGGACTACGCGGCGCCGCGGCGGAAACGGCTACTGGTGGTCGAGGATAATGCCGCCGAGCAGTTGAGCATTCGCGAGTTACTGGGAGATGAAGACATCGATGTCGCCATCGCAACCACCGGCAGCGAAGCTCTGGCGGCAATACAGGTTGAGCCGTACGATTGCGTGGTGCTCGATCTCCGGCTTCCGGATATGTCTGGCTTCGAGGTGCTGGAGCGGCTGCGCGACACCTCCGAGTTGAGTGATATGCCGATCGTCGTCTTCACCGGGAAGGAACTCTCATCGGAAGAAGACGCTCGCCTTCATGAGTTGGCCCGCAGCGTCGTAGTGAAAGGAGTCGAGTCTCCGGAGCGGCTACTGGATGAAACGGCGTTATTTCTCCACCGCGTGATTGCCGACCTTCCCCCACAGAAGCAAAATATGCTGGATCGCCTGCATCGCTCCGACGATGCTCTGGTAGGAAAGAAGGTGCTCGTCGTGGACGATGACGTGCGCAATATATTTGCCCTGAGCAGTGTTCTGGAACGCCGGGGAATGACGGTGCTGACGGCCGGCACCGGCAAGGCGGCGATCGCCACACTGGAATCAGTTCCGGACATGTCGATTGTGCTGATGGATATTATGATGCCTGAAATGGACGGCTACGAGACAATGCAGGTGATCCGGCAGAATGCTTTGTTCCGCCGAATGCCCATCATTGCCCTCACGGCCAAGGCGATGAAAGGGGATCGCGAGAAGTGCCTGGAGGCGGGCGCATCCGAGTATCTGGCGAAACCAGTAAACACGGAGCAATTGCTCTCAACTCTTCGCATGTGGCTTCATCGGTAGTGCGCGCATCCACTGTAACCTACGCAAAGGGCCGGGAAGATGAACACAACTGAGAGCGTCAACATCCTGATGGTAGATGACCAGCCCGGCAAGCTGCTCACCTACCAGGCGATATTGCAGGATTTGGGAGAAAACCTGATCTCAGCCACGTCCGGGAGGGAGGCTCTGGAACTCCTTCTCAGCCGGGATGTTGCCGTCATTTTGATGGATGTGAGTATGCCCGAACTCGATGGTTTCGAGTTAGCGGATATGATTCGCCAGCATCCACGCTTTCAAAAGACTGCCATCATTTTCATTTCCGCGGTGCATCTCACGGATATCGATCGCATGAAGGGATACCAGCGCGGAGCGATGGATTACATCTCCGTTCCCGTTGTCCCGGAACTCTTGCGGGCCAAAGTCAGCGTATTTGCCGACTTGTACCGGAAGACCCGGGAATTGGAACTCCTGAACAGCGAGCTGGAAAAGCGCGTGCTGGCGCGCACGGAACAGTTGCGGGAAAGCGAAGAGCAGGTGCGCAGGCTCAACGTGCAGTTGCAGCAGCGAGTGGTGGAACTGGAAACGATCATGAAGGTTTTGCCTGTCGGCGTTTCTATCGCACATGATCCGCATTGCCGTTTCGTCACCGGCAACGCAGCGCTGAAGGAGTTGCTTGGACTTGAGCACCGGGAGAACCTCTCTCCGCAGAGCTATGAAAATAACGACGCAAGCTATGAGATTTACCACAACGGTGAGCGTCTTAACGTTTGACGAACTGCCCCTGCAGCGGGCCGCCGCGACGGGTAGGCCGGTGGGAAGGATCGAACTCGAAATCCACTCGGGGAGCGGGAAGGTGCTTCAAACCCTGATGAGCGCTAACCCTCTGTTCTACGATTCCGGAAATGTTCGGGGCGCCGTCGGAGCGCTCATCGATATAACCGAGCCAAAGCGGATGGAGCAGATATTGCGGCAGCGTGCCGACCTGCTGGATCTTGCTTCGGAAGCGATCATGGTGCGCGACCTTGACGGGACCGTTCAGTTCTGGAATTCGGGAGCGACTGCGCTGTACGGCTGGAGTGCGGAAGAGGCTCGCGGTAAGAAGCTTCACCAACTGCTGAATACGCAATTTCCCGTGCCCGATCGGCGAGATAGACTCCACCATCTCTGAGGGAAAGCGATGGGAAGGCAATCTGATTCAGTACACGAAAGATGGACGCGAGATCGTGGTTGCCTGTCAGAAAAATTCTGCAGAGCGATGGAACGAAGCCGCGCGTGGTGCTGGAGATTTGCCGGGATATCACCGCGAGATTGCAGGCCGAGGAGGCATTGCGCAATTCGGAGAGACTCGCGGCTATGGGGAGAATGGCGGGCATTGTCGCCCATGAGATCAACAATCCGCTGGAGTCGATCCTTAACCTCTTCTATTTGATCCAGAGACATCCGTCCCTGGATCAGGAAGCCAGACACTATACCAGGATGGCGGAACAGGAGCTGTTACGTGTTTCGCACATAACCAAGCAGACGCTGAGTTTTTATCGTGAATCCGCGGAGGCCATTGCTGTTTCCATTCCGGGGCTGCTGGACGACATTCTGGAGCTTCAATCGCGTCAATTGCAGGCCAGCGGAATCGTTGTCGAACGGCGTTACGGCAGCGGCGATGTAGTGCAGGGATTCCCGGTGGAGTTGAAGCAGGTATTCCTCAATCTCATTGGCAACGCGATTCAGGCGATGCCGCAAGGCGGACGATTGCGGGTACACATACAGCAGTCTTATCGCGCGGCGACGCAAGCAGCGGGTGTTCGCGTCTCCATACTGGATACCGGCTCAGGCATAAAGCCTGAAGACGCGAAGAGGCTCTTTGAACCATTCTTCACCACCAAATCGACAAAAGGAACCGGGTTAGGCCTTTGGATCTGCAAAGGAATCGTGGAGAAGTATGAAGGCACCATCGATTTCCGCAGTAGCAGCCTTCCGGGCAGAAACGTGACCTGCTTCTCGGTTTTCATTCCGGCCTCAACTTCTGCCGAAAAGCGGTTGCTCCAGTTGACTAACGTCGGAGCCGAGAGCTAAGGCATCATCCCTCAACTTATGTTTTGTACGATGGCTCGGCTTTAGTGGGGCCGTAAGAATTGAGAATCCGAGGGGCTTTAGAGTCCGCGTGGGGAACCTGCTGGTCCAGAACAAAGTCCCGTTAGGGACGGCTGAGAATATCCCAGGATGCAGTCCTGGGCGTCCTTATCGATTCTGCAGGCCCTCTTGGCGCGGTCACATCAGTTGTCCTTAGGCAAAGCGAACGCGATGTAAGACCGATGCACCGGCTGTGCCGTTTGCTGCTCGGGCCCGTCCCTTGGGATATCCGTTTGCTTCGCCGAGGCGGCACAGAGAACGATATATTCGCGCCCGTCTATCTCATACACTGCCGGCACCCCTTCGGAAGCAGCCGGAAGATCCGTCTCCCAAAGCACCTTGCCGTTCTCCTCGTCATAAGCGCGGAGCTTGCCTTCGTCCCTCGTGGCGATAAAAACCAAACCGCTGGCAGTCACCACAGGTCCATTTCTGGACATCATGACGCCCGTGTCTTTTAGATTTTCCGATTCACCTTGGGGAGCATTTCCCAGCGGCACCTGCCACTTGATGACTCCCCGGTTCAAGTCGTAAGCCGTAATGACTGACCAGGGAGGACGGATGATCGAAGGCTGCAATCCGTAGCCGGACCAGTACCGAACCGGCTTGGATGCGCCGCTGGTAGGAGCGGAGGGTGGTTCATTGCGGGAGGCGACGGGTTCAGGAGCACTCGCTGGATTGCCCAGATACAAGATTAGATTGTTCAGCAGCCGGTCGGTGAGGTCGGGAAAAGCCGGCATATCGTTGCGGCCGTAGTTCACCACGCCTTTGATCGTCTCTGCGCCAAAGGTCGAAGGAGCATTCACCAGCGAGGGAATCGCCGGCGGCGCGCCCGTGCGCTCAGGCCCATGACACCGCTCACAGTAAAAATGGTAAACGGCTTTGCCTTGTACCGCGGGAGCAGCCTGGGCTCGGAATTTGCCAAAGAGAAGGCGGCTCGCTGCGCTCATTCTTGAGGATGGCAGGAATATCCATGGACACGACATACATGGTTCCGTTGCTGGGGTCGGCCGCCGTCATACCCCAATTGACACCGCCATGGTTACCGGGCATCTCTACGGTATCCGTGAGCCCGGGAGGGGTGAACAGGCCCTGGTTGGCCGCATTCTCCACCACCTTCTTCCAGCGCGCTCGGTCGGGCGGGGTCAGGATATAAGGATTCACATCGGCCGCGGTGAACGCCTGGCGGGCGAAGGGTGGCGGCGCGGTGGGAAAGGGCTGAGTGGGAGAAGCCTCCTCCTCCGGCATCTTGGACGCCGGCACGGCGCGCTCCTCGATGGGCCACACCGGCTTGCCCGTCGCTCGGTTGAAGACGTAAAGAAACCCCTGCTTGGAGGCCTGGGCCACGATCGGAATCTCTTTCCCGTCTTGTTGCACGGTCAACAGTTGTGGAGCGGCCATCGCGTCGTAGTCCCACAAATCATGGTGAATGAGCTGGTAGTACCAGACCATCTTTCCCGAGTGGGCGTTGAGCGCTAGCAATGAGTCCGCGAACAAGTTATTCCCTTTGCGGTCGGCGCCGTAGAAGTCATAGACGGGCGCTCCGGTAGGGACGTAGACGATTCCCGGCTTTTTCGTCGACGCTCATCTCGCCCCAGCAATTGACGCCGCCGGCCGATTTCCAGGCGTCTTTGGGCCAGGTCTCGTAGCCGGGTTCTCCAGGGTGGGGGATGGTGTGAAAGGTCCAGGCCATGCGCCCGGTGCGGACGTCATAGGCGCGAATATCGCCCGGAGGAGAGTCATAGTCCTCTCCGGTAGAAGAACCGAGAATGAGCAGATCCTCGAAGACTACGCCGGGAGTGCCGGACTGAATCTGGCGGATCGAATGCACATCCCGCCCCAGCCCTTCTTTCAGATTGACTGTGCCGCCATTGCCGAAGGAGGTAATCAATTGGCCATTGGCCGCGTTGATCGCTTCCAGGTTGCTGGCAAAGGAGATGAGCAGGCGCCGATCGCTGCCATCGCTGTTCTGCCAATAGTTGATGCCGCGATGAGTTTCCATGCGCGGCCCGAGGTTACGGGAGCGATAGGTCCACAATTCCTTTCCCGTCACCGCATCGAGCGCAACGATCGAGGTGTTTTTAGCCAGGACGTACATGGTCCGGCCGACAACGATGGGATTGAACTCGTAGGGCGCCGGCTCCGCTGTCGTAGGACCACGCCACCTGCAATCGGCTTACATTCGAACGGTCAATCTGCTTGCAGGGCTGTGTAATGAGATCCATCCGCATTGCCCAGGTACGTGCTCCATGTAGTGTGCCCCTTTGCGTCCTCTCTTGGGCTGGCGGAGGCCATCAGGCCGAAGAGGAAAACCGTGAAGGTTACAATTGCGCAAACCCTCCCGGGATGCCAGCCACGCGGGCGAAAGAACAGGAATCCCTCTCCAGTGGTTCTAGATCTTGAACGGACCATAAAAGACAAAGGTTCCCTTTCTTGCGGTAGTCACGATCTCGATCCTGCCGTCTTTGTTGATGTCCTTGGCGATGATCTGGGTGCCCACGCCCGAGGCGTTGTGGATGAGGCTTGGAATCCACTCCACGGCTCCTCCAGGCTTGCGCACCAGTTGGAAGCGGTATAGCACGGGCGGATTGTCCACGTCGTTTTCATCGTAGATGTATCCATGCGACCACCAGCGTTTGCCGGTGATGATGGAAGGCAATTCGTCGCCGTCGAGTTTCGCCAAGGCCAGGGCATGCAGCTCGGTAAAGACCACAGATTTGTCCGTCTCCTCCCATGGCTCGCGTTCCGTCGACGGGGTGGAAGGGGACCCCATAATCAGGTGGCGCTTCCACCTCACTTCGCCTTGCGGGCTTCGTTGTTGTTCGAACCATGCTAATCCCGGGCCGTGGGCATTGAGGCTGGTAATGACATCGGGAACTCCGTCGCCGTTAACGTCGTAGACGATGATGTCGGCGCCGCCCCGCAGTCCAGGCTCTCCTTCGGTGGCGCCGAAGAGTACCGGATGAAATTTCCATAGGCCGCTCGCGCCCGCGGGCGGCTGCTCCCACCAGCCGCTGGCGGTGATGATATCCAGGCGGCCGTCGCCATTGATATCCCCTACGCCAAGGCCATGCGGGCCTCGCGGCGCTTTCTCCGAAACCGGAATAAATCGCCAGGGCTTGGTTGGATCGGAGGCGTCCGGCTTCGCATAGCCGACTTGGTCGTCCCGGGTCAGAATCAGCTCGGGGTGACCGTCGCCGTCGATGTCGAAGAGTTGCGTGGTTTCCGAAGCAACCGAGGGCACCACGTTGTAGTTATCCCAGTGCCGAAGGTCACCGCGAGGATTCACGAAGAGATGGGCCGAGAAACTGGGTTTGGGACCAAAACCCATAATCATCAAAACGTCCGGCCAGCCGTCACCGGTAAAGTCGTGAATATGACTGAGGAAGCAGTTGGAGTAATTGCCGTGTTCGCCCACGCCGGCTGGGTTGATCGTGGTGGGTGGGAAGAGCTCCCGCGCGGTGGTGTAATCCGGCCCCACGTAGTAGAAGGGCCCCGCCACCACCTCGTCGTAGCCGTCCTGGTTCAAGTCTCCCGCGGCGACCCCCTCGGCGTAGAAGAGGTCGGTCATCTGGCGAACGTGAGGGTTGGTAGCATTCTGCACTAACCCGGCAGCCCTCTGGGTGAGATCGAACAGCGAGAAATCTTTAAAGTGGATGGGCGCGCCGGAGACAAAAAGCGCCATGCTTCCGAACTGGCTTCTGGCATCGAGTGCTTCCGCCATCCCTGTCTTGTCCCAGGGACACGCCGATCCGCGCAGCGTGATTTCTACCTGCTGCCAGCCATCGGCTGGTGGAGTGATGCGAATCGAAGGATGCGATGGCCATCCTTCCTTGGTAGCTTCCGCATCGTTGATCCCGGCACAGGGAATCGGGGCGCACATTCCGGGATAGATCTCGTCTCCGCTCCCGGGTTCCTCGTGTACGGGAGCAGGAATGGGCTTGCGGTCGCTCTGTTTTCCTTGCGGGTCCAGTGTGAGCAGAGACATCTCTCCTGCGTGCGCGCCAGTGAGCGCGACATAGACGCCCATAGTCTGGCCACCGTTCGCTGCCGGATGGGAGAAGCGAGACCAGGCAAGCGGAGCGTTGCGCAGCAGCACACCGGCTTCTCCGCCGGCGGGGCGAAAAGCAAAGCGCAGAACGAAGTCTTCGAAGCCGCGCTCCGCTATTAGCCATCCGCCTCCGGGAGCGTCACACGATCCAAGCAGCTCTCCCTTTTCCACGCTCCATTGCGCAGGCCCTTGTTTACGCCATCCGCTAAGACTGGTTCCATCGAACAGCGACAGCGGAGCTGAGCCGCCATTCCGGGCGATGCTGGCCTGGCCGCTGGTAGACGGAGAGCCCTGCTCCAGCTTGGAGGCGGCCTGCGAAAAGGGAACCCACGCTCCTGCGGTCGAGGCAAGGGCGAGAAATTGTCTGCGGCTTGGTTTCATTCCTGGGGTCTCCTCTTTTTACGTGCGCGGAGCGATCTCCAGTAGTCTGAGCGGATATTACTCGGGCTTGAGCGTGGTTTGCGACTCGATTTTCGCGGGATCGAGTTGAACGTTGAAACCGGGGCCGGTGGGCAGGGCGATGTGCGCGTTGACCGGAACCAGGGGATTGCTTTCAAAGTGGTAGTAGTGTCGCATCTTGTTCACCAGGTACTCTCCCAGGGGAAAGGTCATGGGCGATTGGCTGCAGATGATGTGCACGGCGGCACGCAGGCTATGGCCATGCGGGAATCACCGGCACATCGTGCAGCGAAGCGACGGTGCCGATGCGCACCAGCTCCGAAGTGCCCCCACACCATTCCGGATCGGCCTGCACTACGGAGAGCGCGCCCGCCTGCAGGTAGCGCTCCACCTCCCATCGGCCGTAGAAGTGCTCTCCGGAGGCGATAGGAATGGTGGTGCTGCGGCGCATGGCAGCAAAGCTCTCGATCTTCTCCGGGTGCGTCGCTTCTTCGATCCAGTGGGGCCGGTACTTCTCCACCTGGTGGGCCCATTCCAGGGTGTAGTTCTGATCCCATCCGCTGTAAGCGTCGAACATGATCTCGCTGTCGTCGCCCAGGGTCTCGCGCAGAATGCGGACCAGATCGACATTCTTCTGCATGCCCTCAGGCCCGGAGCCCGGGCCGTAGCCCATGAACCACTTCTGGTAGCGGAAGCCTTCCTGCTTGATGGCCAGGGCGCGGGTGCGCACCGCCTCTGGCTCGAGAGAGAAGCCGAGGCAGCTGGCATACATCTCGACCGAGGAGCGCGTGGGCCCGCCCAGCAGCCGATATACCGGCACGCCGTAGTAACGGCCGCGCACATCCCATAGCGCGTTGTCGACCGCGCTGATCCCCATCATGAAGAATCCATCGCGCGAGTGGCGGTTGGAGCGGTACATCTCGTCCCACAGCGCTTCCCCGGCAAGCGCGTCCTTGCCCAGGAGAAAGGGGCGCAGCTCCTGTTCCACCACAATGGCCGCGCTCTTCTCGATGGGACCGTAAAGACCTTCGATGCCGCCGGCGGTGTGCAGGCGAAGATAGATCGCGCTGGTATGGACCTCTTTCGTGCCCGAAGGCTTGTCGGTGTAGGGTTCGGGCCGCAGATCGTCGTAGACGTCCAGCGGATTCACTTGCGGCTGCCCGTTGACGCCTGCCTCCTCGGTATACCTGCCATGCAGTTCGATCAGTTCCACCGCTTCAATCTTCAGCGGACCGCCGGCATGGTCGTTGGCCGGAGCAAACGCAGAGGCAAGAGAGTAGGGCCGGGCGGTGCGCGAACGCGGTGGCAGCCGCGCCGAGCAGGAACCGGCGACGGCTGGGTGAAGAAAAAGCGGATGGGGAACCGGGGCCAATGGAGTCAAGCACGCGTCTCATGTTTCCTTGTGTGCGACGTGCACGACGTATCCACTCTACCGCCAACGAATTCCTGCGAACAACATTGCGCTTTACTTTTCAGGCGATCTTCGGGCGATGCCGGCAAAGAAGCAACTGTTAGCTGACAGTGATCTGAAAAGAATTGCCCGCAGAGCCTCCTAGAATCAGGTCATTCCCCAACTGGAGGCATACTGATGAATTGCGATGTAGCGAAGCACGGAATCGACGCTCAACGTCGAGTTTCACACTATGAGCGACGAGGGGCTGATCGCTGCTGCGCAATCGGGCCAGGAGTGGGCCTTCGTCGAACTCTGCACACGTAGCGCGAAGCGTGCCTTCAGCACCATCTACAGCGTCACCAAGAATCGTGAAGACGCAGAGGATGCGCTGCAGGATTCCATGCTGCGCGCCTTCCAGCATTTGCGGCAATTTGACGGAAGGTCCAGCTTTGCCACCTGGTTCACCCGGATTGGCATCAACTCAGCGCTCATGATCCTGCGCAAGAAGCGTGTCCGGCCCGAGACGCCGATGGATGTAACCGCTGAAGTAGAGTCCTGGCGGCACTGGCAAATTTCCGGGCACGCCACCGACCCGGAGAAGCACTATGCAGCAAGCGAGAGGTCCAGGCATCTGAGACGGGCGATCGGTCAGCTGCCCAGCTCGCTCCGCTTTGTGATCGAGCAGGGACAGATGAAGGGTCATTCGACCAAGCAGATAGCCGACCATATGGGCATTTCGGTTCCCGCCACGAAATCCCGCTTGGCGCGAGCCAGAGTGGCTCTACGCAAGTCGATGACCTAGGATCAACGATCCTCAACCACCTGGCCGGCAAATCCTTTCTCATCCCTTCGCCTCTCGACAACTGTGATCGTGCCGGTGCCAAATCTGCTCCTCGTGTCGAGGACCACGCTATTCCCGGCATATACTGCAACCATTTTCCTGATGTGGAACACACGGCGCGGTGTGTAACCCAGCGAGATCCCCGCATGTACGAGCATCGCTAAGTACTTAGAGGCGGCGGAAGGTTTCTCTACGGCGTTGACAAGTTGGGCTCCTCACACTGAAGCGCTATTGGGTTATCGGCGATAGCTCTTGTAAGGTAGGGACTACAGTGGCCAGGGATAGCAGGTTCCTGTAACCGGCTATCGTAATCAAACGCAGGCGCACGAGAAAGACGGTTGGACGGTTGAGCCTTGAGTGGTTGTCACGTCGCGGCCACAGCGGTTCAGATTTTCGTCGATCGGCAATCATGCCCTCAGGACTCGCTCCATGCTTGGCTGAGGGCTTAGGCAAATAACTTGGCTGCCCGCCTCCACGACAAGAGACGGGCGGCGCAACCGGTGTGGCGGGTGAACGCCATGCAACGGGTGATGCTTATGAACTCCGGCGCCGATGAGCTGAATGGGTCACTAAAACAGTTACAGGAAGTTTGGCACGTCTCAAACAAGTACAACGCTGCAGCCTGCTGCACCATCTGCAGTGGCGTGGTACAACACGAGCCTTGGTGCGTCATTGTCAACAAGGACATGGAGTATGCCTTCCTGCTCGCCGTAGACCCCGTAGTCATCACCGAAGGGGACAAGATCACGCTGCATTCCCTGGGCGTGGCATGGAATCCCTGCGCCGGTTAGTGCGCATGAGCCGCGGGCGAGAATGAACTGGCCGCTATTCGGGTCCCAGGATCAATGGGCCGAATGGATTGTCGATCAGAGCCTTCCATCCTCCGTCCCGCTGCTTGCGAAATACTGTGGTTGCGGTGAACGTCCTCTCCGCAGCGCCCCTGACCTGGAAAATCCACCGAGAAACGAAAAGCGCCACGCCGTCGGCTTCGATGACATGCGTCTGAAGTTGCTTTGCCGAAGAGCCGGATTGCGTTGCACGGGCAAAAAAACTTCTTAGCTCCGCCGTTCCCCGGGCCGCTTTCCCCGGCTCCGTCATGACGACTGCCGCATCCTCGTAGAAGCTGAGAACTGCCTCGACGTCCCCTTGCGCGAAAGCACGATCCAACAATTCCACTGCATGCTCGGGACTGGTGGCGATCATCCTCACTACCTCCTTAAGAAATCCTGGAAACTACGCTTGCCTGAACAGTCTGCGCGAGCACCGGAAGACGCAACAACTCCCCTCCCATCACCAAGGCCCGGAGGACCGACCGCTAAACGTCAGCCCAGCCCGTAAGGGCTGGGATAGCAACCATGCGATGACGACCACCGTAGGTGCGGTACCCGTCTCGTCCGATCACATACACGATCGCTGGGCACGCATGGTGCCGCGCTTACGGCGCTCGGGATTCTCCCTTTGGATCGAAACCTTCAGCCGTGCCCTGACACAAAAGCATGAGCCTATCTGCAAAGGGGAAAGTAGTGCCCTATAGAAATACTAGGTTTTTTCCGCCGATCTGTTTAGACGGGCAGCAATACTCAACTCCCTGGCTGGCCGCCCAACCCTGGCAAACCGCCGACACACTTACGATAAGTAGGTCTTATCTCGCTTATCGCTCAATCTTTTTCCGCAGGAAAGCGCCGCCCGGGGGGCTTATCTCTCTTATCTCTCACAAAGTGCATTCTTTTTTCGAAACCTTTGCGGAGTCGAGCGGCCTGCGGTTTATTTTCCAGCTCTCACGTTGACTTTTTAGACCCTGCGTGAAAACTACCCCTCCAATTAGTCTCGTAGAGCCTGCCCTGAGCTCGTCGAAGGGGACGGCTGAGAATTTCCCGGGATGCAATCCTGGGTCTCAGTGGAGCTAGCTTTCACGCAGACTCTTTAGCTCCTGGGTTACGCTTTTCCGTTCCTGGCGGCTTACATTGGCTCGAAAAACTATACCTCAACGGCTAAAGCTGATCGAAGAGTACGGCTCCTCCGTCGTGGCTGAAGCCATGCCCTCCGTACGGTCCTTTCACCAGTTGTCACACAGACTCGGGGGCTGGGTTGACATTTAGCCGCCGGCCCTCTGGGCGAGGGCACAGACTCTACCGGCCCATGCGATAGCTGCCCGGGGTCAGGCTGCCCAAGCACCCACGTTTCAGAGTAGGATGGCTGTCAATATGAAGCGTCGTTGGGGACGGATTCTCCAGGGTCTGCTGGCTATTCTGGTTGTGCTCTACCTCGGGGACTGGATCACCTTGCGCGTCAGGTCGGGCGCTCATGCATCGAATAGCGTGCAGGTGGAACAGTTTTTGAAAACGCCGCTGAAGGGCCAGAAAGAGGAATTCGACTACATGGGGACGGTCACCGAACCGTGCGTACCCGCGCTTTTTCCCCACTCGTCGGAAGCGCCATGCTGGTGGGTGGAGCGGCATAAAATTCAGTGGGTGTCGCCTTAACCGGCGCTGGTTTGGGGCGGCAGTGTGAGCTGGCCGTGTTTTTGGAACTCGCTAAATTCGCTTCTTTGCTGCTGAGTATTCTTACCCTGGATGCCGTTTTCCATACTGCCTTTCTGGAGCCCGGGAGCCACCTCGAACAGCAATTACTGCCCGCCTTGCGTATGCTGTTGCTGGCCGCCGCCATTTCCCTGGCAAGCGGATACGTCTTTCGCGCCGAGGAGAGAAGGTCAGGGCAGGGAGGTATGCGGCACGACGGCAGCGTGGCCGGTTCCTTGCCCATGATGATTTTCTGGTGGGGAAGCGGAGTGATGGCGCTGCTTTTTGGCCTCGCCTGGTTGGTCGAACGCTACGATCACCTGTGGCGCTGAATGGAGAAACCAGTTTCCAGACAGCCGCGCACGATGATGGCTGCCGCCGGGGTCCGCATGCCTTCTGGGCACGGGGAAGGCAGCTTTTCCCGCAGCAAAGCCATGCCCGAAGTTGTTGCTCTGTAAGCATCAGAAGGCTGGCTGCCGTAAACGGGATGGAACCGAAGGCGAAGACGGCGCGTATCAGGATGCATGAGTATGGCTGGCACGCTCGCCTTAAACATCGCGCAAACAGGAGCGCGCCGTGAGCGTTATCATGCCAACTCCGGGAGGCCCTATCCTACAAGCCGAGGAATTCCCGCGGTGAATCTCCCTTCGAACACGCCACCGGAGAGTGATTCGCGCCGGCAATGGCCGGCTGCGCGGCGGCCCGAGGCACCGGAGATCGACTGGCCGGCACTGGTCAGACGCTGTCTCGACGGCGACTCCAGCGCGTGGACCGAGCTGGTGGCTGCCCAGCAGCGCCGCGTGTACGCGCTCTGTTACCGCTTCACCGCCTCGTCGCATGACGCAGAGGACCTGACCCAGGATGTCTTCATCAAACTCTACGGCAATCTGGCCAGCTTCGACGCTGCCAAGGGCAGCTTCCAGACCTGGATCACCACCTTGACGCGGAACCTGCTGGTTGATCATTTCCGCCGCTCCCGCCAGCAGAGGGTGACGGACTCGATGGACGCCGGTTGGGAACAGGGCACTGACCCCTCTCGGGTGGAACCCGTCGTCGACCAGCGCACCACGCCGTTTCAGCACGCGGTGCGCAATCAGCTGGAACAGATGGTGCAGAATGCCCTGGCGAAGGTGTCGCCGGAGCTGCGCGAAGCAGTTATTCTCCGCGATCTGCAGGATATGGATTACAAAGAGATTGCCGAGGTATTGGCGATTCCCCAGGGAACCGTCAAGTCCCGGATCAGCCGCGGCCGGGCGGAACTAGCGCGGCTGTTAGAACGTACTAAAGGGCAGGTGATGTAAATGTCTGAGCGCGAACAAAACAAGCCGTCCGGCCAACCAGGCCGGGTCTTACGGTGCGACGAATGGGAGAACCTGATCGCCGATGCGCTGGACGGAACCCTCTCCGCGGCCGATGCCGCCGCCTTTACCAGGCACCAGGGCGAGTGTGCACTCTGTTCCCAGATGTTCAAGGAGACCCAGCAAGGCAAGTCGTGGATGGAATATCTGGCCGTGGAACCCGAAGTCCCGGCCGATCTGCTGCAGAAGGTCCTGACCCGGACCAGCGGACGCTCCGTCTCGGGGGAGGAAGCCGGCGTGGCTCCGGGTGTTCCCCTGCCGGTACGCCCAGTGCCCACTCGCTCAGCCTGGCATCGGGTGCTGCCGGTGGCGCGACAGGTGGCCCGCCAGGCGTTTGAGCCCAGGCTGATGATGACTGCGGCCATGGCTTTCTTTTCCATCGCGCTGACCCTCAACCTGACCGGAATCAAATTGACCGAGGTGCGGGCCGCCGACCTCCGCCCGTCGCGAGTGCGCGCAACCCTTACCCGGCAGTACTACTCCACCAACGAGCAGGTGATGAAGTACTACGAGAACCTGCGCCTGGTCTATGAGATGGAGGCCCGGGTACGCGAATTGCGGCGTTCCACGGAGTCGGAACCCGCGCCCCGTCCAACCTCCAATGAGGCCCCTAAGCAGCAGATGCCGCGCGACGGCACCGGCAGCCCCAGCTCGACTGCCCCCAGCGATCAACAAACTCGGCCAGTACCCCAGGGCAGACGCACGCCCTTGCACAGCGATACCGCGCTGCCGGCGATGCTGGTGCACGAGACTCATCCCCAGCGCTTTCCGGCACCCCAGGCCGACGCACCGGGGCAGCCGGTGCCAGCCAGTTTTGACCGGAGCGGGAAAAAGGAAAAAGTGAACAGAGAGGTTTTCAGGGCTTTGCGGTCAACAACTGAAGACCAAGCGGAAAGGAGCTTGGTATGAACTGCATCAATCATCCTGATGTTGCGGCTGCTGCCTATTGTCAGAACTGTGGAAAGCCACTGTGCACCGGGTGCATGCGCTCGGTGGGAGGTGTGATCTACTGCGAACCCTGTCTCGCCGCTCGCCTGTCTTCTGCACCCCAGGGCGGCAGCGCCTACCCGGACGCCGCGACTGCCTTGCATGCCCATCCCGTCCTGGCCGGCCTCCTGGGGTTTATCCCCGGCGTCGGCGCCATGTACAACGGCCAATACATCAAGGCCCTGGCCCATGTGCTCATCTTTGCGGTATTCGTCAGCCTCTCCGACAAGAGCTTCGTCTTCGGCCTGCTGCTCGCGGCGTGGATTTTTTATCAGGTCTTTGACGCCGCCCAGACGGCCAAGGCGCGGCGCGATGGATTGCCCCTCCCCAATCCCTTCGGTCTCAATGACCTGGGGACCAAACTGGGCATGGCTCCTACGCCCGCGGGCGCACCATATGTCGCCGGCTTTGCCCCTGGCACAACCCCTCCCGGTCCGGCAGTGACTCCTGATCCGGTGACGGGCCAATACCCGCCATCCAGCACCAGTCAGGGTTTCGTGCAGCCACCTCCCTATACAACGTCCTACGGGGTGCCCCCTCCGCCCCCACCCGGCACGTCTTCCGGCCCAGGCGCCTACAATCCGCCGGTTTATGGTGCGCCGGCTCCCCTCGAATCCGCCGACCACAAGCATCCGGTGGGCGCCGTCGTCCTGATCGTCATCGGGCTCGTGCTGCTGCTGCAGACGCTCGGGGTGTTTGAGGCGGAGTGGATCAGCCGCGCCTGGCCGCTGGCGATTATCGGTGTCGGTGCCTGGCTGCTCTATCGCAGAACGCGGGATACTCCACGAGGAGGCTCGCAATGAACGCCTGGCTGCTCATCCGTCGTCTGCGCGGACCTGCTTTCCTTATCCTGCTCGGCGTCACCGCCCTTCTGAACCAGTGGGGAGTGTTAAGCTTCGGCCGCAGCTGGCCGCTGTACCTGATCCTCGCTGGGATACTGGGGCTGGCAGAACGCGCAGCCATCGCCGCAGCCCCTCCCGCAGTGCCACCCCTCTATCCCGGGGCGTATGCAGGCTCTGCAAGCGGCCTGCCCGCTGATCCGCTCGCCGACCCGAACAGGAGGGTGTGATGGCGACCCTGCCCCCTCCCTATTCGCCGCGCGACGCCGCGCGCGCGCAACGCTACTACCGGCGCTCTTTGCGCCGGCCTTCCATGATCGGCCCGCTGGTGCTGATCATCGTGGGAGTGATCGCTCTGCTGGTCGAAACCAACAAGCTGAATGCCATTCACCTGTGGGACTGGTATATCCGCTGGTGGCCGCTGCTGCTGATTGGCGTGGGCTTGCTCTCGCTGGGGGAATGGTGGTTGGACGGCCGCCGCGGCAACATCGGCCGCCGCTCTCACGGCGGCCTGGTCGCGCTGATTATCTGCCTGGCCATCCTGGGCTACGTCATCAGTCGCACCAGCCACTTTCACGGCATGCACATCTTCGGGCACGGAGTGGACGAAGACGATGTCTTCTCCCATTTATTCGGCCAGGAGCATGATGCCGACCATAACCTGAACCGGCCCATCCCGGCGGGCGCATTGCTGGATATCCAGGTCCCCCATGGGGACGTGACCGTCACTCCTTCCGGCGACGATCAGATCCATGTGCAGGCGCACCAGGTGGTGTACGCCTCCAACGATCGCGATGCCCGTCGCAACCTCGAAGCCCTGGCTCCGCAGTTGACCGTCAACGGTAAGAACGTAACCCTGCGCGCCGCCGATAGGAACGATGGCCGTGCCGACCTGACCATCGAGATCCCTAACGGCACTGTGCCCACCGTCGACGCCGGGCATGGCGACGTCACCATAGAAGGCCTCACCGGCGATGCGATCGTGGCCGCGATCCGTGGGGACGTCAAAGTCGACAACCTCACCGGAGGGCTCCAGGTCCGCATGAGCAAAGGAGAGTTTAGCGCCCACACCATCTCCGGTCCCTTGACGCTGCAAGGCCGCTTGGACGATGTCTCCATCTCCGACGTGAAGGGCAATGTGTCCTTGGACGGAGACTTCTTTGGCGATACCGATTTGGCGCATATTTCGGCGCCGGTCCATTTTCATTCCAGCCGCACCGATGTGGAAGTGGCCAGCATTCCCGGAGACCTGGCGATTGACAGCGGTGATTTGCAGTTGAACAATGCCACCGGGCCGGTGCGCATTTCAACCAGCGCCAAGGATGTGGAGTGCACCGGCATCGCCGGCGACCTGCACGTGGAGGATGGAGATGGAGACATCTCCGTAGGCGCGATCGCTCCGCTGGGCGAACTGCAGATTCACAACCGCAACGGCGCCATCCACCTGACCGTGCCCCAGGGCGCAGGCTTTCAACTGCAGGCCACGGCCAGGAACGGCAACATCGATTCCAAGCTGGACTTGCCCGTCAGCAGCGCCGGCGAGGGTCAGAGCATAAGCGGCAAGGTGGGCGCGGGCGGTCCCAAAGTCACGCTGGTGGCCGACCACGGGGACATTGAGATCAGCGAGATGGAGCCGCTTCCACCAGAGCCGCCTTCACCACCCACCGTGCCGACGCCACCGTCGCCACCCGCGCCGCCTGGAACAAAATCCATGCGCCACCTGCGCCCCTCGAAAACAGCTAGCGGGGATGGGGAGACGAGCGCGCAGCCAGTCGTTCAGTAGCGGGCAGCAAGCCGTTCAGTAGCGGGCAGCAAGCCGTTCAGTATCTATGATGCCTTCGACCCGTTCCACCACTTGGTCGAGCGTGAGGTGAGTGGAATCAATAATCACTGCGTCAGCCGCGGGTTGTAGCGGAGACTCGGCGCGGGTGCGGTCGCGGCGGTCCCGTTCGCGTAGCTCCTGCAGCACCGATTCCGCAGCAGCGGGCGCGTCCGGGCCGTTCTGCTGATAGCGTCGCTGGCCGCGCACTTCGGCCGCTGCATCGAGAAAGATTTTGACCTCAGCGTTAGGGAAGACGGTGGTCCCGATATCTCTCCCTTCCATCACCACTCCGCTGTCGGCGCCCAGCTGACGCTGCATAGCAACCATCCATTGGCGAATGCCCGGGTGAACGCTCACCCGCGACGCGGCGGCGGTCACGTCCGCTTCGCGGATGCGCTTGGTGACATCGACATCGTCCAGGAAAACACGGTTGCCCAGCGCCGCCGGCAGCAGCCGGATGCGGGTCTTCAAAGCCAGCTGGCCTAGCTCTTCCCGGTCATCGACGTCGCTATCGGTCTGGATAGCCTTGAGCGCGAAGGCACGGTACATAGCGCCGGTCTCCAGGTTCAGCAACCCGAAACGAGCAGCAATGCGCGCCGCGACCGTACTCTTGCCGGCGCCTGCCGGGCCGTCGATGGCTACCACCAGGGGCGTGCTGTGCGTGTCGGTCATGCTCCGGGTTTTTTCCTATCCGGCTTGCGCCCGCGGAAGCTGGGCTTCCCTGGTTTTGCCGAAGAGCCACCGGGCCGCCTCCAGGGCTTAGCCGGACCGGATCCAGGAACAAAGGGCGGCCGTGGGCCACGATCACCGCGTCCCTTGCCGCCTCCACCGGGGCGGGGCTTTCCAGTCGGCCGGGCGTAACCGCCAGAGCGGGGGCGCTCGTTACCCGGGCCCCTGGGATTTGGTTTTGAACGGGCCTCCTGGCCAGTGCCCTCACTCGAGGGCGGCCGGGGTCCACTGGGCCTTGCTCCGGATCTGACTCCGGGGTTGGATGGTCGTGGGAAGGGCCGTCCCGCATTGCCCGGCCGGCGATTGTCAGATCTTGGGCCCGCGGGCCTTGGGTTCCCGGGCCTTGGAGCGCCAGACTGGGAAGCGCCGAATCTTGCAGGCCTTGGACCGCTGGGACGTCCACCTTGTGGAGGGGGTCCACTGCGTCCCGGTCCGCTGCGCGTTTCACCACTGCGCGTTTGATTAGACCGATAAGGAGCCGGCGAACGATTGGCTCCATAAGTGGGCGGCCGGCCTGGAGCACGGCCTTGCGCCGATCGCGCCCGGCTAGGATCCCCCGGCCCGCGCTCACCTCGTGGCGCGCGCGGCGGGAACGCTGCCGTTCCTTCGTTGGGTGCACCTGTACCGGGCCGGTCGCGGCGCTGCTGTGGGCGGAACGGCGCATCGCTGCGGCCGCCGGCCCGCGGAGGACGCGCAGCCGAGCTAGGCTTCCTCCCGGCGAGGGCCCAGGGTGCGGGTTTATCTCGTTTCTCGGCCCCGCTCCACGCGCCGGGTCGACTCGGCCGGGTTCCGCCGCGAGTATCCGGTCTTGCGCTGCGGCGATTATCCGGCGCTCCGGCCGCCGGTCTGGCATATGGTCGAGCTCCGCTCCGTGTGGGTGAGGCGGGCGGCCGCGTAGCCGATGCGGAACGAGGCATACCTCCGCCACGCATGCCTTCCTCTTTTCTGACCCAGCGCTCTCCACCTGCGGGAGGCTTGCCTGCCCGCTTCCACGCAGGCCGCTCGGAGGAGCCAGGTCTGGCGGGCGGCTTCCATCCCGCGCTCGCTGCGGGACGGGTTGCCGGTTTTGGCGTCGGCCCCGCTTCCGGCGGCTTTTCGAACCTTGGCGCGGACGCTGGAACGGATTTGGTCCGGCGGAAGATGGGAGCGGACCCAGCAGAGGGAGGGGCCGGCGAGGCAGCGGATAAACCCGGCCGAGCCGTTGCTTGGATCTTTCTTTGCCTGGGTCTCGGCAACAATGAAGCCGGGCTCGAAGCCTCCACTTCGGGAGGGGTAGATGGGGTAGCTTGGGGAGCAAACTCCGGCAAACCGTTTTCCAGGAAGTGGTAGGTCTGCGCGTCCATGGAGAGCGCATGGAGCTGGCGCGTAGCGGACAAGCCGCGCACCGCTTCCCGCACCCGCGAGCGCGAGGCTACGGGCGAGAGAAAGATCTCGATCTCCTCGCTTGTGGCCGCATACACCGACTGCAGGTACATGGAGACCAGCAGAGAGAGCGCGGTTACCTGGGAGGTAGTGCTGCTCGTCTCGAGCGCCGCGCGATGGTGCACGCGAAGCATCTCCCAACGCGCCGGCTGGCCTGCTTCTTCCGCCAACACCGGGCTGATGCGCAAGGTCTGCCAGAGTTCGCACAGGGCCCGCAGCACCGCCGCTTCGGTAAGCTCACGGCCCAGGATCTCCCGCGCCTCGATGGCAGTCAGTGCGCCCTCTTTGTCCAGCACCTTCCACAACTCCAGCACCAGGGGAGAGACCTTGTGGCCGGACGATTTCTGCGGCGCATGCTTCCAGTCCGGATCGGCGCGCAAGGCAAGAACGTAGGGCAACGCCTCGCGGTGAGCAAGAAAATCCGGCTGCTCCCCCACCGTGCCCAGCAAATTGAGCGGCACCACAGTGCCGGAGGCGATCAGGCGCGTCAGTAGCTGCTGCGCCTGCTCGATGGCAGCCACACCGGGCGTGGCCTGCCGGCTCCCCATGCAGGCTTCGACAAATGTAGGCGCGGGGGCCGGCAACTGCGTGTGACGCGGCAGATAAAGACACAGGGGATGCTGTGCCAGCCAGCTTTCTGCGTCATCGAGGGTGAGGATGGGGCTTTGCTGCTGGCGCCAGTGCGCCGCCCGTGCTGCCTGGAGTTGCTCTGCTATCAAGAAAGTCTCTTTTCGCGCGTGGGTTGGCGACCGGACCGCACCCGCGTGTGGGGCTATCTGGCGCGGCTCCACGATGACCGCGTCCGATGAGAAGCTCAATGTGAGGCATCTTCACCGCCCTATCGTGAAATCGCGGTCGAGGGGTTCAAAAGCTATCGGAAGATGGCTTTAGATCCGGTGAAATGCCCGCTGGATATCTTTCCAAGCATACCGCAGGACGATGGGACGGCCATGCGGACAGCTGGTGGGATGCTCGGTTTTGGCGAGCTCACCCAGCAGCCACTCCATGCGCGCGGGATCGAGCGGGGTATTCACTTTGATGGCCGCATGGCAGGCGATGGAGGCGGCGATGCGGGTGCGCGCGGCCTCGAGGTTTTCCGCCTGTTCGAGCGAGCCCGCCTGCTCCAGCACCTCGACCACCATGCGCTCAAGTTCAGAACCTTCGAGCCCGGCCGGCGCCGCCTTGATGGCGATCGTGCGCGGCCCAAAGGGCTCCACTTCAAAACCATTGGCCTCTAGCTCGCGGGCAATGGCGGCGAAGGTGACCATCTGTGCCGGCAGCAGATCAATCAGCATGGGCATGAGCAGGCGCTGGTGCTCTACCTTTTGCGCCTGGCGCTGGCGCAGCACGCGCTCGAAAAGCACGCGCTCATGCGCCACGTGCTGGTCGATGATCCACAGCCCCTCCTGGTTCACCGCCAGGATGAAGGAATCGCGCAGCTGGCCCAGCGGCCGCAAGGACGCCAGGCCATGCAGCGAGGGGCTCGCCGCTGCTTCCACATCTTCCTCTTGAGCCAGCGCAGACGAACAGCTGGAGGAGCGCCCGCCGTTGGCGGCAGCCATGCTGCTTGGCTGCGCGCCTGAGCTTGGCTGGGCGCCGGGAACGATGGCCGCGGCAACAAAGGGCAGCACGCCGGAAGACGGAGGAATAACCGGCCCGGTCAGCTGAAAAGTATCCGCTTCAAGATCGGGTAGGGAAGCAGGCGACCACCCGCCGGAGCTGGGCGTCTCCCACTGGCCGAAGTTAGGTGAAGCTGGGCTCGCCGGGGAAGCCAGCGCCGGCGCGGCCGTGGGATGGGTGGTGAGGGCCTGCAAAAAACCCGCCGCCGGCCGGCCGAGGGTCAATTGGTTGCGGATGGTGTCGCGCACAAAATCGTGCAGCCACGCAGCCTGGCGGAAACGTACTTCGGTCTTGGCCGGGTGCACGTTGACATCCACCTCCTCGGGCGGCATCTCGACAAACAGCAGCACCACGGGGAAAGAAGTAGGCGCAAGAATGTTGCGGTAGGCCTCACTCACGGCATGCATGAGCAGGCGGTCGCGCACCAGGCGGCGATTGACGAAGCAGTAGATGGAATTGCGATTGAGTTTCTCCAGCTCCGGCTTGGAGGTGAAGCCGGTAATGCGCAGCCATCCCGGTTCCGGCGCCTGGTAGTCAGCGGGACGTCTCCAGGGAGGAGGTTCGGGCAGACCGGCGTGCGCCAACTCGATTTCGGCGGCCAGGGGAAGCAGCTTGTCCAAAGTATCCTGCCCGAAGATCTGGAAGATGCGCTCTGCCGGTTGGCGCACCGGGGGCGCCACCAGCAGGGCATGCGTCGCGGAGTGCAACTCAAAGTGCTTGTCCGGATGGGCGAGGGCGTAGTGCGTAACCAGAGCGGTTACGTGTGCCAGCTCGGTGGTTTCAGACTTGAGAAATTTGCGCCGTGCCGGGGTATTGAAGAACAAGTCGCGCACCGTGAGCGTGGTGCCCGGCGGCGCGCCCGCCTCTTCGCACAACAGCAGCTTGCCCCCGGCAATTTCCAGCCGCGTGCCGGAACTCTCCCCGGCGGCGCGGGTCACCATCTCCACCCGCGCGATGGAGGCAATCGAAGGCAGCGCCTCGCCGCGAAAACCCAGAGTCGCGATCGAGAGCAGGTCGTCGCTCGAGCGGAGCTTGGAAGTAGCGTGGCGTTCAAACGCCAGCAACGCATCATCGCGCACCATGCCGCTGCCGTCGTCAGCGATGCGGATCAGCTTCCGCCCGCCGCCTTCGACCGCGATCACGATCCGGCCAGCGCCGGCGTCGAGCGCATTCTCCAGCAGCTCCTTGACCACCGAAGCCGGCCGGTCGACGACCTCTCCGGCAGCGATCTGGTTCGCTACCTGGTCGGAAAGAATGTGGATGCGGCCCATGGAAGAATTACCTTAAAGCATTTTCGCTTCTGCTGTGCACAGGCTACCGCGGCTGGCCACTATGCGGCAGGAATCGCCCGCGGAGAATCTCTGCGCTGGAACGGAAGAGGCTATCTCTAAACTAGCAGGCGTTCCAGGCAGCGTCGCAGCGCAGTGCCGCACATCAGACAAACGCTTTTACATCGGGACGGCCGCAGGCGAACTATCCCAAAAACGTACTGATAGCGAGAGAATACCGGCCCGGAAGCTCGGTCGCGCTTCCGGGTCATCGCCACTCAGCGGCCGGAGCGCACCCGCCGGGGCAGCGCCTGGCTAGGCCGCTTGGCCTTGGCGAGCCGTTTGCCGCGGGGACGCGCCAGCGCACCTTCGCGCGCCGAGGCCGCCTCGGAGAGGGTGTCGCCGAGCACGTGCAGGCGGAGAAAATTGGTTGAGCCCGACTTCGTCCGGGTGCCGGCGACGATGCCCAGAATCTGACGCGGCTGCACGTGGCCCCCCTCTTCGAGCAGGCGCTCGGCCGTCTCGACCATCTGTTCCGCGGTGGCCAGCTTGTTGCACAGGATGGGGTGAACACCCCAAAGCAGAGTCATGCGATGGATCACAGACTCCACGCTGCTCAGCCCGAAGATAGGCGATTTGGGGCGGTACTTGGAAAGTTGCCGGGCGGTGGTCCCGGTTTCGGTAAAGACCGCGATGGCGCTGATGTCCAGGTCCTGGGCGGCATGGGCCATCGACTCGCAGATCGTTTCGGCGACCGACAGGCGGACGTGCCCCGGTTGGCCGCGCTCGCTGACCCGGGGAAGATCCTGGCCCTCGGTCTCGAGCACGATTTTGGCCATCATCTTGACCGCCTCGACGGGATATTTGCCGGCCGCTGTTTCGGCCGACAGCATCACGGCATCGGTTCCGTCATAGATGGCGTTGGCCACATCGCTGGCCTCGGCCCGCGTAGGCCGGGGATTTTCAATCATGGACTCGAGCATCTGGGTGGCCGTGATCACCGGCTTGCGGTAATCGGCTGCCCGGCGGATGACATGCTTCTGAATGGCCGGCACCTTCTCCGGTGGCATTTCAACGCCCAGGTCCCCGCGCGCGACCATGACCCCGTCGGCTGCTTCGAGGATGCTTTCCAGGTGCTGGATGGCCTGCGGCTTTTCGAGCTTCGCAATGATCCAGGTCTCGGCGCCCATGGAGGCTACACGCTGCCGCACCAGGCGGATGTCTTCTGCGGTGCGCACGAAGGAGACGGCGATGGCGTCCACACCGTTGTGGATGGCGAAGTCCAGGTCCTCTTCATCCTTGGTGGTCAACGACGGCACGCGCACCGGGATGCCAGGCAGGTTAATGCCTTTGTGCTCGCCCAGCATGCCACCGTTGATCACCTCGCACTCCGTGTCCTGCCCGTGAATCGCCATCACGTGCAGCTCAATCAGTCCGTCGGAGAGCAGTATGCGCGCTCCCGGTTCTAGATTTTCCGCCAGCGTGGGGAAGGTGGTGGCAATCAGGGTGTTGGTGCCGGCGATATCGCGAGGTGTAATGGTGAGCCGCTGTCCCGCCTTCAGTTGCACCGGGATGCGGTTTTTCAACCGGCCGGTGCGGATCTTGGGTCCCTGCAAATCCCCCAAAATACAAATAGGTTTCCCTTCTTCCGTGGAAACCTTACGCACCATTTCGATCAGCTTGAGCTTTTCCGCCTGCGTGCCGTGGGAAAAGTTAAGGCGGGCCACATCCAGGCCGGCACGGACCAACTCACGGAAAACCGGTTCATGGTTACAGGAGGGTCCAAGGGTGGCGACAATCTTGGCCCGGCGGGTTTGCTCCGTGGGAAGGGAATAACTTGGTTCCATCAGGGTAAAACTCATTCGTCCCCCATACTGCGCTCCCGGAGAAACTCAAGCGATCTCATGACCGGATGCCGGTGGGGAAACGCTTCCTCCGGGTAACTTGCCCCGGAAAAGCCCCACTGCGCCGAGGCCACCGTCATCGTGAAACCGCTCTCGAGGATCTCCAGCATGCTCAATTCTACGCGTACTCGGGCGGCGCAGGTTTAGGGGCGGTTAACAGCAGAGATCCGAACCCCCGGAGGTACTGCTTTGGCCTCCAAAGGCGTCTCTCCCGCAGCCACCATGATTTCCTTTTCTGCTGGGCCGTTGCCGGCCTCGGGATGCGCCGGCCGCTGCGGCTTGGGAAAGATATGGGCGTTGAATTCGGCGCCGATCAGCACGCTCACGGTAGAAATGTAGAGCCAGACCAGGGTGGCCACCACCGCTCCCAGGGGGCCGTACACCACGGAGTAGTCGGCGAAGCGGGTCAGATAAAAACCAAAGCCCAGGGTGGCCAGAAACCAGATGATGGCCGCGCCGCATGCTCCCGGCCAGACATACTTCCAGGCTCGCCGCCGGGGAGTCCCGAACTGGTAGATCACAGTCAGCACAAAGATGGTGGTGAACAGGCCGATTGACCAGCGCACAATGCGCCAGATGAACAGCACGATGGGCCCCAGCACGTGATAGCTGTTGTTGATGACCCATTCTTCAATCTGGTGGCCAAAAGCAACCATTACGGTTGCAAAAGCCATGGGCACGAGGCATAGGGGAACCAACGCCAGCGAAACCAGGCGCTCCACCCAGAAGCTCCACTCCCGCCGCGGCAGCTCATAGGCCCGGCGAAAGCCTTCCATCAGCGAATTCATCACCCCCATCGCGGCCACCAGGCCTACCAGGATGGCGGAAACCAGCACTTGCTCGGAGCGCACCTTCTGATTGGTGAAGTAGGCGTGGAGAAGGTTCATCGTGTCTTCCGGCAGCACGTCGGCGAAGGCGGCGCGCATCTCGCCCCGCAGCGTATCCGACTCCGGGGTGAGCGCCAGCAGGGTGGTGAGCACGAGGATGGCGGGAAAGAGACAGAGTATCGCGGAGTAAGCCGCGCCCTTTGCCGTGCCGAAGACGTCGTGCGAGAGCGAAGTCAGCAAGGCGAGGCGGAATTTTTCAAGCCCACGACCCATGCCATCGAAGGTACATGAACCCTATCCCGGGGCCAAGACGTACTTAACCCTTCCACTGCAACAGGAAGGCGGTCACCGAGGCAGAATCCATATTGCGCATGGAGTCGAACTCGCCGTGGCGTTGGCTGTAGACCACCTGGCCGCTGGGATCGAGCACGGCCAGCGCAGGCACGCCTTTGGTCACCGGAACGCCGTACCTGGCGGCAATGGCAAGATTCTCATCGTAGCGGCCGATGTTGACCGGAACCAGCACGTAGTTGCTCTGCAGCAGGTTGCGATTGGCAGGATCGTGAAAGTAGAACTCGAGCACTTGGCAGTCGCCGCACCAGTTGCCGCCAAAATCCAGCAGGACGCGCTTCTTTTCCTTGGCCGCCTTGGCCAGGGCAGCGCTAATATCCGCCTCGGCCTGGGCGCCATCGGGGTAGATGACCGCCTTGCCCGGCTCCTCGACAACAGCCGTCTCCTCCGGATCCTTGCGGCAGCCCGAGGCGGCGGCCAGCAGAAGAAACAGGGCGATGGCAATCGATCTTGCAGGTGCAGGCATCTTGACTTAGGGTGCGACCCTCCTAGCATGCCACAACAAAGCCATAGACGAGTATCTCATCCCGTCGCAGGCTGAGTTCGTAAGTGGAGTTCTCGCAGGTGTTAAGCCCGACACTACGGGGCCAGTGCATAACTGAACGTGAAGCGGCCCAATTGGATGAGCGCCTTGTCGCCGGGCGGCCAAATACGAAAAGACTCTACGCGGGTGATGGAGAGATTGCGCGTGGCTTTCACTTGTCCCACCGGTTTCCCGCTCTGCGCCAGGTAGAACGTCACATTGAGTGAGTCCTGTCCCCGCACCCAGCCGATGAGGTACTGCCCCGGCGGAAGCAGGAAGTCGCCCACCTTGAGCGGGACCTGGGAGACGAAATAGTGGGAGTACTTCCCGTCGGCGGAGTAGCCGGCAGTAATGAGCACCACCCCGGCGATGAAATGGCCTTTGCCATCCGTGATGCCCGAAGCTGTGCGGAACTCGGTCTCGATGCGTTCGCTGATCACCGGCGCACGGGCGGGGATCAAACCCTGAGCTCCTCTTCGCTGGCATTGTGCCAGGCCGGGTTTGCCGCCAACGCAACGCACCAGGAAAATGCCGCGAGCCATAGCAGAACCCAGAATGGCTTAGCTCTAGTCAAGGTGCACAATTCCCCTTTGCAGCGCGGTGGTCGCAGCCTGGGTGCGATCGGTGACCCCCAGCTTGCTCAGCAGGCTGTTGATGTGGGTTTTGACCGTGGCCTCGGAGATGTTCAGCGCGGAGGCAATCTCTTTATTGCTGTTCCCTCCCACGATCAATTGCAAGACCTCGGTTTCGCGTGAAGTCAGGGTGGGGGCGCTCATGCGCTCCGCCAGGCGCTCGGCGACCGGGGCCGGGATACGGGATTTGCCGGCATAAACCGTGCGGATGGCATCCATCAATTCTTCGCCGGTCATGCCTTTGAGCAGATAGCCGCGGGCCCCCGCCTGCAGGGCGCGGTAAATGTCTTCATCGCCATCGAAGGTGGTGAGGACGATGATGCGCGCCTGGGGAAAATCGATGCGGATGCGGCCGATCGCTTCCACCCCATTCATCTGCGGCAGACGCAAGTCCATCAACGTGATGTCCGGCTGATGGAGGCGAAACAGCTCAATCGCCTTACGCCCGTCGGAAGCTTCGGCGACGACGGAAAAATCGGGCACGCTGCGCAACAGCGCCACCAGCCCCTGGCGCACGATGGCGTGGTCCTCGACAATCATGATTCGAATGAGATCGCTCATACTGCCCACTTTTCTCTACTTTCCTACCAGCGGTGCTTCGACCGAAACTCGCGTACCCCCGCCGGGAGTGCTTTCCAGCACCAGCGCGGCGTCGATCTCTTCCGCCCGCTCATGCATAC
Source organism: uncultured Acidobacteriaceae bacterium (assembly GCA_963775365.1). GTDB lineage: Bacteria > Acidobacteriota > Terriglobia > Terriglobales > Acidobacteriaceae > PALSA-350. The sequence continues at coordinate 36,236 of CAVZJL010000013.1, read as the reverse complement.
CCTTGATACCGTAGTGGCCCTCCGGCCCGCTCAGGTTGGGAGAAGGCTCGAACCCGCGGCCGTCATCGGCCACCTGGAGAGAGACCCGGGCCGCCTCGTAGATCAGTTGCACGTCGATGCGCGTGGCTGCGGCGTGGCGCACAGCATTGGCCACCGCCTCCTGGCCAATGCGCAGCAAGTTCCTCTTCTGTCTTGCGCGTGACCGGGCGGTAGGTTCCCTTCACCTGAAGGTACACCTTGGAGGGAGAGCCGCTGGCAATCCGGTTGCAGCTTTGCCGCAGCCGCGCCGGCAGGTCCTCCGCGCCCGCGGTCTGGGAGCGCAGATCCCAGATGGACGTGCGGGCCTCGGCCAGGCTGGCGCGCACCAGCGCGCGCGCCTGGTCCAGCTGCTGCAAGGCCGCCTCCCGCGAGCCGGCGAGCAGGCGGGCAACCAACTCCAGCTGCACCGAGATGCCGACAAAGCCCTGGGCCAGGGTGTCGTGAATCTCCCGCGCCAGCCGTCCCCGCTCCGCCAGCACCGCGCCCCACTGCGCCTCCACCTGCAGCACGCGCCAGCGATACACCAGGTATCCCAGCAGCAGCCCGGCGAGCGCGAGCGCGGAGTAAAACCACCAGGTCTGGTAGAAGTGGGGCAGCAGGCGCAGAGCGAAGGAGGCCCCGGCGGTATTCCAGACCCCATCGTTGTTGGCCGCCATCACCTGGAAGCGATAGCGGCCCGGGGGCAGATTGGTGTAAAAAGCCGCGCGCCGGCTGCCGGCCTCGATCCAGCCGTGATCAAAGCCCTGCAGCTGGTAGCGGTACTGCACCTTTTGCGGAGCAACGAAGCTGAGGCCCGCATATTGGAATTCGAGCCGGTTGGCGCCCGGCTGAATCGTCAGCTCCTGATCCAGGCCCCGCACCTGGTCATCCACCAGAACCTTTTCGATGACCACCGGAGGGGGCACGCGGTTTTCCGGGGTGTGTGCGGGATCGATAAAACTTACCCCGTCCAGGGTGGCGAACCACAGGCTTCCGTCGGCCAGTTTCCAGGCCGCCGGGTGGCCGCTTCCGCTGCACTCGCGAATATTCATGCCGTCGGCCGTGCCGTAGGCGTCGACGGCGATCGCCTGGGTCGGATGGTAATTGTTGAGTTGGGCCAGCGAAACCCGGTAGATCCCGGTTTGCGAGCTCAGCCAGAGATGACTGCCGGCGTCTTCGAGGATGCCGTAGATGGTGCCCGGCAGCGCCTTCGAATTCCAGGGAAAGGCCTGAATCGCCGGCTGGCTCGCTGTCCCCTGCAGTCGGTTGAGGCCGCCGCCGTTGGTTCCCAGCCAAAGAGTCCCCTGGGCATCCTGCGCGATCGCGGTGACGGTATTGTTGGAGAGCCCCTGCTGCACGGTGGAGTTGGTGAAATCGCTGCCGTGCAGGCGGCTCAGCCCGCCCGAAGTCCCAATCCAAAGATCGCCTTGGCTAGACCGGAAGATGGCGCCGATGAAGTCGCTGCCCAGACCGTCCATGCTGGAGTAGCTGGTGAACTTGCCCGCTGCCAGATGCGCCAGCCCGTGGCGGGTGCCGATCCACAAGCTGCCGTCGCGGTCGGAGTAGAGCGAGCGGATGAAGTCGTCGGGCAAGCCATCGGCGGAGGTGAATCTCTCGATGCGGCCCGCGGGTCGATCGGCGGTTCGCCGGTGGAGCAGATTGAGTCCGTTGGGCGTGCCGATCCACAAGTCGCCACCGGCCCCGCCGGCGAGCGAGAGGATGACGTTGCTGGAGAGGCCGTCCGCGGTGGTGACGTGGGCGAAGCCGGTGCTGGTGCGGCGGTTCAACCCCGCCCCGTCGGTGCCGATCCACAGCTCGCCCTGCGCGCTCTCAAAGACACAGCGCACCAGATTGCCGGAGAGCCCATCGCTGGTGGTGTAGGTGGTGAACTTCTGATCCCGGAGCAGGTTGAGGCCGCCGGAGTCGGTGCCCACCCACAGATCGCCTTCACGGTCCTCGTAGAGCGACAGGATGCGGTTGACCGCTAACGCCGAACCGGGGACGAAGGACTGGAGCCGGTTGTCCTGAAGCCGGAAGACTCCGCGTTCCGTGGCGATCCAAAGCACTCCCTGGCGGTCGCGAAAGAGGTGATCCACGCGTTCCCCGGCTGTGCCGCTTGTCGGTTTCCACGGGCAGAGCGGCGCCGTCCCTGGTCACGTGGACCATGCCGGTGGCCGTGCCTACCCACATGCTGCCGTCCACGTCGGGATCGAGGGCGGTCACCTCGGTCTTGCCCGGTAGATGGGAGAGAGGGACCGGGGTGAGCGTGCCGCCGGCGTAGCGTTCCAGGCCTTCGCTGCCGCCAATCCAGAGATTGTGTTCGCGGTCGAACTCGATCGCCTCTACATCCGTGCCGCTGAGCAGATGCACGGCCAGGCGGGGGGTGGCGGGCCGTGTATCCAGGGCAAAGACCCCGCTGCTGCCCCCCAGCCAAAGCGTCCCCTGCGCGTCTTCCGCCAAAGCGTGGCGATTCAGCGGGCCCGCGGGCTGGGTTTGCGCGATGGGCGCAAAGCCTTTTCCATCGAAAAAGGCCGGCCCGGCCGAGGTGATGGCCCAGACCCGGTGGCGGCGGTCCTCATAGCTGAACCAAACCGTATCAGCGGGCAAGCCCTGGGCGGTGGTGTAAGCGGCAAAGGCGCCGCCGCGATAGCTCAGCAGGCCGGCGGCGGTGCTGATCCAGAGAGTGCCGGACGCATCCTGAAGCAGATCGGAGACGGTATCGCTCTTGAATTGCGGAGTGTTCTCGGCATCGAAGGTGACAAAGTCGATGCCGTCGAAGCGCACCAGGCCTCCATCAGTGCCCAGCCACAGATAGCCGTCGCGGGTTTGCAGGATGGAGTGGATGGTGTTCTGAGGCAGACCGGAATCGGTGCGCCAAGCCTGGTGGCCGTAGTGGTCGAGGGATCGTTGGGGATCGAGCGCCAGCGCCGCGTGACTGAACGCCAGCAGCAAAACCCACAGCAAGCACCATTGCCAGGCAGCCCGCATCATTGCCTGCTGCCATTCATTGGATTTCCCCTTGCCGTCCAACACCGCAGTGCATCTCGAGCGTCTCTTCTGTGGTTTCAGTATGAACCCAGCGGAAATATTGCCGGGAGCAAAAAAAGGCGCCCTGGGCCCGGATTTCCTGCCTAGCTGCACCAGCCACGTTTGCATAACCTTCGCCAACGTCACCGAGCTTGACAGGAAATCCGGTCAGAGCGCTTGGAGAATCAGTGTGGAACGATGTACTCACACACCATAGGTCCCCAGCCCAAGCCGTGTCTTGGACCCAGGGTACGGATTTGTGCTCATCCTTTGGATGGATAGGGGGCGAACCGGCCCCGATTTCCTGCTACGCCACTCACCAGCGGCCAAGTGTGCGGTTTTCCGTAAAGAAAGCCGCATGAACTTGGGCAACGACACCAAATTCGACAGGAAATCCAGGGCAAACCGCGGCTGCGAAAACGTGCTACAGGAGGGTGGGACCAAGCAGTTCGGTCGCGGGCGCCTTATCGGAGGCAATGGCGGGCGCGAAGGAGGGACGGCCAGAGGCTTGGTTGTGGGCACGGTGGGCTGCTTGGCGCCGCCGGAGAGGCGCGCAGCGATGCGGCGGGACCGCAACCGGTCCGCCATATGCTTGGGTACATCTACTGCCTTGATCAAACTCATCGGGGCTCCATGGTGTGCCGTGACTGGGTAAGTGTGGGCTCGTCTGGAGCAAAAACATCAGGCTATAGGCGAGGTCGAAGAGAGGTGCACTATTACTAGTGTACTCCTGGCGACGGGATCACAGGCGAGGCCGGGGGGCGATCCGCTGGCAATGCCGGCCTTGTGGCCGCTTGCTTCTCCCAGACCGTGGTCGAGGGAGGGTCCCCGGGCGCCCCGCCGACAGCAGTCATGGTTTGTCCGTCGTCGGCAACGGTGTATTCGGACGAATCCACCACGCTTCCATTGAGTTTTTCCACGATGCGAAACTTGTACGGCCCTGTTCGGGTGAGAGCCAGCCGCAGCCCGGTGGGAATGTCCGGCCCTTCGATAGCCACTTCCTTGCCGTCGAAATTGGTGACCGCGGTCGCTTTCAGAGCGGCGATCTTCAGGATCAGGCCATCCAGGCCGGATTCCTGAATCGTCAATTCATTGGGCGAGCTGAGCTTGACCGAGGTGCTCTTCCAGGAACCGATCAGCCCGTCGGTGCCCGCCGTGCGCTCATACTCTACGGTGTCGGTGTACAGATCTCCGTTGGCCTTCACGCCGCTGGTGGTGACGCTGAGTTTTTTGCCATCGGAGGAAAGCTTCCAGTTGTCGCTGCTCATCAGCTTGCCGTCGGTCTTGCGATACTCCGTCGTCCAGGCATCAGGGCCGGTCTCTCTCCAGATGGCTATATTGCCGCTGGGCACCGCGTAGGGTTTGCCGTCCAAGCGGAAGGAATAGGTCATTCCCCCGGCGGTCAGCTCGACCGCGTCACCGGCCGCCGGACCGAACTTCATGGTGTCGCCGGCCAGCTGGCTCTTTTCCTGGTTGAGCTTCCAGGTGCCAACAAAGGGGTTTTGCGCCTCCGCCGTGCCGCCAGCGGCAAGCGAGAGAAACAGCCAGACCGTGGCCAACAAGCATCGTCCTGATCGCATGGGGGATCTCCTTTGCTCTGCTTTGGGGGCTGATTCCAGAGCGGAAGAGCACGGACAGCTACGCCTCCGCTCACAACCCGGAGGCATAGCGCCGTTCATGTCATTAGAGCACTTCTTCTGTGGCGGAGTGTGGATTGACGGTTGTGTAGCGACGGTGTACCAGATCAGGAAAATGATTTAGTCGTCGTCGTCCGGCCTGGGATGGCGGCGCGCCGTCAAGGCATGCAGATGCAAATGGCGTTGCATGTCCGGACCGAATTCGTGTACCAGGTTGCCAACCAGGACCTCGCCCATCTGCTCGTGCCCAAACTGGACTCCCTGTACTAGCGGACTGTACTGGTTGTGGGGATACCAGTAGGTAGAGATCATCCCCGAGCCGTAGGCTCCGGCGATCTGCGGTACGTCGAGCGCGAGCCGTCCGTCTGCGCGATACGTCGTGAAGGTCATTTTGAGAGCGTGGGCGCTGCGCCGCAATGTGCCCCCGCATTTGCACGCGACATAGCGCGGGTCGAGCCCGGTCATGCCGGCCAAGCCGTCGTGAATGACGTTGCGCGTGGCCAACTGGCCGTATTCGCTGGCGAAACGCCGGGTGTACCCACTTCCGTCCCCATCCCACTTGGCTGGAGTATGCCGGAGCTGATCTGCCAGTGCGCCAACGGAGACGCCCACGAACGCTCCCGGCGACGCATAGGATTCATTCCAGAACAAGGTCAGCCGGTCCATACCGGTCAACGGCCTGGGCTCCGTCGCTGCGGCCACTGGCGGCTTAGGGAGGCCTTGGCTAACGGCCGGATCGATAGGCAATCCCCGCAGGAGAGCCGAATGACTGGACGCCAGAAACTCCGGGAAAAGCTCAACTCCGCCAGGCATGGTCTCGCTGGCCACCATCACGGTGTCCGCGGTCACAGCATTGCCCGCAGGCAGCGACTGGGCCGTCAGCACCGCTCCCGCGCCCGTGCCGAGCGTCAGGACGAGAACCACCTGGCAGATCTTCATACACCCCCCGTATCCGGGCGAAAGAAACCATGACTGCAGCTGCGCGGCGGGCCCTCAAAAACAAGCAGGCTTTCTCGGAGCAGCATCGAAAGCATCGCAGTGGCGCCTGGCCACTGGCAAGCAAACATCGCACCCGGGCCCTTACGAAAGCGGCCCGTCATGGTGCCCCGGGGTGCTCGAGATAACACGGACTGGTCAGTTAAGAGCGATATTTCGCCGCCCCATGACGCGAAAGTTACCCCAACCGGTAACGCTCTGCCCGCTGAAATTCTGCGGCCGCAAGAGCCATGTGCCTTTGGCTCGCCCAACGGGGTGAAATCGCAGATAACCTGCGGCTCTGTCCCTGTAGCTAGTGGGGGGACCTCCGGTTTATTTTCCAGTTTCCTGAGCCACCTCGTTGCGTTCCCCACGCCGCAAAGGTTTGCGGAAAAAGAATGCACTTTGTGAGAGATAAGAGAGATAAGCCCCCGGCCGGCGGGTTCCTGCGGAAAAAGATTGAGCGATAAGCGAGATAAGACCTACTTATCCGGGGTTTGCCAGGTTGGACGGCCAGCCAGAGGGTTGAGCTTCGACCGCTCATTTGCTTTGTGTGCGCGGCGGGGGGACGGGGGAGAGACTGAATCTGCGCGATTTTTCTCAATGCTGAACCCGTAAATCACGTAATGCAGGCGTCCCTTTTTATTTCCTGCACGAAGGGCACGACTTAAGCCGTGCCGCAGCCCTGCTGCTTTTGAGGGCTAAAAGCTCAATCGTTTTTGAGTCCTGTACTGAACAACTAAAGTCGTGCCCTGATACAAAACCAAGCTCTGTGGATCGGTCTGGTGAGGCTTTCCCACATTGCCGATGTGAAAAAAAATGGCGCTCATGGGATTTGCTCCACGGATCGGCCGGTTCTCACGCAGACACTAAAGCCCCTGGGGTACGATCCGGCTTTAGCCGCCGAGGGGACAATTTTTCCTCGAACCGGCACTCCGCTACGACTCAACCAACGCAAACCGGTCCACGTCCACCAACCCAAAGTCGGTGATCTTCAAATGCGGAATGACCGGGAGCGGCAGAAAAGCCAAATGCAGGAATGGCTCCGCCAGCCTACAGCCCATGGCCTGGACCGCCGCGCGGAGGGCGTACAGATTCTGCCCCACGGTTTCAAACGAGTCCAGGCTCATAAGGCCGGCAAAGGGCAGCGCAAGCTCGGCCAGGACCTGCCCGCCCTGGACCGCAACAAATCCTCCGCCCAGCGCCAGCAGACGATTAACAGCAATCGCCATATCCTGATCTCCGGCGCCCACCACGCAGATATTGTGGCTGTCATGGCCAACCGAGGAGGCGAGCGCACCCTGGCGGAAGCCAAAGCCCTTGACGAAACCGCGGCCGATATTGCCGTTCCGGCCGTGGCGTTCGAGGACGCAGATCTTGAGCAGGTCGTGCTCGGGGTCGGCATGCCGGCTGCCGTCGCGATAGGGCAGGTTGGCTTCTAACCGCTCCGTCAGGATCTTGCCCGGAATGATTCCGATCACCGGCGTTGCCGGGCCGGATGCGGGGGCGCGAAAGACCTCGGCGGTCACCGGCTGCATCCGCATGGTGTTTCCTCCTGGAGGCGCCGGCTGCACCCGCCCGGCGAAAGTATCGGAGGTCACCGGGCGGCCGCGGCGAAAGACACTATGGATCGCGCAACTCTCCAGATCATCGAGCAGCAGGAAATCCGCTACGTATCCGGGAGCGATCAGCCCCCGGTCCGTCAGTCCAAAGCCGCGGGCCGCCGACCAGCTGGCGCTGCGATAGACGGCGGCCAGCGGCGCGCCCAAGGCAATCGCGCGACGCACCAGGTAGTCCAGGTGGCCTTCTTCGCGAATGTCCAACGGATTCCGGTCGTCGGTGCAGAAGCCGAGAAAGGGCGAGGCGAACTCATTGATAAGCGGGGTTAGCGCCGCCAGATCCTTCGACACCGATCCCTCGCGGATCAGCACCTGCATACCCTTGGCCAGCTTTTCCCGGCCCTCGGCCAGATTTGTAGTCTCGTGACAGTTACGAATTCCGCAGGATAGATAGGCGTTCAAGGAATGGCCGGAGAGCAAAGGCGCGTGGCCGTCGATATGTTGGCCGGCAAACGCCGCCAGCTTCTCCATGCACTCGGGATCCTTCTGCAAGACGCCGGGCACGTTCATGAATTCCGCCAGGCCAATCACCTTAGGGTGGTGCCGACGAGAAACCAGGTCGGCGGCAGAGAGCCGCGCGCCGGAAGTTTCGAGGTTCGTTGCGGGCACACAGGAGGAAAGCTGCACCCGCAGGTCGAGCGCCGTGTGCTTCGCGGCATCGAGGAAATATTGCAATCCCTCCAGGCCCAGAACATTCGAGATTTCATGTGGGTCGCAAATCGCGGTGGTGACGCCGTGGGGAAGCACGCAGCGGTCGAACTCCAGCGGTGTGACCAGCGTGCTCTCACAGTGCACATGGCTATCGATGAACCCAGGCACGGCGAAGCGCCCCTTGGCGTCGATCTCCTCCACGCCACGGTAGCTGTCGAGGGTGCCCACGATGTTGCTGCCGCAGACGGCGATGTCGCCGGATTGCAATTCACCCGTGACCACGTTCAGGATGCGGGCGTTGCGCACTACCAGGTCGGCGGGCAAGCGGCCCAGGGCCTGATCGATCTGCCGTTCCAGTACCTCTCTCATGCTCGGCCGCCCGTGTGCGCGATTCCGGATGCGCGATTCCGTATTATAGGGTGAGCTTTCCCGGGCCCGGTTCCAACGGAGCGTGCGGACGTGCTGCAACGATTGACAGCGCGCAAGGAATGGAAGTTTTTCGCCGTTTTGCCTAAAGCGGATCCTGCTCTGGCCGCGGCCTGGTGGGCGGTGCTACTGCTGCGCGGCATCCTGCCGGCAGCGTTTGCGATTGCCATGGGCGTGCTGGTGGGCGCGGTGCAACAAGGCCGTCCACTGGTTGGCCCCCTTGCCTTTGTGGGCACTATCTTTGTGCTGCTGCAGGTGCTGAGCCCCATTCATCAGGCGGTCAGCGCCAACCTGGGCGACCGCACCGCGGCATGGCTCTACGATCGGCTCACTGAGGCGTGCGTGCGCCCGCCGGGCATTGCGCATTTGGAAGATCCAACCCTGACCAGTGACCTCACCGTAGCGCGGGATTTCGACCTGGGAATGACCGGGCCGCCGCTTTCCATCTCCATGGAATTCATCGCTAGCGGCTTGGTCGAGATCATCGGTGGGTTGGCATCAGCCGTGATCCTTGCGCGCTACGCATGGTGGGCGCCTCTGGTGCTTGCCGGCGCGTGGCTGGCGACCCATTGGTTGTTGCGCGAGAGCGCGATCTGGCACGACCGCCAAACAGAGGAGGTGCGCGCCGCGCAGCGCGATGCCGACTACGCCTACCGCTTGGCGGTGGATCCGCCGGCCAGCAAGGAGTTGCGGCTCTTCGGGCTCGCCGGCTGGACCATCGACCGCTTCATCGCCCGGCGCACTCGCCTGCACGAAATGCAGTACGCCGCCACTCGCATGCGCGAGCGCCCCGTGATCTGGAGCTTGCTCCTGGTGACTACGGCGAATGTGGTCGTGTTCTGGCTGCTGGCAAGCGCCGCCGCTCATGGCCGCATTTCGCTTGGCGAAGCAGTCGTTTACGTGCAAAGTGCGGTCGGGGTATCGATGATCGCCTTTGGCGGATTCAGTTGGGCGCTCGACGGATCGGCTGCGCCGGTGGCCGCGGTGCTGCGGTTGGAGCCCGCGATGCGTCCCGCGGGAGCGCTCAGCACCGGCACCCGTCTCGCACCAGCGACGGCGCTGGAGATTCGCCTGAGCGATGTCACCTTCTCTTATCCCCAAAGCCAAAAAGCAGCGGGCGCGCCGGTTTTAGACCACTTCGATCTCACCATCCCCGCCGGCTCGTCGCTGGCCATCGTTGGCCAGAATGGCGCCGGCAAGACCACCATCGCCAAGCTGCTGTGCCGCTTGTACGATCCCCAGTCCGGGACCATCACCATCAACGGCGTCGACCTCCGCGAGTTCGATCTGGCATCGTGGCGCGCCCGCGTTACCGCCGTCTTCCAGGACTTCCTACGGCTGGAACTGCCATTGCGTGAGAACGTGGCCCCGGCAGGCGCGCCCGACGATGTTGTGATCGCGGCGCTCGAAGGGGCGGGAGCAGCCAACCTGGCCTCACTCGATACCGTGCTGGCCCGTGGATACAGTGGTGGCACGGATCTTTCCGGTGGACAGTGGCAGCGCGTCGCGCTCGCCCGCGCACTTGCCGCCGTCAGCCTCGGCGCCGGCGTGGTGCTGCTTGATGAGCCGACCGCGCAGCTCGACGTCCGCGGGGAAGCGGAGATCTTCGATCGGCTACTGGCCGCGACCCGGCAATCGACCACCATCCTGATCTCGCATCGCTTCTCCACCGTTCGCCATGCCGACCGTATCTGCGTGCTGGAGCACGGCCGCGTGATCGAGCTGGGCTCGCACGACGAGTTGATGGCGCTGGGAGGCCGTTATCGGACCATGTTCGACCTGCAGGCGCAGCGCTTCCATCTTGCGGAAGAGGAAGGAACGACCTATGAGTCCCTCGCCTGAGCTGGACCCGCTCCCACCGGCCCTGTCGTCGATGTGGCGCCTGTGCAAGCTGGGCTATCGTCATGAACCGCGGCTGATGGTGGTGTCTTTTGTGTTGTCACAGCTGGCGGCGCTGCCGGATGCGTTGCTCGCCTTGTGGCTGGCGCTTTTGGGCAAGGGCTATCTCGAGCACCGAACTGGGTTGATGCTGTGGGCGGCGGTCGGCCTCGGCGTCTCGGCTGCCGCCACATGGTTCCTGCGTACAGTGAGCACCCGCGTGCAGCGGCGTTTTCGCGATAAGGTGACCATCGCGCTCGAGTCCCACGTGGCGCGTCTGCAGGCGACCGTGGAGACCATCGCCCACCACGAGCGCCCTGAATATCTGGACCGCCTGTCCATGCTGCGTAACCAGGTTTTCGTGCTCGATCACATGTACGTGTCGCTGTTTTCCACGCTAGGGTGGATCCTGCGGCTGGGCGTGACCATGGCGCTGTTGGCGTCCATTCATCCGGCGCTCTTGCTGCTTGCTGTCTTCGCTATCCCGACGATATGGACCTCGACGTGGCGGCCGGAGGTGGAGCGATCCGCGCAGGAGCGTGGGGCACAAACCGGGCGCTTGGCACGTCACCTGTTCACCATCGCGACGACTGCGCCGCCGGGTAAGGAAGTGCGCGTGACCGGCATTGGGGAGCGCCTGATCACCGATCGCCGCGCAGCGTGGGAGCGCTGGTACGGGCCAGTGTCGGCTGCCCGTTGGGGCTCGGCGTTCTGGCATGCACTGGGGTGGGCGATCTTCGGTCTGGCGTATGTCGGCGCTGTGATCTTTGTCTCCTCCTATCTCCGGGCGCCGGCCAGTTCATTGATGCTGGTGCTGGCCGCGGGCGCCCGGCTGTCGGGTTACATTGGCGCCACGGTGGGTGAGATCGGCTTCCTGCGCGGTTTCTGGATGGATGGTTCGCGGAGGTTGGCGTGGCTCGAGGACTACGCCGCCTCCATCGCGGCTGCGGGCGATCTGGCGGTTCCCTCCGCCCTGCAAAAAGGAGTGCGGTTCGATCACGTCTCCTTCGCTTACCCGGGCACGTCCCGGGTGGTGTTGGAGGATGTAACGCTATTGCTGCCGGCGGGCGCAGTGGTAGCCGTCGTGGGCGAGAACGGCGCCGGCAAGACGACGCTGGTCAAGCTGTTGGCGAAGATGTACGAGCCGTCTTCGGGTTCGATCCTGATCGATGATGTGCCGCTGGCGCGCCTTCCCGCCGACGGGTGGCGGGCGCGTCTGGCCGGCGCATTCCAGGATTTTTTCCGTTTCGAATTCCACGCCCTGCAAACAGTGGGCTTGGGCGATCTTCCGCGCGTGGACGACCGGCCATCGGTGGCCGCTGCGATCGATCGCGCCGGGGCGGCCGACGTCGTGGAACGGCTGAAGTCCGGGCTCGACACGCAGCTCGGTCCTACCTGGCCGGATGGAGTGGAGCTGTCGTTCGGCCAGTGGCAGAAGCTGGCCTTGGCGCGCGGCTTCATGCGCGATCAGCCACTGTTACTTATCCTGGACGAACCGACAGCCGCGCTCGATGCCGAGACGGAACACGCGCTCTTCGAGCGCTATGCTGCCGCGGCCCGAGGCACTGCCAATGGCGGCCGGGTCACGATCCTGGTGTCCCATCGTTTTTCCACCGTGCGCATGGCCGATCTCATCGTGGTGCTCGACGGGGCACGGCTGGTGGAGGTAGGCACGCACGATGAGCTGATGGCCAAGAACGGCCAGTACGCGGAGCTATACAGCATTCAGGCCGCCGCATATCGCTAATCGTGTTCTTTTTCCAGTTCCACCACCATCACTTCGATTGGCTTGTCGCCGGCGTTCACGTCGGCATGCATGGTGTTGGGCGGGTTGGTGGGGAGCCAGTAGGCCTTCCCCGTCTCCCATACGTGTTCTTCGGATTTGCCCTGCTGGTCCACGATCTTCATGGTGCCGCCGCTCAAGGCAATGATGACGCGTGGATGCTCATGCCGGTGCATGGTCAGCGGCGCGTTGGGCATCACCACCGACTTCCACACCTTCACCTCTTCATTTTCAAATTGCGGGAATCGTTGCGTCTGGGTTGGGCTGGTTTCGGAATGCAGAACCGCGAAGGCTCCCAACAGCAGGACTGCGGTGGCGAAGCGATAGAGCAGGAAAGTCTTCATGTTTCCTCCCAGTGGGGCCCATCATCATTGCGCGAGACGTGTGGCAAAGATACAGGCCCGCGATTGGAGGAGTAAACTCAAGCTCAGCGGGCTGCCCGATGGCAATGACATTCACTCCAGTGGTGCGCAGGTTTCGCTCTTACCGGCGGCGTATTCGTCAGGCGCGCATGGTGGCGAGCGCGATCAAGTCCAAGCACCATCCGATCCTGGCGCACATCATCCCTATGCGGCGCTGCAATCTCTCCTGCGCTTACTGCAATGAGTACGACAAGGTATCCGATCCGGTGCCCACCGCCGAAATGCTGCGCCGGATCGGATACCTGGCCGGCATGGGCACGGGAATCATCACCGTCAGCGGCGGGGAGCCGTTACTCCATCCCGACCTGGATGAAATCATTCGCGGCATCCGCCGCCACGGGGCGATTGCCACCATCATCACCAATGGCTACCTGCTGACGCCGGAGAGGATTAAGCAGCTGAACCGCGCCGGGCTCGAACACCTACAGATTTCGATCGACAACGTGATGCCCGATGAGGTCTCGAAGAAGAGTCTGAAGGTGCTCGACCGCAAGCTCCAGTGGCTGGCCGAGTTCGCGCAGTTCGATATCAACATCAATTCTGTTCTGGGCGGCGGCATGGCGCATCCTGAGGATGCCCTGACGATTACCCGCCGGGCCGTCGAGTTGGGATTTGACACGTCGGTGGGCATCATCCATGACCACGACGGTCAATTGGATCCGCTGAAAGAAAACGAACGCGCTGTCTACGACCAGATCCTCAAGGAACGAAAGCCGGCGATGTTTACCTTCGCCTACGACAATCTCTTCCACAAGAACCTGGCGCTGGGCCAGCCGAATGACTGGCAATGCCGTGCGGGAAGCCGCTACCTGTACATCTGTGAGCAGGGCCTGGTGCACTATTGCTCGCAGCAGCGCGGATATCCGGCGATTCCGCTGGAGAAGTACACGCAAATCGATCTCGACCGAGAGTACTCAACCAAGAAGCCGTGTGCGCCCTTCTGTACAGTTTCCTGCGTGCACCGGGTAGCCATGCTCGACCTGGTGCGTAACCAGCCGCGCGAAGCATTGACGCGCTTCTTCCCCCTGCGACGCCCGGCGGCCCGGCGGAGCTGCCAGCGGGAATCAAGGTGCTGACCTCGGTCTTTCTCCCCCCTGAAAACGGTAAGCCGCAAAACCCGGCACAAAAGATGGTCGCCGGCGCCGCCATGAAGATCTTCGGCGTCAAGTGAGCGTTGCGCTCGTTCCCTAACGAATGACGGCACCCGTCCATTCGTTAGGGAACCAACCGCCCGCAAATCCGCTCAGTTAAAGATACGAATAACAAAACACAAAAACGACCGATGCGGTCGCCGCGCCTGCCAGCACGTCCAAGGCGTAGTGATAACGCCCTACAACAGCGCCTAGCGAAATCCAGATCGTGATGAAGAGGAAGATCATCCCCATGATGGGCGCGTAATGTATCAGCACCAGCGAGGTCGCGAAGGTAGAAGCAACATGGGCGGAGGGAAACGAAATGGCATGGATGCTTCCATGCTTGAGAATCCAGCGGTTGAAGACCCGCGCCTTCCCCGTTTGCGTCGAGGCCGGTTGGACGCGAGCAAGGTCCCGGGGCGGGTAGGCGGGCACAAACGGGGTAATCGCGTAACACAGGTAGGTCGACACCAACACCACCAGCCAAAATCCGGCAGCATGCTCGCGTTGTCCCACAAGATAGAGCGCCAGCAGCCCCAGCGGGACCAGCGGATAGCAGAAGAGATAGGCGACTTCCAACACCATGCCGAAGCCCGTGCGCGCGGTACCGGAAGCCCCCGCCGCTCGCGGCATCAACCAGCGGTCAAAGTCCATCAGGTACTCTTCGATGCGGTGGTTCGGAGCCTGGAAAAACTGGCCCGTCTGCCAGTAGGGCACCAGGAAGAGCCCAGCGGTAAGCCAATCGCGCAAAACGGAAACATACAGCGGCGGCAGGAAACCGGCAGACGCGCGCGCCAGCGACACCACCACCCAAGGCACGAGCGCCAGCAGCGTGATCGTCCAGCGCCGGCGGAAGTGCAATGGATGACGAGAAAAAAACGGCTGGATCCAGGCCGCAGCCGCCAGGATGATGGCAAACCCGATCTGGATCCATTCCGAAGTGCGCATCCGCTATTGGCCGGACGCCGCTGTTTTTGCTCCCGTGTAGCTCACCCGCCAGATGGTGTTCGAACCATCGTCAGAGACCAGCAGCGATCCATCTTTGGCCACGGCGATGCCGACCGGCCGGCCCCACACCTTGCCGCCGGGGAGAACAAAACCGGTGAGAAAGTCTTCATATTCTCCCGTAGCCTTGCCGCCCTCCATGGGAAGAGTGATCACTTCATAGCCGCCGCGCGGTTCCCGGTTCCACGAACCATGCTCAGCCGCGAAGGCCCGGCCGTGATACGTGGACGGGAAGGCAGACGCCTCATAGAACTGCAGCTCAAGCGAAGCGAAGTGGGGATTGAGCAGCACGTCAGGAACGATCACCTTGGACTTCAGCTCCGGACGTTTCCCCTGCTGCCGCGGGTCCTGAATCCCACCCATGTAGTACCAGGGCCAACCGTAGAAGCCGCCCTCCTGCACGTGGGTGATGTAGTCGGGGACCAGGTTGTTGCCCAGCGCGTCTCGTTCGTTGGTGGAGCACCACAACTCACCCGTGGTGGGGTGGATGGTTTCTCCCACGCAGTTGCGGATCCCCCAGGCGTAGACTTTCTCGAACTTACCTTCAGGTGTGAACTCGAGCACATCCGCGCGGTGAAACTCGGCTGGAGTAGTGTCGGAATCGTCGTCGTTGGAATGCGAGCCGACCGAGACCAGCATGTGCTTTCCATCGGGAGTGAAGACGATGTCGCGGGTGCGATGGCCACCGCCGCCGGGTAGAGTGGCCAGGGTCTGCGGCGGCCCGCTTGCCTTCAGGTCGCCGCTCTTATAAGGAAAGCGGACAACGGATTCAGTGTTGCCCACGTACACCCATTGCGGGTTAGGCCCGCTTGGATAAAAGTTGATGCCGAACGGCCCTTTGAGCCCGGAGGCGAAGACCTCCATCTGGCCCGCTTTGCCGTCGGCGCCGATGCCGCGAAAGACCAGGATCTTTCCCGGCTCGTACTCGGCCAGGAAGATGTCGCCGTTGGGCGCCATGCGCATCAGGCGTGGGTTATCCAGGCCGGTGGCAAACTGCTCCACCTTGAACCCAGCCGGCGCCTGGGGCCACACCCCGTCCGGGCGGGGAAAGATCGCAGGTCCGTTGTTCGCCGATGGAGTGGCATAGGGCTCAGGAAGGTCAGCTACGGTGACCTTGCGCCGTACACCCGGATGTTCCTTGGTGTAGTCGGTAAAGGCCGCCTGACCGGTGAGGGTCTGCGCCGCGGCGGGCATCGCGGAAAGCGTGATGGCAGCCAGCAGCGCGCCCGTCGTTACGCAGAAGGAACCGAGGGGAGCGGGGAAATGGGGCAACTTCATGGGGAAATCCTCCAGACGCTCTTCCCAGTTTAGAGCGGATTTGCGAGCTTTGCTTCGGGACACGGGCGCTTGCGGGCACGAGAAGACGTGTTCGAAGGAAAATAGCTGGGAAGCACTACACTTTTTAAACGGGAGGCTGGCCATGGATGAGGCAGTTTCGGCTGCAGTCGCCAAGCGAAAATTCTCTCAGCTGCTGCAGAATGTCCGACAGGGCTGCAGCTATATCGTGACGTCACGGAAAACCCATTGCCAAGATCGCTCCTGTCGACGAAGCGTGGAAGATTCAGGCCAGCGCACGGGCGACTTTGCTGGTCAGATTGCAGCGGCAATCCGTAACCAAGGCGTCCGCTGGACGCGAGATGAACTTTTCCGGGATCGCCAATGACGGAAACGTTGCTTCGGCCTCCGTTGCAGATTCATTCCGCGCGCAACGTCTGGATTGGATCGAGCGCCGACGCCCTGCGTGCCGGAATGATCGTCGCTAGCAGGCCACCCGCGATCAGCACGCAGCTGGCTATCGCAAGAGCCCACGGATCCGTCTCTCGGACACCATAAAGAATCGTGCGCGCACTTCGTCCCACCAGTACCGTGAGCAGAATTCCAGGAAGGATTCCGCAGATCAGAATGGTGGCAGTCTGGCGCAAGAACAGCACGACCACCTGGCCCCGGGTCGCGCCCATCGCCATCCGTATGCCAATTTCCGAGGTACGTCGTACCACTTGAAACGAGAGCAGCCCATAGAACCCGATCGCCGCCAAAGCGAGCGTCATGCCGGCAAAAATCGCGGTGAGCTTGGCCAACAATTTCTCTGTCGACAACTCATCATTGAACTCAGTATTGAGCGGCACGATTTCTGAAATAGGGAGATCGGGAGCGACAGACTTCAAGCTGCGGCGAATATCGGCCGTGATGTTGGTCGGGGACCCCGTGGCGCTCACCTCGATTGTGCCTGCCGGAGAGCCGCCCTGTTCGAGAGAGAAGTAGGCGACTGGCGGCGCAGGAAGACGCAGACCATCGACATGCGCATCGCCCACCACGCCTACCACCTGAAATGTGTGATCACCGGGAGCGGTCTCATAACCGATGAAATGCCCGATCGGATCCTGCTTGCCGAAGAGTCTCTCTGCGAATGCCTGGTTTAGGACCGCCACTGGCTGCGCGTGCGGCCGGTCGCTGTCGCTAAACACTCGTCCTCGCAGGAGCGGAATGCCCATGGTGTGAAAGTAATGGACACTGACATGGTTCTCTTCTCCATGCATCTGCGCCGGCGAAAGATCAGGCTGGCCGGAAACATGGATAGCCGTATTCCATACGCAGCCAGGAACTCGGCACATCTGCATAGCGGCGTCGCGAACGAAGGGCAAGGACTTGATACGGTCCAGAATGCGTTGATTCAGTTCGGTAAGGTCCTGCTTCTCTAGCCCGGCGCTCTCCAGATCCAAATGCACCGACAGGACATGCTGGCGGTCGAGTCCGGCATCGAGCGTGCCCAGGTTCAGGAGTGTCTGAGCAAAGAGCGCAGCCATGGACAGAAGCAGGAGCGACAAGCTGACCTGCCCGGTAAGCAACAGAGTCGACCAGCGCAAGTCGCGCTTCGCCGAGCCGCCGATGTTGCCCACGCTCGTCCGCAGTGAGGAGATAGGACTCTTGCGCGTAATCTGCCAGGCGGGGAGGATACTGAAAGCCATCTGCGCTATCAACAGCAGAACGATCCCCACCATGAAATATCTCAAACCAAAATGAAGATCGACGGGGATCAGCCGTTCCCGTGGAGAGGCCCAGTGCAGCAAGAGGGAACTGGCGACCCGGCAAGTGGCTATGGCGAGAACCCCTCCCATCGCGAGCAAGAGAAGATCCACCACCACCAACTCGCGGAGAACCCGCCAGCGGCTTGCCCCTAACGCAACCCGAACCCCGATCTCCCGTTGACGCCCGGAGAGACGAGCCAGCTGAAGGTTCCCCAGGTTGAGACATCCCACCAGGAAGAACATGGCCGACATCCCCATCAGGAGCAGCAAAGGCCGCAGGTATTCCGTGCCCAGCGATCCCTCACCGCTCGCGGCAGAAACAAGTTGCATCTGGGCGTGGAGAATGTGTTCGCGCTCGTTGGCATCTTTGGTCGCGTTGCCTATCCGTTGTAAATCCGGCTGCAGCGCCTGTGTCCAGCGAGTTGCCGCGCTGGCCTTTTCCGCGTCGGGAACGCGCGCCAGGACCCAGAGCCAGAAAATTGCGTCCTGATTCCTATACGGCGCTTGCAAATTGACATCGTATCCCGGGCCGAGAGAGTCGAACCAGGTCCCAAAACGCCCAGAGGATTGGGCCGATAGAGGCAGCCATACGTCGGGCGCAGATCCTTGCACCACCCCGGAGAAACGCTCCGGAGCGACACCAATGACTACGATGGGAACGCGGTTGAGAATGGCCTTCATCCCGATCACCGAGTCCACCGAACCGAATTTGGTCTGGGCGAAATCGTGGCGCAGGATGACCGGCAGTTCGCCCTGTCCAGAGTCGTCGTCAGTCGGCGCAAAAAACCTGCCCGAAGCAGGTGACAGGCCTAGAACGCTAAAGAAATCGGACGAGACCAGCTGCAACGTGGCTTCCTCCGAGAAGCCGTTCGTGGCCTGAAGGACTCCCTCGCCTACTCCGGAATGGGCAATGATGGGTGTTCCGTTCTGCGAAGCCTGTCGCAGCCGCTGATACGCCGGATAGGAGTAGAACCACTGCGCATCATAGGGGGACTTCACGAAATGGAGAGCATAAAGTTGCGACGGGTTGGCAACGGGGAGCGGGGCGAAGAGCACTGCTTGCAGAAGCTGGAATACAGCAAGATTCGCGCCGATGCTGAGCGCTAATGTAACTATGACGGTAAACGAGAATCCCGGCTTCCTGCGTATCTGGCGGAGTGCATAACGGACGATCATTCTCGATGAGACCCCATCTCAGTGCTGCATCAAGTATGGTGTCAAGCGGAATGATGCGCAATCCTTGCCGCAAAACTAGGAGAGGAAGGTACCTCGCCAGCAACGATGAGCAGGCTTGCTTTCCCAGCGCCCACGCCGCCGGTAGAATGCTCCCACCCTGATAAGGAGAATTTTTCTCGATGCCAACCAAGGTTATCGTCACCACCGACCCCGGGCAGGATGAAGCGGCAGCCATCATGATGATGCTTGCTGCGCCCGAATTTTTCGAGATCCTCGGCTTTGTGGCCACCGCAGGCAACATCGGACTCGATCACACCGTCGTCAACACGCTCAAGATCCTGGAGTTGGCGGGGCGCACGGAGATCCCCGTCTTTGCGGGGTGTCCCCGGCCGATTTTGAAAGGCTTGGTGATTGCCGACCACGTTCACGGGCCTACCGGCCTCGATGGCCATGATTTGCCCGCGCCCAGGATCAAGGTACAGAAGCAACACGGGGTGGATTTCATCGTCGAGACGCTTCGCGCCGCGCAGCCGGGCGAGGTGCACATCGTTTCTCTGTCGCCCACGACCAATCTCGGGCTGGCCCTGGTGCAAGCGCCCGATATCGCAGCGCGGATCGGCGGCATCGTGATGATGGCGGGCGCTTACTTCGAGTGCGGCAATATCACTCCTTCAGCGGAGTTCAACGTCTATGTAGACCCTGAGGCGGCGGACATCGTGCTCAAGTGCGGTGCGCCGATCACCATGCTGCCGCTCGACGTGACGCACAAGATGCTCAGCACGCGCGAGCGGCTCAACCGCATGCGCTCCGTGGGCACAAAGTGCGCGATCGCCATCGCCGACATGCTGACGTTTTCCGAGGCCTTCGACCTGAAAAAATATGGATGGAACGGCGCGCCGTTGCATGGCCCGTGCGTACCCGCCTATATGTTGCGGCCGGATCTGTTTTCCGGAAGGAAGATCAATGTCACCGTGCAATGTGGAGACGGGCTGACCGCCGGGGCATCCGTAGCCGACTGGTGGCAGATCACCGATCGCCCGCGCAACGTCACTTACATTCGAGACGGAAACTCCGACGGCTATTACGACCTCATCTGCGACTTGTATGCGCGGCTGCCATAAGCCCGCGGTCTGGTAAGTGCTGGCCTCCGGGCGAACCGGTCAAAAGCTTAGAATACGAGTGCTGTCATCGCGAATCTGATAATCTGATTTTATGAAAAAAGTATCCATTAGCGTCACGGAAGCTGCGCGAAATTTCGCAGACTGCGTTAACCGTGCACACTACCAGGACGTCACCTTCGTGCTGCTGAAGAATGGGGCCCCGGTTGCTCAGCTTGCGCCGACCGTTGACAAGGTCTGCACCGGGCGGGATCTTGCGGCGCTTCTGGCTAGGCTCAACCTGGCAGACAGCGAATCAAAGGCCTGGCGCCGTGATTTGGCCGCCTCACGGAAGGCTCTGAAGAACGCTGAAGATAAATGGCGATAATGCTGGATGCTGATGTCCTCATAAACGGCGAGAAAGGGGTCTTTGACCTCCAGGGCTGGTTAGCGTCTCGATCGGAAGATCAATTCGAGGTGGCGGCTATCACGATCGCTGAACTCTGGCATGGTGTCGAGCGGGCATCCGCGGGGCAAAGGGAGCGACGGCAACGATATCTTGAGGCCGTCATAGCGGCGCTGCCGGTCATTCCCTACACGGAACAAACGGCGTACCACCATGCGCGTATCCGGGCCAGACTAGGGAGTGCCGGCAAAACCATCGGCTCCTACGACCTTATAGTGGCCGCAACCGCCTTCGAGCGCGGGAGCACGGTGGCTACCTTCAACAAGCGTCACTTTTCGCAAGTAAAGGGGCTAGCGGTCATTGAACCCAAACTGCGGTCGGCTGGCCTTTGATCGGGCCCGCTTATTTTCCCGAAGAAGCCTGCAGCTCATAGTCTTTCTTAGCTTTGCCGGAATCAAGCTGACGCCTCGCCAGCATCCGCATCGTGAATAAATAACCGGCGCCAGTGATCAAGGGCACGATCACCGCAGGAAGAGCAGCCGTGGGCAGCAGGTAATAGACGCCGCCCCCCAGGAAGCACCAGACAATCGCGGTTACATTCACCCCATGCCAGTAGTGATAAATCCCTTTGGGATCAAAAAGCGCAGGGACGTCGATGCGCATGTGCTCGATAAACAAATAGTGGAAGATCAGCACACCCGCGACCGGTGCAAACAAGTTGCCCAGCGCGGTGGTCAACGGAACCAGCCGTTCCAGAAGCACAGGCAGCGCCGATAGTCCGGTACTGGCGACGCCCACAAAGAGCGTGTTCCAAAAACGCCCCGGGCCCTCGAACATGTTGGAGAGGGAAAGCCCACCGGTGTAAAGATTCATCACATTGATCGTGCTTTCGTCGAGCGCGATGACAATGAGCAAAACAACCATGGTGACCCAATGCGGGTCCACCATCGCGGCTAGCGAAAATGGATTCGGCTGCCTTCCCAGTGAAGCGGCGGCCCCATAAGCCCCAAGCGACACGGACAATGCGGTGGCCAATCCACCCGCCAGCATGGTGCCCCACCACATGTCTTTACGGCTGCGCGTGTAGCGGCAGAAATCGGCCGCATCGGTAATCATGGTGAGCCAGGACGCGGTCATGCTGTTTAGCCAAACGGCGGCCACCAGGTAGGCCCACCCGTACCGCGCATGAAAATGGAATACCGCGGCAGGCCGGTAATTCGCCCCCGGACCGTGGGCCAGCACAAAGAAGAGATACAGAATGCCGGCAACTTTGACCGGAAGGCTGAAACGGGAGATCATCTTCAGCCATTGATAACCAACCAGCGCCAGAAGCACTTGCACGCTGGCGAGGATAAGGCCAGTGCGCACCACGGAATACTGGCGGCCCGTCCACTGGTGAGCGATGGCAACGAATACCGTCGCGCCCACGATGGTTTGCATCGCGAACCAGTAGGCCGAAGCGATGGTGCGCATGATGGAGGGCAACCACTTCGCTCCCCGGATGCCGAAGACCATGCGGCATGCGACCTGCCCCGTGATGCCGTAATCCACCCCGACCGTGGCCATCACGATGTACGCCGAAAAAGCAATGAGTATGCCCAGCGTGCTGGTGACAATGGTGGCCCAGAAGGAAAGCCCCGAAGCAACAGCCAGACCGCCGATCAGAATCGTCCCAGGATTGACCAGGAAATTGCTGACCAGCAGGAAGAGATCCGGCCAGCGCACCGTCTTGAGCGCCTCTGGAATCGGCTCGATGCCATAGGCCTCAATGGCGCCAGAGTGGGCAACAGTAGCTTCTGTGGGTTCCATTTTGCGTCGCTCCATTCTGTATCAATACGGATGGTCATCGACGTTGATGGTCATCGGCCAGTTTGCTGTTTGGGGGCCTAAGGCTCACCGCTGAAGATCAAATTCGCATGGCCGCCTTGCTGCCAAGTATAGATCTCCCACAAATTGTCTTCCGGGTCGGTGAAATAGCAGGCATAGGCGTTCCAGGGATAGGCTTGTGGCCCGACTAAGAACGGAACACCCCGGGCCAGGAGCTCCAGATGCATCGCGTGCACCCGCTCGCGATTTTCCACCTGAACGGCCGCCATGGTGCGCCAGCCGCCCTTCGAGGCCATCCCCGGTGGCAGTTGCAGGTGTGTCTGCATATGATCCACCTGCCACAGGGCCAGCGTGACGCCCGCAGTGAAGAAGTCAGCAAAACCAGGAGCCAGACGGCGCAGCTTGAAACCTACCCGGTCACGGTAGAACTCGATGGCGCGCTCGAGGTCCTGGACCAGCAAACAGATGTCGCTGATCGAAGAACTCCCGATGCGCGTATCGGTTTCCAACTCAGCCATGGGTCGGCATGGAAGTGCTTACCCCGGCGCGGATGCCCGTGGGCCAACGGCCGGTCACTGTCTTGACGTGGGTATAGAAGCGGACACCTTCCATCCCATGCACGTTATGGTCGCCAAAGAGCGAGCGCTTCCAGCCGCCGAAGCTGTGGAAGGCCATGGGCACGGGGATAGGGACGTTGATGCCAACCATCCCCACCTTCACCTGGTTGGCAAAGGCGCGGGCGGTGTCTCCGTCGCGGGTGAAGATGCAGACGCCGTTGCCGTACTCGTGGTCGTTCACCAGGTTGAGAGCTTTCTGAAAGTTAGGCACGCGCAGCACAGAGAGGACAGGGCCAAAGATCTCTTCGCGATAAATGCGCATCTCCGATGTGACGTTGTCGAAGAGGCAGGGCGCGAGGAAGAAGCCGTTGCCTTTCGGCAGCGTCTCCTTGGAGTGGGGATCGACGAAGAGTTCCGCGCCCTCTTTCACTCCCAACTCGATGTAGCCGGCGACTTTGTCGCGGTGCACACCGGTGATGAGGGGACCCATCTCGGCGCCGGCCTCGGTGCCATCGGCAACCTTGAGCTTGGCGATGCGCGCTCGCATGCGTGTGAGCAGCGCCTCAGCGGTGCCGTCTCCCACCGCAATGGCGACCGAGATCGCCATGCAGCGCTCGCCCGCGGAACCGAAAGCCGCGCCGGTAAGCGCATCGGCGGCCTGGTCCATGTCCGCATCGGGCATCACCACCATGTGGTTCTTGGCTCCGCCCAGGGCCTGCACACGCTTGCCGCTTGCGTGCCGCGACGGTAGACGTACTCTGCCACGGCCGTAGAGCCGACAAAGCTGACCGCTTGAATCCCGGGATGGTCGAGGATCGCATCCACCACCCGCTTGTCCCCGTGGACCACGTTAAACACGCCGTCGGGCAACCCTGCTTCCTTAAGCAGCTCGGCGAGGACGAGAGCGGCCGAAGGATCACGCTCACTGGGCTTGAGAATGAAACAGTTGCCAGTGGCGATGGCGATGGGCAGCATCCACAGCGGGACCATGGCGGGGAAGTTGAAGGGGGTAATGCCGGCGACCACACCCAACGGTTGCCGGAAAGACCAGCTATCGATGCCCGTGCCCACCTGCTCGGTGAACTCGCCCTTGAGCAGATGAGGAATGCCGGTGGCAAACTCGACTACTTCGAGGCCGCGCGTTACCTCTCCGCGGGCGTCGTCCAGGACCTTGCCGTGCTCGGAGGTGATGACGGCGGCGAGGCGGTCGGTATTCTTCTCCAGTAAATCGCGAAAACGAAAGAGCACGCGCGCGCGGCGAAGCGGTGGCAGGTTTGACCATTCAGGAAATGCCGCCGTGGCGGCCGCGATGGCCTGTTCCAACTCCACCGTCCCATCCAGAGGAACGCGGCGCTTCACCTCACCCGTGGCAGGATTGAAGACGTCGGCAAATGACTTCGACTGCCCGCCAACGGTCTTGCCGCCAATCCAGTGGGGCACGCTCTCTAATGACTGCGTAGCCTCCGTCTTCTGTTCTGTAGTCGCGATCGTAGCCATGGGTGTGTCCTCTCGAGTCTGCTTGAATATGCCTCTTCGATGATAACTCCAATCCTCGCCAGGGCCTTCGGCTGTTCCCCATGGAACTATTGCATTAAAGCTGCATGGCGCGGACGCTCAACGCAATCGCGGTTGGGTCTGACGAGAAAATGCTTTAGCCTCAAATGCAATGCATCCTCACACCCCGCGAAAGCTCCTGATCGATACCGATACGGCGTCCGATGATGCCGTAGCGCTCATCATGGCGCTGCGCTCGCCGGAAGTAAGCGTGCTCGCGATCACCACCGTCGCCGGCAACGTCGACATCGAGCAGGCAACGCAGAATGCCCTCTACACCGCCGAGCTTTGCGGTTCCACCGTTCCTGTCTTCATCGGAGCGGCCGCGCCCCTGATCCGCCCACTTGAAGATGCTGTCTGGTTCCACGGGCGCGACGGACTCGGCGATCACGGCTACAAACCCGCTGCGCGCACCGCCGCGGCGGGCTTTGCCGTAGACGCCATCGTGCGCACGGTACAAGCCAATCCAGGCATAGAGATCATCACCCTGGGGCCATTGACCAACCTGGCCCTGGCGCTGCGGCAATGGCCGCAACTGGCGGACAACGTAAGCCGGTGCGTGGTCATGGGCGGAGCGCCCTGTTGCGAAGGCAACGTTACGCCGGCGGCCGAATTCAATTTCTGGGTAGATCCCGAGGCAGCGCGTGTTGTCCTTCGCTCGCAGCTGCCCATCGAACTGGTCGGCTGGCAGCTCTCGCGCGGCGCAGCAGTGGTCAACGCCGCCGAAATGAAAGAGATCCTCGCCCTGGGGACCAGCTTCGCCGACTTCGCCATCCAATCGAACAGTACCGCCGTTACCGCCTTCAAAACCCAGACCGGAGAAGATGGCATCGCCCTGCCCGATCCCACCGCGATGGCCATTCTGCTCGACCCGTCGTTAGCGCTCCTTTCCTCCGATCACTACATGGACGTGCAGGTCGATAGCGGCATCACCCGCGGGATGAGCGTGATCGATCGCCTGGGCGTGGCGCCGGATGACAGAAATCGCTCCGTCTGGAGCGATGTCATCGCCCAGGGACGCAGGCAAAAAGTCATTTGGGAAATGGATATCCCCGGATGGAAGCAGGCACTGCTTCGGGCTCTCCGTTGAGATGGCGATGAACGTCATCTTCGACACCGACCCATCGCCCGATGACGCGGTGGCATTCCTGGCCGCCCTTGCTTCTCCTCAAGAGTTGCAGGTGCTGGCCATCACCACCGTAGCCGGAAACGTTCCGCTCGAGCTGACCTCGAAGAACGCGCGCAAAGCTCTGGAACTCGCGAAGCGGACCGACATTCCTGTCTATGCTGGGGCTGCCGCGCCGCTGGTGCGCCCGCTGGTCACAGCGGAGCATGTCCACGGGCGCACCGGTTTCGATGGCTATGACTTGCCCGAACCGAAAACACCGCTGCGGCCTGGCTTTGCTCCCGAGGCTATCGTCGAGCTCGTCATGTCGCGGCCGCCCCACGACGTAACGCTTTGCTGCCTGGCGCCATTAACCAATGTGGCGTTAGCCATGGCGCGGGAACCGCGTCTGGCCACGCATCTGGCGGGCATTGTGCTGATGGGCGGAGCCATGTCCGAGGGCGGCAACATCACCGCGGCAGCGGAGTTCAATTTCTACGTCGACCCGGAGGCCGCGGCGCGAGTCTTCTCCAGCGGCGCGGCCATCACCATGATTCCGCTGGACTGCACCCACCAGGCGCTGATCACCGATGACGCGCCTGGAGATGCTGCGCGCTGCGGGAACATCGGTAGGGCACGGCCTTCTATCATCTGTTGGAATGGAACAAGCGCTTCGACCGTGCCAAGTACGGGTGGGCCGGCGGTCCGCTGCACGATGCGACCGTCACCGCCTATCTTCTGCAACCGCAATTGTTCGCCGGCCGCCGCGTTCGCGTGGATATCGAATGCGAAAGCCCTCTGACCCTGGGCGCCAGCGTGGTGGATTGGTGGAGCGTGAGCGGAAAGCCCGCGAACGCGCTGGTCTTGCGCAGTATCGATGCCGAAGGCTACTTCCGCTTGATCTTCGAAAGACTGCTGCGACTCTAAAGCTTGCAGAAAAACTCTGGCTCTTGAAGGGTACGGGCTTCAGCCCGTACGTAAGTGATTAAAAGCAGGTCTGGCTTTAGCCACTGAGGGGACGGTTTTCTCCCTCAAACCGACTTTTTCCGCAAGCTGTCTAGTCGACGGTATGAACCGGCTGCAGGCCTGTGGTGCAGAAGAACCCTTTAGAAACGTCCTGTTCCTATGGGCTCTACTAGTGGGAAACCGCTATTGATTCGGAGGTGCCGGCCGATTCGTTTGCGGGCCCGGCTGGGGCAAAGAGCGCAGAGAATTCGGAGCCGTCACCAGTTTTTGCAGCAGGGCCACGGGCAGCGTAGCCGTAACCACCGCGCGGTCATTCTTGTGCTCGACGTCAGTGGAGTTCAGCAGGTCGCGTATATCGGCATTGGTCATCGCCGAGGGCAGATTGTTTTCCGCCGCCCGGCCGATAGCGACGATGGTATTCAAGGCGTCGGACGAAACCGTAGCAGCCAAATCCGTAGGGGCAATCTCTTCGATCCTCAGGTGCAAAGCACCTCCCCAACGCACCGAGCCGATGAACGTGGTGTTGAGAGCCACGGGAAAATGAAATCCCATCAAGCTGATGCCATCGCTCTTGAGCGGCACGCTGATCTTTCCAATCCCCCAGGCGACCGAGAGCAAAGGCACCTCGGCGTAATGATCGGTGAGCAGGGAAGAGCCGGAAAAGGGCAGCGCCGAGGTGCGATAGCGGTCGAGCATGGAGTGGATCTGCTCCGGCGTGGGCGTGTTGGAGGCGGCCACCATGTCATAGCCAAGCAAGGCTACCCTCACCGTGCGGCCGTGGCTCGGGATTTCGTAGATGGTATGTCCGGCATATTCTTCGCTCTGGGCGGCGATCGATCCCAGGTAAGCGCTGAGGCGTTTGCGATCGAGGTGACCGACAAAGATCTCGGAGTACGCCACTGCCCCATTCGGCCCCAACGGGTTAGGCATGCGATGGAGGGCGAAGGCCACCTCGTCCAGATCGCGTTCGAATTCGAAGCCGGTGGCGTCGATAAACGACTGATACTGGGGGTCGTGCGGCACCTGGTGCTGGTCGAAGTGGGTGTAGGCGCGCAGCGGCCGCAGGTTGAAATAGAGAATACAGTCAGATTCCGGAAGCAGCCTCGCGGCCTCGGGCGGGGCCTTGCGCCGCAAGTAAGCAGCCAGCGCCACCAGCAGGAGAAGGAGCACAACAATGATGATGGTCGCCTTGGTGCGCCTGGGCATGCGGGGTACGGTTTACCACCCTCATCAGTCGAGGAATGATAGCATCCGGGGCCGGGGCGAACACGGTCCGGCAAATTGCGGAGCCATTCCGCCCTGTGGTAACCTTGGCAATTGTGAACCTGCTGCGAGACCGGTGCCATAGGTCTTGTTTTTAGGGCGGGAAACAAGGGTTGTTCGGGCTGGCGTAGCTCAGCTGGTAGAGCATCTGATTTGTAATCAGACGGTCGGGGGTTCAAGTCCCTTCGCCAGCTCCAGAGTTTCGTTTCGCCGGTTAGCATTTTTCCTATGGTTTTGGACTGAAGAGATGGTGCAGACGCGGGTTTTTCTCAAGAAAAGCCGCACATCACTACTCATAAGACGGCACCGTAATAGGAAAAATGCTTTAGGTATCCCGCCGCAATCATTCCACACTGACGGTATTTTTCCTTTGAGCTGGCTGCGCGGGAAAGCGTCTGCGGAATGGGGTCGTGTGGATGATCTCCGGCTTCGCGGCGATGTTTGTGTCAGATCGGGAGCATTTCGTCCCGGTCTGCGATTGTGCACAGGTGGCCGAGTGGTTAATGGCAGCAGACTGTAAATCTGCCGCTCCTTGGAGCTACGGAGGTTCGAATCCTCCCCTGTGCACCATGGGTTGGAACGCTGGAGTAGGACATGGAAACCGGGCCGCGGTCGCCGGGGCGTAAGTGGATCGCGCTGGGGATGCTGCTAGTCCTGGCAGGTTTGGCGGTAAAAACGATCGACCCGGGCAAGGTGCGCTCGGTGGTATTACTGTTGCTGGGTTTTTTCGCGTTGCGAATCGTGCTCACTGCCTTCGCTTCGCGATAGCATGGGTAAGGTTTTAGGGCTGATGTAGCTCAGTCGGTAGAGCACTCCCTTGGTAAGGGAGAGGTCACCGGTTCAATCCCGGTCATCAGCTCCAGAATTTGTTTTGGGTCAATCCGCATGTTTTGTGTCAGGGCACGACTTTAAGGCGCGGAAAAGCTCATGTTTTGTGTCAAGGCACGACTTTACAGCTTGCGGAAAAAGCTCTGATTCTTGAAGGGTACGGGCTTTAGCCCGTACGTATGATTAAGAGTAGGTCCGGCTTCAGCCGCTGAGGGGACGGCCTTCCCTCGATCGGACTTTTTCCGCAAGCTGTTTAGAGGTTGCGTAAAAAATGACGTTTTGTGTAGAGCACGACTTTAGAGGCTGCGGAGACTGATGTTTCGTGTCAGGGCACGACTCTAGAGGGTGCGGAAAAACTCATGTTTTGTGTCAGGGCACGACTTTAGTCGGGCCGTAAACAAAGGGTTGATGAGGGCTTTAGCCCCGGTTACCGAGGGAAAGAACAGATGCTTTTACCCGCTGTATCCGCTTAGCCCTGGGTACGTGTTTTTTGATCATAATTGGCGGGAGTAACTCAGTGGTAGAGTCACAGCCTTCCAAGCTGTTGGTCGCGGGTTCGATTCCCGTCTCCCGCTCCAAACTATTTTTTGTGTGAGTGCCTACAAAATGTTTGTCCAGGCAGTCTTACCAGTTGAAGGACGAGTCGCACTTCGCCGCCGTCAAGGCGTCGCTTGAGCCCTTGTTCGCCTCCGGCAATGTCACCGGGTTTTTAAAGCGGGTGCAGCGATCCAAGCTGCGGGTGCGGGATTTCGAGGGCTTGCTGCGGCGTGGCCTGCTGGGTGCGGCCACCGCCGAGGCATACCAGGCACTGGGCGATTCCGACCGCGGCCAGGCGCGTGAGCTGTACCTTTCCCTGGTGGAGAAAGTCACGCCGGAGCTGCGCGGCAGGTTTTTAAAGGTATATGCCTACTACTGAACTGGCGATTCCCGTAGCACGCGAAAGCACGTATATCGTGGTGTGGGAGTTCCAGGTCAAAGAGGAGTGCCAGGCGGAGTTTGTGGCAGCCTACGGGCCGGACGGGGATTGGGCCCGCCTCTTCCGCCGTTCGCCGGAGTTCCTGGGGGTAGAACTAGTGGGCAGTGTAGGCAATTCCGCCCGCTTCTTCACCCTCGATCACTGGAGTTCGGCCTCAGGATTGGATATGTTTCTGGCCAACAACGCGACCGCGTACGACGTTCTGGACCGGCGGTTTACCGGTCTTACCGTGTGGGAGCGGCGGATTGGCGGCTTTCCCTGCGAGGCTTAACGGGCAAATAAGCCTTAGTCGTTACGCAAGAGCTGAGCTGAACCAAGGTCAGTGCACGAACTGGGTTCAAAGGTGAGGTCGGCCCGGCAGGAACTGGTCTGAACGAAGGGCACGGGTTTAGCCGTGCCGTAAACCCCTGAGGGACAATCCCTCGAATTGAGCAGAGTTTTGTTGGTTAAGCAGTAGAAAGGGACAAGATGGCGAAGGAAAAGTTTGACCGGTCCAAGCCGCACGTGAACGTAGGGACGATTGGGCACATTGATCACGGCAAGACGACGCTGACGGCGGCGATCACCAAGGTATTGTCGAAGCACAATCCGAAGATACAGTTTCGTTCGTTTGATTCGATTGACAATGCACCCGAGGAGCGGGA
Source organism: uncultured Acidobacteriaceae bacterium (assembly GCA_963775365.1). Classification (GTDB taxonomy): domain Bacteria; phylum Acidobacteriota; class Terriglobia; order Terriglobales; family Acidobacteriaceae; genus PALSA-350. Next base: position 6,237 of record CAVZJL010000013.1, on the reverse strand, counting down.
GCGCGGCATTACGATTGCCACCGCGCACGTGGAGTACGAGACGGCCAACCGTCACTACGCGCACGTGGACTGCCCTGGTCACGCCGACTACATCAAGAACATGATCACCGGCGCGGCGCAGATGGACGGAGCGATCCTGGTAGTAGCGGCGACCGACGGTCCCATGCCGCAAACCAAGGAGCACGTGCTGTTGGCCCGCCAGGTAGGCGTGCCCTACATCGTGGTGTTCCTGAACAAGTGCGACGCGGTGGAAGACGAAGAGCTGACCGACCTGGTGGAGATGGAAGTCCGGGAGCTGCTGTCGAAGTACAACTTCCCTGGAGACGATGTGCCGGTGATTCGCGGCTCGGCCCTGGGTGGGTTGAACGGCGAAGCGCAATGGGAAGCCAAGATTGATGAGTTGATGGATGCGGTGGACAAGAATGTACCCTTGCCGGCGCGTGCCATTGACCAGCCCTTCCTGATGCCGATCGAGGACATTTTCTCCATTTCCGGCCGCGGCACGGTGGTGACGGGCAGGATCGAGCGGGGCAAGGTCAAGGTCGGCGAAGAAGTCGGAGATCGTCGGCTTCCGGGAAACCCGCAAGACGGTAGTGACCGGCGTCGAAATGTTCAAAAAGCAGCTGGATGAAGGACTTGCGGGCGACAACGCGGGTCTGCTGCTGCGCGGCATTGCCAAGGAAGACGTGGAGCGCGGCATGGTCCTGGCCAAGCCCGGATCGATTACGCCGCACACCAAGTTCAAGGGCGAGATTTACGTGCTGAGCAAGGAAGAAGGCGGCCGTCACACGCCGTTCTTCAATGGCTACCGGCCGCAGTTCTACTTCCGCACCACGGACGTGACCGGAACGGCGAAGCTGCCGGAAGGCACGGAAATGGTGATGCCGGGCGACAATGTGCAGCTGGAAATTGAGCTGCATACCCCGGTGGCGATGGAAAAGGGCCTGCGTTTTGCCATCCGCGAGGGTGGCCGCACGGTAGGCGCCGGAACCATCAGCGAAATCATCAAGTAACCAGCCCCCCAGGTCTCCTTTTTGGGGCCTGGGGGTGGTCCAGCAGGGGCTTTTCCTGGGTTTTCCCCGGGAAACGGCCTGAGGGCTTTTGAGGCAAGTAATTTCAGGGGCGTGGATCGCCCCGGAATCGGTTAGGATAGACTAATGCGTGAAATAATTACTCTACAGTGTCCGGAATGCAAAGAGCGCAATTACTCGACCACGAAGAACAAAAAGACGACCACTGGCCGGCTTGAGTTCTCGAAGTTCTGCAATCGCTGCCGCAAGCATACCGCTCACAAAGAAACGAAATAGCTCGGCGTTTGTTGGAAGCAACGACTGATTTTTTTTGCTGCCTCTGGCTCCTTGGTACGGCTCGCTGTGATACGACATCGGTCAGGATCCCTTCACGACAGTATTATTGTCTGAAGCCGCCTGGTGGCTCGAGAGAGCCCACGAGAAGCTCACGAAGCTATAGCGGAGCGTTGCCGTTTTGGCGTGGCAGAGATGCAGCACTTTGGTTTGAGGGGCGTAAGCTCAACGGTTAAACTGTCGGTCTCCAAAACCGAACTTGGGGGTTCGAATCCCTCCGCCCCTGCCAGTTCGTGAGTGTTCGTGATTACCCCGTGTGGCTAGGCGTGAGCCTGGGGAAGAAGGAAGCATTATGGCGAAGTCAACCACGGTAGTTCGCGATGAGAAGCAGAGCCCACAGCCAGAGAAAGCTGTGACCAAGGCAAAAGTTGCGGACAAGTTGGCGGAACGAGGGCAAGAGAGTCCTGGGCAGGGCAACCAGATCACTGGGATGTACACCAGGACTGTGGATTTTCTGAGGGATGTGCGCAGCGAGATGCGCAAGGTGACCACGCCGTCGCGGGAGGAAGTACGGACCACGACGACGGTGGTGATTGTGACCGTGTTTGCCTTCGCTGCCTATTTCTATGTCGTGGATGCGGTATTAAGCCGTGTGATCCAGTCGTTGCTGCACTGGCTGGGCGGGGTACAGTAAGTGCTGAAAGAGAAATTAGAGAAATCGATGACGGAAGATACCAATCCGGAGACCCCGCCCCTCAACCCTGAGGAAGGGCTCACCCCGTCGGCCAACGAGCGTTTCAAGTGGTACATCATCCACGCCTATTCGGGCTTTGAGCGCAAGGTGAAAGAGTCGATCGAGGGCCGGGTACAGGCCTTCGGCCTGCAAAACAGGATTGGCCGGGTCATGATCCCGACCGAGCCGGTGACCGAGGTCTTCAACGGAAAAAAGCGTACCGTCGAACGGGTCTTTCTGCCTGGCTACGTGCTGGTGGAGATGGACCTGGATAACGACCTGTGGCACGTGATGAAGAACACGCCGCGGGTGACGGGCTTTCTGGGCACGGGCGACAAGCCGGTCGCGTTGAGCGAGCAGGAAGTCAGCTCGATCCTCTTCCGCACCGATGTTTCCAAAGACAAGCCGCGGATGAAGATCAAGTTCGAGAAGAACGAATCGGTCCGCATCACCGATGGCCCCTTCGCCAATTTCAATGGCGTGGTCGACGAGGTCAACGAGGACCGCGAAACGCTGAAGGTGATGGTCACGATCTTTGGGCGGTCGACGCCGGTCGAACTCGAGTTTGGCAAAGTCGAAAAAGTAGTTTAGTGCAATGACGGTGTATTGAATGCGTTTGAAAGGTTTGGATGCCTCCAGTTAAGAAAGTACAGACCCAGGTAAAGTTGCAGATTGAAGCGGGCAAAGCGACTCCGGCGCCCCCGGTCGGCCCGGCATTGGGCCAGGCCCAGGTCAACATCATGGAGTTCTGCAAGCAGTTCAATGCGCGCACGCAGAACAAGGAGATGGCCGGCCTGATCATCCCCGTGGTGATCACGGTTTACGTGGACCGCACCTTCACCTTTGTCACCAAGACGCCTCCGGCAGCGGTGCTGCTGAAGAAAGCCGCCAATCTGGCCAAGGGCTCAGGCACCCCGAACAAGGACAAGGTGGGCAAGGTGAGCGAGAAGCAGGTGCTGGAGATCGCCAAGCAGAAGATGCCCGACCTGAACACGGTTTCCGTCGAATCCGCGGTAAAGAGCATCAAGGGCACCGCACGCTCCATGGGCATCGAAGTCACCGCCTAGGACTCTCACTGCCAACGGACGATGGGTGGCCCACATCTCGCTCGTTTTTCGCGAGATGTGGGATTGAAAACCTGCCCTCCCCTTTGTCATCCGACGACGCGGAGCGGAGAGCCTGCCCTGAGCGAAGTCGAACGGGGACCTGCGGTTCCACTTTCCCCCTCGCAAATTTGAGCGGGAAAGAAAATTGTGAGATAATCAAAAATGCGTCTTGAGCAACAGGCAGACGCAAGTCAACGGTCGCACAAGTAGCAACTGCGGCCCACACCACGGCGGGACAGCAACACAGTCCAGGGCGGTGGAAGACAGAGGAAGCATGGCAAAGAAAATCAGCAAAAACATGGCGAAGGTGCGCGCCCAGGTAGAAGACCGGCCGTACTCGCTGCAGGACGCAGTTCCCCTACTCAAAAAAGTGCAATATGCCAAGTTCGACGAAACCGTCGATCTCACCCTGCGTCTCGGCGTAGACCCTAAGCATGCCGATCAGATGGTGCGCGGAACGGTCGTATTGCCGCACGGTTTAGGCAAGACCAAGAAGGTAGCGGTGATCGCCTCCGGCGACCGCCTCCGCGAAGCAGAAGCAGCGGGCGCCGACATCGTCGGCGGTGAAGACATGGTGGAGAGGATCCAAAAGGAAAGCTGGACGGATTTCGACGCCCTGATCGCCACCCCGGACATGATGAAGTCCGTCGGCCGGCTGGGTAAGGTGCTTGGCCCCCGCGGCCTGATGCCCAACCCCAAGACCGGCACCGTCACCAACGACGTGGCGGCGGCGATCCGCGAGATCAAGGCCGGTAAGGTCGAGTTTCGTACCGACAAGACAGCCCTGGTGCATGTCCCGGTGGGCAAGCTCTCCTTCCCGCCGCAAAAGCTGATTGACAATGCGACCACGGTCATCAACAGCGTAGTCCGGGCCAAGCCGTCAGCGGCAAAGGGCAAGTACATCCGGGGCATCACGCTGAGCTCGACCATGGGGCCCGGAATCCCGCTCAACAGCGAGGTCGCTGAGGCGGCCGCTAAGCCCTAATTCGATTTTTGAACGAATTTTATAAAGTTTTACCTACGCCGGCATCCCCGCGTAGAACCCCTCCCGCGCACGGCGAAGTGGGATAAAAGGCTGGTTTTATGGCACTTACGAAGGCGAAAAAGGCAGTACAGATCGATCATCTTGCGCACGAGCTGGAAGGCTCGACCAGCGCCATTGTGGGCACCTTTGCCAAGCTCACCGTCTCCCAGGATTACGAGCTGCGCAAGGTGGTTCGGAGCGCAGGCGGCCGTTACCGGGTGCTCAAGAACAAGCTGGCAGCCCGGGCGTCCAAGGGAACCAAGGTAGAGCAGGCGCTGCAAGGGCTGAAGGGCGTTTCCTCGGTGGCCTATACCAGCGGCGATCCCGTAGTCCTGGCGAAAGCCCTCTCCACCTGGATGCAGGAGAACGCCGAGTTCACCTTCAAGCTGGGCATCGTCGACGGGCAGGTCATCACGGTTGAAGAAGTAAAGCGCTGGCGACCATGCCGTCGAAAGAGGCGATCTTCTCCAAGCTGCTCTTCCTCATCAATGCTCCGGCACAGCGTCTGGTCAACTGTCATGAACGCGGCCGGCCGCGATCTCGCGGTAGTGATCAACCAGGCAGTCGAGCAAGACAAGTTTGCCGCAGCCGCGGCGCCCAGCAAGCCGGCAGCCGCTGAAGCAGCGCCGCCGTAGCCAAGCCTGAGGCAGCAGCGCCAGCCGCAGAAGCCAGCAGCGCCAGGTGAGCTCCGAAGCAGCGGCCCGAAGCGGCAGCACAGCCGAAGCGGCTCCGGTAGCTGAGGCTCCGGCAGCAGAAGCTCCAGTAGCTGAGACCGTGGCAGCCGAGGCAGAGGCAGCCGGGACCAACGAAGATTCGCAAACGGCAGCCGCGGCCACAGAGCCGCCTGTCGAGGGCTAAGTTGTTGATTATAAAGGGTACGGCCTTTAGGCCGTACATCAGCACAGCCGGACGGACGGCTTTAGCCGCTGAGGGCAGCGCCAGGGATTTGTTGAAACTGCAAAGGGATGCTTGGTCTGGGCATATCGGAAACCTTCGCAGGAGCAGTAAGGGCAGGGCGGCATAAAAGCTTCTGCTAGTAGCAACTAAGTACACGTGAGTGTTACCAAAGTTTTGTTCCAGTGGAGAGAAAAATGGCGGATTTGCAGCAGTTGGAAGATCAGATCGTAAGCTTGAGCCTGTTGGACGCGGCGGCTCTGGTAAAGAAGCTTGAAGAGCGGCTCGGAGTCTCGGCGGCAGCCGCAGCCCCGGTGGCCGTAGCTGGCGGCGGAGGCGGCGCTGCCGTCGCTGCACCGGTTGAAGAGAAGACCGAATTCACCGTCATCCTCAAGGATGCCGGTGCCAACAAGATCAATACCATCAAGGCAGTGCGGGAAGTCACCTCCCTCGGCCTGAAGGAAGCCAAAGACCTGGTCGATGGCGCTCCCAAGCCGCTGAAGGAGAACGTAAGCAAGGAAGAAGCCGAGACTGTCCGTAAGAAGTTCGAGGGCGTGGCTACCGTCGAAGTCAAGTAAAAAAATCGATTTTGTTCGATTAGCAAGTTGCGTGCCAAAGCAGGACGCGCTATCATTATTTTTAGCGCGTCTCTGCCAGGCATAGCTTGTTACCTGACCGAGCGGTTCTTTGCATGCGATTCTCAGTTAGAGATGGCAATCACTCGTATGCGATCTACTATTCCGGTGCATTCTGCGCCGGCACACACCTACGAAATGGGCGGCGGACATCGGGGTGTGGTGAACGATCTGCTGTAGGGCGGCGCACACGCGGCGTATTGGTATCAGCGGGATTCGGAAATTCTCATCTTGTCAAGTGCACAATTCGGTTGTGACGCTCGTGGGTAGCACTGTCCCCGCGAGCAGTTGGCGTCTCACCGTGCTAGGCCCTTGCCTGCCTGGAATACCTCCGCTGAGGTCGATCGCGTTAAGACCCCCATTTACCGGGGTCCCCGGCAAGCTCGCTTGCTGGGGTGGCTTGCCGTCCCAGGGGCCACCGGGCAATTAAAACCTGACGTTCGCTTGTCAGTCAACATTGCCTAGCAAATAAAAGCGCAGTGTGTTCGCCGACACGAGGCGGCAAACACACGTCAACGCGCGGCAAAAAACATCTGGGGAA
>CAVZJL010000012.1:0-40208 GCA_963775365.1 uncultured Acidobacteriaceae bacterium | reverse complement strand
AAGGTACGGCTTTCCTGATTCAAGGCAAAGGTGCGCACGGTAGCTACGCTGTTCGGCTGCTCAGGCGGGGTGATTTCGGACCAGACGTCTTGAAAAGCGCTCCTCAGCGGCTAAAGCCGTCTCGCGCGTACGGCTTTACGGCACGCCTGAAGCCGTGCCCTTCGTAGAGACTTTTTCCGCAGTCTCTTTAGTCGTGCCCTGATACAAAACCAGGCTGCTTAGTCCGAACTCGAAACGCAATAGGCGGGATCGTGCCGAACGGCTGTTTTCATGAACTCTTTGATCTATCTCGACCGGTTGAATACCGCCCCTGGCTCCGACCGACATGCAATTCATGGCGGCCGCGGCGCAACCGAAATCAAGTTGCCGCTCCAGGGGCCAATCCTGAAGACAGCCCGTAGATAAAGCCGGCGTGGAAGATGTCTCCCGCGCCAGTGGTGTCGACCACCGGAACAGCGATAGGCGGGGGCGTGGTGTAAGTGCTTCCCATCCCAGGCCAGCACGCCATCGTGGCCCAGGGTTGCGGCAGTGAGACGGCATCCATACCGGCGTTGCATGAGACGCAAGGCCATTTCCAGGTCAGGCTCGCCGGTGAGCCTGGAGGGGATATCCCGGCTTACGATGAGATAGTCAACGTTCTGCAAGAAGCTCTATCCAAACCTGGATACAACTCATCCAGATCGGCGATCACGGGTATGCCGGCAGCGCGGGCCCAACCGGCAGCCACAGTCGCGGCCTCAGTGTCGTAGCCATCCACGTGCAGGGCTTGAGCGTTCACAATCCATTGGCGATCCAGATGGGCAGGCTTCAGGGCGACCCGCTCATCGCGCCGGCAAAGCACAGTCCGCTCGCCCCCACCGTCGACTAGTATGAGCGACTGCGGGCTGGCTCCTCCCGGAACGGTAACGATCTGGGTCTCAACGCCTGCGCGGGCAAACGCCTCTCGATGAAGAGTCGCAGCGGCAGTCGTCGCCAAGGATTCCTACATATCGCGTCGACATGCCCCAGTGCTGACAAGCCACCACTGCGGTTGCGACCTGGCCCCCAGGCAGCACGTTGACAGAACGGTATTCAACTTTGGAACCCCGTTCCGGGTAATCTGCGAGGGCGATGAGCGTGTCTGTCGCGTTCAGGCCCACGCCGACAAGGTCAACCTTGGACGGCATAGTCATTCAGCCAGTGTAAATGGAGCCTTAGGAAACCCAAAAACCTTCATGCACCTGGCCCGCCTCATCCTCGATTAGGGGGCCAACGACGACAATCGGCTTTTGCCCCCGGGCAAAGACTTCGCGGCAAGGCAGATCGAGGGTGGGATTTTCTGTATGGCTGCCGGTGTAGCGCGAACAGGCCAGCTTCGGCCAGCGCAAAGACAACACGGCCGATGCCGGTCCAGTAAATCGCACCAGCGCACATAGCGCAGGGTTCGGTGCTGGTGTATAGAGTGCATTTGGCGAGCTCGGCTTCGGTCAGCAGTTGAGCAGCCTGGCTGCGTGGCCAACATCTCGGCATGCTGGGTCGGGTCGCCGTTGGGCCGTACCGCATTGTTACGTGCGGCTACGACAGTCTCACCGCGCTCATTGACGATCAGCGCGCCAAACGGATGACGGCCATCGTTGCGCGCCTTGCGCGCCAGCTCGATCGCCTGCCTTAAGAAAGCCAGGTCCTGTTCAGTTACTTGTTCCACGGTTCAGCTCTCCGTTTTTCGAGGAAAAGAATAGGTTGAGAAGCACCGCGGTCGCGGCGGCTAAGAAGATTCCGCTGTTCAAAGAAGAGCCGCGCGGCATCGGGAGCGTGGGCAAAGAGTTGTGGCGATGCAATGGGCAGCACACCCATGCTCACGGAGACAGCTGCGATGATCGCGTTGCTGGTTCCTAGATAGCGAACCCGCGCCAGTTCTTCAATGCCGGCCATGGTTGTCATGCCGAACATCACGATCGACGCGCCACCCAGGACCGGGCGGGGAATACCCGCGATGACGGCGGCCAGTTTGGGTAGGAATCCAAGCATCACCAGCAAGCCGCCACCCGCCGCGACCGCGAAGCGGCTCTTTATTTTAGAGAGCGCAAGCAGACCCGTGTTCTGCGAATAGACGTTATACGGAAAGCTGTTAAAGAACCCACCCAACACCGTCGAAAGGCCGTCTGCACGGAAGGCGGCGGTCAACGTTGCCGGGCCGATCGGACGGCCGGTAATCTCGCCGATCGCGAGACAGTTGCCGGTCGTCTCGGTCATCACCACCAGCATGGAAAGACTCATCACCAAAGCGGGCAGCAGCGCGAAATGTGGTGCACCGAAGAGCAGTGGATGCGCCAAGGCAAACCACGGGGTACGGACACCTGTCTGAAGCTAGCTTGGCCAGCCAGAGCGCCCAGTGCGGTTCCACCTATCAGCCCCACTAATACGCTCAGGTTCGCGATCATGCCGCGGCCGAAGCGCTGGATGGCCACAATCAGCAGAATCGTCGCCAAACCTAATCCCAGATGGGTGAAGCCGCCAAAGTCAGCCGCCGAGGGGTCGCCCCCGCCCAGCCATCCCCCGGCTACCGGTAGCAGCGATAGCCCGATCACGGTGATGACCGAGCCAATCACGACCGGAGGGAAGAATCGCAGCATTCGACTGAACCAGGGCCCGACCACGATGGTGAATAGCCCGCAGCTGATCACGGCGCCATATAAAGTCGGGATGCCGTAATGACTACCGATCAGGATCATGGGCGCAACGCAGATGAAAGAACAGCCCTGGATGAGAGGAAGACGCGCTCCAAACTTCCACCAGCCCAACGTCTGCAGCAGGGTCGCCAAGCCGGAGTAAACAGATCGGCGCTGATCAACGCAATCACCTGCTTGGGCGTGAAGTGGAGCGCGCTGCCTAGAATGAGCGGCACGGCCACCGTGCCGGCGTACATCACCAGCACATGCTGCAGTCCGAATAAGAACAGCTGCGGAAGTCCCTCGACCGTATCGATCGCATCGGCAGAGCGTGCTATACCACCAGACCCGGATACCGGGTTGCGAGTGCCCACGCTCACCTCTGGGTCGGCTGAGGCTGTCATTGGAGGATACATAATAGCGTGGTTGTGAGGCCGGGCCAGGAAAAGCATTCGAAACACATCATCTTCGGCCCACGCTTCGTTCGGCCCACTCCTAAGCGAAAGGCTGGCCGAGGGCAGTTTCTTGTTGTTCTGCGGTGCAGTCTCATTTAGTAATGGCGCATGACTCCTGAATTCTGCAGTCGTGCCTTAAGGCTGGGGATATTTTGTTCCTTGGCGGCGTTGGGCAGCGTAAACCTGTTATTCGGGCAAGCACCCCTCCGGCCAAGCTGATAGTTAAGAACGCATTCATTCTGACCATGGCGCCGAGCCAGCGCGAGCCGGTGAAGGGTTACCTGGTGGTCGGAGAGGATGGCCGGTTGCTTACGGTTGCGATGGGCGATCCTCCAGCTGGATTGCAGGCAAAGCAAAGCCTGGATGCCGGCGGCCACTGGGTAATCCCGGGCTTTATCTCTGCCCATAGTCACCTATGGCAGAGCGCCTTCCGCGGCCTGGGTGCGGACCAGACACTGTTGGGATGGATCGAGCACCCTATAAACCCGCGGTCAAATCCAGCCCGGAGGATATGTACTGGTTCACCCTGGATGGCGCTCTCGACCATCTGGAGCATGGCATCACTGCGGCCTATAACTTCAACTTCGAAGCGCGAACCAGAGGCCGAACGGCGGTCACAGCAGATGAGTATGACAAGAGTGGATTTCGCGCGGAGATGGACTCGGGGATTCGCTTTGTCCATAGCATGTCTGTTGGCCGGGCCACGGCTTTGGGCGTGCAGCCCAGTTATGGGTACGAACAGGCTCGCGTGCCTTTAAAAGCGTTTCTGGATTGGACGGCGCAGCAGCCGAAGTCGAGCAATTTTCTCTCCGTGATGATCAGCGGGGGAACAGCATTCAACAATACCTATCAACAGACCTTGATGGAAAAGCAGCTGGGAGACGAGTTCCACCTGGGCAACGAAACCCACTACCTGGAGCCCCCAGAGACGCAGTATGAGCAGCAGAGCAAATTTCGCTGGTTCATGGATAGCGGGCTGCTCTCGAAACAGCTGATTTTCGGGCACTTCATTCATACCAACAGCTTCATCATCGCGGAGAGCGCGAAGGCTGGAGTGGCGATGTCCTGGAATCCGCTATCGAATGGACGGTTAGCGTCGGGAGTGGCGGATATTCCCGCTTATTTGAAGGCGGGCATCCGGGTGGGCATGGGCGTCGATGGCGAAGCCAGCGCCGACCTGGCGGATCCATTTGAAAATATGCGCACTGGGCTCTACGCGATCCGCGATAAGTATGAGAATGCGACCATCATGAGTCCCTACGACGTGCTGCGGCTGCACACTATGGGCAGCGCGGATGTGCTGGGCGTGCCGACCGCCTGGGCAGCCTGGAACCGGGAAAGTTCGCCGACTTCCTGGTGATCGATCCAACCCGCTTCCGGACTATTTTCGATCCCTATGCTTCCCTGGTCTTTGTGGCCGGGGAGCGCGATCTGGAACGGGTTTACGTGGGTGGTGATTTGCTGGTGCAGAATGGTGTAATGCTGAAGCAACATGGTGAAGGAAAGAGCAGAAGTAAGTAAGCGCGTTGCCGTTTTGCGTTAATTAATTTTCGCCATCTGGTTCAAAGATGTCCAAATCGGTCCGGCTGCGGCGTCATGGTAGTAGCGGATGACAACATCCGCCTAAAATCGAAGTCGGAGGTTTTCCATGCAATATCTACTAACGCTCTATGCGGACGAGGCAGGCTGGTCCAAAATGTCGACGAGTGAGCATGAACAGGCAGTGGCGGCTTACATGGCGTACGGCGAAGCATTGAGGGCGGCGGGCGCCTTTGTGGGTTCAACCGCCTGCAGCCAATCGCAACAGCCACCACGGTGCGCACCATCAACGGCAAGGCGCAGGTGCTGGATGGCCCCTACGTCGATTCGAAGGAGCAGCTTGGCGGCTATTATTTGATCGACGTGCCCGATCTGGATGCCGCACTCTCGTGGGCCGCGCGCTGCCCCGGCTCTGGCCATGGAGTGGTCGAGGTTCGCCCGATCTGGAGCATGCCTGAGGTCAACCGAGCACAAAATCTGCAACACGCTACGGCTTGAGAAACAGTCTATGCACTCATGCGAAGGCGATGAACAGGCCCGCCGCACCGCGGAAGCAGTTGCCCGCCGGAGCTACGGCAAGCTCGTCGCCTTTCTTTCTGCACGCACCCATGACGTAGCCGCAGCGGAGGATGCCCTTTCCGAAGCCTTCGCGTCGGCGCTGGCCGACTGGCCAGGCAAAGGCTGCCCGGCCAATCCGGAAGCATGGCTGCTCACCGTCGCCCGGCGCAAGCTCATCGACGCGGCACGGCGCCAGCATAGCAGCGATCTTGTCGACGAGGATCTGGAGCAAGTCGCCGCGCTGGTGGACGCCGATCTGGAGACTGATCCCGCGGAGATCCCCGACCGCCGGCTTGCCCTGATGTTTGCTTGCGCGCATCCTGCCATCGACGCCGCTATTCGTGCGCCTTTAATTCTGCAGGTCATCCTGGGACTCGATGCGGCAACCATCGCATCAGCATTTCTCATGTCTCCGACGACGATGGGCAAGCGCCTCGTGCGCGCCAAGAGCAAGATCCGGGAGGCTGCAATTCCGTTTTGCATTCCAGGGCGCGAAGAATTACCTGGACGCCTCGATACTGTGCTTGAGGCCATCTACGCCGCGTTCTCGGAGGGTTGGAGCGATGCGGCAGGGACTGACAGCTCGCGACGCGATCTTACGGGCGAAGCATTTTTTCTGGCACGACTGGTCACCGAGCTGTTGCCTACCGAGCCGGAAGGACTAGGCCTGCTCGCCCTGATGCTGCACGCGGAAGCGCGTCGGCGCGCGCGGCGCAGCGATGACGGAGACTATGTCCCCCTGGCCGATCAAGATGTTGCGCGTTGGGACTTGCAAATGATCGATGAGGCGGAAGCGTTGCCGCTTCGTGCGCAAGGTTTCGGTGTGATCGGCCGCTATCAACTCGAAGCCGCTGTCCAGTCCGCGCACGTCCATCGCCGCTGCACGGGTCACGCTCATTGGGACGCGGTGTTGCGGATCTACGACGCGCTCTTCGCCATCACCAGCTCACCTGTGGTGGCCATCAACCGCGCCTTGGTTGTAGCAGAGCTACAGGGCGCGCAAGCCGCTCTCGAAAACATGCCCGATCCCATGTGCGATGCTCGACTGGTCGAGTACCAGCCTTACTGGGCTGCACGCGCGGAGTTGTTGGCTAATTTAGGGGCTTACGAAGACGCCCGGCATGCATACGAGATCGCCATCGGTCTGGAGCGCGATCCCGCGGTTCGCCGCTTCCTGGAGCGGCGCCGTGCGGCGTTCGAAGTTTCACACGCATGATGCGGAACACGCAGTTAGCGGATCAGGTGGAGGGCTTGGGCTCCGTTCACAACCGCATCCGCGACCAGGCGCTGATCGAAGGTGGCGAGTTGTCCTCCGTGCGCGCTCGCTAGCGCCAACAGATAGCTATCCGTAACCTGCGCGGAATCCAAAAGCCGGCTACCATTCACGCGCGCTGGATCAAGGAGCGTAATGTCGTCGGGCCAAAAACGTGGCCAGGCAACTCACACATCGCTCTCAGTAGCTCTGCAACCGCCGCCGGTGTACCGGGGGAGTTGGGGTAACGAACGTGACCAACAATTCGCAGGACACCGTTTTCCGTAAGCGGGCAGGTAGCCCAGGCTTTTCTCCCTGAGACCGCAAACCACTCGTGGGCGCGGTCGTGCTGGATATGGGCCGGGTCGATCAACGCGATCAGGACGTTGATGTCGACTAGAAACCGTTTCAACGCAGTTCATCGCGCAGCTGATGCACGAGCTCTGATGTCACCCGCTTAGCACCTGCGCGCACTGGCAACAGCGGAACTCCATTCCGCGACTGACGCCGAGATTCGGTTGGAATCAATCCTCGCCTGGCAAGGGAGGAGATGACCTCGCCTACTGTCTTGTCTTGCGCTGCGGCTCATTTCCTTGGCTGCACTGAGGACATCATCGTCAATGGATAGGGTAGTCCGCATCTCTCTCTACATCAAACATCATACATCAGATGCAAAGAGGCTAGCAAAATGGTCAACCGCCGTCCGGAAACCCACCGCGGTGCAAGACCATCGGGAAGTCAGGAAGAACCTCAGGCCTAGGAACCGATGCGCGCCAGCCTTCGGGATAGGGCTCCAATCCGCGAAAAAGCGGGGATTGCCGCTCCGCAGGCCCGACGGCCAATTGCTCAAGCAAATCCCGTAGACCGCCGATGGCCTGGTCGCCAAAGCGTGACTGCCAACGCTCTTCAACGGCCAACAGCAGCTGATGGTACTTGTCTTGTGCCCTCCGGCCCTTGGGAGTAAGCAACAGCAACTTTTTCCGGCCGGCAGTCGGTTTCGGTTGAATCACGGCATATCCGCGCGTGCCAAGAAAGCTCAGCGACACCGCGATCGCCTCTTTCGAAACTCCGGATAGGCGAGGGAGATCGCTCACCTCAACCCCACCCTCACCTGTGAGGCGCAGAACATTGGCGCTGATGGCAAGCGACACTTCCGACTCCTGCTCGAACTCAATGGCGAAAGACAGCAGGACCTTCGAGAGCAGCGAGACCAGAGGAAGGCTGGTGATCGTTGTTGCATCCGCCAAAGCACTCTGCGCGTCCTCCGGCCCCTTGCTTAAAAGCCCGTACCCCAGAATTGGTAGAGCGTTAGGCAAGGCAACATCAATCTGACGAACTATGGCGATCAAGCGCTTCGCGGAGATGGTCGACGGTGTCGTGGCCAAGCCTTTCCCGCCAGCGCCTCTCTACGAGGCTATCCAGCGTTCGCCAGATCTCCATTGCCTTTCAGCCCTTGGGAGTGGGATGGTAACCATTCGCGTTGGGCTCGACGACGAGGTAACCCCACCACTCCCCCAGGCGCGTCAACCAGTTGCGCAGGTCTCTTGGCGGGCATCCGCAGCCGATGCTGCAGCTCACGAAAAGTGGTTCCCTCTTCATCGATAAAGCGCATGAAGTTTGACCACATGACCATCGATACCAGCCAGGGGACTGGGTGCGAACGAGTGGTTGAGCCGTGGTTTGTCGTGCGATGCGGCACCTGGTGCTCGAACTCATTGTCGAACTCGATGGTAAAAGCAACCAGCGCGTGCGACAGCAGGGTTGGCAGGGGTTGGCGGCCATCCATGCACCCATGATCCCATCGGACCGACCACTTTGCCGTAAGTGTTCGCGATGTCAATCGCTGCCCCAATATGCGAGAATTCGGTTTCCGTTTGAATTCAGGAAATTTTGAACGAGGCAAGGTCTCATGTCTGACAAAGCAACGGTTTGCCCCCTTACGCTTGATGTTGTCCGGGCGGGAAATGCATTGGTTGTGCACTGCAACGGCAAGTTAGTGGCAGGGGTAAACGACATTCTCTACGTCAGGGTCAGCCAGTTGATGCCTGATACCAAAAGAATTGTCCTCGACTTGACGAACCTTACCCGCGTAGACAGCATGGGCCTGGGCACGCTGGTTCGTCTCTATGTTTCTGCCCGTTCGGCGGGCTGCAGTCTGAAACTCATCAATCTTGGCAAGCAGGTTCGGCAGCTGCTTGGCACGACTGGTCTCATGAAGGTGTTCGCTGACATCGGGGAAAGCGGCATAAAAATGTGCTGATCGTTACTTCGAACCGGTTGCCATCGTAAACCCATACGGTGACGACGATCACAGACTGGTTCTCCGGCCGACCGCAGAATAAGCATCGGAGCTGACCGGAATGCCAAACAACTTTATTGAAAAGCACTACACCTGTATCTACAAGAGCATCCAAAAAGGCTGCCTGAATTGCAGGTCAGCACGTCCCTGCCCACCGCTGATCGTGATTGCCATGCGTTACGCGCAGGAGATCGCCACGCCTCCACTCTCCGATAAATGAGATGTGGTGCACCTTGTGACGTCCATCACAGAATCAAACGCCCGGCCTACCCTAGGATCTCTCTGGGAGGGGTACATGAAAAGTGCCCCGTGAAAGAGGCTTTTATGATCGGCCATTGCTTCAATCCAGAATGTAACGAGGAGCTACGCTATCTGCGGCAAGGCTCCGTATCGCAACGGGAGACTGGCGCTGCACAAGACTTCCGCTCAGAATTTTTCTGGCTATGCCAAGCGTGTTCTCCGCTTTTCAAGGTGACTTCCGACGATGACGGGAAGCCTTCGCTCGTCCCTGCCACGCGCAGGGACGAGCGGGTTCGCAGGAATTTTCGCATTCGGAGAGTGCTGAGAGATGTAGTGTTCACCCAACTACCAGAAGACCAGGACGCACAGCGGGTGGCTTCATGACGCAAAATATTGCCTTTCCCCTTTACGCAGAATGTATCCACTACCATCCCAAGGAGCTGCTCGTAGCCTACAGACTTCTCTGAAGCGGCGGAGAGCTCGCTCAAGTACGCCGTGATGCTGTCGAAGAAGTTCGGATCGTTCGTTCATCTCATCGGCGTGCAGAGTCCGGCCGATTACGCAAGCACTCTCGAGGCCGGCCCGCTGGCGATGCAAATGTCCCAGCGTGATCTTCAATCTGATCTCAAAAATATAGAAGAGCGGCTCCGGGGAGAAGGTCTATGGAGCGATTCCGTGAGAAGAATTGGCAACGTCTCAGACACGATCGAGGGAGCCATCCTTGAACGTACACCAATACTTCTGTTACTTGGCGCCTTTGGCTATGGCCCAATCGACCGGCAAAGTCTTGGCTCAACAGCCGAGCACCTGCTTCGATGTCCGCTGCCCAGTGATGGTGCTGGGGCCACATGCAATTCTCCGTGATGGGGAGGCTGCTCCGATCCAGCGCATTCTCTGTGCCACGACATGGACCGGGTCGCCCGACGATATTCTGGCGTTCGCCGGCCACTTTGCCGCCCAGTTGGGAGCGGAGCTTGAGCTTATACATGTCATCGATCCCAGGCACAGGCACGTGTCAGACAAAGATGACGAGCAACGGTGCAAGGAATGGGCTGGTAGATTGCGCGATCGAGGTATCTCGGTAAGGTCGACCGTTATCCACGGGAGAGCCGACGAGGCAATCGCCGCTCGTGCCGCAAAGTCGAAGTCATCTCTCATTCTCTTCGGCCTGCACCGCGGTGGTAACCAGGCCACGGATTGCGCTGACGGCGTGGTGAGCGCTTCGATACGTGAAGCTCACTGTCCAGTAATGACGATCCCATCCAACTTTCCGAGCTGATGCCGATACAACAGGAAGCGTTCGGATCAGAGGAGGTGCAGTATGACAGTTCTTCTTGGAAATCAGATTTCAGTGGCACTGGATAACATTCTGTTTGCAACAGACTTCTCAGCTAGAGCGGAAACCGCCAAGGTATATGTGCAAGCCCTGGCGGAGCGCTGTCAATCGCGGGTTCGCCTGATGCATGTTGTCGATCTTCGAACAGCTTTCAAGACCGGGGACTCGGGGATGAGCATTGACATCTTACGCAGATTTGGAACTGAATCCCTGGACCGCTTAAAAAAGGAGCTGGACTCGGTGCGGGTAAGCGCAGAGACTGTCCTCTGCGAAGGGGCGGACCCGGCCAGCGAGATTCTGCAGGTCGCGGAGCACACGCTTATCGACCTGTTGGTCATTGGCACACGCGGCCAAAAAGGTCTGACCAAGCTTGTTCTCGGATCGACAGCGGAGGAGCTGATTCATCAAGCCAGGTGTCCAATTCTCACCATCGGGCCGGCAGTGCCGTCGCCGAAGGGGCCGGTAAGCTTTCAGACAATCGTCTACGCGACGGATTTTTCTCCGGAGGCGGCAAAGGCATGTGTCTTTGCCTTATCGTTTGCCCAGGACTCCGGCGCCCACCTCTATTTGTGTCATGTGCTGCCCGAGCTGGAACACTCGGGTCAAATGAACGATCAGGCATTGAACGATCGGTTTATCGGAGCGTTGCAGACATTGGTTCCCGACGTGGCCCGCGAATGGTGCGAGCCAGAGTGTGTTCTGGAGCACGGCTTCGCTGCTGACGGCATTCTATTGCTCGCTCAGCGGGTGAAAGCCGATCTCATTGTGCTGGGGACTCGCAGGACATCTCACTGGTTCGAGAATTTTAAAACGGGCGTGGCGTTTCAAGTGATCAGCAGCAGCACTTGCCCGGTGCTGACCATCCGGCAATAGAGTACCCGAATCACATATTGTTGCTCGTCAAGACTGGCCCGTTCACAATTTCGCGGCCTGCGATCATCACATTCGATATCGTTCACAGCACCTGCAAATGTGACTGCTGTCACAGCCAGCAGATCTGTCACTCAAGGGCGGTGAGCCGGGATTTTGAGTACAGGGCAGCGGGCGTTGCGAATGATGGCCGATAGTTTGTTCCGCGGCGCGTGATCTGCCAAGGTGTGCCGATGGCGCGCACCCAGGACGATTAAACTCGCTTTTGCCTTCCCGCGCCACGTCAATGACGGCCGGGGCAATCTCGCCGGTTCTCACCTGATATTGCAGGGTGAATTCGTCTCCACAGGCGCTGGGCAACAGCTCTCTGAGTTTTTTCATCGAGCTCAACTCGTTTTGTGACTGCTCTTCCGGGGCGCTCGCGTGGGACAGTACATTCATGACCGTCAATGTGGCGTTATAATCCTGGGCCAACGAGCTGGCATAATGAACCGAACGCAAAGCCTCCGGGGAGAAGTCTGTCGCCAGGACGATGGACCTGATGGGGCGAAAGGCCTTGACGCAGAGGGGGCCGGCGACAAGAACAGGATACTCAAGACGGCGAATCACCCATTCGGCGATGGATCCAAGAGCCAGCTTTGCCAGTCCATGGCGTCCGTGGGAACCCAGCACCAGGAGGTCAATGTTATTGGCTTGGCCGGCCGACTGAATCGCATCGCCGGGTGAGCCCAGAAATGCTATTTCCTTGTGCTTCACGGTCCGCAAATCAGGAATGCGCTCAGCATATTTGTGGAGGTTCTCGCGCTCAATCTGGAGGTTCATCAGCTGGAGCCCGGGAACTGGACCTCCGCCCACGTTGCTCGCATAGAGGTCCGGTTCGACCGCATGCAGCACATAAAGCCGGGCGTGAAATTCTTTCGCGAGCCGCGCAGCCAACTTTACCGCAGTTGTACTTGCGGGAGAGTAATCTGTTGCGACCAGAATCGATTGAAAGCGAAGCCCACCGGCCCCAAACGAGAACTCACGTGCTGCTGGTGTGTTGGGCTACTGGAAGCAGTTATCATGACCAACCTCTTTCCTCCGGCCGGCGTCCGTGTTGCCGCCACGCGGGGTTTCCTTACTTTGAGGATCGCCAAGAAAGAGCTTCGGGTCTGTGATCAATATCACAGGTCATTTTCTTAGCGCCGTAGTCGCTGGCTCTCGAGGCGGTGACGGGGATCACCGTCAAACAAGGCGATTCGCTTATTGTTTCGGTAGCCCGTACTCTGCTTACCCTTCGCTCTAAGCCACGCCCAGCGGCACTGGGCTATCCGGCTGCGAAATAGCCTCCGCAGAGCCTTTCTCGGTGCAAGCTAGCGCTGCATGGTGATCTCCGCACCGTAGAGCGCCAGCAACGGATGATGAATGACGGCGCGAAACTCGTACTTACCGTTCGGGGAGAGCCCGTCGATATGGGTTGTAAAAGGGCCAGGCTTGGAGATGGTTTGTACTGGCGTCGCGGTCCAGGCGGCGGAACGGGAGTTGGCATCTTCGCCGACGATCGGACGGTACTCAAATCCGACTTGTAGTGATGAGCTGTCACCCATATCGATGACTTCGCCGCGTAGCGTCTCCTGAAGACCCGATGATTCGGAGGCTGACCCGGTGGTTTGCACATGCGGTGGCGTGAGCGCCGGCTCGGCGTTGGTAATCTTCAGCACTGCGGGGTTTGGCCAGTGAAAGTTGTCCTGCAGGCGTTGGGTCTGCATCACGCGCACATGGAGGCCGTCCTTTTCCTGATGCCACGTGGACTGGGGCTTGATTTCAGGGTGATACTCGACTACCTGGTCGTTCTGGCCAAGCACGCTCACTTCCGTCTTAGAGGTCGCGCGAACCGAATGCAGCGTGAATTCCTTCCAGGTCGCGCGTGGCCACGGTTTGTCTGATTCGACGATGGCGTAGACCGCTTGGCTATCTTTCTTCTTGGTGAACCAGATGTCGCCTTCATTGGTGATGACCCAGGGCCTCACTGCATAAATGCGTCGGAGTTGACGAACATCCAGAGGGCTATTTCGCGCAGGCGCTCTTCTTCTTCAATCGGCAGCTCTCCATTCGGCTTAGGACCCACATTAAGCAGGAGGTTGCCACCTTTGGCGCGCGTCTCGATCAGGATGCGAATCAGCTCGCCTCCTGACTTGTAGTGTTCATTCTGCGGCTGGTATTGCCATGCGGTGCCCATGGTCATGCAGGTCTCCCACGCGCCTGGCATCGGCATTCCCGGGAACGGTGAGCTCAGGGGTTTTGATGGCCCCCCGGGTGACGATGATGTCAGGATCAAGCTTCCAGGCAAGGTCGCGCAGACCGACGGCTTCCCCATCAAGAAAGAGCGCATCGATTTTGCCGTAGTGCGTCAGCAACTCGCGGAGCTGGGTCTGGTCGTATTCCATCAGGCCGGGGTTGTTGCGCGGCTGAACCTCGGGAACCGAGCGCTCGATGGTCTTGCCGTTCTGCTGAAGCCACCAGAAATCGTCGGGCGAATAATAGACGCCGGTGGCAATGCCCTGGGAACGGAAGGCGTCGAAGACCTCCTTGGTGATATCGCGATGAAAGGGCGTGTTCATGATGCCGAAGGGAGTCGTTTTGGTGTCGAACATGGCAAATCCGGAATGGTGCTTGGTGGTGAACATGACGTAGCGGATGCCGGCCAGACGCGCTAGCCGAGCCCAATCCAGTGGATAGAAACTCGTGCGGATCGAAGGTTTTGGGCAGGTCCTCGAAGAAGCGGTTCGTGTATTCGGGCGAGGCCCCGACCAGCGAGTGGCTGATGACCACGCCCAGCTGGCTGTCCACGCTCCAGTGGATGAAGAGGCCGAAACCCTGATCGCGGAACCACTCCAGCCGCTCCTGCTTATTCAGCGAGCCCACTTCGGGATCATCCGCGGCAGCGGAGCAGTTCGCAACGAAGAGGTTGCCGGCCAGGAAGAGGGGAGCCAACAGACGCATGGCGCGCATAAGAAGTCGGGATTCCGGACATGGGAGGCCTATCCATTCAAACGGAAATTAAAAATCTTCGGGTGAGGCAATCACAACGATATATGAAATTTCTCTCTCTCCAAAAACTCCTGTGCTGAGGTTTTGCGGGACTCCGGACCGCTTGTTCCACCATTAAACATGGATTCGGACGGGACCAGGTTGGGGATCCGGAGCACCCACTTCGAGCGCTTGCAACCATTCGCGAATGTCACTGCAGAGCGAGTCAACGGAGACACCTCCGAAGCTCGCGGGATAACGCTCGAACCGGCCCAGGGCGGCTTGCAATAACAGAACAGTCCCCTGGGGATTCTGACGCTGGAGATGATGAAACGCCGCGGTGACCTGGATCAACCCTTGCAAGAACATTTTTTCCGGCTCCTGCGCTCGCAGCCACACACTCTCCCACGCCTCATGGGCGGCAAAGAATTCCCTTGCATGATAGAGTCGCAGGCCCTCAGCAAGCGGGCCCTGGGTCCAATCGAATTTCATCCGCTGCGTCCTCCATGCCACAAGCTAACATCGTACAAAGAAGGTTCGCCGTACCACAGCTATGAGCCTAGAGCACATTGAACCACCGCGCATTCAAATCGCAGCCGGCTGGTTCTCCATGGGGTTCGACGCGGGTCAGGCTGTGGAAGGGCCGGTTCATCGCGTCTGGGTAGATTCCTTTGCCATGGCGGCAACGCAAGTCACGGTTGGGGATTACGCGCGGTATCTGAACGCCACCGGGAACGTGCCGCCTCCTTGCTGGGGCGATGCCGCCTTCAGTAATCCTCAACAGCCTGTAGTGGCAGTTTCGTGGTTCGACAGCGTTGCGTATTGCGAGTGGCTTTCGACGATGACGGGCTCGCATTATCGGCTACCCACAGAAGCCGAATGGGAAAGGGCGGCGCGCGGCGGCGCCGAGGGATGGCGTTCCCGTGGGGTAATGATCCGCCGATGTCCCGCCCTGGCTACCATGCTCGTTGGCAGACCGGCCCTGAGCCAGTCGGAGAATCAGAGCCGAACGGTTACGGCTTATTTGAGATGTGCGAGAACGTTCATGAATGGTGTAGCGATTGGTACGCCGCCGACTACTATACGATTTCCCCTGATCGGAATCCGCAGGGACCGGATGAGGGCGGCCGAAAAGCATCGCGCGGCGGATCCTGGCGGCACCAGATCAAGATCTCTCGATGTTCGGCACGTTCCAGCATTCCGCCGGAATTCAAATACGCTGACTATGGCTTTCGCGTGGTGAGTGACGAGGTCTAGCCGTGATTCCACAAACTCGGCGGAGGGCGAACGAGATCTCCTCCCCCCCCGCCTTTTAAGACGCTACTTCCCGAGCGAGTAGACCACGTTCACAGTCGTCTTAACCTCGATCGGATCCCCATTGAGCAGATAGGGTTTGTAGGTCCACTGCCGCACGGCGTCGAGCGACGATTGCTGAAGCTGGCTCGGGCCGGAAAGCACTCTGAGGTTTTCTACGTTTCCATCTTTGCCAATCACGGCATCGAGCACGACCGTTCCTTGAATCCTCGCTTTCTTTGCCTCCGGCGGATATACGGGCACGACCTTGTTCAAGAGGTTCTCAGCCATCACGTCAGCAGAGACGGAAAGCTGCTTGGGTGGTTTTGACGCGTTGCTGTTGTCGCTGGTTGAGGCCGCATTTACATGCATGCCCAGCGCCAGTGCTGATCCGCAAGTTGCCAAGCCCAATGCAGCACAAGCAGCCAGCATGGCCACGCGGCGCATGCCTCGTATCTCTTTGTGTTTCTCTGTGAGGTTCATAAGTCTCCTTTCAAACGCGTTGGCATCGAAGATTCCGATGGTATGAGGTGTGCTGCCCAGCGTTCCCGCTACCATCAGGGACGCGAGCCGCAAGAGCGATCGTGCGTATTCATTTCGTCCGGTCATTGCCGCCGCCATCTGGTCGCAAACGATTTCGCGGCTTTCCATGATGCGCGCGCGTGTAAGCCAGAGCAGCGGATGGTAAGTCACGGGCAGCGAGAGCAACTCATATAGCAGGTTCTTCATGAAGTCTTTTCGCCGCATATGCGCGAACTCATGCGCGATGACGGTATGGAGATCCAATTCCGGCAATACGTCGACCATGGTAACGGGCAACAAGAGAAGTTTTCGGCGCATCCCCATGGTGACGGGGGAAAAGATTCGGGACGAGGCCGCAATCGATACATCGTTCATCTCAAACCTCTCGAGCATCGCGCCCAGAAAAGCTGCTGCTTCCCCCGTAAGCAGCACGGCGACCGCTTCTCTTCGCAGGGCAGAGAGGTTCATGCTCCTCCATAGAAATCTGGCGACGAAATATGCGCTCACCGCGGCATACAAGATCGCGATGGTGATAAGCAGTCATCCCGGCAGGTGAAACACACTCGATTCCGGTTCCCGCACCCATCACGACCGATACGTGTGCGTCACCCACGCTTACTTGCGCGCCAGCTCCAAAAGGAAAGCGTACGCAGCCACTCCCAGGGGAAAATGGAGCAGGCTGGCAGCAGGCTCTGCAGCAGCAAGACCAGCACCCAGACGCGGTGCTCGACCACGGCGCCGGCGGAGCGCAGCAGCTCGCGCCGCGAGCCATCCTGCGGCAAACAGCAGCGGAACCTGCCACAAGGAATTAAGAAGATAGGCCAAAATCCAGAACTCGAGGCTTCTCATGACTTCCTGGCTTTCTGGTTGAATCGATCGGTGAGTTCCGCCAACTTCTTGGCATCGATTTGGCCGTTCTTGAGAAGGCTCATCACAAGTTCCTCGCTGGAGCCGCCAAACATGCGATCGATAAGATCTCGAACTCCCTGACCCAAAGCCTTGGCCTCAGTGATGGTTGCGCTGTAAATGTAGGCGCGACCTTGCAGTTCACGTTTGAGCTTTCCCTTACGCTCGAGAATGTTCAACATGGTTTGCACCGTGGTGTAGGCCAAGGGATGGCTCCAGTTCTTCCTGCACGGCACTGACCGTGCAGCGGCCGCACTTCCAGATCACCTGCATGATCCTCAGTTCAAGCTTGGTCAAGCCGGCTTTGTTCGACGTCTTCACCATTCCGCTCTCCTAATTGCTTAGGACAATATGCCGGTCCGGCGCGACTTGTCAACTAAGAATTTAGGAGTCCGAAGGGGCCACCTGGCGCGCCTATGGCGCCGGCGGGAGCGAAGGGTTTCACCTGGCAAGGCTGGCGGCAAAGCAATTGCGGTTCCGGACTGGGCAAAGCAGGCGCAGCTGGATGGCTTCGCGGTCAAGATCGGCGGCGCCGATCCGGCCTCCATTTGCGGTCTCGGTCAACACGCGAATGCTTCGTGTCTTGGACGGGACTCGTACCGTGATCTGCAAATGGGTCACCAGTTTGGCCAGATGCGATGGGTCCTGCGTGGGGGCGGATAGGTATAACGTCTGCACCTTGGAAGCCACAATGTCCTGGTTACCCGTGACGCTCGCCGCGGCCAGGGTGATCTCGGCGCTGCTCTTTCCGTTATCGATTGCCTGCCAGTCGATGCCTTTCGATTGCAGAAGCAAGGTAATGTCGGCCGTGTGGTTCTCCGGGTGCCGTACGATGCCGGAGACCTTGAGATCCAGCGCCGCATAAGGTACGGTGGCTCGGGCGGCCTCGGCAAGGTTGATCTTTGTCTGCCAGCGAGGATCGACAGGCGCGCTTTTGTCCGGCGCGTAGTAGCCGGTCTTGGTCACCGCGCGCAGATTGTGGTCGCGCAGGGTGACGCGGATCTGGCGAAATTTTCCGTTCTCGTCCCCGCCGCGAGGCTGGTAAGTGAGCGTGTAATACTCCGAACCCAGTTGCTGCGATCGCCCGATCTCCGCGTCGACATCGTTGCGGTTATAGAAGAGCTGGCCCCCGGTCTCGTTCACAAAGACGCCGAAGTTGATGTTTTCCGCAAAAGGATGATCGTTGTCGATATTCACTGCTGCGTCCGCCGCACTGATCGGCACTGGCGACCTACCGGTCAGGTTTACAAAGTGCCCCACCTTCAAGCCGGGATAAATAACGAAGAGGGTTATCCGGGCATCTACCAGCATGTTGGTTGTGGCATGCATATATTGCTGGACTTCGTGGACCATTGGCTCAGGCCAATGCCAGGTGCTGAAGCTAGGGCTTCCATGACCCACCCACACAATGTTTTTTCGTCCGGGCACTCCTTTGTTCTGGAGCGAAATCTGTTGCAGTGCGTCGAGTGATTGGTAAAACCGTTCCGTGTCGAAGCTGTCGGCCATCCACTTGTATGGGATCACAGGCGGCAAATGATCGAGGGCGTAGAGCAGGTCCGCCTTGTTTCGGGTGGGGCCCTGCATCAGTTCCAGTGATTTGTTCCCGATCACCATCATCTCGGCGGGGGAGCTCAACAGCGGCGGCTGCGCGGCTAAGATACTTTCGGACGGAATAGCGGATGAAGGCAAAATCCTCAAAGCTCGAATTCAGCAGATCGAGCACGAAGATGGTCACGGGCGCCTTCCCTTCCGGATTCTCGTCACCGGCAAGCGCACTGATCGTGTGGGTCTGCGGGCGCTTCAAAAGAAAAGATAGCCTGCGGTCTCTTATCTTCGGTGATGGTGAAGTCGTCTTTGGTCAGCCCGTTGACCACCGGGCGGCCTTTCTTGTCCAGCACCGTCACATCCAGAAAGACCAGTCGCGACGTCACCTGGATGGTTGGTGTGTCGGAAGGTCCTTGTTGACCTTGAGCAGTTGAATCCTGGACGAACGCCGTTACCAATAGGACAGCCGCGCAGAGTAGCGCTCGAAGGTGTCTCATGGCCAACCCTCGCTCGAAGTTTACTCCTGTTGGCTACCGTTCTACGCGGCATGGATATAGTGCTCGCAGCCTCTTTTCATTTTCCCCTTGACATTCGACAGGAGGATATTTGAGTCTCTTGTCAGCCAGATCTGCGGCTGCCAGACCGGTACTGGGCGCGCTCCAGAGGTTTTTTCATGATCAACGAGTTTCTGACTCGCTTACGCTTTCTCCTGTCGCGGACGCGCGGCGGCGAACTGGACGCAGAACTGAGTTCCACATTGAGGAGTCCGTCCAGGCGGCGTCGCGGACGGGATCACACCCGAAGAGGCACGCCGAAGGGCGTTGATCGAATTTGGCGGCTTCGAGCGCACTCGCGAACAGTGCCACGAGCAGCGTCCTGGATGGTGGATGGGGACGGTGCTTCAGGATCTGCGCTATGCATTGCGGGGTTTTCGACGCAATCCCCTGTTCACTGCCACGATCATCGCGACCCTTGGCCTCGGCATCGGGGTAACGACCGCCGTCTTCAGCGTGGTAGATCCGATTCTCTTCCGCAGCCTCCCGTATGCGCATGCCGATCGGCCTGGTTTCGGTTGGCCTAATGGCGCCGATCGTTCAACAGGAATTTATGCTGGGCGGTTCGTACTACGATTGGCTGGATCATCAAACGCCCTTCACTTCCCTGACATCGGAGATCGGTACCAACTCCTGCGACCTGACCCAAGAGCAGCCGCTCCGGTTGAGTTGCGCCGGCGTCGAGTCGACATTCCTGCCAACACTTGGCATCAGCCCGGTCTTAGGGCGAAACTTCACCGCTGCTGAAGACCGGCCGAATGCCCCCAGGGTTGCCCTTATCTCTTATGGGCTATGGAAACGCCGCTTTGGCGCGAGTACCGGCATCCTGGATAAAACGATTAACATCGACGGCCGCGAAACGCGGGTGATCGGCGTACTGCCTGCAGATTTTGAGATGCCAACCCTTGAGGCCGCAGATGTGGTCATCCCCCAAGCCCTCAATGAAGCCCAAGAACGCAAAATGGGTTCCGGAGAGCGTGTTGTATGCCTTTGCCCGCCTCAAGCCGGGAATGACTATCGAGCAGGCCAAGTCTGCTTTGCAACCGTTGTTCAATTACTCCCTCAGTTTGGCTCCTGCTGCGTTTCGCAATGAGGTTCACCTCCAAGTCCGCTCCCTGCGCGATCGCCAAATGCATGACGTTCGTCTCATGGCGTGGGTCTTGCTCGGGGCCGTTCTGGCCGTGCTGCTGATCTCATGCGCGAATGTAGGTGGTTTGTTGCTGGTCCGCGGTGCAAGCCGGGAACGTGAGTTGGCTGTCCGTTCGGCGCTGGGGGCCAGCGGCGCCCGTCTAACTCGTCAGTTCCTGACCGAAGCATTGGTTCTCTCCGCGGCCGGAGCGCTGGTGGGATGCGCAGTCGCGGAAGTGCTGTTGCGCTTCTTCCTCGCGATGGCCCCCCAAGACCTTCCCTTTCTCAGGACTGTCCATCTCGATGTTCGCATTATCCTGGTCACCGTCCTGGTCTCATTCCTCTGCGGAATCTTCTTCGGTGTCGCGTCGGCATGGCAACGCCCGAGTGCACAGGCGCTCGCTGGGCGCTCAGCGATGGCGGTCGCAAAAACTACTTTGCGGCGATGGTTGGTGGTTTCCCAACTCTCCATCAGTACGGTTTTACTAGCGGCAGCCATGCTCCTCTGCCGGAGCTTCCTGAATCTTGAATCGCAATCGCTTGGCATACAGACGCAGAGCCTTCTGACCACAAGCATTACATTAGGCCAGAAAAACTATCCCTCACCGGAACGTCAGATGGCTTTCTTTCACCAGGTCGAAGCGCGCTTGCGGCAGCTACCAGGCGGCGGCGTGGTCGCGCTAAGCGATACGCTTCCGCCCGGCGGCAATCATCAGGACAACATTTTTGCGGCGATCGCGGTCGCAGGAAAACCGGTGCCCTCAGGACCGACTGGCGGCCGAGTTGCCTGGCGCTGGGTTTCTCCAGAGTATTTTCGTGCATTGAACATTCCCATCCTCAAAGGCCAAGGCTTCAGCGAAGAAGAGCTTAGTTCCCCCGGGCGCTTTGTCGTGTTGAGTAAGTTGCTTGCGGATCGCTTGTTTCCCGGAGAAGACCCGGTCGGGCGGCAGATCCAGATACCTAAACTCACTGGGCCCTTTTATACCGTCGTCGGCGTCGCAGGAATGTGAAGAATGGCGGTCTCGCGGGCGAAGAGGAGCCGGAATATTACCGCCTCAGACGTAACCGGGCCGAAGATTGGGACGGCACGTCCGCGATACTTCTGAAGACTTCGCTGCCGCCGCAAATAGCGTCTCAATGGATGCGCGCGCAGATATCTGCCGTCGATGCAACCACACCCTTCACCATTGAAACCATGCGCCAGCGGGTCGACGAGTTGGCGCAAGGCCCAAGGTTTGTTACGGCGCTGGTGCTTGTTTTTCGCCGCCTCCGGACTGCTGCTCGCGGTCATCGGCCTCTACGGCATCATTTCGTTTGCCGCCGCCCAGCGAACGCAGGAGATTGGCCTGCGCATGGCTCTGGGCGCGAGCAGACTCGACATACTATGGCTCATCACGTGGGAGGGAGCACGGCTCACGGTGTTGGGCGGGTTGATTGGAGTCTGCGCTGCCCTGGGAATATCGCAGCTGCTGAAGAGCTTGCTATTCAACGTCGGACCGCATGATCCGTTCAGTTTTCTCGCAGTCGCCATGCTCCTGGCTTTGGTCGCTCTGGTCGCATCGTTGCTGCCGGGACGAGCGGCCATGGAAGTCGACCCTGTGGTCGCTCTTCGTTCCGAATAGCGTAGGTCCTGTCTTACCAGGGTTTAGAAC
Organism: uncultured Acidobacteriaceae bacterium; assembly: GCA_963775365.1. Classification (GTDB taxonomy): domain Bacteria; phylum Acidobacteriota; class Terriglobia; order Terriglobales; family Acidobacteriaceae; genus PALSA-350. The sequence continues at coordinate 18,402 of CAVZJL010000012.1, read as the reverse complement.
GGGCTACGGCAATGCCACGCACCTCGTTGGGATACTGGCCGCTGACCGCGCAGTAGAAATGATAGAGAACGCCTTCGTGGGTGATGACGGAAGGCTTGTGGGCAAAGGTTTCGTCGATGGAGCCGGGAGCGCCGGTATCGATAAGGACTCCGGGTACCTTGACGAAAGAGTAGGGATTGACGCCGAGGGCGAGCATCTCGCAGGCGCGGCCGGGGCGTTGGTAGCGGAAGCCGTAGTAGAACATCGCGTAGCCATGACCGTTTTGCACCACGAAGGGATTCGAGGCGAAGCGGCTGTCGCGGGCATCCGGCGTGGGCGGCTGGGTGACAGAGACGGGGTTCGTGGCAGGGTAGGTGGCGCTGCCACGCGGACCATTGGGTAGGATGGGATTTTGCTTGTAACGGGCCCAGGTCTTGAGATCGCTCGAGGTCGCAACGCCGGTCTGTTCGCGCCAACCTCCCCCTTCGCTCGGAGGAAGGATGTCGGTCTTAGCGTTGTAGTAAAGGTAGTAGGTTCCATGGTCGAGCATCAGGTCTGGGCGGTAGAGACCGCCATGCTCCCAGGGCGCTCCGTCCTGAGGGGTGAGGATAGGGTCGCCGAGCTGCCAGTGAAGAAGGTCGTCTGAGGTGGCGAGGCCGATGACTGCTGCGCCTTCTTCGTAGCCGGCGCTGGGATAGGCATTCCAAGCTCCCAGGTATTTGCCGTTGACCTTAATGGCTTCGCCACGGGAACGGAGCTGCTTGTCACGGAGAATGGAACTCAGAGCGAGGTTGTATTTCGTATACTTTGACGCTGGGTCACGCGGCGCTACGAGAGCTGTGCGCGTCCAGTGGAGGAGATCGGAAGAGGTTGCCAGACCGGTCTGGTAGCCGATGCCGTCCCAACCGATGTAAAGCATCTGAAAGCATCCGTTGGCGTAGAAGACGATGGGGTCATCGATGCTGCGCTGATCAAAATCGCCTTTGCGGCCCGTGGCCGAAAGGACGAGCCTGGGATACTTATAGGGAGTTCGATAGGGCGCTGATTCGTCCGCAGCAGCCATGGCAAGTTGCCGTGCAGTGGAGGCGGCGGCACCGAGCATGGCAGCGTTCTGCAGGAAGCGGCGACGGCTGCTGCTCATGAGATCGATTCTACTGTCTCTCTCAGAAGCACGCACCGCTCAGAAGGGCTTCTTCGGTCTCCGCTAGGAGCCGTTTCCGGCGCATATCTCGCACTACCTGACATATCTTAGCGGCCACGGCGCGCGGATCTTCATGGGACCAAAACCGCAGCACGGTCCATCCGGCCGCCCGCAACAGGACCGTCGTGTCTCGATCGCGCACCTTGTTACCACTTATCTTCGCGGCCCAATAGTTCGCGTTCGTCCTTGGCGGAACATGGTGAGCCGGGCATCCATGCCAGAAGCAGCCGTCCACGAAGACCGCGATCCGCGCGCGGCAGAAGACAAGGTCCGCGGTGCGACTTAGACCGGCTAGGGGGCGAGCCGCAATGCGATAACGCAAGCCCATCGCGTGGACCGCGCGCCTCACAGCCATCTCCGGCTTGGTGTCTCGCGATTTGTTTCCCTGCATCGCTCTCCGGACTGCGGCCGATGCAGCCCAGGATTTCGCAGGAGGCCTCCTTTAGCACCGCGATGGCTGCGGATGCAGCGCCCTCCGGGTGTCGTATCTCTTTCCGATTCATACGTTGCTCTCATTCGCACGATGTGCGGCACTCCGTCGATGCTAATCAGCCGGCTGCGTAAGCTCACTCCGCAGCTTGCTTCCGAATTTCCCCGGCCATATTCCTGAAGCTTGGCCACGATATTCCGGTGAACGGATCAATTTCGAGGGCAAGATGCGGAGTGCTGTGCTCCCGGCCTTCCGTTACTTTTCGAGATGCAGCGGGCAAGTCACGTCAGCCCGTGACGAACGAAAACATCAAGAGGAGATCACCATGTCGAAGGAACAGGAGAATAAAGCCATCGTGGGCCGTTGGTTCACTGAGTTCTGGGGTCCAACCTGTAATCTGGACATCGTCGACGAACTCGCGGCGCCGGACATGCTCCTGCAATATTCGCTGCACGAGCCGCGGCGCGGACACGAAGACATCAAGGCCTTCATGTCCGGTTTCCGTGAAGCGTTTCCGGACCTAAATTCTGGGGCGCCGCAGAGCTAATTGCCGAAGGCGATTATGTAGTCGGCCGCTGGGAAGGCGGCGGTACACACACCGGGCCGGCTTTTGCTGACTTCCTTGCCGGATCTTTAACGGCGGCGACAGGCCGCAAGATGCATTTCACGGGAACAACGGTTCTGCGTATCGAGGACGGCAAGATCGCGGAGGAAATCGGCCTCGATGACGGTGTCACTGCGCTTCGGCAACTTGGGCTGATTCGTCCAGCCTGATCGCAAAGCGCCGCGCAGAAAGACGGCGTATCGTTCATCGCTGAGCGCAATTCGCCCTTGCCTCAGCGATGACAGCGTCTCACTTGTTTGATTTCCGAGTCTGCTTCGCGCCGAGAGCACTGAGAAATGAGTCAGCGACTGCTACCTCAAGATCCTTGGGACCTTTCGCTCCAAGCTTGCGCAGGAAGACATTGCGGTAAATGAGGGGGCCGAGCAGAAGGGCGAATCCCACTTCGGGGTCCAGATCGGGTCTTAGGATACCGCGCTGCTTGCCGCGTGCCATCATGTTGCCGAGAGACTTGCGGGCGGGCTCAATCACCCGCGAGCGCCAGGCATCTCCGAAAACACGATTGTGCGAAGCGTACGCGATCAGATGCGGCATGATCCGCTCTCGCATAACCTTCCGTTCCGCCGCCGGGTCATGCTGCAATTGCGCTATCAAATCCGCGCGAAAGTCGCCTGAGTCGAAGACGGGCGGCTCCTTGTCAAGGCCGTGGAGGTAGGCGAGCACCTCAAGGCACAACGAATCCTTATCCGGCCAGTGGCGATAAATGGTCGCCTTACTCACTCCCGAGGCTTTGGCAATCGCGTCCATACTAGTGGCCTCAAGGCCGCGCTCAGCAAAGAGGGTCACTGCCGAATCAATGACCTGACTGTGCGCTCGTGCACTTTTCTGTTTTGCCATCGTTAGGGAACTTACACTTCGATTTTAGAGAACAGATACGCGCCGGCGGTGACAAAGACAGCAGCGATCATGGCCAGGATCGAGAGATCGAAGACAGCATTGAAATTGCCATGCATTGATCAACGCACCGCGAAGGCCATCTACGCCATAGGTCAAGGGATCAAGGCGCGTGATCAGCGCCATGAATGCAGGGAGATTGGCCAGCGGAAAGAGTGCGCCGGATAAGGAAAAAGATCGGCATGACCAGGAAGTTCATTACCAGCTGGAAGCCCTGCATATCCTTGATGACTGATCCGATCGCAGTGCCCAGGGCAGCGAAGACGACGGCGATCATGATGACGAAGAGGAATGCGGCCGGAATGGCTATCCAGCTGTGGGGACGGAAGCCGGCGATGAGGCAGATGAGCAGAATGAGCGAACCCTGGATGATAGCCACCGTCGCCCCGCCGAGAGTGCGGCCCAGCATGATTTGTATGCGCGGCACGGGAGCCACCAGGGTTTCTTTGAGGAACCCGAACTGACGGTCCCAGAGCATGGCGATGCCGGAGAAGACCGAGCTGAAGAGCACGGTCATTCCGATCACCCCCGGCGCCATAAATTGCAAGTAGCTGCCATGGCCGGCTTGGCGGAAGACCGGGCCCAGCCCAAAGCCCAAGGCGAGCAGATAAAGGCATGGCTGCCCGAGAGAGACGACTATCTGCACGCGCGAACGCACGTACCGCTTCAATTCGCGCAACCAGAGAATGTATATCGCGCCCATTTATCGCCTCCACATCTTTGCGACTTGCCGCAGCGCATCGGCGGAGTTTGCGGCCTCATCGCGCAGGGTTGAGCCAGTCAGCGCGAGAAATGCGCCTTCGAGAGAGTCGGTTGCGGTTTGTTGCTTCAGCTCCGCGGGCGTTCCCTGGGCGACAATCGCGCCGTGGTCGATAATGGCGATGCGATGGGCCACGCGTTCCGCTTCATCCATGTAGTGCGTGGTAAGAAAAACGGTGGTCCGCTCCGCCTCATTCAAGTGCTTCACATGATTCCAGAGCAGGTTACGGCTCTGTGGGTCAAGCCCGAGCGTTGGTTCATCGAGGAATAGGATGCGCGGAGTGTGCAGCAGACCCCGGGCGATTTCAAGGCGGCGTTTCATGCCTCCGGAGAAGCTTTTTACATAGCTGTCCCGGCGGTCCCATAGCTCGAATAATTTAAGCAACTGCTCGGTTCTCGTTTCCCGCAGCTGGCGCGGGACGTGATAGAGGACGCCGTGGAGGGTCATGTTCTCGTAAGCGGTTTGCTCGTTATCGAGACTGGGATCCTGAAAGACAATGCCGAAGCGCTTTCGCGCTTCTTTCTGGCTTGTTCGCGGATCGAGGCCATCCAGCTCGATGCTTCCGCTGGTGGGCTGCAGGAGGGTGGTGAGCATTTTGATGGTGGTGGTCTTGCCCGCGCCGTTCGGTCCCAGGAAGGCGAAGATCTCGCCTTGGGCTACGTCAAAGGAGATATCGCGGACGGCGGTGAAATCTCCAAAGGTCTTTACCAGGTGCTGAACCGTGATCATGCCAGCCTCAATGATCCTCATAACGATACTGAACGGTATCGTTTCAATTGTCAAGACGGGATGGTTTGAACTTCGGAGGCTGTGTTTCTCGGTAGGGTTCGTCAGGAACGGATGCGGAGCACGAGCTTTCCCAGGACGTGCCCGCGTTCAATCCGGCGGTGTGCCTCCACAACGTCTTTCAGGGGAAATACCTTGGCCCTTAGCGGAATCGTTCGCGACCCAATGGCAGCATTGAGGCGGTCAAAGGCTTCGTGCGACATCTCGCCATCAAATGTCAGAGCGGAATGGCCGCTGAAATGTGGCTTGGGCTCGACGCCATTGGGATAAGCAAACGGCTTCCCTGCTTTCAGGTGTGACAGGAAGGCAGGAAGCGCATCACCGTTGGCGGTGACAAGAGCAGCATCGAATCCTGCGGCGCTATGCGCTTTAAGAGGCCCTCGCGCTGCGAGGAATTTGGATTGATGGTGCGTGCCGCCCCAAGCGAGCGAACGTACTCTTGCGCGTCAGGCTGGGCCGAGGCCATGACCGTTGCGCCTGCAACGCTTGCGAGCCAAACTGCCAGGGAACCAACGCCACCACTGGCGCCAAACACGAATACGGTTTGGCCACTCTTCACTTTCAAGGCCTCGAGCCCGGCTAAGGCGGTGAATGCGACGCAGGGCATCCCACCGGCAACCGGCATTTCGAGCTGGGCTGGGAGATGCGCCACGCGGTCAGCCAGAACGCTCACATACTCCGCATGAAACCCTCCAGGCGGGTTGCCGTAGCTGTAGGAGTACACGCGATCGCCCACTTTAAACTTGCTAACGTCAGCAGCAACGGCAGCAATCGTTCCGCTGCCGTCGGCGCCTAGGATCGTTCCCGGCTCAACCGTCCCGTAGGAGCCCGCTCGCTTCGCCGCGTCCCACATGCCAAGCCCGGCATACTCTAGGGCGATAATTACGTGATTGCGCGCCAGTCTGGGAACAGGCACGTCCTTGATGTGGAGCGTGCTTGGCGGTCCGACGGTCTCCACGACCGCTGCCTTCATGGTCTCTGGAATGCTGATGTCGTGTTCATTGCCCACCCTCCTGTTTCATATGGTAGTTAATTACAGTCCTTTTGCGCCGCTGTCGGGTGGCCCGTGTTTGACAATGTCAGAGGCCTGAACCATTTGATCGGTAGCCACCCTGGGAGAAGCCCTATAGCATGAAAAGACCCTGGAGGCTCGCATGAAATCCCAATCGCCGTGTTCCACCGGTCTGGCTCATGGGCCTCTCGAATGCTTCCTTTGGGCTCTACGGCGGCATCGCATTTTTCGCGATACCCCAGTTGCTGGCCACGCGCCATGTTTCAGAGGCGAGAATCGCCGGAATCACCGCGATGGCCTTGTCTCCCAATTTCTGGGCTGTCGTGTTTGGCCCTATGCTCGACGTACGATTCAGCCGCCGTTGGTATGCTACGGCTTTCGCTGCCCTGGCATCCATCCTGGTCTTCATCGCGGTCATCAACCTGAATCATCTCGTTGTGCTTGAAGTCGCGCTGGTCGCGGGCTCTGTTGCAGCCATACTCTCGACGACCGCGCTTGGCGGATGGCTTTCTACCGTTTGCCCTAAATCCGAGGAGAACAAGCTCAGCGCGTGGTATAACCTCGCCTACATTTGTTCTTCAGGCTTCACGATGGTTGTCGGGGGCGAATTAGTTCGCCATTTGCCGCTATGGCTTGCGGCAGGAGTTCTGGGAACGCTCGTTTTTCTTCCCGCCACCATCTTCCTGATTATTCCTGCTCCCGGTCCCGACCGGCGGCTGGCCGGGGAAAGCTTCACCCAGTTCAGCCGCGAAATCTTCGCACTATTGCGCCGCCGGGAAGTGCTGATCACGCTGCTGCTCTTCATCACCCCTTGCGGTTCATTCGCGTTGACCAACCTGCTCGGAGGAGTCGGCAATGACTTCAACGCCTCGCCGAGGATGGTGAGCGTGGCCGGCGGCGCGGGGGCAATCGTTCCTGGCATCCTCGGCTGCGTGCTCTTTCCTCTCCTCGCCAAACGGATGCCGCTGCGTTTTCTCTATCTCGCCAATGGAATCTTAGGCGGACTTTTTACGCTGAGCCTGCTAGTGCTGCCCCATGCTCCATGGACGTTCTCGCTTGCCCTCCTGGGCGAATTCCTTTTCCAGGCGATCTCCTACACCGGCACGGTAGCGCTTTCCTTTGAGACGATAGGCGAGAACAATCCGCTGGCAGCAACTACTTTCACATTTCTGATCGCTGCCACCAACGTTCCGGTTGCTTATATGTTGTACCTGGACGGCAGGGCGTACTCCTTCGGGGGAGTACGCGGCAGCTTCGCAGCAGACGCCATCATCAGCATCGTTGTATGCTCGCTGATCGGTTTGCTTCTGTCCCGGCTTGAGGGCGAAGCATTCGGCTCAGGCAGTCCGGCCATTGAACCCATCCATACTTCTCTGGGCGATGAGTGAGCAACAGCGTCGCCGAAATCAAGCCTAAAGCAGCTTCGCACTGTGGTCTGATAGAACCCGCTAAGTGTGGTTTTCCTCGGGAGAAGACCACCAGAAGGCCTTGCGCTTCGGTCAGCACCCATCGCGAAACTGCTTATGCAGCCCGGTTTCGGACGCGTCCCGGCATCAAGGGAGAAAGCCATGACTCCAAAGCGGCCTCGTTCCGCTTGTAGGCAATGCCGGCCAGGATGAACAGAACCCTATCAGAGTCAGCGAAAACGTGAATCCGAGTGAGTTTCTGAAGTAGGTCTCGGCTTCGCTCGCGAGATAGAAGAACACGCCGATGCCTCCGAAAATAAGGAACACCTTGCGCCTGAGAATGACCGCGAACAACCATCATCAGCAAGTGGACCAGGCAATACATGGCCTTGGAAAACTGGCCGCCGCTACCCATCAGCGTAAGACCGCCGCTGAACGTGAGCACGCCGAAGAGATAGAACCAGAAGGCGAAATCCAACTCGCGCGCGCCATCCAGGAGGTAGCCGGCAGTGATCATGAGCAGGCCGAAGATCACCGAGATCCAGCACTCCTGGTGGATGGTCCAGCGCTTTCCGAACAGCAGGGCGGTCGCGTCCATGGAAAGGAACCACAATGCATAAGCCGCCGGCGCGGTGAGGAACGGGAACTTAATCCTCGTCAGCGCCGCAGCAGAGACAATCACTGTGGCGATCTCCATCACGACCCAGCTCCCATTGATCAAGGGATGGAAGCGGGTGTAGGAACCAGGATCCGTCGCCGGCCACCATCCCAGGGCACGTTCGACACCGTACACCGCCAGCGGGGTCATGCAGACAGCCACTGTAACCAATAGGCCGCCCGGGATTCTGGTGGACGCGGAGCGGAATAGCCGCAACCCCATTGCTCCGAATAGGAGCGCATACGCAATTGCGATCCCGGCGATCGCCGGCCCCGAAAGCCGGTCCCAGGCGCTGGTCACGAACCATCCCATCGCCCCAATGATGAGGAGAGCCCCAAGATAGTAGCTGACATGGGCCGCTTCAAACGCGGCCGCGCTCTCGGGTTCAGCGGCAAGGGCGGCCTCGATCTTTTCCCATGTTCCGGCCGGCAGACCAGCCCTCTCTACGGCTGCCCGCAACTGATCCCCGGTTATTTTCTTCATGCTCGGGAGTATAGCTCGCTAGCGGCATTGCAAGAGTATCGCGCATTGCGTCGTATCGTATTTTTGCGCGACGGCTCGTGTGGCCGACATCGAGAGCACATTGACCGCCGGTTGAAACCTGGCTTACCGCCGGGGAAGATCCAGCAGAACCACGTCCGAGCGCTCCTGCACCCGTTCAAGAACAACTTCACGACCGTCTGGGGAGATGTCGAAGTCGCGAATGTCGAAGTCGGGAGGGAGGTTGGTCAACTGCCGCTGGGCGCCCGTCTTGAGGTCGATGAGCCAGAGATCCTTATGTTGAATCTCTCCGCGCAGGAGCACGAGTGCTTCTCCTCCAGGCAGGAAGGCCAGATGACGAGCGCCCCGAGTGAGGCTTAGAGCCGGCAAGGCATGCGGTGCGGCATCGGCCGTGACGGCTTTCACAGAAAACGTGGTGCCGATATCGGGTCCCGAGTAGACAAGCGAAGCGGCCGTCAGGCGCCCACGCGGGATCAAGCGAATATTCCCGCACAAAAGACAGCGGGAGAGCGGCCATCGATGGGCACGCGGAAGAGGTGTGGGACGCCGTGATCGTCGGCCGCCGAGGTGATCGATTGGCCGTCGGGCGCCCATGCCGGAGCGCCTTGCAGGTCGAGCGAATCGGCCACGACGCGCGCGTTCGTGCCGTCGGCCTGCATCACGTATAAGAGCGTTTGCCCGTGTTGCCGGATGGAGAACGCGATGTTCCGTCCATCGGGGGCGATTGCCGGGCCGCCAAAGACTTGCGCCCCCTGACCACTCCACAACTCCGTGGCCGTTCCGTTGGCTAGCTTCCAGATACTCTCGCCCGTGCCGGTCGCAGAAACATACAGAAGGTAATTTGGACCCAGCCGTGGGGAGAACCCCGTGCTCGTGGTCAGCGAGATTTGAGCAGGGGCCGATACCTCCGTAGGGGAATCATCGAGCGCAAGCGCCAGAGTGTTCTCCGCGGAGTGGCGAGAGTGGCAACCAGGCGGCGACCGTCCGCGCTGGCCGCCAGCGACGTGTACCGGTCAAGGCCAGAGGTCAGCCGGTGGGGAATGCGGTGCTCGACGTCCATGCTATAAAGCCACGGCCCGGAACCATCCGGATCGCCGGCGAGGTACATCAGCGTCCGCTGATCCAATAGGACCGGATAACTCACGCGCCCCATGTGCGATGTGATCCGCTCCGGAGTTCCGCCGGCTGGACGGATGCGCCAGATATCCAATTTGTCCGGGAGCCTCCCCTGGACGAAGTAAATGAATGCCCCGTCCGGCGCCCAAAGCGGAAAGTGGCTGTGAAGCCCCGCAGACGAAATAAAGATGGGGCGGCTCTCCGGTCGCAAGTTGCCGTCTGATACGAACAACGGGTCTCCGGGGCCGGGTGTGTGGTACGCGAGGCGTGAGCCGTCGTGCGTCCAGTCAAATTCGGCCACCCCTTCCAGGTAAGGCCTCGGCTCGCCGCCCAGTGTAGGCACCGCCCAGATGCTGATGTCGCCGCCGTTCGCCCCGCCTGGCCTGCGGAGCCAGAACGTGACCAGAGATCCATCAGGCGAGAACCCCAAAGTTCGGATCGACGGATTAGCCAGCCCCGGAGCACTTCCATGGGTCAGATTGTGGAACTCACCCGATCCGACCTGCGTGACCCAGACGTCTGTGTATCCGTCCCGGTCCGACAGAAATGCTACAGATGCCCGTCGCGTGACACCGCAGCGGCCTGCTCCAATCCATCGAAGTCCGTGACCGTCTGAAATCGTGCGTCCGCGATGGGGTTTCGCCAGAAGTACTCCGTCCTGTGAAGCCAGAAGATTGCGGCAATCGCGAGCACACACACCGCCGCCGCCAGCGGCAAAACGAAAGTCCACCGGGTAGGAAAGATCACTCCGCCGAGCTTGGCGGCGGCGCAGGGGGCTGGGGCGCAACGGCATCGTTCCCATTCTCCTGAGCTGCTGGAAGATTCCGGCTGCGCGTCCAGGCATCCAATTCTGCCCGGGAGGCGTAGACCGAGCCCATCCTGTCATGCAGGTGCCGGTGAACGGGCATCTCCTCCCGCTTCTCCCAGCGCTGAACCGTCGTCACGTCGCGTTTTAGGTAGGCCGCAATTTCCTTCCACGAATCCAGCCGGTCTTCGGATTGCGGTGTTCGAAGGGGTGGTTCGCCCATCGCACTCTCCTGGATGGTGTCCGCAAACGTCACGAACCCGAGAACGAAATTGTACCCCTGCACTGCAACGGCACGGCAAAAGACAGCATTCGACGGCAAACCAGGGAAACCCCTGTACCGCTGCACCTTACTGTTTGAAGGCGCCCGACAGATGTCCGATTGTTTCCATGCGTCTCAAGCGAATCTCAAACTGGAGGTCTTTTATGAAAAGCAAAACCCTGGCTTCGGCGGTACGCGTGCTCTCACTGCTCTTGTTGGTTTCAGGCACCTGTGCTTTGGCCCAGGAGGGCAGGCCAGTGCACCTCACCGGCCTGCTCAACGATTATTCACCCTTGGATCCGACTATCAAAGGCAGCCCATACGAAATGCACGGGCAATGGTCGATGGACGTCAACGCGGAAAAGGGCACCGCCGACTTCTCAGCGGATATGACGATGTCCGACTATGGAATGACAGCCGGTCTCCTCGATGCGACGAAGGGCGGTGCAGGCCCTCACACCCACCACATCGCGTTGACGAACGTTAAGATCACCTGGAACATGACCGGCTGCCCTACATACAGCACTGCCCCCCCCAAAATGGGCTTTCAGCTGAACGGCACGGTCAGCCTTATGACGGGGAATGGAAACATCGCCCCCTTCGAGACGAATCCGCCTTCATCCACGCTGCAGGTCTGCGTCACCGGGGGAGATGTTGTCAAGTACTCGCTCCCGATTGCGAACATGACGTTGGTGTTCGGCGGACCTGCGACTACACATTTCGGGCAGCAGGCCATCCATGGCGTGGTGCGTCCGCTAACAGATAGCTCGTTCGGCCATCGCTAAGTCGGTCGATGAACGACCAGTGGGATGATTGCACTGGAACCGTACTCTTTCGGGCGTAGTTCGAAGCGTCAAGGATGAAAAATAGTTGGATGGGGGAGCGCGGTTCCGGGAAGGGCCGGCATGGTCCTTCCTAGTCTCGCCTCCCTGGACGCCGGTTCGCCCAATAAAGGAGAAGGTACTCAAACCGAATAGTGGTCCTCTCCGGGATTGCAGTTGCATTGACTGATCTCTAGGAAAAGGGGCCGACATGCGAAAGAGACTGATATGCCTCGTTTTGCTTAGCGTCACAATCGCGGCCACGGTTCTCTATGATTCAGGAAAGGCTTTGGCGACAGAGGCTGAAGGGTACAAGAGCACCTCGCTCGCTCTGGGCCACTTTCGCGAAATTGAAGTCACTAGTACCTTTCCACGCGGCGGGAAGGCAGCCGGGGATGAGCAAGCCTGGCAGTCACAGCAACAGGCAAAGGGACTGTCAGACGTCTATGTGCAGAGCAATACCTGGGCACCCGGCGGAAGTACGGGTTGGCACACGCATCCAGGGCATAGCTTGATCATCGTCACGGCCGGGACGGTGACGGATTATGAGGGGCACGATCCCGACTGCAAGCCGCATGTCTACAAAACGGGGATGGGGTTTGTCGATGCCGGCGGCGACCACGTACACATCATCCGGAACGAGGGCGATGTCGAGGCAAAGACCATCGCTGTTCAGCTCATTCCGGCAGATGCGGTGCGCCGGATTGACGTTGCAGATCCTGGAAACTGCCACTTCTGACATCGAACCACGGCTATCAGGTTATCACCCGCAGCGAACCGCTCGATTGCGTCTCAGGCAACTGGGGCCGGTACCCGATGAAGGGGGACAGTCTTCTTGATCGCTACTGAGGAGCCCCAGCTGAGCACTGGGTCAAGTCTTGAGTAGGTTGGTCTCCAATATTAGGCTTACGCTGCAACTCAAATCCACGCATGGGATTCTCGACGTCTAGCTAGCCGGTCTAGAGCGTGCGCCAAGTACGCAACCTTTGGGGGCATAAGCAGAGCGTTATGGCCCCACGTAATTTCCACGACCTCGAATTCACCCTGGCAGACCCTCTTCCAAACTCCGAGCGGGTTCGGCCAACGCGGATTGCGGATGGTTGACTGAAAGAACGTAACCTTACCGGCATATGGCTTCGGCCGATATGCTGCCATGGCGACCCGCAAACCCGCAATGATTTGCCGCAGGTATGGCGGTAGAGTGAGTTCACCAAACGTCTGCTCATCGAAACCGGAACGCTTTGGCGCTTTTCCGGCGACGATGCGCAGCCTGTCGGCGAAATGAGTGGCTTTGGCAAAAATGTAGCTGACGCTCTGTCGCCACGGACGAGCGCGAATCTCACGAATTTCTAACGCAGCACGGCTCCGTTGGTGTGCCAGCCAGGCTGGAAATGTCAGGCATTGCTGGTCCACCTGGCTGTCCACGAGCGCCACCATCTCAACTTGCTCGCCAGATTGCAATAGTTGTTGTGCCATTTCAAAAGCGATCAGTCCGCCGAGGGAAAACCCTGCCAAAGCGTAGGGTCCACGGGGCTGCACTGACCGGATCTGCCTGACGTAGTCCGCAGCCATATCCTCCACACGAGTATTAGCCACTTCGCCTTCATGGAGTCCGCGCGCCTGTATTCCATAGACAGCGCTATGGCAATCCATTTCGCGCGCCAGCGCCCACAACTCCAACACCGTACCACCGACGCTATGAGCGATAAACAGCGGCCGCTCACGGTTGCCCTCATGAAGAATGACCAGACCGGATGAGGTGACAGCTTCTCCCGCTCTTATCATTTGCGCCAACCGCTCGATGGTGGGCGCATGGAGAAAGCAAGCGATGGGCAGGTCACAGCCCGTCAGAATGCGAATCTTCGCAATCAGTGTGGCGGCATGAAGCGAGTTGCCGCCAAGCTCGAAGAAGTCATCCTGCGGTCCGATGGGTGAGAACCCGAACGTATCCTCCCATACCTCAGTAAGATCTGACTCCAGTGTGGTGTTGTCCGCCATAAAACCTCCATGCGTGGATACTTGCGCTTAGGGGTAAGGGGAGAGAAACGCCCTGTAGGCACGGGTGAAGAACCAGCAAATCACAACTTAAGGGTAACCGTCTTCACTTCCGTATATTGCTGCAGTCCATATTCGCCCAGCTCCCGTCCCATTCCCGACTGCTTGAATCCACCGAACGGCGCCCTCGTATCCAGCACGTGATAGCAATTCACCCATACCGTCCCCGCCCGCACACCGTTCGCCACTGCGTGAGCCTTCTTGATATCACGTGTCCATACCCCCGCGGCCAGTCCATAGGTGGTGCGGTTAGCACGGCTGATGACCTCGTCCATATCCTTGAACGCGATGATGCTCATCACCGGACCGAAAATCTCTTCCCGGGCAATTTTCATTTCATCCTGAACGTCAGAGAACACCGTAGGTTGGATGAAGTAGCCACGGTCGCCAACGCGCTCGCCGCCGCAGGCAAGCGTCGCCCCCTCACGCTTTCCAGATTCGATGTAACCCATGATTCTGTCGAATTGCGATTCGCTCACCTGAGGACCCTGGTCTGTGAGCGGATCGAGCGGATCTCCCACCCTCCGTTTGCGAGCCCGGGCAATGCTCTTTTCCACGAATTCGTCGTAGATCGTCTCTTCCACAAATACTCTGGATCCAGCACAACAGGATTGCCCCTGGTTCACGAACAGCCCCAGGTGCGCGCCTTCCACCGCGTCATCGAGGTCGCTATCCGCAAAAATGATGTTTGGGCTCTTGCCGCCCAGCTCTAAAGAAATTCGCTTGAGATTGGATTTTGCCGCAGCCTCCATGATCAGCCGGCCAACCTCGGTAGAGCCAGTGAACGCTACCTTGTCCACGTCCATATGGCGGGCAATGGCTGCGCCCGCGGTCGGGCCAAAGCCCGGCAGCAGATTCACCACACCCTCAGGGAAGCCCGCTTCCAGAATCAGCTCTCCCAGCCGAAGCGCGGATAGCGGCGTTTGCTCCGCCGGCTTCATCACGATGGTATTGCCCGTTGCCAGCGCCGGCGCAAGCTTCCAGGCTTGCATCAGCAGCGGATAATTCCAGGGAATAATCTGCCCGATCACGCCGATAGGCTCATGGCGTGTGTAGCAGAAGAAGTCCCCGTCAATCGGGATCGTCTTGCCCTGAACCTTATCTGCCCAGCCGGCGAAATAGCGATAGCAGGCGATGGTCTTGGTAACATCCACAGCCTTGGCGATGGAAAGCGGCTTACCGTTATCGAGCGTTTCCAGGCGAGCGAGTTGGTCCGCATTTTGCTCGATCAGGTCGGCGAGGCGGTGAAGCATCCGTCCCCGCTCCGAGGCACGCATCTTTTTCCAGGGCCCTTGATCGAAGGCCCTACGCGCCGCCTGAACCGCCTTGTCGACATCGGCTGCATCGGCTTCGGCAACCTGGCAGATCTCCTCGCCGGTCGAGGGATTCACGGTCGCAAAAGTTTTGCCCGATTCGCTTGGAACCCAACGATTGTTGATCAAAAGCTTGGTAGCCGTCGGACCCGTTTGCGACTCCGTTGGCATAGGCAGGGTAGAAATCATGGTTCCTCCGGCTCTTAACCCACATCTTCCAACAGAAGCGTTGGCAGGTACGGGGTGCCCGATGTCTGTTCGCTGTCTGCCATTGCTTTCAGCCTCTTTGAGACCAGCACGGTATTTTTCTGGGCGCAAATATGACCCAGCAAATTTCTATAAATACCGGCGGCACTGGCCTGCCACGTATTAGCGATCGTTTTATTCCCCAAGATAGCGTTGAGCTCCGGCAGCAATTCCTCACTTCTTTGTGAGACTGCCTTCTTCTCGAACGCCGCCAATTCCTCGACCGTAGTCTCGTCGAAATAGCTCCGCAGGCATCAACGGGTATCTGGGCGCCTCGCCTTTGATGTAGCGCCCGACGTCGCGGCGGTATTCGCGAAGCAGGGTATCGGATTCATACTCCGGATGACCTTGGAAAAAGACGAACAGCCTTTTCTGCTGCTTAATAAAGGTATCCACGCCAGCGTTCGCCGAGCGCGTCAGCACCTTATATCCGCAATCGGCCAGCTGTTCTTCGGGCACACCATTCCAACGCGAATGCGGTAGCCTGAATTGCGACGCTGTTCCAGCCGTCAAGGGATGGTCGGACACACGCGCACACTCGAAGATGCCGAAGACCTTATCATTCTCTTTCACTCGCCGAATGCCATCCATGGAGAGAATCGCAGCATGCGCCGCCAGGCACGACAAAACAGTCGCATGACAATTCTCCTGTGCCCAGGCGAGCACCCTGGTAAGACTGTCCCAGTAGGGCTCATCGGCCAGGTTCGGCCGTCATCGGCTCCCTGCCGGTCACGATGAGCCCATCGAGATGCCCGTCCCACAGGTCTTCGATATTCGAGTAGCGGCTGTTGATGTGGCTGGCGGTTAAGCCACTGCGGGGAACTCCCGGCAACGTGTAGAAAGACAAATGAACCGGCATGTTGCCTGATGCCGAGTCGAGCAGCGAAATGAATTGGCATTCCGTTGCCTTGAGCGCCTCGTCAGACATGTTGTTGACCAGGCCGACCCTGAGGCAGTTGGCGGGTTCGGAGTCAAACAAAACGGGCATCGGGTTCTCCCTTCGTAGTGACCAGGGTGGTGCTGGCGTCGAGAGCCTGCTTCAAATCTGCAATGATGTCGTCGCTGTGCTCGATCCCTATGCTGAGGCGAATCATTTCCGGCACAACGCCGGCCTGGCGTTGCTCTTCCGGCGACATCTGCCGGTGCGTGGTGGAGGCGGGATGGCACGATAACGACTTGGCATCGCCAAGATTGACCAGGCGCTTAATCAACTTAAGTGCGTCATAGAACTTGACCGCAGCCTTGTAGCCGCCCCTGAGGCCCACAGCCATCAGTGAGCACGCATTGTTACCCAGGTATTTCTGTGCCAAGTCGTAGTAAGGGCTCTCGGGAAAACCTGCATAGGTAATCCATGCGATCCGGTCGTCATCGCGCAGGAACTCCGCGACCTTCCTGCCATTCTCCACGTGGCGCTCTACCCGCAACGCGACCGTCTCGATGCCTTGCAGAAGCAGAAACGCGCTCAACGGAGACAGGACAGCCCCGGTCGTCCGCTGGTAGACAGCTCGGCATCTTCCAAGGTAGGCGCCTTTGCCGAAATGCTCGCTGTAGATCAAGCCATGATAGGAGGGGTCGGGTTGATTGAAGATGGGGAAACGATCGACGTGTTCCTGCCAGGGGAAATTACCGCTATCCACGATGGCTCCGCCGAGGGTGGTGCCGTGGCCACCCATAAACTTGGTAAGCGATTGCACAACAATGTCGGCGCCAAATTCGATCGGCCGCAGCAGGATGGGAGTAGCCACGGTGTTATCGACGATGAGCGGCACTCCATGTCGATGGGCCACCCGAGCCAAACCTTCGATATCGCACACATTGCCCGCCGGGTTGCCAACGCTCTCGCAGAACACGGCGCGCGTGTTGTGGTCGATCATCTTTTCTACTGACTCTGGCCGGTCCGTCTCCGCAAAGCGAACCCCGACTCCCTGGCTGGGCAGAAGGTGAGCGAACAAGGTGTGGGTGGTGCCGTAGAGCTGCGGAGTGGAGATGATATTGCACCCCAGCTCGGTTACATTTTGCACCGCGTAGGTGACCGCTGCCTGGCCGCTGGCAACGCACATGGCGTCGCGGCCCCCTTCGAGCGCGGCGACGCGTCGCTCCAGCACAGCAGTTGTCGGATTGCTGATCCGGGTATATCGATAACCGTCCACCTCCAGGTTGAACAGCGCCGCTGCGTGTTCGGTGCTATCGAATGCATAAGCGACCGTTTGGTAAATCGGCACCGCGACCGCTTTGGTTGTGGGATCAATGTCATAACCGCTGTGGATTGCAATCGTTTCCCGTTTCATGCGTTCACCCTTCCTTGGCCCTTTCCGGCGAATTGTTGCTCATCTCTAATTCCAGCCAGTCGATTCATCTCGCTGACCACCCAGTCGATGTCTCTTTCGGTCGTTCGAAAACTGGTAATGCATGCGCGCACCACAGGGATGTTGCCCACCCGTGCCTCTGACATCCACGCGATTTGGCGCTTATGCAATGAGGCGAGAAATTCACCCGGTACAAGGCCGTCCCGCGTGAAGCAAACCAGCGGCAGTGGCGTCGAGTTCAGGATCGACCATCCCGATTTTCGCAGCGCGCCTCGCAGAACATTGCCCATGCGCGCCTGGTGCTCGATCATCTCGGCATAGCCGGCTTCGCCCTGTTGCGCAAGGGCCATAAAAAGCTTCAGCCCAATAAACCGCCGCGACCACTGTGCTGAGTTGGTGTACGGGTCGAACACCGGACCGGTCTTGCTTACTGGGCATGTAGGAAACATCTGCACGAAACGCCTCCGCGACGGTATCAGGATGACGGCAGAAGAACATTCCGCAGCCCATCGAAACCGAAAGCCACTTGTGCGCGTCACAGGTGATAGAGTCCGCGTCCCCGATACCATCCAGGCAATGCTTCAGGCTTGGAGCAAGGATGGCGCTGCCGCCCCAGGCGGCGTCGACGTGAAACCACAGCCCTTGCTCGCGGCAGACTTGTGCCATTCCCGGCAAAGGATCGATCACTCCTGTCGCCGTCGTGCCGGCGGTGCCGATCACCATGAAAGGGAGGAAGCCGTTGTTTCGATCCTCCGCCACACATCGTTGCAGTTCGCCGAGATCCATCTTCAAATCGCTGTTAGTAGGTACAATTCTCAGCGCTCTGCGGCCCAGCCCCGTCATGTGAGCAATTTTGTTGTAGCCGTGATGCGCCTCGGCGGTCAGGTAGATCGAGGGCGTGGCGTTCAGGCAGCGAACACCGTGCTCGCCATAATCGGGAAACGCCCGGGTGAGGGCAACCACCACCGCGGAGAGGTTCGCTTCCGTTCCGCCGCTGGTGAACGTCGAAATCGAATTGGGCGGCAAACCGAACTTCCCTGCAAGCCAGCCAAGCGTATGCCGTTCGATCTCGTTGGCTGCGGGTGAGGTACGCCAATTTGCCAATTGGGAGTTATACATCGCGACCAGAGTGTCGGCGACCACAGAAGCCAGGGTAACGCTGGGGTTAAACAGACCGAAGTAGCGGGGATGCGTAACCTGGACCTGCCACCTACGGAGCATCTCTTCCA
>CAVZJL010000011.1:0-138758 GCA_963775365.1 uncultured Acidobacteriaceae bacterium | reverse complement strand
GCTGATGGTGTCTTTGAGCAGAAGAATCTCTCCGCTTACGTTGACTGTGATTTTCTTTGATAAATCGCCGCTGGCGATGGCCGTGGCCACCTCGGCAATGTTGCGCACCTGGCCAGTTAAATTGCTGGCCATGGAGTTCACTGAGTCGGTGAGATCTTTCCAGGTGCCACCGACGCCGGGGACCTGCGCCTGGCCGCCCAGTTTTCCGTCCGTGCCCACTTCTCGGGCCACACGGGTAACTTCCGACGCGAAGGACCGCAACTGCTCCACCATGGTGTTGATGGTGTCCTTTAGCTCCAGGATTTCGCCCTTTACGTCCACCGTGATCTTGCGTGATAAGTCGCCGCGGGCCACGGCCGTGGCCACTTTGGCGATATTGCGTACCTGGCCAGTCAAGTTGCTGGCCATGAAGTTCACGTTGTCGGTAAGGTCTTTCCAGGTGCCGGCGACGCCCGGCACTTGCGCCTGGCCGCCCAGTTTGCCTTCCGTTCCCACTTCCCGCGCGACACGCGTGACCTCCCCGGCGAAGGCGTTGAGCTGGTCCACCATGGTGTTAATGGTGTCCTTCAGCTCCAGAATTTCGCCCTTCACGTCCACCGTGATTTTGCGCGACAGGTCGCCGCGGGCGACGGCCGTGGTCACCTCGGCGATATTGCGCACCTGGGCGGTCAGGTTGCCGGCCATGGAGTTGACGGAATCCGTCAAGTCTTTCCAGGTACCGGCTACACCGGGCACATTGGCCTGGCCGCCAAGTCGCCCTTCCGATCCCACCTCACGCGCTACGCGGGTGACTTCGCCCGCGAAACGGTTCAGCTGATCCACCATGGTGTTCAGGGTTTCCTTCAGCTGCAGAATCTCGCCTCGAACGTCGACGGTGATCTTGCGCGATAGATCGCCGCTGGCGATCGCGGTGGCCACTTCGGCGATATTGCGTACCTGGCCGGTCAAGTTGCTGGCCATGAAGTTGACGTTGTCCGTAAGGTCTTTCCAGGTACCGCCCACGCCCGGGACCTGGGCCTGGCCGCCCAGTTTGCCTTCGGTGCCGACCTCACGCGCCACGCGCGTCACCTCGCCGGCGAACGCGTTGAGCTGGTCCACCATGGTGTTGATGGTGTTCTTCAGCTCCAGGATCTCGCCTTTGACGTCCACGGTAATTTTGCGCGACAAATCGCCGCGGGCTACTGCCGTTGTGACCTCCGCGATATTGCGTACCTGGGCGGTCAAGTTGCCGGCCATGGCGTTGACGGAGTCGGTGAGATCTTTCCATGTACCGGCCACGCCGAGCACCACTGCCTGGCCACCCAATTTACCGTCGGTGCCGACTTCGCGGGCCACACGCGTGACCTCAGAGGCGAAGGATCTCAACTGGTCGACCATCGTGTTGATGGCTTCTTTGAGCTGCAGAATCTCGCCGCGCACATCCACCGTGATCTTGCGCGAAAGATCGCCGCTGGCCACCGCGGTCGCGACTTCGGCGATATTGCGCACCTGGCTGGTGAGGTTGCTGGCCATGGAGTTGACGGAGTCGGTGAGGTCCTTCCAGGTGCCGGCCACCCCGGGCACTTGCGCCTGGCCGCCCAGCTTGCCGTCGGTGCCTACTTCTCGCGCCACGCGGGTGACTTCCGACGTGAACACGCCAAGCTGCTGAATCATGGTGTTGACGATTTTGGCCGACCGGAGAAAATCGCCTTCGAGCGGGCGTCCATCCACGTCCATTCTTACTGTCTGGGTCAGATTTCCCTCGGCCACGGCCGCGATGGCGCGAGTTACTTCGGCGGTCGGCCGCAGCAGATCCTCCACCAGCGTGTTGACCGAGTCCTCGATCTCTCCCCAGGCGCCGCGCGATTCGTCAAACCTGGCCCTCTCCCGGGTCCTACCCTTTTTCCCGACCACTTGACCGACGCGCCGCAGTTCCTTCGCGATCCGTTGGTTCGCCATGGCAATTTCATTGAAGGTGTCAGCCATTTTTCCGCTGAGCCCGGTCCATGAGCCGGGAAGGCGCACGGAAAAATCTCCGTCGCGCATGGCCTGCATTCTTTCCAGAATGAGAACCATCTCCGAAGACTCGTATTGCGCAGCAGCGCCGTTATGCCCATTATTTTTTGACTTGCGGGGCGCGACTTCTTCCTGTTCGGGCAACACGGTTGTTCCGTTTTTCCTC
This sequence comes from uncultured Acidobacteriaceae bacterium, assembly GCA_963775365.1. Lineage (GTDB taxonomy): Bacteria > Acidobacteriota > Terriglobia > Terriglobales > Acidobacteriaceae > PALSA-350. Next base: position 136,597 of record CAVZJL010000011.1, on the reverse strand, counting down.
ATACCGATCTCCCTATTAAGCGCAAAGCGTCCACCGGCGGACAAACCTGCAATCAGCGCCTGCCGCAGTTTTCAACACACAGTGACAGTCCGGAGGCGGATCATTGAAGTCGCGCTACAAAAAATTCCAAATTGGTTTGCGCTGGACCTTAGATGTAGGTCTCGATCGGAGGTTGGTTTCCTGAGGCACGAAAAATTCTTTTTCTTCGGCGCCCGCAAGCATCGATTTTCCGGGAAGAGAGCCACCCCTTCGCTGCCGCCTTCCTTATAGCGAACCTGCCCTTCACACAAATGAAAATCTTGTGACCCATTTGGCAAAAAAGCAATAGAACCAACGGGTATCAAGCCGCGAAGGCTTTGAGAGAAATCTTCCGGCAAATGGCCCGGGGCCCGAAGCTTGTAGTGTAAGTATTTGACTCTGTTGGGATATCACATATTCGGCAATCTGAGCCGGGAGGCTGCTACCTGAATCAAACTGTTCAAGGGTTGGCGACCGATTATCTTACTTTTCGTGGCCATCGGTCCGCCCACGACAGACGATCCTGTTCCGCTGCACCCGGTGCTGCCATAGCGGAGAAACTTCTGGATTCGCTTCCCTGTGTCCACTTCGCCGGTATAGATGTTGCCTTTGCTGTCCAGGCTCACCTGATGCAGCCAGTGGAAGTCTCCCGGCGTCCGGCCGCTGCGCCCCAGCCGGCCCAGCTCCTGCAGATTGCTTCGGTTCAGCATGTAGATGGTCATGTTGGCGTTGTCTCCGATATAGAGGCAGCTCTGCTCCTTGTCTCTGGAGAAGTTCAGGGAAACGGCGGTGCCGATGATGTTGGTGTGCTCGCTGATGAATTGCTCGGCCACGAAACCGCATTTGCCGGCCGCGCCCGTCGGATTGCTGCAGGGTTTGCCCAGCGCGGGATCGTGGATATCAAACACCTGAATGCGATCGTTTCCCCGGTCGCAGACGTAGAGTTTGCCGTCCTTGGCAATCTTCACGCAATGCACGGGGTTGCGAAAGAAGGCGGGTTTCTTGTTGCCTTTGGTGTAGTCCTCAATCCATGTCCCGGCCGCGGCGGCTGCGGCGTCGTCAACGGGACTGTTTCCATAGGCGCCGAAGTGGCCGATGTATTTGCCGGTGCCGGCGTCTACGATCAGGACCCGGCGATTTCCGTAGCCGTCGGCGATGTAAAGGCGGTTGGTTGCCGGATCGACCACCATATCCGCCGCCTGATAAAGCAGCGGCGTGCCATTCATACCGCCATGCGTATCGTTGCTGTCCGGCCTGGTGGGGTTCCCCCGATTCTCAGCTTGAAGTTGCCGTCCATGTCGAATTTCTGGACGAACCCGTCGCCGCCTTGCTTGTTCGTTGCCCAGGGCGAGCCTCCCTTGTCGGCTGCGGCGGAGTTTCCCGAGAGCCAGACGTTGTCGTTCTGGTCGACATAAATCCCGTGCTCGCTGCTGGGCCAAAGGCAGCCGGCCTCCGCCTTACATTTACCGCCGATGAAACCAGGGTCGGCGGGACCACCCCAGGCGCGCAGCAGCTTTCCCTGGGTATCAAACTCCAGCACCGAGGGCGCGGCTTTGCAGCAATCCGCGATCGTGCCATAGGTGCGCACATAGCCAAGGCCGTTGACTGGCTGCCCCTTCTCATTCACGGCGCCGGGCACAGGCCCTTCCAGGCCGGCCTCTTCATTGGTCATGGTGCGCGGCCGGTTGTAGACCCAGATATGGTCATGCAGGTCGACATAGAGCCCGCCGATCTGTCCCAGGATCCAATTGTTCGGCAGCGGCTGCGGCCAGGCGGGATCGACCACAAAACCCGGAGTCTTGCCCGTACTCGATGCGTTGTACACGCCAGACTGCTTCAACAGCCGGTCCAGAGAGCCATCGTTCTTCAGCAGACTGCTTTCGTTGTCGGCGGCCATGACTATGCTGGTCATTGCCATCAGCAGCAGCGTGGCCATCACCTTGCCCGGGATCCTCATGGTTGTCCTTTCTTTCCACTCGCTCCATTGAAGCCGGGAGATGAAAACCCGTCGTTCAGTCAACCATGAACTATAGAGCAGCTCTTGTATCATTGTCGCGAACGGGCATCACCAGGTCTGCCCTTACCGCCGCGTCTGCAGATCAGCGGAAGAGGAACGATAAAAACTTCTTGAAGGTTTAATGCGTCCCGATCGGCTATTGCTTTTTCTCTCCGGGATACTCGCCCTGGCGTCCGTTGCCTTCGCGCAATCGAGTTCGTCCCCGCCCGCACTACCAACTTTTAAAACCGGCACCACCAACGTTCTGGTCGATGTAGTGGTCACCGGCCACCATGGCAACCCCGTTGAAGGTTTATCCCAGGACAACTTCACCGTCCTTGAAAACGGCCAGCCGCAGCAAATCGTCTCCTTTTCCTCTCATCCTTCCGCCACGCCGCTCCCTTCGGCGGCGCCTCCCCCATTACCGGCCGGCGTCTACACCAATGCCGACCCGGTTGCCGACAACGATACGGTCGATGTTCTGTTGCTGGATGCGCTTAATACGCCGCCCTCGGCCAGGTGCAGACGCATCGGGTAATGGTCGAGTACTTAAAAACTCTCCCCGTCGACAAACCAATTGCCATCTTTACTCTCTACACGCAACTCCACCAGATCGAAGGCTTCACCACCGACCACAGTGCCCTGCTGAAGGCTGTGGATGAGTTTGCTCGATCGCCGCAGAAGTCTGCGTTGCTAAAGACACCGCAAGACACCGCGAAGCAGATGAAAGATGAGGATGACGCGCTCGAATTGGGTTTGGCTATGCATAGCCTGGCGCGAGGGGAAATGATGATGCACCACCTGCAGCAGTTCAATGCCGAGCAGGATTCGTTCAGCCTCAATCTTCGTGTGCAGTACACCCTTTCCGCTTTCGACCAGTTGGCTCGTTACCTCTCTGGCATGCCGGGGCGCAAGAATGTCATGTGGCTTTCGGGATCGTTTCCGGTGGCCGTTATGCCCAACCCCGACCTGAAAGATCCCACCCAGGCAGCGCGTGACTTTTCTGGGGCGGTGAACCATACGGCCGGCCTTCTTGCCAATGCTCGTGTCGCGGTCTACCCCATCGACGCGCGCGGCCTCTTTCCGCAACCTCTGTCGGCTCCTGCGATCGCTGCCGGCAGCATTGTGCGCACTCCAGATCGCGTCGACGCCGCAGAGTCCGCAGACTCCAGTCTGCACGCGGAGGAGCGGTTGACCCTGGAGCAGGTTGCTCATGCCACTGGCGGCGAAGCGATTTACAACACCAACGACCTGAAGGGCGCGCTCGCCGAAGTCGATCGCACAGGAGCGCACTACTACACCCTGGCTTACGCTCCCTCGGATAAATCGCAAGACAACAAACTGCGTCGCATCGAAGTGCATGTCCACCCGGGCGGTTACCATCTCTCCTATCGCCGCAGCTATTCACCCGCCCTGGCGCCTGCCCACGACAATAGCTTCCTGGCGCTCATGCAACATAACGTTCCGGCATCCACGCAGATTTTGTTTCGCTTGTCTCCCCTTCGCGGCGCCGTGCAACCGGCGACCGCGAAGCTAGCGGGCAGCAATGCCAGCGTCCCGCGTCCCGTGACCCGCTATTCCATTGCCTACGACGTCAATGTCGCTCCGCTTGTGCTCAGCGCATCTGCCGACGGCGTGCTCCATGGTCAGGCCACTCTGGTCTCTATTGCTTATGACCGCGACGGCAGGGCGCTGAACTCCATCGCCAACACTCTCAGCATCAACGTGCCATCGGCGGATTACGCCCGCTTCCTAAAAGAGGGCCTCCATTATCGCGAGCAATTGGATATACCCGTACAGGCTGCGTGGCTTCGTGCCGGCATTTACGACCATGTCTCCGGACAGGTAGGCAGCCTTGAAGTGCCCCTGATCACAGCAAAATAAATCCGTTGCGGCACGGAGTCTCGGCGACCTGGCACTTTGTATTTAGCCACGGGAAGCTTGATGCGGAGCATCGCAACTTCTGCTGTTGCTGTTTACGATCGGTCTGGTCGGTCTCGCGGGTAAGACGCCCTGTGCGCAGCGTTGCCCTTTCGTTGGCAGCTGAGACACAAGCCTACTCACAACAAGGGCAACCTGCTCCACGACTACTGGAGACGTCACTGAATGACGTCGGATTCGAGCGCTACCATCTCTTCCACGCGCGGACGCGGAGAGACTAAACGGCTACAACCCCTAGTACCCTCCAGAGCTTGTGTTGTTACTGTTGCGGCGGAGGTCCACCACCACCCGGCCCACCCCCGCCTTGCATCCGTTGTTGCATGCGCTCCTCCATTTTCTGTTGATCCGCTTCAAACTGCTTTTTCTGGTCATCGTTCAAAACGGCTTCAATCTTTGTTTTGGTGTCGGCGCGAATGCCTTGCATCTTGGTCATGCGGTCTTCACGCGATAGTGAAGAATCCCCGCGCAACGCCTGCATTTGCTGCTGTTGCGATGCCAGTATGGGCTTGAGCTGGGTCTGCTGGTCGGCGGACAAATTGTAGCGCTTGGTCATTCCCTCCAATTGCTGCGCCGGATCCATCATCCCGCGATGTGGCGGTGGCGCGGGGGTCTCCGGAGCTCCACCGGGTTCCTGGGCAAAGACGTGAGCGCCGGCCGCCAGGCATACCGCCAGGACAGCGCTCTGTAAACGAAAACTGAATGGCTTTTTCATCGGAACAATTCCTCCATGGATTACAGTGTGCGAACGCTCGACCTCTGTATAGACGAAACGCACAGGTAATACGATGTCAGCCATTCCGCCTGATTATTGCTCAGCGTTCACTAGCATGAACAGGTCGGGGGACGCGCTACAGGCCCCCGGTGACGAGGTGCGCCAAGTGGAGCCGTCGGCGTAGGTAATCTCGTTCACGTCTACGGCCGTGATCGCGGTGAAGCGGCTTAGCGCAAGGTTGCGCGAAGCCTGGCCGTTTCCTTGCACGTTCAATGCGACATCGACCGTCCTTGCCAGGTCAGGGTCCGCTCCTGACAAGGGGACGTATCTCCACTTGTTACTGAATCCGTGAACGACCATTTCCGCGCTCACAATGGACTGCGGCGAGAGATTGATTAAGGTAAGGTGAATGCCCTGCTGGTCTTGAATCCGAACCTGACCGGACGGAGGCTTCCCGTTGATGGAGGGACCATCGGCGCTCCTGCTGGTGGCGAGCCCAGGTCCATGTTTAAGACGCAGGTCGACGGGACAGTTGTTGCGGTCGATGTGCAAGGGAGGCGTCGCTAGTACCAGGTTAGCGTTGGAACTCATGGCAGGCTCCTGGCAAAATGCCCAGGTTCCCGTAAGCAGGATGGCGAGCGAGAGGATATTGGCGCATTTCATATCTGGCCCCCAAGCCGATACGTACGATGCAACCACGGTACTCCTGTCGTTTTTTGAGGGCAAGGGTCATGCGGCCAAGCTATCCATTCGCACTGGCGGATATCGTTGAAGTACCCGCCGCCACCCTGGTAAATGGAGTGTTTCCCAAGAGATGAGAACGTTGTCCCAGGTGAAGTTATTGCGACACTGGCATGACAGCAGCCATCTCCTGCGTGGCGTTAGCACGTTGTGAGGGATTGATGATGGCATAGGACCCCGCGTGATTGATGAAGATCTGTTTGAAGATGGCGGTGGGAAGAACCCCGGTGCGATCCTCGGGCTTCACTGTCTCGCTTTGGCACCTCAGCATCACGAAATCGCCTGTGGTCCCCTTGCCCAATGACACTCTGGCTTTCGTAGATTCGCATGGCAGGGATCCATTGACAGTTCGCACCCTCATCTCGGCAACCGAAGTTTTCAGCTGATTTCGCCACTCAAGAAGAATCAGCGTGGTCGCGCCGCTATCGAGCAACAGGCTCGCCTGGCCATAAGCCTGCATCGTCACCGATATCATGGGCTGATATTGGTTCTCGCCTCCATGGGACATGGACGGAAAGGTGATCGGCAGGCGCTCGCCGTCTAACGATTCAGCCAGGCCCTCTCCTACGTCCAAAGTTATCTTTCGATGTTGATTGTCGAGCAATATGTCGAAATGCCGCAGAAAGTTTTCCCCCAGGATTCCCCGCACCCCGTAATAGCCAGTCGCAGTCATCGGGGATTTCATGCTCACCACGGCAATGTTGCGTGCCGACAGAGAGTCCAAAGTGATCTCTTGCACTACGGAAAGGATCTGGTCGGTAACTCCTGCCGAGCTGGTTACCTGCGACGAGCCCACGGCCCGCAGCCCGAGCTCATGAAACAGGGCTGCGTCCAGAACAGTGACCGTAGCCCCTGTGTCCACCATGAGGTCGTAGGGCCCAGCCCCATTCAACTTCACCGCCACAACCGAGCGGGTACCTTTGTAGGGACGCATGGAGACCGTCACCGGCTGTGAGGATTCTGCAGTCGCGGATATCGGGCCAAATGCCAGCAGGACGGCTACGTGAAGAAGAGTGCAGACCAGGTTTTGATATCTCATGACCGTCGTCTCCGTTTCTCGAAGCGTCGGGCTTTAACTGCCTTCAACCTCTAATGCGGAAACGATCGTGTGGAAGTGCCAACCATTTTTAGATCAGGGGAAACTTATTGCTCGCCCGGGTTACCGATCGGCCGGAGTTAGTCTCCCAACGACGGCGCGGGCCTGGCTGTACCGCCTGCCAAGCAAGCAGCAGGACGCCTGACCCCATGCATCCTCCCTTTACGAGTCGAGCGTTAACGAGGCACCGGTAAACCAGCCCGACGACCCCGATAAGAGGATGCGACTCAAGAAGATCTTCGAAGTGACGTGGTGTCGGCGCGCTGGCCAGGGGAATGAGAAGGGTCTACTTCTGAAACAGTAACGGAGCGAAATGGATGAGATTGTCGCGCCAGACCGGCCATTGATGATGACCCGGGGTTTCGATAGCGGTCACCGGGAGGCCTTCGGCCTTGAGGGCGGCGATCACGGTCTGGTTTGGCTTGAGCAGCGCATCGTCCACGCCGCAAGCCATCCACAGCAGACGAAGATTCGCCTTCTGCGCGTTGGTCTGTGGAAGCTGTGAGATAGCTTTGGCATTGAGGCCGGCGGAGAAGGTACCGATCCAGGCAAAGAGCTCAGGGTGCGAAAGACCGGTGAACAGGCTCTCGTGGCCGCCCATGGAAAGACCAGCTATGGCGCGGTCCTCGCGCTTCTTCGATACGTGATAATTGGCCTCGATCTGCGGGATGACTTCGGTGACGAGTGCCTTCTGATAAAGGTCGTAGTTCTGCTCATTCATCTCAGGAGTGCGCCCAGGCTTGAGCACTGCCATGTTGCCATACCCCAGCGTCATCACCACAATCATCGGTTTTGCTTTGCCCGAGGCAATTAAGCTGTCGAGGATGAAGTTCGCCTTGCCCACCTGGGTCCAGCCGTCCGCCGCATCGCTGTAGCCGTGCAGAAGGTAGAGCACGGGATAGCTCTGCCGGGACTTCGGGTTATAGCCGGGCGGTGTGTAGACGTAGTATTCGCTTTGATTGTTGGGCAGGCCCAGGACCACCTGCGAAGTGTAGAAATGGTGTTCCACGATGCCATGCGGGATAGACTGCACCTCCCACGGCTCGGGCGGCGTGCCCGGAACGGTGAGATTGCTCCACAGGGTCAGCAGATTGTCGCGCACGTCGACGTTCCGGGGGTCCAGTGTCGGCGTGCCATCGACCACAAAACGATAAGCATAAATTTCAGGCGCCAGGACCGGCGTCGTAGCGGTCCATAGACCATCCGCACCTTGCTGCATCGCTGTGTTCGCACCTTCGAGCACGAGGTCGACTTTCTGTGCATTGGGCGCTCGCAGGCGGAGGGTCACCGTGCCATCGGAGTGGATCTCCGGCGAGTCGTAGGGTGGAAACGCGGGGGCGGGTGTTGTCGCATTGGTAGCATTCGTGGTTACCGGGGCGGTTGGAGTCTGGGCGGCCGCGAAGATGGGTAGGCAGGCAGTGAGTAGCAATGCTTTGAAGGCGGCACAAGAGGGGCGTTGTTTCATCGCGAAAGTCTACCAAAAACCAGTCATATGGCCTCTCATAAGGTAGGCCTAATTACTAAAGGTTGAAAATAGATACGGGAGCTGTAGCCGAAGTCCTATCCACCTTCATATAAGTATGTAAAAGGAGGGAACGATGCCTATTGAACATTGCAAACAGTGCGGTGAGAGGATGACTGAGCAACCGGCTGCCTATGAAACCGTTGACCTGGCCGGTGTTCCCAAGCACTCCGACCGGTTTTACGAGCAGTGGTTTGTCTGCCGGAATGGCCATCGCAAGGGATACATCTCCGGGCACGGCTCCGGTCCGGGAGCGGTTATGGTCGTAAGCCAAACCAATGTAGTCAGCGTTCGCACCTAGACCCTCACATCACCATCTGTGCAAAAAATGCCTTTGGGCTGAAGCCCAGGGCATTTTCTGTTTGCGGCTCGAACTGGGCTTGGAAGACCGCCGTCCAGGGGTTGACCTTTCCCCTCTCGCAAAGGCTGTGGGATACCACCACGGTTGACCGCTGAGTGCGTCGGGGGAATCGATAGTCAGAGGGAAAAAGTTGTGGTGGCCCACATCTCGCGAAAAAAGAGCGAGATGTGGGCCACCCGTCCCTTTGCGAGGGAACCGGGACACCCGCCCAACGAGACTTCCAGCCGGTCACAGTGAATACTGGGTTTACGCTGAGTCAGGTGCTGCGGGATGAGGCTTGGATGAACCGTGCTCAAAAGATAGCTGCGACGGTGTCGTTGGCGGTGGTGGTTTTGTGTTTGCTGGCCAGCTTCATGACCCGGGGCGTGATGGAGAATCTGCCCTTCCTGCATGGACAAAAGGCAGGTTGGAACGCCGTCCCTCGCCCCTACGGAATCGTCGACCAACGGCCTTGGCAGACTGCGAAGACGCTGGCGGCGTTGGCGGTATCCGCAGAGGAATTGCAACTGGCGCGTGAAGCAGAGCGCTTGGCCGACCACGAAGTAGACCAGAATTTCGCTCAATCTCTGCGCCAGGCGAGCGCGGAGACAAGGCACCTGACGGGCGAAGCACTGACCCTGCAGCAACGGGTCACTGAGCTGCAGCAGACAGTCAAAGAGGACCAGGATCGGATCGTAGCATTGACGGCGAAGGCCGGTCCCGCTACGGGAGCGGCCGGCGCCGTCAGCCCGACGACTGACGATCTGGATATCGCCAAAGCGCAGCTGAGCCTTGACCAGGAGGAGTTGTCGGATTCTATGGAGGATCTGGCACGGGCGAGCGGAGATCACCGAGGGGAGATTCAGCGGGAGTTATCCGCGCGCGAAGCGGAGATGAAGAAGTACAACCTGCAGGCACGGGGGGATGGACAGGCAGCGGTGGTTTCCGCCGGCCAGTACACGACGCTAGCGGGGCAGATCGCAGAGTGGTGGGCGCAGCGGACCAGGAAACAACTGATCGAGCAGGCGGAAGGGTTGGCACGCGCCGACGTCGCTGCCCTCACAGGGGACCACATCCGGCTGCAGCAGGAGGCCCAAACAGCCGAAGCGAGTGCCGCCGCCGCCCAAACGGCCGGGGAGTCGAGTTCGACGCGGGTTAAGCAACTGCAAGGCCTGGCCAGCCAACGGACTATCTTGAGCATCCTCGACGATCGGCTGGGCGCGCAGCAGCAGTTGGTAACCCTCTACGTCCGTTGGGGCAATCAAGTAGAGCTGCAACATAAGATCATGCTCCACCTGATGCTGCGGTCGCTGACGTTGATCGCGACTATCGTTCTGCTGACCATCCTGGCCGGCTGGGCCCTGCAGGTGGCCTTCGACCGCATGTCGCATGACCGGCGGCAGAGGCAGACGTTGCGCATCATCCTCAACCTGGGGACACAGCTCGTCGGCTTGCTGCTGGTGCTCCTGGTTATCTTCGGCACTCCGCAGCAAATGCCCACGATCCTCGGGCTGGCTACGGCCGGGTTGACCGTGGTCTTCCAGGACTTCATCCTGGCCTTCTGTGGTTGGTTTGTGCTGATGGGAAAGAACGGGATACGGGTGGGCGACTGGGTGGAGATTGATGGAGTTGGTGGCGAGGCGGTGGAGATCGGGCTCTTCCGCACCTGGTTGCTGGAGACAGGAAACTGGACGGCCAATGGTCACCCGACGGGGCGGCGGGTTTCCTTTCTGAACGGGTACGCGATTCGCGGGAAGTACTTCAATTTTTCCACCACCGGGCAGTGGATGTGGGATGAGATCCAGGTGAGTATCCCGCCTGGAGCGAAGTCTTATCCCTTGATCGACCAGATTCGGGAAGCAGCCGTAAAGGCCACCGAGTCGGACGCGAAGATGGCGGAAGAGGAATGGAAACGCGTGACCCACGAGCAGGGTGTGCCGCAGTTCAGCGCGATCCCTTCCGTCGATATGCGCCCGGCGGCTGCGGGTGAGGGCGTGGACATCGTAGTGCGCTATGTAACCCGTGCGGGAGTCCGCCTGGAGACGCGGAACCGTCTATTCGGAAAGGTGATCGAACTGATGCTGGGTGCCAGGGAGAACCAGAAGTAATCGATCGGAAAGGCTTCCGCCCAGGGCATTTTGTTTCCACCTGGCGGCCCCTTTTCCCTTCAGCGTGCCTTCCTGACTGTTCGATTTCTGTTGGGATCTGCGCTAATACAGCTAGACTTATCCACACTCCCCCTCAAAACTCCGATAGATCACAGGCAATACTGCGTTTACGCTGAGTCAAGTGCGACAAAAGAGGCCAGGATGAATCGCGGTCGAAAAATAGCTGCGGCGGTGTCGCTGGCAGTGTTGGTTTTGTGTTTACTGGGGAGCTTGTTGATCCGGGGAGTGATGAAGAATGTGCCCTTCCTGCACGGGCAAGAAGCAGATTGGAAGCTCGTTTCCCCGCCCGATGAGATCGTGGACCAGCGGCCTTGGTCCACCGCGAAGACGCTGACCGCATTGGCCGCCTCGGCGGAAGAACTACGGCTTGCAGGAGAAGCGGAGCAGCTGGCCAACCACGAGGTGGAGCAGAACTTCACTCAATCTCTGCGCCAGGCGGGCGCGGAGGCCAGGGAGCTGACCGGCGAAGCGTTGACGTTGCAGCAGAGGGTCACCGAGCTGCAGCAGACCGTCGAAAAGGAGCAGGAGCGGATCGTGGGTTTGAAGGGAGATGCGGCCGACCACGTGGAAGGCGCGGTCCCTGCCTCACCCAGTTCAGCTAAGGGGGAGGGAGACGAGCTGGAGGCCGCCAAGGCGCAGCTTAGCCTCGACGAGGATGAGCTATCGGATTCGCGTGGAGAATTGGCGCGGGCAAGTGGCGATCATCGGGAGGAAATTCAGCGGGAGTTATCAGCACGCGAAGCGGAGGCAAAGGAGTACAACCTGCAGGCGACAAGGGGTAAAAAGCAGGGCGCGGTCTTTTCGACTGGCCGGCACACGACTCTGGCGGAGCAGACTTTGGCGTGGTGGGCACAACGCAGCAGGGAGCAACTGATCGAGCAATCAGAACAGCTGGCGCGCGCGGATGCCGCTGCCCTAACTGCGGACCATGTCCGAATACTGCACCAGGCCGAGACGAGCGAAGCCAATGCTGCCGCCAAAACACCTGAGGAATCGAGCACGACCCGGGCTAAGGAACTTCAAGGCCTGGCGACGCAACGTAGTATTTTGAGCATCGTCGACGATCGTTTATCGGCGCAACAGCAGCTTGCGGCGCTCTACGTTCGTTGGGGCGACCAAGTAGAGCTGCAACACAAGGTCATCCTGCGCCTTATGCTGCGGTCGCTGGCCTTGATCGCGATCATTGTTCTGTTGACTATCCTGGCTAGCTGGGCCTTGCAAATGGCATTCGTCCGGATGTCGCGGGACGGGCGTGAGAGACAGACGCCGCACATCCTTCTCAACCGGGCGACAGAAGCGATTGGCTTGCTGCTGGTGTTGGTTGTCATCTTCGGCCCTCCGCGGAAGATGGCGACGATCGTGGGAGTGGCTATCGCAGGGCTGATGTTGGTGTTCCGGGACTTCATCCTGGCGCTTTGTGGTTGCCATGTACTCAGGGGACGTAACGGGATACGGGCGGGCGACCGGGTGCAAATTGAGGGGGTTAAAGGCGAGGCAGTGGAGATCGGGCTCTTCCGCACGTTGCTACTGGAGACGGGGAACGAGACGACCAATGGCCATCCGGCAGAACGGCTGGTTTCCTTCTTGAATGGATATGCGATTCGTGGGAAGTACTTCAATTTCTCTACCGCCGGGCATTGGATATGGGACGAGATTAAAGTGAGTATCCCGCCTGGAGTCAGCGCCAATCCTCTGATCGACCTGATCCACGAAGCAGTTGCAAGGGCCACCGAGTCGGATACGATGCTGGCGGAGGAAGCGTGGAGACGTGCGAGCCGCGAAAAGGGTTTGCCTCATCTCCGTGCGACGCCTTCCGTCGATATACGTCCGACGAGTGAAGGCGTGGACATCGTAGTACGCTACGTAACCCGCGCAGCGGAACGGCTGGAGACGAACAACCGGATGTTCGAAACCGTGGTGGAGCTTATGCATGGAGCATGGGAGCTAAGCCAAAAGTAGTGATCTGCGATCGGGGGAGATTGCTCCCCCCTCTAAAGAGCGTTCTTAGTGAGATCGGGCAGCAAAGTTTTACGACTGCTGCATGAAGTCCGGCGAAACCGGATTCTCGTAGAGAGAATAGTCGCGCGTGACCACCGTTAACCCGCTTTGGGTCACGAAGTAATTGCGCCGGTCCTCTTCGCGGTCGTAGCCGATCACGGTGCCTTCGGGCAAATGCACGTCGCGGTCGATGATTGCCCGGCGGATGCGGCAGTGCCGCCCGATGTCGACGTGGGTGAAGATGATGCTCGATTCGACCTCTGCATAGGAATTGACACGGACGTCCTGCGAAAGGACGCTGTTGCGCACCACCGCGCCGGATACGATGCAGCCGGCTGAGATCACCGAGTTGATGGCCATGCCGGTGCGGCCGGGTTCGCCAAAGACGAACTTCGCAGGCGGATATTGCCGCTGCCGCGTGCGCATGGGCCACGCCTTGTCGTACAAATTGAAAATTGGAGAAACCGAGGCCACATCCATGTTGGCGTCGAAATACGCTTCTAACGTCCCTACGTCGCGCCAGTAGAGCGCATTCTGCTTGTTCTCGTCGACGAAGTTGTAAGCGGAAATCTTATAGCGCCCCAAAATCCCCGGCAGAATGTTGTGCCCGAAGTCATGCTTGGAGTTGGGATCTTCGGCGTCTTTCATCAACGCCGGCAGCAGCACATCGGTGTTGAAGAGATAGATGCCCATCGAAGCATCTACTTTCGTCGGATTAAACGGCGAGCGCAGGTTGGTGGTCTTCGGCTTCTCCTGAAAGCCGATGACCTCGCCCGTCCGGCTCACCTCTACAACCCCAAAACGAGCCACATCCGAAGGCTCGATCGGCAGCGTGGCCAGGGTGACATCCGCGCCGGCCGCCATGTGGTGATCCAGCATCAACCCATAGTTCATCTTGTAGATGTGATCGCCGGAGAGGATGAGCACATGCTTCGGCTGCTCAGCGCCGATCGAGTAGATGTTCTGGTAAACGGCGTCGGCCGTGCCCATATACCAATTCGCGCTGACCCGCTGCATGGGCGGCAGAATCTCGATGAACTCGCCCAGTTCCTGGGCCACAATGCCAGTCCAGCCTTCGCGAATATGGCGGTTGAGAGAGAGAGCCTTGTATTGGGTGAGGATGTAGACCCGGCGCAGGTCGGAGTTGATGCAGTTTGATAGCGTGATATCGATAATGCGGTAGTTGCCGCCAAAGGGAACGGCTGGCTTGGCCCGATCGCGCGTAAGGGGGAAAAGTCGCTCACCGGCGCCCCCCGCTAGCAGTACTCCGAGTGTGTCTTTCATCGCGTCCCTGCGGTGCTCGTGCGCGCTGCCACGACCCTCAGGCCGGGTAAAGCGCCGTTGCCAACTCTATACCTGAGGTGTGATGCGCCAAACTCCCCCTCTGCGCTCAGCCCTCCTCGACCGAGATACGCAGGGAGCGCAGAAAGTGTACATCCTGCGCGTTAAAAGTCTCATCTCCCTGGGAACTTTCGTTGACAGGGGCTTCCAGCTCGGAGGACGGCTGTTGTTCCACCTCGTTCAAGCCGATTGTCGCTTCCAGCATCAGCAGCACATCAAAACCCTGCTTGCGGATGTCCTGCACGACCTCAGAGATCTGCTCGGACTCGGAAACCGATTCATGGATGGCCTCCCCCAGCTGCTGGATTAGACGACGAAGTCGTTGGTTCAAAGAAGTACCCCCAATCGCCACCTGTGGGCGCGGTTTTACCTACCTTACTTGTGATGGCGTAGCGGAGCAATCTGAATCAACCGACTGGTAAACTTTTGCCATGGAGCCAAAGAAAGTAGGCCGTACGCTTGGCATCGGCGTCCGCGTGGCCTCAAATATGCTCCGCGAACGGGTGGAACGGGCTGCTGCGTCGGCTCCAGCCACGTCTACGGGCGCAAATGGCCCTCCGCCAGCCTCAACCTCAAGACGTCCAGCCGTTCCCATGAACAGTCGGGTCAAGAACGCCAAGCGGGGCGCTAAAGCCTTTGGTCAGGCTCTGTTAGGGCCATTCACCCATGCCGGCGGCGTGCTGTGGCTGGAAATCACCGGCTTGTTTTTTGCGCTTTTTGCACTCTTCTTTGTGCAAAGCATTTATCGTGTGCGTACTGCATGGCGGCAGGGCCCGGAACACACCCACCTGCTGCTTTACGGGGCAATGGCCTTCATCTTTGCGTGGTTTTCGGTCAGCTCCTTCGCCAGGGCCTACCGAAAGAGCAGACGGGGACCCAAGTTGGGCAACAGCGGGCGATCCTAGAGAATGCCTGGCCCCTTCTACCGGGCAGAGGATCTGGGTGGCTTCGACAGCGATGGCGAGCTGGGTTAACCCCGCACAATTGCCCTTCACCCGCGGAGCGTGGCCGACTCGGCGAAATGGAGCAGATCGAGCGGCTACGGGCGTTCCGCGCGGCGGCGATCCCCTTCGCTAACAGGCGGCCGTCAACAGGGTCACAGAGCGGGCCCGCTCCACATCGAAGCAGTCGAAAGCTGCGCCACCGTGGGCGCGATCGCCGGGAGATTGCGGCAGGTCTTTGGCGAATACCACCAGCCGTGCTGACGGCAACTACAGGATGTTGATCGCACGCGCGGCCAGCAGCGCCACGGTGGCAAACGAGATGGTGGATTGCACCATCATGGCAACCTTAGCCCAGCGGGAGAGTACCGGCGAATCGGTCGGAGAAAATGCTGTGCTGGTGTTGAAGGCGAGAAAGAGATAATCGACGAAACCGGGAGACCAGTTTTCATCCACCGGCTTCTGCGTGGCAGGAGCGATCGTCATTTGCGGAAAGAGAAAATCTCCCTGGGTGTGCTTGCCGCGGATATGGCGTGCATGGGGTCCGCCCGCATCGAGACGCCAGTACCAGGTCGCGAACACCAAAATGTTGGTCGCCCAAAGAGCAGTTGCCGAACGCAAAAGATCCGCGGGCGTGACTTTGTGGATGATCAGGGAACGGACGAGCATGACAAGCGACCAAAGCATGGCTGCAGTAACCACACCCAATACGATGTAACCGAGCACCTGGTTGAGCGCAAAGGAACCCCGCATCTTGGCAATCACTGCGGGGACCAAGAGCAAGAAAATCACCACAGGCAAGAGCCAGGAAGGCCCGAAAGTGAGCGATTCCGGGAGGCACAAATACAGGCCGCACATCGACAATACGGCGATCACGGCGGGCCACCAGGGTTGGCCTGAGTTCGGTTGTTTAGCCGGAGCTTGGGTCATGGTCGGTACTACACAGCTTATCGCTTCGCCTGCCAGGGACCGCTGTTCACGGATATAATTCACACGCCATGAATAAACCCATATCCGCGTACTTAATGATTTGCGCGCTCTGCCTGATCTTGCCGTCGACCCTATTTATGACAATTGTCTTCGCCAACACCGCAACCCCGGTTCTGGTGGCCACCAACCAGGGTGACCGCGACCTTAGCATCATCGATCCGGTGGCGGCCAAGCAGCTTGCTACGGTGCCCGAGGGGGGCATCACAGGCCATGAAGTAGCCACCTCGCCCGATGGCCGCACCGCGTACGTACCGATCTACGGCAGTTCTGGTGTTGGTAAGCCGGGCACCGATGGCCGGGAAATGGTAGTGATCGACATCCCCAGCCGCAAGGTCACCGGCAAGGTGGACTTTGGCCATGGAGTGCGGCCCCATTGCCCTGTTTACGACCGGGCCAACGGCTTGCTCTACGTGACCACGGAACTCGACCAGACGGTGACCATCATCGATCCGAAGACACTGAAGATCGTAGGCACCGTTCCCACCGGCCAGAAAGAATCGCACATGTTGGTCATCAGTCGCGATGGCAAGCGAGGCTACACCTCGAATGTGGGTGCGGGTTCGGTTTCGGTACTGGATATGGCCGGCCGGAAGACGATCGCCATCATTCCGATCTCCAAAGAATCCCAGCGCATTGCCATCTCCAATGACGACAAAATGGTCTTCACCTCGGATCAGACCAAGCCGCAACTCGCGGTGATCGACACCGCCACCAACAAGATCAAGACCTGGGTCGAATTGCCGGAGGTGGGTTATGGAACTTATCCCACTCGGGACGGCCGCTTTCTGTTGGTCACGCTTCCCAAGGCCAACAAGTTAGCGGTAGTGGACCTCGCCAGTCTTAAGGTCGTGCGCACTGTCGATGTTGCCGACGATCCGGTCAAGGTGCTCGCCAGCCCGGATGGTAAGGTCGCGTATGTCTCCTGCTCCAAAGCGAAACAAATTGCAGTGGTCGATCTGTCCTCGTGGAAGGTGGATTCGCTGATCGATGCCGGCGCCGGAGTCGATGGGCTGTCTTGGGCTGGTCCAGTGCCCCTCGCCGGACCTCACTCGCACCGCCAGCCGGCTCTGGGAGGAAGTCGAACCGGCGAGTAACGGGCCTTTGGTTTTGTCAGTGCACCACGTTGCAGGATGCGCAAGAGACTCTCTGAACGAAGGGGCCGGTTTTAGCCGCGGCCCCTGGAAACCATGTGAAATCCATTTAGTGAACTCGGTTCCACAGGGGCCTGGGAACGATAGGTCGAACCGGCGGTCCTCAGGCAGCTAGAGCCCTAGACCTACTCGACGGCGAGTTTTTCCGCAGCCTGTAAGGCCCGTCGTCCGTGCTACCGTGGAATGTTAGCCACTTCTCTCCCAAGGAATTCGCCGTGTCCTCTCCCGTCGCCCCTGCCCTGCGCAAGACCGCGTTGAACGGTGTCCACCGGCAACTCGGCGCCAAAATGGTCGATTTCGGGGGCTGGGACATGCCGGTCGAATATTCCGGCATTACCGCCGAGCACATGGCGGTCCGCACAGCCGTGGGCTTGTTTGACGTCAGCCATATGGGAGATATCCAGTTTCGCGGCCCGGGCTCCCTCTCTGCCATCCAGGCGATTTCCATGAACGATGCATCGAAGCTCGCCGTGGGTCAGGCGCAATACTCGGCCATGCTCTATCCCCAGGGGACCTTTGTCGATGACATCCTGGTGCATAAGTTCAGCGAAAACGACTATCTGCTGGTCATCAATGCCGGAACCCGTGAGAAAGACTACCAGTGGATTCGCTCTCAGGTAGGATCGTTCGCCGGCGTCCACATCAGTGACTACAGCGACCACTACACGCAGCTGGCCATCCAGGGACCACGCGCGGAGGAAACACTGGCCAAACTGACCAAGGTGAACCTGAGCGCGATCAAGAATTATTGGTTCACCTGGGGCACCGTCTGTGGCCTTCCTAACACGCTTATCGCGCGTACCGGCTATACCGGTGAAGACGGCTTTGAAATCTACCTGCCTTCCGACGAGCCCACCAGCGCCCGGGTATGGGAGGAAGTGTTAGAGGCAGGCAAGGAATTCGGAATACTCGCCTGCGGCCTGGGAGCGCGGAATACGCTTCGCCTGGAGGCCGCAATGGCTCTCTACGGCCATGAAATCTCCGAGGAGATCAACGTCCTCGAAGCCGGCCTGGAGCGCTTTTCCAAGCTGGGCAAAGGTGACTTTCTCGGTGGGCAGGCACTGTTGCAGCTGAAGCAAAGTGGTGCTCCCAAGCGCAAACTGGTGGGGCTGGAAATGATCGATCGCGGCATCGCGCGCGATGGCTACAAAATCTTTAGCCTCGAAGGCGAAGCGATCGGTTATGTGACCAGCGGCTCTCCCTCGCCCTATTTGAAAAAGAACATCGCTCTCGCCTACGTACCGGTGGATCGCACTGCGCTGGGAACGGAAGTGGCAGTCGAGGTGCGTGGAAACCTGGTCAAGGCCAAGGTGGTGGCGACCCCCTTCTACCGCCGGGCAAAGAAGCCGATTGAGGGAAAGCCGGTGGAGGGGAAGCCCGCTTAAACTGTAGCCGGACCGGCAAATTTGCAGTGGCCTCAAACCCTCCATGGCGAAGCCGCACGAGACCTGCTGCCAATTGCACGATCCCGTAGAATAACGAAGGAGAGCAAGACGGATGTCCTATCCAGCAACCTACCGCTACACGCGGGAGCACGAGTGGATCGAGGTAGAAGGCAAAACTGGTAAAGTGGGCATCACCGATTATGCCCAGAACACCCTGGGAGATATTGTCTTTGTCGAGACGCCCAAGGTCGGCGCCAAAGTAGAAAAGGGCAAGGTCTTCGGCAGCGTCGAGTCAGTCAAAGCTGTTTCCGATCTCTACTCCCCGATAACCGGCACCGTGATCGCAGTCAATGAAGAGCTAGCGACGGCTCCGGAAAAGATCAACGCCGACGCCCACGCTGCGTGGATCCTCAAAGTGGAGATCGCCGACCCGTCTGAAGTCGGCCAACTGCTTGATGCGGCGGACTACGAGAAGTTCGTCAAGGAGGAAACCCACTGAAGCCCAACATTGCCAAGCTGGCCGCCGATCAAGCCGTAGTACAGGGATAGAGGACTCACGATGCGCTACTTGCCAAAATCGCCCGGCGAACGGCTCGAAATGCTGAAGCAAATCGATGCCAGCTCGATTGACGATCTGTTTTCCACCATTCCCCAGGAATACCGGCTGCAGCGGGACCTTGAAGTACCCCGGCAGATGGGCGAATCGGAGATCGTCGAATACTTTCGCAACGCGGCGCAAAAGAGCGCGGCCGGTTATACCAGTTTCCTCGGCGCCGGCGCTTATCGCCATTACCGGCCGGTGATTATCGATTCGCTAGTGCAGCGGGGCGAGTTCCTCACCTCCTACACCCCGTACCAGGCGGAGATTACCCAGGGTACCTTGCAAGCCATCTTCGAGTTCCAGACCATGATTTGCGAACTCACTGGCATGGAGATCGCCAACGCCTCCATGTACGACGGCTCGACGGGGGCGGCCGAATCGGTAACTATGGCTGTCCGCATCACCCACCGCAGCGGAGTCCTGGTCGCCAGAACCGTGCATCCCGAGTATCGCGAGGTGATGCAGACCTACGCCCAGCACCATCCGGGACTGGCCGCGGAGACCCTCGGTTTCGGCGACGATGGGCGGCTCGACCTGGCGGCGCTCGCGGAGCGCGTTAGCGAAGAGACAGCGTGCGTTCTGATACAGTCACCGAACTTTTTTGGGGTTGTCGAAGATATTCCCGCCATCGCCGAGATCGTCCACAAGAAAGGCGCGCTGCTGATTGTCTCTATCGCCGAGGCTATCTCGCTTGGGGTTGTGCGGCCTCCGGCGGAAGCCGATATCGTCTCCATGGAAGCACAATCCTTCGGCGTCGCGCTTAGCTATGGAGGTCCCTACTGCGGCGTGATCGCTGCCAAGGAAAAATACCTTCGGCAAATGCCGGGCCGCCTGGTAGGCGAAACCGTCGATACGCAAGGCCGCCGTGGCTTCGTGCTCACGCTCTCTACCCGCGAGCAGCATATCCGCCGGGAGAAGGCCACCTCCAACATCTGCACCAACCAGGCATTGGTGGCATTGATGGCCACCATCTTTCTCACCGTCTACGGCAAGGAAGGTATTCATGAATTGGCGTTGCACAACCTGGCTAAGGCCAATTATGCAGCGCAACAGTTTTCGAGCGTCGGCGGCGCGCGGTTGCTCTTCGCCGCGTCTCCACGGTTCCATGAATTTGTACTGCAGACTTCCGAATCGCCCGAACAACTAAACGCGCAATTGCTTAAGCAGAAGGTCATCGGTGGCCTGCCCCTTGGGCGCTGGTACCCCGAACTAGGCAATGCCAGCTTGTGGTGCACCACCGAACTCAACACCAGGGAGCAGATCGACCACGCCGCATCGCTACTGCAGCATGACTCCGAAGCGGCCCTTACCCAGGCTTGAAAGGCTAGCTAATCTGTATGGCATCCCCCCGCCAACAACTCGAAGCAAACAAGAGCGCCAACCAACCCTTTGAAGGCACGCGCCACAAGGTGAGTGCGCACCTTACTCAAAATGAGGCCCTGATCTTCGAAAAGTCTTCCCCGGGCAAGAAGGCCTACAAGATGCCGCCGCTCGATGTGCCTGAAGTCGATCCTGCAAACTTGCTGGGCGATGCCGCTCGGACGGACCTGGGACTGATGCCCGAGTTGAGCGAGATCGAGATCATTCGCCACTTTACCCGTCTCTCCACCTGGAACTACGCCATCGATCTCGGCATGTATCCGCTGGGCAGCTGCACGATGAAGTACAACCCGCGGGTCAACGAATTCGTCGCCCGCCTCGAGGGCATTGCCGAAGCCCATCCTTACCAACCGGAATCGCTCTCCCAGGGGGCGCTCGAGGTCATTCGCCTGCTGCAGTCCTGCCTGCTGGATATTACGGGCATGGATGCGATTACGCTGCAGCCGGCGGCAGGAGCACATGGAGAGTTCACCGGCATCCTGCTGGTCCGCGCCTACCATCAGTCCAAGGGAAATCCCCGGACCAAGGTCATCATTCCCGATTCTGCTCACGGAACCAATCCCGCCACCGCCGCCATCTGCGGTTACCAGGTAGAGAATCTGCGCTCCAACTCGCTGGGTATGGTCGACGTGGCCCAACTGGAGCAGATCGTTACCGAGGACACGGCTGCGTTGATGCTGACCAACCCCAGCACCATCGGCGTCTTCGAGAGTGAGATTCATAAGATTGCCGACATTCTGCACGCAAAAGGCGCCCTGCTCTACATGGACGGCGCCAACATGAACGCCCTGGTGGGCAAGACCCGCCCCGGTGACTTCGGCGTGGATGTGATGCATCTGAACCTGCACAAAACCTTCTCTACCCCGCATGGCGGCGGTGGTCCTGGCTCTGGCCCGGTGGCCACAAAAAAAATACTGGAACCGTTTTTGCCCACGCCCGTGGTGGTCGAGGGTCCGCCTGATCAAGACGGCCGACGGACACTTCGCCTGGATTACGATCGTCCGCACTCCGTGGGGCGGGTGCGCATGTTCTACGGCAACTTCGGCATGTTCGTTCGCGCCCTGGCCTACATCATGGCCAACGGCCCGGATGGCCTGCGACAGACAACCGAAGACGCGGTGCTGAACGCCAACTACATCCGCAAGAACCTCGAGGATGTGTACGAGCTACCCTACCGCACGCCTACGCTGCATGAGGTGGTCTTCAGCGATCGCCGGCAGACGCAAAAGGGCGTCAAGACCGGTGATATCGCCAAGCGGCTGATCGACTACGGCTTCCATCCCTACACCACCTCCTTCCCGCTCATCGTGCCGGGGGCCCTGATGATTGAGCCGACGGAGAGCGAATCGAAGGAAGAGCTGGATTTGTTTATCGATGCCATGAGGCAGATTGCCCGTGAGGCGGAAGAGAACCCCGAACTGGTGCTCAATGCGCCCCACGCCACGCGCATCTCACGCCTCGACGAGGTGATGGCGGCACGCAAACCGGTGCTGCGCTATGCCCGGCCAGCATCCGACAAGTCTTGAAAGCAGGAATGATGCCGGCACCTGGATCTGCAATTGCGCAACGACGTGACGACCTGGAGCGGTTTGAGTTCATGATGGGAGCGGAACGAGGCCGTCTGGCGGTTACGCTCGATATGCTCACCGACGCATTGATCCTGATTGGCCAACACGGCGTATACTGCGCTTCCACTCGCAATCCCTCCAAGCCTGCGCTTGATCTGGAAGCAATATTGAGCGAAATCGGGGGCGCCAAAGAGCTGATTCAGTCCGTAATGGAGCAACTCCGTTTGAAAAGCGAGAGTCAGGCTCAGCGGTAAAGGTCCCCCCCGGGTTGCGGGTCTGTTGTATCCTGTAATCTGCGCGCCCGTAGCTCAGCTGGATAGAGCGAACGCCTCCGGAGCGTTAGGTCGGGAGTTCGAATCTCTCCGGGCGCACCAGTCCTCTTCTTTCCCCTTCAATAACTTGGGATCCAGCACCCTGCTCCTTCACAATTCGCCTTCCAAAGGTGTTTCCTCAGAAACTAACGCGAAGGGCAAACTCGAGAATGCGTGGATCGAGCGCACTGGTTACGGCGCCGAAGTTCCCTGCTCCGTAATTCGTAGACACCGCCGCGTAGCTCGGGTGGTTGGCGATGTTGAAAGCTTCTGCCCGGAACTGTAGATTCACCTTCTCCCCTACCGGAAATGTTTTATAGAGCGCGGTATTGCCGGTAAATTCGGCTGGACCACGGATGCTTCCAGGCGAGGCCGTCCCGTAGAAACCATACGGCGGTTGTATATAGTTCGACGTGTTGAACCATTCCGCGACCTTGCCCACTTTGTTTTCATGTCCTAAAGAGTCCGGCCTTGTGGCTTCGCCGTTGGCAGAAGTAGACATCCCCGGCGTGAGAGCAAAACCACTCTCCAGAATCGTGAGGCCGGCGAAACTCCAGTTTCCCAGAGTCTCCCGGAGCAAAGTTCCAGAGCTCTTAAAGAATGGCAAGTCGTAAACGATGCTGGTGGTGAATACATGGGTGCGGTCCCAATCGGGCGGCCCATACTCTGCACCAAGGTTTCTCCAATCCTGGGCCGCGACACCAATCGATGTACTTCCCGCCGCACCGGAATTTACGCCGAGATTGGAAAGCACTTTGCTATAGGTGTAGGCCGAATCCAGCTGCAGGGCGTTGGTGCGGTATACAAAGTGCGATTGGAATGAGTTGTAGTTCGAGCTTCCGAGAAAGGCCTGGGTTGCGATCGAAGTATATCCGGGATAGGGCACCGTATAGTTCGCTGACACTGCGCCGGTGTTGATACACGGATCAAACTGATAGGAAGACGAAGCAACCTGTCCGGGCGCCAGGCACCCGGGCACACTTGGAGCGCTGACCGGCAGGTTTTCGTTCGGATTGTAGACCTGTGTCTCCAAATGCCGGGAGACGCTCCCCGCGTAGGCGAAGCTCAGAATGCTGTTGGGAATGACCTCCCGCTGGACCGAGAGGCTATAGGATTGAGTTTGCGACGGCCCGACGCTGTTCTTGTCAATGGCATCGAGAGATTGTGGCGTCGGCGCTCCTGCGCTTCCGGCGGTGCCATTACTCAAAAGGCTGTTGAGAATATTGGCGCTGGCATTGAATGGAGGATTGGTTCCGAACATCGCGTAGATCTGCTCTACTGCCTCGCGTGTGTAGCCGATGCCGTAGCCTCCTCGCACCACTGTCTTATTGTCATTCCCCAGGGCATAGGCAAATCCCACGCGGGGCGCGAACGCTTTCTTGTTCGCGGAAAAGAATCCACTGGAAACGCCATTCTGTCCCGCAAAGACCAGGCCGTTTTCGAGATTGGCAATGCCCCCACCCGCGGTGATCGGAACGTTGTTCGCATTCGTAGTCAACGTCCCGTTCGGATTGACCACCGGAGCGTCGGCCGGGTTAAAAGTGGATGGATCGAAGTTGGTCACCTGGTCGCCACTCACGGTATCCGGTGAATAGTAGAACCAGCGTAATCCCAGGTTCAGCGTCAACCTCTGCGTGGCCTTCCAGTCATCCTGGAAATAAACCTCGCCTTGCCGGTAATGGTACGAGCCACTCTTCTGATTGCTGTTTTGGGTATAGGTCGCGTCCAGACCCAACAGAAAGTCTGCGACTGGATCTCCAGTGTGAACGCCGGTAAAGGCAAAACTCCCTTGCGGAAGCGTGAATACGTTTTGCCGCTTGATGCCGAAGACATACATGGCGCCCGCCTGCAGAACATGGCTTCCCTTCACCAGGCTGACGTCATCGGCAAGAATGCCCTCACCGTCGGAGGCGTGGATCGGCTGCGTTCCCACTCCCAGGGAACTATATCCCGACGAAATACTGATATTCGGAATGCGATTCAGCGGATCTGCGCCGGGAAAATACTGCTGTATCGCCAGGCCGTCGGGCAACCTGGTGTTGTCCGAGGTGTTCTGGATTCTCGGTTTATCGTCGGAATAAGCAACCGTCGCGATGTTATTAAGGCGGGGCGTGAGGCTCGAGTTCAAGCGCAAAAGCAGATTGGAACCAGTGGTGTAGTACGAATCGGTCGTCGTCGAGTAAGGCAGGCCGGCCCAGTTGTCGAAGGGGTATCGCTGGCTGGCCTCTTCATACATAAAGCGGCCGGTCAGGGTTTCATTGGGCGTGAAGGAGTGATCGATGCGGTAGTTGTAGTCGATCTGGTCGATGACTTCCGGACCCTGGTTAATGTAGTTATTGAAGCCTCCACTGGGATTATTGGGGCCAGGAACATAAGCGTGATAAAGAGCAGTTGCCACCGGATTCAAACAAGCGGGATTCAAGGTCGTGGGAGTCGTAAGACAACCGGTAAGCCCTTCGGAGGCAAGCAGGGCCTGGCTGTGTGCATCGAGCGTCAGACCGCCGGCAGGCAGTGTCGGGCTTTCAGTGAGGTTACCCGAGAGCATGGCCGGGGTGAAAACAGCTCCTGTTGCGGTTTGACCGGTACTTGATTTTCTCCACTCATTGGCGGCGAAGAAGAACGTTTTACGCGAATGCGGAACGGGCCCTCCCAGCGTGTAACCAAAGATATTCTGGTGGAGTGAGGCCTTGGTAATGTCGAAGTAGTTATTTGCGTCAAACGCGTCGTTGCGCAGGTAGTCCCACGCAGAGCCGTGATAGCTGCTGGAACCCGCTTTGGTTTGAACAACAATCTGCCCCGAGCCCGACCAGCCGTACTTAGCCGTGTAGTTGTCGCTCATCACGCTGAACTGCTGGATCGCATCGACGATGGGCAGAACATTCAGGTTAGCCAGGTTCCCGGTATTCATATTTTCGACGCCGTCGATGGTATAGACGGTGTACTCCACCGAGTTTCCGTTGACGATCAGATTCGTGCCGCCGCCAAGTCCTCCCCCCGGCAGCGCATTGCCGCTCTGAGTGCTGGTTACTCCGGGCACAAGTTGCCCGAGTGCCTGAAAGTTCCTGCCATTCAGCATCAGGTTGGTAACTTGTTTCCCGGTGATCGTGCCGCCGTTCTCGGAGCTCTCGGTTTGTACCTCGAGTGCATCCGCTTGCACCGTGACCTGCTGCGAGGTGGTTCCGACGGAAAGGATCGCGTTACTCTGCCGACGCTGTCCTGGCGCCAGAGCCTCCCCTTTGGTGATCGTTCCCTGAAAGCCGGTAGCCGAGGCCGATACCGTATACGCGCCGGGTTCCAGGGATTCGACGTCGTAAAAGCCACGACTATCGCTCTGCACGCTCCGGGATACATTCGTGGACTCATTCGTAATAGTTACGGTTGCCCCTGCGATGACGGCACCCGTCGAATCCGTAACAGTCCCTGCGATGGAGCCCTGGTTGCCACTTTGGGCAAAGGTGAAACAACAGACAACCGGGCACAGGAAAACTATGAGCGCAAGCACTCTGCTGCGACGACTAAGCATCTGGCGGCTCCCTCAAATCAAAGAAATGACTTGCCTAGCTCTAACAAGCGTTCGATTTTGGCTAACGATGCAGCTCTTTCAAGAAACCAGTTCAAATCGACGAACCGGGCGGCCACTCTCTTAGAGAAGTCAATGGCGCTGTTCTGCAGGGCCAGCGAAAGCCGCCGGCCTGCGGACGTGTCTTGGTTGTTTTAGTTGAGTGGTGAGTGCGACGATCGTGCCCGGAAAGGGTGGAACCTTACTGGCCGCTCTCTTGGCGTTCCACCGGCTAGATCATCCGAATTCCGCGCTACCCTGGCCTCAGCTATTTCGAGCTGACGATCTGTGTTTGGAACACAAATCATCCGTTCTGAAGTCAAACAGATCATGCATTAGATTGTCAATAGCCACATAAAATCAATAGGGATATTGCGTCCGGCGTGGCAGGAGACCGGTCGGCCGAAACAAACTCAATGGGATACAGCAGCAGGGGTGTGCTTCTCCAGAGGTTGCTGGGTGCCTGGCATATGGAACAGGGTGACCCCTATTACAAGCACTGAGGCGACCAAAACGATTGCCGCCAGGCACCAGATTGTCATCGGCTTGACCTGTGAGACGTGGGTCGTTCGCATAGCAGTGGGAGCACCTTTGCTCCCGAAGGGTTGGTTGCGAATCGGTGGATAAAGGGCTTTTTTATCGGCTACTAGAACTGGGATGGGATCCCATGCTCCACCTGGTATCGATAGGCTGCCTCGTCAAAATGGCCCTGCGACTCGGCGATCAGGCCATCCTCACCAATCGTCCAAACTTCGTAGCCGCTGATGCGCACCGAATGGCCAGTGCCGTTTGGTCCGGTATTGGTACCGGTGAGGGTCCATTGGTAGACCTCCCGGTCGCCTTGCAGCAGAACGTCGTCGAGAAGCACCTGTAAATCCGGAAAAGCCGTCATGAATCCCTGCGCCACCGCAGTAATCACCTCTCGGCCTACGGCGGGAAGGCCGCTGTTCACGTTGAGCGAACCATTCTGTGCATAGTAGCCGGACACCCGCGACGCGTCCTGACTGCACCACGCCGCGGTGTACAGCGCCGCCAGTCCGCGTAGATGCGCAAGGTCGCAAATCATTGCGTGCTCGAAAGCCAGAAACTGTTAGCTATCCTTGCGATACAGGAGGTCGCGCATCGCTTGTCTCCGCGCCTCGTTCGCTTCCATCACGGTTTTGCGTTCGTCGGCGTCCATGCGGCGCTTGGTGTCGGGGTCCGCCTGTTCATCTGTACTGCACGACGGGCAGCGATTGGCGAAACCGGGCTTATCCGGCTTCAATTCAAACTCCTCGGAACACACCACACAAACTTTGATCGGAAAAGCCATAACCCCTCTAGAATAACAATTTGAAAAGAATGATGCATCGAGGGCCCTTTCTCCTTTTCTGCCTCTTCGCGGCAGCAGTTTCGCACGCTCAAGCCTCCGTAGCACTCCTGATGGAAGAGCCTTACGGTGACTTTGGCGCCGTGAACCCTACTGGCCACGCAGCCGTGTATTTCAATCACATCTGTGCCGATACGCCCACCTCGTTGCGCCCTTGCCACGACGGCGAGTATGGAGTCGTGATCAGCCGTTACCACAAGATTGACGGCTATGACTGGCTCGCCATCCCCTTGGTCCCCTATCTCTACGCCGTGGATACGCTGGCCGACGTTCCCCAGACGGTAAACAAAGAACAGGTCGCAGCCCTACGCGACGCCTACCGCAAACAGCACCTGCTTGATCTGGCGCCCGACAATCGCCACGGCGGGTCCCCCAAGGGTGAGTGGACGGAACTGGTCGGCTCCTCCTACGATCGGACTATCCACGGATTTCAGGTCGACAGCACGCCGGCACAAGACCAGCGCTTCATCACCACCTACAACGATCGCCGCAACGTCGGACATTTCAACTTGCTCTTCCACAACTGCGCGGACTTTTCCCGCGTCGTCCTCGACATCTACCTGCCCCACGCAATCCATCGCAACTTTATCGCCGACGTCGGCCTGATGACCCCTAAACAGGTAGCCCGCTCCCTGGTCGCCTATGGTAAAAAGCACCCGGAGCTCAACATGTCCGCCTTCGTCATTCCCCAGGTGCCGGGCAGCATTGCCCGCAGTCACCCGGTCGACGGGGTGGCCGAATCGCTGGTTAAGAGCAAGAAGTATCTTCTTCCGATGGTCTTTCTCGCACCCGAGGTAACTGGCGGGGTTGCCGTAGCCTATCTAGTCGACGGCCGCATGAAGTTGCCCAAGACTACGCCCGTCTTCGAGATTGGCGATGAGGAAATGACCAGCGCGCCCAACCTGCCGCCAGACAACCGCAAAGTGCTTCCCGTCCCCCCTGTGCCCGCGGCTAATCCCTAGCCTTCTGTGTCCAGAGTCGAACAGCAATTCGTGATTTCGAACACGGCTCCATGCATTCGATGCAAGCCCATTTGGCGTAAGTCGATGTAAGCAAGTTGCCTATCCGGTGTTTGCCGCCTTATAGTTTGGCGCATAGATTGCTAACCATAGGCAACAAACTAAGGCAGCAATCATGGGCATGTCTTCTAAGGAGGATATACATGGCGCACTTTGAGCGGATAAGAGATGTGGTTTCCGGACCATTCAGTCCATCCATCATGCAGCAGCGTATGGCTGCCGGGTGGCAACTAGTATCGATTGAGTGGCGGCGGGAATTACCCGGGGATGAAGCGCCGAGTGAAGGCGCCTTCCACGAGGAAATCCCCTACGGCTTGCGCATCTCTGACGATTGCCAGCGGCTGGAGTTCCATCCCGGCGAGCGCCGCGTCCTTACCCAATTGATGGATCTGGTCGTGCAGGATTTCCCCTTTTCCAGCATTGCCAGCGATCTGAACGAGAAGGGATTTCGCACCCGCGACGGGAAGTTATGGAACCAGGTCTCGGTCTTCAAGATGCTTCCACGGCTGATCGAGATAGGACCTGGTCTTTTCTCGACGGCAGAATGGACAGCACGGCGGGAGAAGCTTTCGAGATCCGTATAGCGAAACAGGAATTTCTGCACCCGTGCTTTTCCTGGCTCGGTTTAGAATCCGTCTTCGTCCATTCAGTGAGGCGCCACGCGAAGTGGCCCCCGTAGTTGACGGAGATGTGCATGAAATTCCTACTATGCTTACTCATGCTCTGTTTTGCTTTACTACCCCCCTCGCGCGCCGCGCAGATGCCACCAGCCGCGCCTGATCGAGCCTCGTTGGTCGAGGGCGATAACACCTTTGCCGTTGAGCTCTACGGCCGGTTACGGAATCAAAGCGGCAACCTTTTTTTCTCCCCCGAGAGTATTTCCACCGCGTTAGCCATGGCCTATGCCGGGGCGCGCGGTGACACTGCTTCCGAGATGGCGAAGAACTCTGCACTTCACGCTTCCACCGGCACAACTTCACCCGGCGATGGGAGCACTGCTGAGCGATCTCAATGCAGCGCACGCGGGATACCAGTTGAGCGTAGCCAATGCTCTCTGGGCGCAGCGTGGCTACACCTTCCTCCCCGACTTCCTCAAGGTGATGGACAACGATTACGGCGCGGGGTTGAACCAGGTGGATTTCAAAGGCTCGACGGAAGAGGCGCGGCTGACAATCAACCATTGGGTCGAGCAGAAAACAGCAAATAAGATTCAGGACCTGCTCCAGCCCGGCTCGATCAGACCCTCTACCAGGTTAGTGCTGACTAACGCGATCTACTTCAAGGGTGACTGGCAGGCGCAATTCGACAAGGCACAAACTAAAGATGAGGAGTTCCACCTATCCCCGGGGCAGACAAAGAAAACTCCCCTGATGCACCGCGAAGGCGCGTTCAACTACTTCAACGGCGGAACGTTTCAGGCCTTGGAAATTCCCTACAAGAGCAACGAACTTTCCATGGTGGTCTTACTCCCTAACGATCCAGGTGGCCTGCCCGCTTTGGAACAATCGATGAGTGCGACCAGCATGCAGCAATGGCTACATCAGTTGGCTTCGGTGCCAAAAGTCATCGTGACCCTGCCTAAGTTCAAAACAACCCAACAATTCGAGCTAGGGGGCACGCTTGCCGCGATGGGGATGCCGCAGGCCTTTACGGCCAGCGCCAATTTTTCGGGGATGACCGGGAACCGCGATTTCTTTATTTCGGCGGTGATCCACAAGGCTTATGTGGATGTTAACGAGGAAGGAACCGAGGCAGCGGCAGCCACTGCGGTGACCATGAGGGCCATGGCGATACGCGTCCCGAACCCGGCGCCACCGGTTTTCCGCGCCGACCACCCCTTCGTCTTCCTGATTCGCGACAGCCGTTCGAACAGCATCCTGTTTATGGGCCGGATGGCCGATCCGGCGAATTAGGAAGTTGATCCTGCTCGGGCGACCTTCCTTGGGCCGCACCGATGAGGCTTTAAGGGGCAGCGGAAAAATAACGTCGGCACCAAGGCATGGCTTTAAGCCGTGTGCCCAACGCCAGTCGGCACGCCTCTCTGCGTCTTACGGCCGAGATCCAGTGAAGCACAGTACGTCGCAAATATTGCAACGTACCTCAGGGGCTAACGCCCAGATCTTTGTTGGGTCTTTTATGGCCCGACTAAAGTCGTGCCCCTGACACAAAACATGAGTTTTTCCGCAACCTGTAAAGTGGCGCCTTAAAAGAAAATGCGCAGTTGCGCTCGATTTTCGGGCGAGGCACGGCTTCAGCCGGGCCGTACCCGAACGCCACAGTTGCGCGCTTCAGCACCTGAGATTTGTCGTTGGAACTGTCGGCCGAAATTGCCGATCCATCGCACGCCGTAAAGGGCGCACATCTACGCCTTGGGATGCGACCTTCTGAGAAAGGCTACGATGCCGAGCACCGTTAAGCCGGCGGCACAAACGGCTTCGATGACCAGCGAGGTGGCGATCAAAAGTTGGGCGACCCGATAGTTACCGCCGCCGGAAATGCTGATACCACTCACGCTGCAGAGACCGAACGCGAGACTGAAGGTCAGGGCAAAAACGGTAGCGATCTTGGCCAGGTTTATGGGCTTGTGTGAGGCCCGTATCGGCATCGGTGGTGTGCTCATTCGGTGCTCCTGATCGCGGTTGGCTCGATAAAGCAGAGTCTCATAACATCGGGCAGAGATGCCACTATTCCCGCCAAGCAGGCCCACTGGATCAAATTGAGACCGTAGAGCAGCGGTTGGGGCTTAAGGAAGTCGATGACCAGCCGCCACGAGAGATAGGCGACTAGAAAGATGCGGAAGGCCGC
Organism: uncultured Acidobacteriaceae bacterium; assembly: GCA_963775365.1. GTDB lineage: Bacteria > Acidobacteriota > Terriglobia > Terriglobales > Acidobacteriaceae > PALSA-350. The sequence continues at coordinate 105,645 of CAVZJL010000011.1, read as the reverse complement.
ACCCTCAGGGTGCGGTCGATCGTTATACCGTCGCAGGAAGAACCCAAGAGCGCTGAGAAATAGGATCTCGTAAAGCTGGGTAGGGTGGCGGAGGACGCCATCGCCAAAATTGACCCCCCAGGGCAAAGTGGTCGCGGCCCCGTAGGTGCCATCCGCGGGACCTGCCAGAAAGCACCCAACGCGGCCGATGGCGATGCCCAGGCATAGCGGTACGGCGAATAGGTCGCCCGCGTGGCCGCGGATATCCCGCAGGCGCTTCATTAGACCCAATGCAATCCAACCTCCCAATAGGCCGCCGACGGTAGTCCTGCCGCCGGGCAATAGAAAGGTGACCCAGGTGATATGAAGGCGGAACACTTGCTCCATCAGGCCCAGTATCCGGCTGCCGACCAGGGCACCGATCGCCGCCGTGGCGATGATGAGCCAGCGCTGGTCATCCTCGATCAGGTCACCATTGCGCGCGCAGCTTCGCCGGAACATTAGGTAGGCGAGGATGTAGCCGAGTGCCTCGAAGATCGGGTGGAGTACGGGATGAGGGCTGAGAGTCACGTCCGGGCCAGTGTACCGGTCCCAACAGCGAACGGATAGACCCACGTTTGTGTCAGGACCGATGGAGTTGCCACTTGGTGCGGGTATAGGCAATTCGGAAGCCTATGCGTTCGGCATTGCGCTGCGACTGGCTGCCCGCTTCCGTTACCATCATCGCCAGTTCGTAGCCATGTTCGAAGGCATAACGCATCCGCGCCTCGAGCAGCGCTGCCTGCAGTCCGCGGCACCGCATCTCCGGGACCGTCGCCGCACCGGCAAACAGAGCTACGCCTTCATGCAGACTGAGACCACCTGCTGCTCCGGGTTGGCCGTTCAGTTCAGCGATAAAATTCACCGTGTGCTCGCGGGCAAATGCCACCGGGCCGAATGCACTCAGAAAATCCATGAGCCCGGGGTCATCGTTCCCCCATCCCCGCGCGTTGATCTGCACCCATACCGCTGCTTCCTCGACGCCGGCCACGCGCACCGTTATTCCGTCAGGGTGATTTTTCGCGGCCGGCCGCGCCACCGGCCGCTGGAGCACACTGCTCAGTTCGATGGGCCGGTAACCGCGGGTGCACAGTAAATCCAGTGTCGCGATGCCCGCCAGTGGGCTAACTTCATGAAGCACAATGGCCCCACGGTCCAGGAAGAAAGCCTCCATTTGGTCCAGTGCAGCCGGGCTTAACGGCTCAAAAAGCCCTAACCCGAAGCTTTGCGTCACCGGAGAGCCCACGCCGTCAAAGACGGCATAGGCGCCCGCGCACTCCATCCAGCTGGCACCGCTCTCCGGATAGAGCCTCCCGCGCGCTTCCGCAAACTCCAGGCAGGAACGCCCTTCGGCTCGCTCAAGTCTTCGTGACAGGTCGAGATCTGCAAAGGTCATTGTTGGTAACGGTACCTAGCTTGTACTCGCCGCACAAGATCCGCGTCAATATAATCAGCTGGCAAATTCAAAGGGCCCCTCATGCGAAAAACGCTCCTGCGCCGAGCAAGCGAATGGATACTGGCAACCCTTGTGCTGGTCTTCGCGATTCAGTCGGGAAACGCCACGAATCCTCAAAAACACCGCAGGATTCTCCTCATTGCCGGTTCTAAGTCCCATGGACCGGGCATGCACGAATACCTGAAGTCTGCCCGCCTCCTAAAGGTCCTGCTCGACCGTGCTGGCCTCAAAAACGTCGAAACCGAAGTAATCTACGACGGCTGGCCTACGAATGTCTCCGATCTCGACACTGCGGACACGATTGTCTTTATCTCTGACGGCATGCAGTGGTCTCCCTGGAGCTTTACTCCGGAGCGCATTGCCGCCATTCAAAAGCAGATAGACCGCGGATGCGGTTTCATGATTTTCCACTTTGCAACCTATATCCCCTATCAATTCCAGCAGCAGGGGTTGGCTTGGGCAGGAGGCTATGTAGAATACGACGGACCCAAACACCCGCAGATGTTTTTCACGCAAAAGACCCTCACCAGCGAGGTCCTGTTCCCATCACCTGACCATTCCGTCATGCACGGCGTGAAGCCTTTCAAAGTAACGGACGAGTTCTATTACAAGGCCACTTTCGTCGGTGGCGACACCGGTATCACTCCGCTGCTCCGCGTCCCTGAGCTTCCAGCGGACCCCAAAGCCTTGCCCGGACCGCTCGCCGGTCCCAAGGATCAGATCACCATGTGGGCTTACGACCGTCCGCCCACCCCCCAGTGCAAGACAGCCGGACGCAGCATCGGGGCGACATTCGGCCACTTTTACGATAACTGGAAAAACGACGACTATCGCAAGCTTGTTCTCAACGCCATCGTGTGGACTGCTCACGTCGACGTCCCTAAAGATGGAGTAGAGTCGGTTTGGGCCGACGATGGCGAGGTGGACCGGATACTCGGCCCCACGCCCGCCCCCGTGAAATCCCCACTGGAACCCCCAAAATAGCGAAGCGTCCTGCACGACACTGATTGTGATAGAAAAAGTCGTGGCGCGGGGCGGCGCAATGGCGTTCAGTAAATGGACAAGGCGGATTACGCTGGGCTTCGCCGTCCTTGCTCTGATCCTGGTGGACGCTTTTTTGCTTCTGCGGCGCCACGAGCGCGCCGATATTGCGCAGGGGCCAACCCAGGGCTCAATTATTGTCGACACTTTAAGTTTCTTGAGCGGCGGCAACATTCCCGCGCGATTTACCTGCGATGGCGCTGGTACGTCTCCGGAGATTCACTGGCAATTTACGCCGCCCGGCACCAGAAGCCTCGCCATCGTAATGGATGATCCCGACGCTCCCCTTGGCTTTGTTCACTGGCTGGTCTACGACATTCCCATCGATGCCCACGAGATCCCTGAAGGCGCATCTTCGCAATCTGCATTGCCTCATGGCGCAGTCGAATTCATCAACAGCTCCAGCAGTATCGGTTACACGGGGCCTTGTCCGCCGGGAACAAAACCGCACCACTATATTTTCCGGCTCTATGCAATGGATGTGCCCCCCGATCTTCCATCAGGAAAAAACAAGGAGCAGCTGGCCGCCGCAGTAAAGAATCACGTGCTCGCCGAGGGCCGGCTCACAGGCCTTTATAATCGCGCAACCCAGTAATGTCGACCGCAACGCAGGTACGCCAAAAGGTTCCCATCCAGCGCCCACATTTTGACCATGGCCAAAACGATCCCGCTAACGGCAAGCGAAATCATGATCGCAAGCGCCATGAAAATCAGCATTACGAAACAATCACAGACACGATTTAAAAGTTTGTGGCCGCGACTCAGCCTTGTCGAAGCAATTTGCGAGTTTTGGCTCTTGATGGTGTCGATTTGCAATCGTACCGCGCCTCTCGATCTCTTCGTTCGCAAAGCATTTAAGGACTACCATCGATACGTTTGAAGCAGGGCGGTTCAATTTCCCTGACCGCAGCCGATCCGCCAAAGGTAAACTCACTCATAAATGTAATCTCGATTGCATGCTTACCCAGTGAAGACCCCGATCACGGCATTCTTCCTTAGAGTTTAGCGGCCGCCTGCCGCGCGCTAATGGTCGAATGACCGGTCTTCTGGCTCCGCTCCCTGAGCTGGATTGTGACGGTAGTGATGCCCTCAAAGGGATTGTGCTAGTCTGGGTAAGCTTATGAAACATTTTGCATTGCTCGCAGCTCCTCCAGAGATTCGAGAATGGTGTTCACTTCTTGAACAAGAAATGATGCACTGGCCTGGCGTTAGCGTAGGCCACATATTTGGCACGCATGCTTTTTATCATCGTAAAGTAATCTTCGCCATGCTTCCCGACAAGCGCAGTCTAGAGAGCTCAACTGCTATCTCGTTCGTCACGTCCTCTAACGACGACGAGAATCGGACCCCAAACTGGCAAACATTTGAACTGCAGAGCCGCGACCTCATCAAGGTCGCGCTTAAGTCGCTGGAGAAAGCATATAAGGACAGCGTACTGCGCTCTTCGTCGGATGTTCGGAGCAGGATAGTCCCACGGGTTCCCATTCACTCTCGCTAGGTTCGCTTGTTACCGCACCATCAACACACATTGCGGTAACACGGCCAAAGTCATGGTCGCGGACGGGGCCACCGGACCTCAACGGGCCCGTGACTTCTCCGGTCGCGTGCTCAATCACATTCGATCCCTTATGAACAGGGCCACCAGCGTAGACAGCGTGGCCAAATGAAACACGGTATGCAGAGTGTCCGGGGTCATTCCATTGCGTCGAGGCAAGAACGAATGCGTGCCGGCGAAGATAACTTGATAGCGTGCGGCCCGCACTGGGTCCGGCAGGAACAGGTAAGGTATCCACCAGGCACGGAGCATGCCGATGACGAGGACGCTATACGTAATCCAGAGCAGCATCTCCAGCCAACCTGGGTAGGATAGCCCAAAATGTTTTGCGCTGAAAAAGAGCCCAACAGCAGCGGGCGCACCGGGCAAAAGGGTCACGAAGATGCGATGCAATAGCGGGTCCTGGCTGTGGATAGCCGCGAGGTTGTTCAGGCGGCCGAGGGGGATCCAATCGTGAAGCAAGAGAAAAACGACAACAAAGGTCTGCAATGCCAAAAAAGTTGCGTCAAAGGCGTGCTGGATCATATCGTCTCCTTGCCATGTTTCGGGTACCAGCATAGAGATGTTGTCGTGGGCATTCCGTCCGCTAGGGTTTTCTCACGCGGTTAATCCTCAAGGGGCGACATTTCTGATCGCGATTCAATAACCACGACGATCCATCGGACAGCCGGGCAGCTTCCATAGCCACCTGGATTGACCCCGTATGATTTTTGTAAGCAAAAGAACTGGTGTATTCCGTTCCCGGAAAGAACAACCCCGTTTCCGTATGACAAGTAAGGCGATGAGCCGCCCCGTTGCCTATCGGCAGGCAATTAAACACAAGCTCCTGGATAGGGAGTTTTCCAATGTTCCGGAAAGATAAGACAATCCCATCCTGGTCTGCCTTACCATCCGCTAGAGAGACCGGACACGCGATGTTGCCCCAAGACGGCCGAACCAAGACACTGGTCAGGCAAGCAATCAAGATCGCTTTCCAGCAATCCCCCATTCGCCACTCCTGTTTACTCTATCGACCTCGAAAGATCTTACAGGATCGGTCTGAGTCAGCGACTGGCCGCGTAGCCACCTCCTCCTAAAGGGTCGTCGGGAAGCAAAAGGTGAATTGGCGCCTGCGGCCGATTGCGTTCCCACAGAACAATCCTCCGAAGTCGATGAGTTCGAGGGTATAGCCCAGGTTTGCGATATCGCCTGAAACCGCGCGGTGAGATTTTCACGGTTGAAGGAGCTACGGGGTTTTCACGTCGCCATTCTTCCGCACCAGGCGTCTGGCACTTGGTGCAGAATATTTGGGACATTAATTCACCGCTTTCTAACTCCCGGAGGTTTCCATGGATATACAGGACAAGCTAACCCGGACTGTCGCAGTGACCGCCGGTATCGCCGCCGCAGGTCTGACTATTGGCGCTGCTGCGATGGGCGCTTTTGCTATTGGCGCCTTGGCTATCGGTGCACTAGCCGTTCGGAAGATCGCAATTCGCGGCTACCGCATAGAGAAACTAAGCGTTGGCCAGCTGACAGTCGATCGGCTCCTGGCCAAGGATTCTGTAACCCGCGAATGATCACGCTTGCACATTTTTCATATGCGCATGACTCCTCACGGGCGTGCGCATCAGGCGGCCTTTGAAGCCTTCGATTTGCCTGGACAGTTGAACGGGGTCTGTTGACCGAGTGTGCCCGGCCGGGTCCTGATCGCAGCCAGCGCCGCCTTAACTCCGTTCCCAGACGAGGCTCCCGGCTTGTGCCGCAGCGGCGGCCAGTATCCGGTTTTGTGTGGTAAAGAGGGCAAGTTCGAGGCGATCGGAAGCACCCGTCTTTTTATAAATATTGCGCAGGTAGTTCTTGACCACCTGTTCCCTGGTGCCCAGGTGAAGCGCGATCTCTCTGTTCTTGCAACCTTGCACGAGCAGGGCAACGACCTGCATCTCTCTTGGGGTCAGCCGATCGCGAACACGTGTCCCTATGGAAGCTTCTTCGTCCAGCCCCTTCGCTTCGCCCACCCGTTCAATGGACCAGTTGCCCCTGATCACCCCTTGCACACACGCCACCAATTCCTGGCCGGTGGTATTGCGATAGACCACCCCGCGAATATCGAGAGCGATGAAGCTATGGGCTGGCTCTCCGTTTTCGGCGATCACCACGGCGCGGCTTCCCGCGGCCTTTATATGGGCCATCAAAGCTTGATACTCGGGCCTGAGCGCGGAAGCAAAAACAATAATCGAGGAGCGGTACGCATCAACGGAAAGCATTAGGCTTTCCAGGTCCGCGCACTGTGCCACCAGGTGGAAACCCTCTTCGCTCGCCAGGGTCCTGGCGATGCCAATGCGAAAAAGTTCTTGGTTGTCAGCTAGGAGAATCGAATTCATCGTACTATTTTATGCCTTAGGCTGCGATTCGCAACCTTCAGAGTTACATCCGTTACTGGTCACGGTCCGCCAGCAATTCAGCGGAAGGCCGCGAATGCGCATGAACCTGCTGCATGGCCGCCTCGACCGCATATTTCTGGCGGGTCCATTTGACCGCAACAGGGCCGATCGGGTTCTTTATAAATTGCGATCCTGTGGGTACGGACCTGAGGCTTGATTTGCCGGCCGTCCGCGCTACGACCGGTGCGAGAGCTCTCGCGGGAGGTATTGCTGCTACAAGACGATGCCGACAGTGTGCTGGTGGAGCTGGCGCAGTCGGGTTCTCCCCTTAACTTGCAAGCTCTGCAAGAGGGCAGCACGGTACAAGTGTCGGCCATCTCGATATTGGAGGTAGACGGGACACGGAATTACGGCGTGAGCAGTGCGAGCGCCATTCGATGCAAGCTTTTGCTTCGTTCCCTGATTGTTGACGACCACCCGGTTGTTTGCTCGGGCCTAACGAATATGCTCAGCGCCCAGGCGGGGCTGGAGGTGATTGGATCGGCAGCCAGCGGTGAGGAAGCTCTGGCGATGATTCAGCAGGATAAGCCGGATCTGCTTCTGCTGGATCTTCGCATGCCTGGCATGGATGGAATCGCTGTGCTGCACGCCCTGAAACGAATGGAGTCGCCGCCAAGGGTGGTTGTCCTGACGAGCTTCGAGAAAGATGAAGATATTTATCGCGCAACTCGTGCGGGTGCCCAGGGATATTTGCTGAAAGATACGACAGAGTCCGAGATGGTGGCGGCGATTTCGGTAGTGGACGCAGGAAAGCGTTACATCCCCCGCCATATTGCTGCCCGGCTCGCCGATCGGATGATCCGTTCCGACCTGACCGCGCGTGAAGTGCAAATTCTCGAACGGCTCGCGCAGGGGTCGACGAACAAGCAGATCGCGAGCGCTCTTGATATCAGCGACAACACGGTTCGACATCACGTGAACAACATTATGGGAAAGCTTCAGGTTTCGGATCGCACCGAGGCGGTGGCGACTACCATCCGGCGCGGCGTACTCTCGGGAACGGACTGAGGACTGCTGCAATCTAACGATGGTGCAGACCTACCGCGAGCCGCTATTGAGCCTCCATTCGCTTAAAGGCGCGATACACCAAACTCTATCCCTTTTTCCGACCCTCATTTGTTAGCAATGGGCGGGGCCGGCCACTGGGATCGCCATTCCGGAGAATGGTTTCCGCTCCTTCTGGCTTCTCCTGGTGGGATGTTGAGATAATCTAGTCCGGTCGAGGTAGGAACAATGAGACATTTCTCAACCGTTCGCCTAGTTGTTTCCTGCGTAACGATGCTCGTCCTCGCGGTAGGAGAAGCCCAAAATACATCCGTTCCTAATCCGGCATCTTCCAGCCCAAGCAACCCCTCTCTCGAACGCAAAATTGAGTTGTTAATTCGCTCGCAGTTTTCAGTGCCTCCGGATTACGACATCCAGCAAGGGGTGAGAATCAAGAGCAACGTTGAAGGCTATGACACCCTGCCAGTGACCTTCATCCATGGAGATAAACGAACGTCGGTTGAATTCCTGGTTTCCGGGGATGGCTCGACCCTTGCACGACTTGAGAAATTCGACCTCAAGAGCAACCCGTTGCTATCCATCGACACGAATGGACGGCCGGTCCGCGGAACCTCCACAGCCAAAGTCGAAATAATCAATTTTGATGATCTTGAGTGCCCGTATTGCAGCATGCTGAATAGCGAGATTCTACCGGCCACCATGGACCACTATCAGGGGCTGGTTAAGATCGTCTACAAAGACTATCCGCTGCCGAATCATCCTTGGGCCCTCCATGCTGCCGTCGACGCTAATTGCCTCGCTACACAAAGCGCCTCGGCGTATTGGTCTTATGTTGATTTTGTCCACAGCCATGGGCGTGACATCAGCGGCGCAAGCTCCAACCCCGCAAAGTCGTTTCTCGATCTTGACAATATTGCCGATACCTTCGGCACACAAAGTAATGTGAATAAAACGCAGTTAGCGATGTGTTTGAAAAAGCAGGATGCCTCATCGATAAACGAGTCTGTCAAGCTCGGCACATCACTGGGCGTGAATGCTACACCGCAGGTATTCGTAGACGGGGAGCGGCTTCCGAGTGGTGCTGAGCCGATCGAAAAGCTATGGCCGGCAATCGATCGGGCGCTTAGGGCACATGGCATCGAACCGCCTGCCACCAAGCCTTCGAAGTAAAGGGCGCCTAAACATATCCGTTGACCGCATCCTTGAGGAGTCTCGCTCCTTAAGTTGCATCGGTAGCACACTCTCTCTGCTGTCAATTCACTGTGTGTTACTTCAACGCAGGATTGTGTCCGACGCGCGGCAAAACCGCTCGGCCAAGCACGGGAAAAGCACTTCGTCAATCGGGTATATCGGGGAAGAACCTACTACCTAATATTTCGTGATATCACACGTTGTTCAGTGCTTTTTTGCGTATCTTCTCTGCGCTCGCTAAGCGCAACAAATTCTTGAAAATAATCTTAAGAAAGGCTGAACAGAACGCGCCGAAAAAGAATATCCAACTAGACAAGTCGCGAGGGGAAGTCGGGACCGTGACAACAAAAAGGCAGGCGCATGGTTTTTGGTATTCGATCAAAGTTGACCCATTTTGTCTGGGTAGGTTTTCTTTCTGTCGTGGCGCAACTGGTTGCTTATGCTCAGAGCACCGGTGCGATTCGGCTCCAGGTAAATGACCCTTCTGGTGCGGCTTTACAAGCCAGCGGCCATGTGACGGGGCCCAGTATAGATCGTTCCTTCCAGACCGATGCACAGGGTGTCTTGTCTCTGGGCGGCTTAGCCTTTGGAGAGTACCGCCTGGAGGTTTCGAGACCGGGATTTGCCCCTCGTTTCATCACCATCGACATAAACACAGCGGCTCCTACATCGAAAGTGGTCACGCTTCACATTCAGACAGCGTCTACAAGCGTCACTGTCTTTTCGCCCACCCCGATCGGGCAAGCGGATCAGTCTCTCGATGAGATTCCGGTCCCGGTTCAGGGCCTGACCGCAAAAAACCTGGAAGACAGTAATGCGCTGGACCTTGCGGCCCTCATGAATCAGCGGTTGACGAGCGTGTATATCAACGAGAATGTCGGCAACCCCTACCAGCCAGACATCAACTACCGGGGGTACACCGCTTCTCCGCTGCTGGGAACGCCGGAAGGGCTTTCTGTTTACCTGGATGGCGTGCGCCAGAACCAGCCCTTCGGCGATATCGTCGCCTGGGATTTAATCCCTAAAGTGGCCATCCGGGATATGGCGCTGATTCCTGGTTCAAATCCGATTTATGGATTGAACACACTGGGCGGAGCGATATCAGTCCAGACCAAAGACGGCCTCAATGCTCCTGGTGGATCGATTACGCTGTCCGGCGGCAAATTTGGGCGGCGCGCCGGCGAAGGAGAACTCGGCGGGGCATTACCCAAAGGCTTCAACTACTATCTGGCAGGTAACCTCTACCGCGAAGACGGATGGCGGGAATTTTCTCCGTCCGAGGTCCGGCAATCCTTCCTGAAAATGGGCTGGACCGATGCAAAGACGAGTGTCTTCCTGAGCGGCGCCTATGCGAACAACTGGATGACCGGCAACGGCACCTCAGATTATCGCTTCCTCAAGACGAACTGGAGGGACGTGAATACGATCCCCGACGTAACCTGGGACCATTCTCCATCCTTGACGTTGAACGTGAGTCATGCGGTAACCGACAGACTGACACTCTCCGCGAATGCGTACTATCGTTATGTCCGCACCGACAGCTCGAATGGAGACCTCAACGATGATTCGTTTGGTGAGGATCTTTACGATCTGTCCGATGATGATGCGGCCGCGCTCACGGCCGCGGGCTATACGGGTTTCCCAACGACGGGCGATGCGACCACCGAGCCATTTCCTTATTGGCTTTGCCTCGCACAGGTGCTACAAAACGACACTGGCGGTGTACCGTCCGAAACTTGCACGGGTGTTATCACGCGAACCCAGGATAAGCAGAATGGCTATGGCCTGTCGGGATTGGCCACGTGGCACACAAAGCACAATCTGCTTTCTGTCGGCGCCGGTTGGGATCGCGGCACGTCAACCTACCATCAGCTCACCCAGCTTGGCTACCTGAACACAGATAATGTTTCCTTTACGCTGGTGCCGATCTTTCTGGACGGCACAACGTTCGATGATGACGGGGACCCCGTGGACAGCCAGGTGCTGCTGCACGGAACTGTAAACACGCCCAGTGTCTATGCTACAGATACGCTTACTTATGGTCCTTGGGCGGTAACCTTGTCAGGCCGCTACAATCACACCTCGCTGGACAATCTGGACTACCTGCCTGTCTCGGCGGCGCGCGGCAATCTCACGAGCAACAATGTATTCCAACGGTTCAACCCTGCAGCCGGTTTTACTTATAAGCCCTCACGTTTCTTCAATACCTACTTTGACTATAGCGAGGCCAGCCGCTCGCCCACATCGATTGAGCTTGGCTGTTCCGATCCGGATGAGCCTTGCAACTTGCCGAACGCACTGGTCAGCGACCCCCCGCTCAAGCAGGTGGTGACGCGCACGTTCGAAGTGGGCATCCGCAGTAATGAGGGTCTCTCGCTTCACTGGAGCGCCGACTATTTCTTCGGCCAGAATTATAACGACTTGCTTTTTGTCGCTTCTGAACAGACGGGCTTCGGCTATTTCCTTAATTTTGGAAAGACCAGACGGGACGGAATCGAGTTGGAACTTTCTCAGGACTGGCGGCATTGGAGCATAGGCAGCAATTACACTTTTCTGAACGCCACCTACCAAAGTCCGCAGACCATCGACGGCGGCAGCAATAGCACGAACGACAGCGCTCTGGCGGGGCAGCCCGGCATCGACGATGACATTCACATTACGCCCGGTGATTTCATACCACAGGTGCCGCGCAATATTTTCAAGCTGTACGGCCAATACAGGCCTTCTTCGAAATTGACCGCTGAGCTGAATGTCCTTGCAGTTGGCTCCTCGTTCGCACGTGGCAACGAAAATAATCTGGATCAACCGGATGGTGTGTTCTACAACGGACCGGGCAAGTCTGCCGGATACGGAATCGCCAACATCGGAGCACGGTACCAGGTCACTGATCGCATTCAGCTCTTCATACAGATGAACAATCTTCTCGACAAGCACTACTCGACTGGCGCGCAACTCGGCACTACACCCTTTGATGACAGCAATCATTTCGTGGCGCAGCCGTTCGGCACACCCTACGGCACAGATGATGACAGTATCCCGATCCGCTCCTCGTCCTTTCAGGCGCCGGGTACGCCATTCAATCTTTATGGTGGATTGAAAATTACCCTGTGGAAGCGCTAGTTGATCCGCGCGAATCGAAGTTCTTTCCTCCGGTTGCTGCTCCCGTGCAAGGGAAGGCACGCTGGTAGCGGGGCGGATCGGGAAAACTTCTGGAGAAGCCTCCGGCCAAAGCAACGATAAACCCAAATGTCGGATCTCGGCCTGGAATGGGGCATGCGTAGAGACCTACAGATTAGCCCCTTTGGAAAGGCCGCCATTCATCGCGGCGCCGTGTGCCATTCCGGTCTTTACTATTCGCTGGACGCCGGAGGGCGGGCAGGAATCTGCAGGCGAGACCGGCCAAGAAGAGAGTGATGGCGACCCAAGCCGCATGCTGCGCGAACGCGTTCACGATCGCGTCGACCGGTCCGCTCTTAAGGTGGACGAGATAATCTGCGCAGAAGGTTACCTGTATGCTTGTGGTTCGTCCTCATCGTAGCCCGCCAGGAGAGCGGTGGCCGCGAACAGTAAAGTATCGCCCACATAGTTGACCCCCTCCACCGCGAGCGGAGAGCGAATCTCCGTGATGAGGATGGGAACATAGAAGAAGATCGTCAGTAGCAGGAGCATTGTGCCCGCGGTGGCGGCGGCGATACGCCGGGTTCGGTTAAACATCAGCCCAATGCCCGCGGCGAGCAACGTTGCTCCAACTACGTAGGCAAGGAGTGCCGGCGCTGGCACCCAGGCGGGCGTCATCTTTTCCAGCGGAACTCCGGGTACGAACCGGGGGAAGAGAAAGTGCTCGACCGCGTAAAAGATGAAGCTAAACGCGACGACGAACCGGCCCAGGGTGAGGAGCGCTCTTGCCGCAAGCCCGCGCGGCCACAGGCTGCCCGCCAGTACCATCGCTCCTGCAGCGAAGGATGTTTCGCGCACCGTGAGCGTCCAAAACAAGCGCTCATGGAGATGTTCGGGAAGGTTCGGCACGTCGATCGTGGCGACGATGATCAGGAACAGCAGCGCGAGCAGGGCCGCCGACCAGCGCACATACCGCCCGACGATGAAGCTGATCGCCGCGGCCAAGAGTGCCACGCCTACGAAATAGGTCCAGAACAGAGCTCCCGGCAACCAACGCGGAACGATCCCCGAGAGATCGCGTGCTGCCAGAAAATGTTCCGCGGCAAAGATCGCTAGTGCGACGGCTTCAAAGATTGGCCCAAGCACCAAAATCCTGCCGGCGCCAGAGGCTGCCGCCAACCGCGGCCGGACAAAAAAAAGCCCTGCGGCCAGCGCGACGATTCCCGCTCCGATCATCCCCCAGGCTTCCATTGACATGGACGGCTCCTATCATCGAGGGTCAAGTTTGACTATACATAAGCATCCATCGCGGCCGCTTGGCGCCCAAGTACAGAAAGAAATACTACAGCGAGCAGCGCGCCTTACTCGACTATTCTGAAGATCAGCCCTTCGATGCCGTTGACGCGGCTTCCCGGGCGTTCGCCTCCAACATCCAAAAAGACCTGCCTGGGGAGAGTAGTATCCTGTTCACCGAGGTGCAAGAACAGTAGGTGCCGGGTGCCTCAATGACTTTTATCGGCGTCACGCGCTTGAGAGTCCGATCGATTCGATTCATGCCGTTCTTCTTTCTGTATGCTTTACGCTCCGTACGGCAGGCAAGGAGGTCGTTCGGATTTCAATCTGGGAACCTCTTGACCGATAGAAACTTGGCATTCTGGACGATGACCGGTTGGGACGGCCAGGAGAATATGCGAGCTTTCATGATGACAGGCGCGCATAGGGCCGCGATGCCGCGGCTTCTGGACTGGTGTGACGAGGCCTCCGTTGTGCACTGGGAGCAAGTGGAAGCTACCCTGCCATCGTGGACGGAAGCAGATCAACGAATGCGCGCGAATGGACGTGCATCCAAAGTGCGGAATCCCAGCCCTCAGCATTCCGCATTGGCTTATCGGACACCCAGTATCTCGGGTGGCACACCGATCCAGCCGGCGAGTAAATAACCGATCTATTGTTGGAGTGGGCTTTTATGGCCAGACAGTATATCGTTCTTGCCTGGCCATTCGAGTCGAACGCGGGAGTGTTGAGTCCACTGAATCCCTCGACCCTATAGACCGAATGTGGACAGTGCGGACACGAAACCGGACACACCCGGTAGCGCAGCTCTAGCAAGCTCAAGAGAAGGGTCCTCTGATTGTGGCCTTTCAGTTGCAACCTGTCTGGAATGATGTTCGCGGATGGTTTTCTCACAATCCGCCAATCAATGAGAGCGTTCGCGCGAGCGCCCGTACTGTCACTGGCCTTATTGCTCACGATTGCACTTGGAGTGGGCAGCAATGCTTCGGTATACGGATTCGTCCAGGGACTCACTTACACCGGCCCTTCGCTGGAATACGCAAACCGGATGGTGTCGATATTTAAGCAAGGCAAATTCGGGGAGCCACAACCGCTGTCACGTGACGAATATCAGCGACTCGAACAGCGAGTAGATGCATTTGATTGGCTAGAAGCGGCGCGGATCACACCGAGTGACGTCACGATTGACGACCGCTCAGAGGTCGTGACTGTGGCAGCCGTCATGCCTGGTTTCGCAGCGGCCCTCAAAGTACCCCTGGGAAACGGTGTAGTCCTCAGCTATCGCCTTTGGCAGAGTGACTTCGGGGGTAGGACTGATGCGATCGGAAAGCATATTCGCATCGACAATGTTGATTATCCGATTATTGGAGTTGCGCCGATTCAGATGGAAGGGTTGTACCGCGACCGTTCCACAGATGTCTGGATGCCTTTGCCCAGGAGTTTGAAAGGCGTGGATGGAGGCGGGCGAGATCTATGGATCTTCGCGTGCCTTCGCAGCGGGGTTTCCACCGGTCAGGCAGAAGCGGTGGTTCGCTTGAAGTTGGGCGGTTCTCCGGCAGTCAGCGTAATTCCCTTTACGGGCACTGCACCTGGAATGGCGCACGGATTGTCGCGCATAATCAGGCTGATGAATTTCGCAGCGGGGGGCGTATTCTTCATCGCCTGTATCAACGTGGCTTCGTTGCTGCTGGGACGAGCGATAAGGCGGTCAGGTGAAACCTCTCTTCGCATCGCACTGGGCGCAACGCGCGCAAGACTGGCACAGGAATTGTTGTCGGACAGTGTCGTAATTTCCTTTGCCGGCGGATGCTTTGGCATGCTCTTGGCAGTTTGGTCAGAACATGCCGTCCCTGCTCTTCTCTTTCCGCAGGACGCTGAGCGTCTTGTCTTCGCACCACGGATATTCCCCATCATTGCCGTTTCGCTCCTATGCGTCAGCGTCACTGTCCTATGCGGAATGGTCCCAGTCTTTGCGACGTCCACTGATCGCCCGTGGACCATTCTTCGCCGTGAGAGCGGGTTGCCCTCGAAAACGGTACAACAATTGCGAACTGGGTTAGCCGTAGGGCAAATAACAGTGTGCTGCATGCTCGTGACTTCTGCGGCTCTTACCTCTGAGATTTTTCATTCGGCCCTGGAACCTGCCGCGGGAAAGTACCTCGGCGATCCAATTCTTCTCACTGTACAAGCACTGGCGAACCCCAATGTTGATGTGAAGTACTTCGCCGAAGTGGAACAGAAAGCCAGGTCGACAGCAGCGCTTTCACCACTAGCATGGGCGGTCCGGCTCCCAGGCGATCAGCCAGCGTGGCGATCTTTCAGAATTCAGCCGTCTGGTTCAAATGATCGCGAAGTTAAGTTGGACATCGATTGGCTTACGCCAGATTATCTCGAATCGATAGATTCACAACCAACTGCAGGCCGGCTCTTCAGCCTACGAGATCAAGGTCGCAAAGTCGCCATTGTCGATGAAGAGGCCGCGGCAGCGCTTTTCGGACGAGAAACGGTGGGCATTGTTATCCAGGATCCAGCCGGAATGCCGACCGAGATCATCGGTGTAGTCAGGAGAAGTGCCACGTCTCCATTGAAAGGGGAAGGTCCAACCATTTATTACAACTATGGGGGGTCCTTCCGCTGCGCCCGGGCGCGTTTCGGGCGCGCGGTTCCGGATACCCACAGTCTTACCTTCGGCGCACATTGAATTAAACGTCAATATTGTTTCGCAAAATTATTTCGATGAGCTCGGCCAAACTCTGATCGCCGGCCAGGAATTTTCCAACCGTCCATTGGCCGATGACGATCGAGTGGCCGTGATCAATCAAGAAGCTGCGGGCCTTGATTTCAGCAGCAGTCCGCTTGGGGCGGGGCTTATCGATGACTACGGCGTCCGCACTGCGGTCATCGGGGTAGTCGGTTCTCGTGTGCTAGGTGCATTCCAGCGTCAAGAGGAACCCACTATTTATTTTCCAATGTGGCAAGATGCCCCTCCTCGCATGACACTGATTCTCGAAGCTCCTAAATGGAATCCCCACATCCTGACCGATTTGCGCCGTGCGGTTGAGTCCATACCGGGGCCCAAGGCGTCCCCCGTTGTCATAAAAACATTGGATATGCAGGTCGCTCAGACAGGTCTCGCGCCCTTGCGGATCGCGACGCTAATCCTGACAGCGTCGGCGTCGACTGCGCTGGTATTGAGTTTTCTCGGCCTACTGAGTGTCCAGTCCGATGCTGAACGCCAGCGCCGCCGCGAACTCGCTCTTCATATGGCGTTTGGGGCTCAGCGTTGGCGAATAACCTTTTCGGTATTCAAAAGAGCCGCGCGACTTGCCACCGCGGGCACTCTGATAGGTATGTCGTTATCAGTTGGGCTATCGCATGTTGTGGTGCAAGAGGCAGCGATTAGTTCGCCACCAATTCGATGGTGGCTAATTGCCACGTTAACGCCCGCGCTGGCGGTCATGATTGCGGCCGTATTTCCCGCATTTCGCGCTTCTATCGTAAACCCGGTGACGGTCATGGATGACGACCGTTGAGATGTTCATGGACGCTCCGCGAGAGACGACCCTCGGATCGAATTCCAGCTACTTTGGATCCTTGCCACGCGCCCCGGCCAGCCGGTAAAGAGTACTACCCTGCGCGAGATGTTCTGGCGGAATCCGACCAGGGTTGGCTCTCTCCGCGTGCCCGTGGGCACTCTCCGCTCAAAAATCGAAGTGCACAAACCCCCGGCGATACCTCGTCACCGAGCGCTCTCTTGGTTATCGATTTGATTTCCCTCGCTCACTATTTCCGATCCCAATCGCCCACAATCGTGCAACACCCGTATTCTCGGTCGCTACGGAGTAGCGCTGGCACTCCACATCGCGGGATTCGTGGACATCAGAATACTGCGCCGTTCTCTGGTTGCCTCCATCCCAATCTGCAGAATGACGCGAAAGGAATTGAACGACTCTTCGGACAGCCTATCGGCATCCAGGTCACGAACAGCATCGGCAAGAAGCTTCAGAAGCTCACGCCAGGCGTCGTCTAGCGCCGCCAGTGAATCCAGCTCCTGTACCGAAGTGATCAGCGTCACTACCCGGTTGCTGTACTGATCGGCCTTGTCCTTTTGCTTCCGCTGCATCCATCGCTTCAACTCCCAGAGCCAGGACCCAGCCATCAGTCCCACGGTCAAGACCAGGCCCACGTAGTCCGCATGAGCCAGCAGGAACGACGGCTTATCTTTGTCATAGAAACTGAGCGCTCCAGCATGCAGTGCCGGCCCCAGTCCCGCTTGCGGCTGCGGCCGGCGTACTTGTACCAGCAGCAGGCGTACTTCCGCCATCCCGACGGGGATCTCCTCCATGATTTCCTGCCGCCGCTCGATAAGGGTTTCTGTAACCGCTCGAATAGCCGTCACACTCGCACTATCGCGAGCCAGCAACGTGCGCTGTACCGCTACCGTCGGAAAGTCCTGCGCGGGCACGGGAGGGTTTCCCAAATAGGCCCCTACAGGAATCAGAGCCGCCTCAAACGCGGGATGTTTGATCTTCATCGCGGCCGCGTGCTCAACGGGTAGAAACCGAACCCTGTTCGATTGCACTAGATGTTCAATGGAAGGATCGCCGATAGCCCGCACGCGAAAGATAGCGTCTGCCTGTCCCTTCAGAAATGCATCTTCCGCCGCTTCGTCATTTGTGCCGACAAATTGAAAATCCGCCTGATGGAGACCAAAATGTTCCACCACGCGGAGAAACGACTGAAATTGTCCCCCGCTTTGCGCCAGAGCAATCCGCTGGCCTCGCAAATCCACCAGGCTCTGTACCTGCGAACTCTTTGGCACTAACAATTGAAAGGTGTCGTCATACAGTACGGCCAGGGCTCGCGCCCTCGGTCCAGGCAAAATATCGGCCTGTGCGGTGGCCAGTTGTGCTCGACCGTCCTCCAGCATTTGCAGGTTCTCGACCGTGCCGCCCGTCTCCAAAAGGCTGATCTTGATTCGAGGATAATGGCGCTCCACAACCGTCTTCAGCGCCTTGCCCAGGATGTAACTTTCTCCACTCGATGATCCGCCCGCGAGGGTCAGATAATCGGTCTTAGCCCGCTGTAGGAAAACCAATGCGAGCACGCTGACCAAGCCTATGCTGAGCACGCCCAGCATGACTTGCAGCATCCGGTTGAAGTCGAGCTTGGCCATACTTCAGAATGCGTCCGTCCTTGTTAATAGATCGTGAAGATTGAAGATTGCAACCGGGAAGGGACACTTGGCTTGCTCGCCCGCTTCTATATGTGAGCGCCCGATTAATATTCTGCGTAATGTGAGTAAAGTCCCCCTGCGTTCCTTGTTTTTACCTGGCACAGTCTCTAGCATTCGTTTCGAATGCGTGTTCCGCAGAAAGTTGGATAAACGATGAGCCCTGCTATTCAGGAACAGCCCTCCCAAGATCACTTCGTCATCACCGATGACGACCGTACCGGCACTACGGTCGAAACCCTGAAGAAGGCCATCCTGGAGAACTTGCAGTACGTGGTGGGAAAAGATCCCGAGTCTGCCACCGAGATGGACTACTTCATGGCCGTCGCCTACACCGTGCGTGATCGCATCCTCGCCCACTGGTTGGCGACTCGGAAAAACTATTCGGAACATGACGTACGTGTTGTTTGCTATTTGTCCGCTGAATTTCTGATGGGCCCACACCTGGCAAATAACCTGCTCAACCTCAAGGTGGAAGAACCCATGCGGCAGGCCACCAGGGAGCTCGGTCTCGATCTGGACAGGATCATCGCCGAGGAAAGCGAGCCAGGCCTGGGAAACGGTGGCCTGGGGCGTCTCGCGGCTTGCTACCTCGATTCATTGGCTACCTTGGGAATCCCGGCTATTGGATATGGTATTCGTTACGAATTCGGAATGTTTCAACAGGAAATTCATGACGGGTGGCAAGTAGAGCTCACCGACTACTGGCTTCGCTACGGAAATCCATGGGAGATCAGGCGCCCTCAGGAATCCGTCGACGTGGCTTTCGGTGGCCATACCGAATCCTGGAGAGACTCGCAGGGTCACTACAAGACGCGCTGGATCCATGCTTCCCTGGTCAAAGGAATCCCCTATGACACGCCGATCTTAGGGTATGGCTCGGGAGTAGCGAACGACCTGAGATTGTGGAGATCCGAAGCCGCCGAGTCTTTCTATTTCGACCGCTTCAACAGCGGTGATTACGACGGCGCCGTCGCCTCGAAAATCTTCGCTGAGAATATCTCCAAGATTCTCTATCCGAACGACGACGGAAAACAGGGCAAACAACTGCGCCTGGAGCAGCAATATTTCTTCGTCTCCTGCGCATTGCAGGATATGATTCGGCTCCACCTGCGCGCCGGCCGCGCGATACAGACCTTCCACGAAAAGTGGACCATTCAGCTCAATGACACGCATCCTTCGGTCGGCGTGGCTGAACTCATGCGTCTGCTTTTGGATGAACACGAATTGGGATGGGACCAGGCCTGGGAGATTACTTCAACCACCTTCAACTACACCAATCACACTCTCCTGCCTGAAGCATTGGAGCGCTGGCCCTTGCCGCTGTTCGCGTCCCTGCTTCCCCGCCACATCGAAATCATCTACGAAATCAACAACCGGTTCCTGAAGGAGGTGCGCGAACACTTTCCCGGCGACGAGGGCAAGGTGGAGCGCATGTCCATCATCGAAGAAGATGGAGAAAAGCACGTCCGCATGGCTTACCTCGCATGCGTTGGCAGCAGGCACATAAACGGCGTTGCCGAGTTACACACCCAATTATTGAAGAGCCAGGTGCTGCGTGATTTCCACGATCTATGGCCCAACAAATTCATTAACGTGACCAACGGGGTTACCCCGCGACGCTGGCTGGCGGTCAGCAATCCCGAGCAGTCGCAACTGATGACCAGCAAGATAGGTGACAGCTGGATCAGCAACCTCCAGCAACTCAAGCAGCTGGAAAGTTATGCTGAGGATGCAGCTTTCCGTGCGCAGTGGCGCAAGACCCAGCACGACGTCAAGGTGAGGCTCGCCCAGTACATCCAGCAGGAAACCGGGTTTTCGGTCGACCCCAGCTCCATGTTCGACAGCCAGGTAAAGCGAATCCACGAGTACAAGCGGCAACACCTGAACGTGCTTTACATCCTCACTCTCTATCTTCGCTTGAAGAGGAATCCCAAGCTCTCGATGACACCGCGTACTTTCCTGTTCGGCGGCAAGGCCGCGGCCGGGTACGCCATTGCGAAGCTGATTATCAAACTGATCAACTCCGTGGCCGACGTGATCAATCACGATCCTGAAGTGAAGCAGCGCATCAAGGTATTCTTCCTTCCCGATTACAACGTCACCTTCGGGCAAAAGGTCTATCCCGCCGCCGACCTGAGCGAGCAGATATCGACCGCAGGTAAAGAGGCCTCGGGCACCGGAAACATGAAGTTCGCGATGAACGGCGCGCTGACGATTGGAACTTTGGACGGCGCGAATATCGAAATCAGAGATGCTGTAGGGCACGAGAATTTCTTCCTCTTCGGCCTGACCGCGCCGCAGGTCCTCGCCACCAAAAATGCCGGCTACCACCCCCGCGCGATCTATGAGTCTAACCCCATCCTTCGCGAGGTGGTGGACAGTATCGGAGCCGGTCAATTTTCCCGCGGCGACCACAATCTCTTCCGTCCATTACTCGACGAATTGCTCGATCACGACGCCTACTTGCTCTTTGCCGACTATCAATCCTATGTCGACTGTCAGGATCAAGTCGCAGCCACCTTTCTGGACCAGGAAAAGTGGTCGAAGATGTCCATCTACAACGCCGTGCGTATGGGGAGGTTCTCGTCCGACCGGGCGATTGAGGAGTACTGCAGGAACATCTGGCGTGTGAGCAAACTCTAGTCGCCCATCCAGCCGCAAAGCTGTTACGGGACGCCTCCCTCGCGGGGCGTCCTTTTTTGCCTTCAGACGTCCTTGAGTTACATTCGCAATAGCACGCTCAAGGGTGATCATTAGTGAAACCACGGAAACTACTGCCCCTCTGCATCGCCTTCACGATCGGCTTCGCCGCGCTCGCGCAGACCCCGGACTGGGATGCCCTGGGCAAGCAGTGGTGGTCCCACATTCAGTTTCTTGCCGACGACAGCCTCGAAGGCCGCGACGTCGGCAGCCAGGGCTTCGAAAAAGCCGCCAAC
The DNA here is from genome assembly GCA_963775365.1 of uncultured Acidobacteriaceae bacterium. Classification (GTDB taxonomy): domain Bacteria; phylum Acidobacteriota; class Terriglobia; order Terriglobales; family Acidobacteriaceae; genus PALSA-350. The sequence goes on along the minus strand of CAVZJL010000011.1, from coordinate 84,374 downwards.
TACATGGCCGAGCAGTTTCGTGCCGCAGGCTTGGAGCCCGCGGGGGTGGATGGTTATCGGCAGCCGATGAACTTCCAGGTGGTCAAGATTGACGAATCTCGCTGCGCGCTCGATTTGCTGAGCGAGGGCAAAGCGCAGCCGCTCAAACTTGGGGAAGATGCCGTGCTCGGGGTCAGTTCGCATGCGGCGGAAAATGTCGAAGCCGGCGCCGTCTTTGTCGGATACGGTCTCACCGTCCCCGAATTGCACTACGACGATCTGGCAGGCCAGGACGTGAAGGGCAAGATCGTAGTATTCGTAACCGGTGGCCCGGCAGACATGTCCGGCCCGGTGAAAGCGCATTACCAATCCGGTGAAGAGCGCCGCAAAGCGCTTCAAAAAGCCGGAGTCATCGGCACCATCACCATCCAGAATCCCAAAAGCGCCGAGGTGCCCTGGTCGCGGATGGCTGCGTCCCGCTTCCAGCCACGCATGGAGTTGAGCGATCCCGGCCACGGCGTCCCCCCTCCGCTCCCGGTTGGCATCCTCTTCAACCCAGCGCACGCGGAAATCCTCTTCGCGGGCAGCGGTCACACCTTTCAGGAGATCCTGGCCGACCTGAATGCGGATAAGCCTCTCCCTCACTTTCCCCTCGCCGTGACGATCCGCGCCCGCGTTGCCATGACGCGCTCGGAGGCGAAATCAGAGAACATTGTGGGTCTCCTCCCTGGCAGTGACCCCAAGCTCAAGAAGGAATATGTCGTCGTCAGTGCCCACCTTGACCATCTCGGTATCGGCGAGCCGGTCAAAGGCGACCGCATCTACAACGGCGCGATGGACGATGCCTCAGGCGACGCCTCGCTCATCGAAATCGCCCGGGCAATGAAAGCTTCGGCAGCGAAGCCGAAGCGCTCGATTCTTTTCCTCTCCGTCACCGGCGAAGAAAAGGGGATTACTCGGCTCGCAATACTTTGCTGCGCATCCCACCGTCTCCGGCCCCCTGGTCGCCGACCTGAACATGGATATGTATCTTCCGCTGTTTCCTTTAAAATACCTTGAAGTCCAGGGCCTGGATGAGTCCACTCTGGGCGACGATCTCCGCGCCGTTGCCGCCCTCGCGGGTGTGCAGGTACAAGCGGATAAGGAGCCGGAACACAATCGATTCATCCGCAGCGACCAATACAGTTTCATCAAGAAGGGTGTCCCGGCACTTGCATTCAAGTTCGGCTGGCTGCCCGGAACGCCGGAAGAGAAAACCTTTAAAGCCTGGTATGCCGAGCGCTACCACGCTCCCTCAGATGATTTGAGCCAGCCTGTCGACCTCGCGGCCGCGGCTCAATTCGACGCCATCCTGGAAAAGCTTGCATTGCGTGTCGCCGATGCCGGATCACCGCCCGGAGTGGAAATCAACCAGTTTCTTCCGCCGCTTCGCCCGATAGCGCGAATGCGCGCGCTTTTCTGGTAGTTCTGTGGCAAGCAGGGTGAGAGGGAACGGGACGGTGCCCTCGGCCTTCAGCGGTTGAAAAGCTCCGAACCGCATGGAGAAGTAAGCGCCGCCGGGGTCCTTCGACTCCGCGCCACAAGCGCTGTTTCACGCGATAAGTCTGTAAGGCGCTCCGCTCAGGATGACGATTTTCTGAGGTCAGCTTTCGATCTAAAAGTCACGCCTAAACAAGTTAGCGGCTTATGGGTTCCGCCCACGACCACATTTGCTGGTTTCAAGAAGAATCCGCGCCGCCCTAGTCGCGCACCAGGGCCACCGCGGTCAGGTCCTCGTGGCTGCGCTTGCGCGCACGCAGAAAATCGTAGACCCGCGCCCAGGGATGATTGCCGAAATCATAGGCCTCCCGCAGCACCGTGTCGCAGATTTCAGCAGCAGAATCTCCGTTAGACCGTTCCAGCAGCCGCTCAACGCGCTTCGTCCCAAACTCGGCGGCGCCCTGCCGGCTCTCAGTCACTCCCTTGGTAACCAGTAGCAGCTTGTCTCCCGGCTCGAACGCCAGGACCGCCGGCTCATAGGTCACGTGCGTGAACAGTCCCAAACGGCACGCCACCACGCTCCAGAACATGCGCGCTCTCCGCATCGCGAAACACTGCCTGGACCCGGCCCGCGTTGCAATACGTCAGAATGCCAAGCGTCAGGTTGAAACAACCTAGAAAGGTAGGAGCAAAACGCACGCCCCTCGCCGCCTCAATCAGCGATCGATTGACCTCGTGCGCCAATGTGGCGATGGCTTCCGATTCATTTGCGTCCACCGCGTAGAACAGCTCCCGGGCAGTTTGACGAAAAGCAACTTGCGCTTCAGCGGCAATCGCGTGCGCCTCCGATCGCGGACCTGCGATGTCCGTCAACAGAAACACCAGGCGGGATCCCACCGCGATTCCATCGAAAAAGTCGCCCCCGCAGCGGTCTGAATGGTAGCGAGCGCTTAGGTCCAAACCCTCCATCTGCATCAGATCAACTGGGCAAGGAGTGGACCCCGCGATACCCACCGACGTTACAGAAGATGCCATCGTCTCCTTTCGTACGCTGGGAATAGCCACCAACTCCCGCGTACGATACTCCGCCTTAGATATTCCCGCGTTCGATTGTTGCCAGGGACGTGCAAGGTCCTACTCCAATTAGGCAGATCAAACCGGCTCAGCAACAATACACCTACTGTGTGATTGTTCCGGGCTCCGGCCAGCGCGGCAAGGCGAATCTGTATCAAAAAAAGACCCCCAATCCGGGTGGACGGGGATGTCCAGCCAGATCGGAGGTTGGGATAGCTGATTTTCGGCGAAGCTGATGGCAAAGGCACAGCCCGGCTGTTCCCTCCTTACCGGGAGAACAGCCTGGCGACTGCGCTACGCGACGCGGCTTTCGCTGGCGCTTGAGATTTCCTCAGCACCGGTTCTGTCTAGAATGCCTTTAGCCCGGGAAATCCAGTCATGGTTGTCAGCATGCACGGACAGGAGTATCCCACCCTTCCGCAGCCGGGTCTCATAGCGCTTGGCTTCAAATTCCGGCACACCGAATCCCACCAACGCGCCGGTGATCCCGCCCACGGCAGCGCCTACGCCCACGCCGGCAAGTGCCGCCATGATCGGGCCCGCTGCGAGAAAAGGTCCCACGCCGGGAATGGCGAGCGCACCGATACCCACCAACCAACCCAGCACTCCTCCGATCACGGCTCCGGAGGTTCCTCCTGTGGTGGCGCCTTCCGGTGCCTTGGTGGTTTTCACTGTGCCGATATCGCGAATATCACCCAGGTTCTCCGGCGCCAGGATGGAAATATCCGACCCCCGGAAATCCGCATCCCTAAGCGCTTGTACGGCTGCTTCCACGCCCTGACGGCTGGTGTAAATCCCAAATATTGAATGCCCTGCCATAGCTTTTTCTCCTGTCTATATTTCTGTGTCTTACTGGTTACTGGTGGTCAACTGGTCGTCAACATTTCCAGCTCCGGCAACATTGTTGGCGGCAGACTCCACCGTCTGCTTTTCGGCGGCCGATTCTACCCGGCCCTTCAAAGTCACCTTGCCGTCTTTTGTGATGATGGTTACGTTATGCGCTTCCACAGAAAGCGACTTGTCCTTAATCAGCGCGCGGCGAATATTGCGGGTGATTGTGAGATCGCTCGATTGGTTGGACTGCTGAGCCGCTCCAGCAACCGCGTTCTCTGACTGCGTCGCCGCGTTGGCCGGCTGAGGAGCGGCGGCAGCCAAAATTACGCCACCACGCCCATGCCATGCCCGAGATACCTTGGTTGACATTTCTCTCATTCCGATCCTGCTTCTCATTTGCCCGCGTGCCCCTATCCATGACGCCGAAGATCGTCTGCAATCTCTTCGGCTGTCGCCGATCGCCTAGGTGCTTCCGGGTCGGTCGACGCGGAGTTCTTCGCGCCGCACATCGCCGCTTACCCTCGCCACGTCTTGCACCTCACGCTTACCGACGCTTACTTCTTCCCGCAACACAGGCTCCTTCTCCAGTCGCACCTTTTCCTCGCTAAGAGGAATGCGGATCTCCTGGCCGCGGCCAATATTGGCGGAAGGCGCCGGCGTGTCGCCGGAAACAGCGACCCGCTCTAACACCAGTTCCTCGCGCATGACCGGAACCTCGATTGTCTGATTTTCCGTAATCACGTCCTTGCGCACTCTGACCTCGCCCCGGTTGATCCGTTCCTTGTGAACACGCAGCACTTCCCCGAAGAGCTGTACCCGTTCAACACGGCGATCTGCATTGTCTACGCGATTCGCATCACCGACCGGACGGCGATCCAGATACCCCGTATCTGCAACCTCCGGCCATCGATCGGCTGCATCGATCTGATCCTTCGCGCGATTCAATCCACCGGACGCCGATCTACGTATCCCGTGTCGGTAATTTCCCTGGCCAGTCGAGTCCGCGGCGTCGATTCCGTCCGCATCTATTAGCTCCCCATCGTCCCTCGGCTTCTTCCATCACTCTCGTCTTGTCCGATATCCTCATAGCGAACCCGGGCATTGTTGGCAGCGAGAATCTGCTCCGCCTCTGCGACACGATTGGCATCATGCACGGTGACGATTGCTCCGCCTGGTTCGAGGCTACGGGTTAAATACGAAGCGCGATCCGCAGGAATGCCGGTCCCGGCAAGTGAGCCCTGGAAATCGTCGTCCGCGAGATCGTACTCATAGTCGCCACGCGAATAGAGTTCCGGTTCGAAACTGGTATCGGCGCAGCTGCATCACGAGACTCTTTTCGCCGTTCGACGCTATCATCGGAACGGAAAGCGTCCTTCACCTTTTCCCACCAATTTTCATGTTCGCTGGTGAACTGTCTCGCTGGATACAGCACCCGCATCGCTGGGATCGATATACGAATCGGTTGCACGACTGCGAAATGCAGCGCCGATCTGGCTGGAGCTGAAACCTTGTGCTCTCAGCTCTGTCACGCTTGATGCGCGTCGCTCGCATTTTTGAAGAGTCCGACGACTACTTGCGTGGCCGCCCCTACGCCGCTTGGTTGCTTGTTACTTCATATGCCATGAGCAAATCCTTTGTCCGCAGTGAAAATGTTTTTGGTCCGACCGGACACCCGGTCTCAGCGTCGGGCACTACAGCATTCTTTTCTCGACGAAAAGCCGCACTTTGCGGGCCGTGCATGCTGGAGGTGAAATGCACTAACGAGTAGTAGGATGCAATCGGATTTGACGCGAAGAAAAAGAAAATACATTGAAAGGTGTTCGAAGTAGCGGTATACGCCGTGCGCCGCGGCTAATTGCGCCAGAGTCTTCGCAATCAACAACTTAATCTTTCGTCTTCACGCTGGCATCATCGATCAATAGACGTTCCCTGCGGACCGTATCGGTGACTGATTCGTTCTGCGTTATCTCCCGCTTCCCCACCTTGTACTCTTCACGCAGAACGGTATCTTTATCTATGTGCACGCGCTCCTCACTCAGAGGCACACGTATGGCATGCTCCCCATCCGCGCGGCCGTCCCGTCTGCGTGTTCCACTACCAGGTGCTCGCGAGTGACCGGCACCTGCACTGTTTCCATGTGGGTAACCGCTTCCTTGCGAACGTGCACTTCGCCGGTGCTCACCTTCTCCTTGCGCACTCGTAGCACTTCTCCGAATAGCTGCACATGGTCTGGCGCTGCCTGCGAGGGCGGGTTGAAAGGTGTGGAGTGCACGGTCGTTGCTGACGTCGGCTCAACAGTTCTCGTCGGCTCACCGGCATAGCGGCCCGTGACGATGATGTGCGCCCCACTTCTCCAGCAGCCCCGCGCTTCCTCATTGCGCGCGCCGCCCTGACGGTCACGATGGCTGCGCCGCGACTCAAATCACGATCCAGGCAAGCCGTATCCTGCGGGGAAAGTTCGATTCTGCGCCAACATGGCTTCAAACCCGGTTATAGTGACGTCGGCCTGCGCGTCCCCGCGCGGTCTACTCCGCCATTCTCTCCCCGGTAAATCTCTCTTAGCTGGCCGAACCACTTACCGCTCCCCTGCATCGGCACCGCATGCCTTCCACCTCGGCCCGCGAATCGGCTGGTGTGCGGAATGCGGCAGCTAATCTGGTCGGAAGAGTAGTGGTCTCTCGTGGAGTGCGTGCAACGCCCGGCGCGCATCGTTTGCATCTGGAAAAGCCCGATGACCACAGATCCTCGTCAAGGCGCATCGCCTCACTGCCGAATCGATCTCCCAACATGAACCCTCCTTGAAACGCAGGAGCCCACCAGGCACCCGGTCATCTCTAGTGTGATGACCAATCCGGCGTCCCGGAAGGCTCGAAGAGAAGGAATTATTTTTCGGAAAGGCGCCAGGAATTTCCCGGTCTTGCGGGCAACCATTTTTGAGCTCATATGCGCTGCGTGGCCCAGCGGCCCTGGCGGAAGAGAACGATGCTGATGAGCACGATGACCGATTGCGCAACCACCACTGAGACGAAAACACCGTTCACCCGCATCGCGGTGTGCATGGCCAGCCACCAGGCAAGCGGAATCTCCAGGATCCAAAAGCCGAAGAGATTCACATACGTCGGGGTGAGTGTGTCGCCTGCTCCATTGAACGCCTGCAGCATGACCATGCCGTAGGCGAAAGCAACATTCCCGCAGCTGAAGATGCGCAGACAATGGATAGCAGGCGCGAACCACGGCCGGATCCTGCGTAAACAGGCCGATGATCCATGGGCGCAAAGGCGATAAAGACAATCCCCACCGTGCCCAGGAAGAGCATGTTCCATAAGCCGGTTCGATAGACTGCTTTGCGTGCGCGGTCGGGATGGCCCGCGCCGAGGTTCTGGCCCGACCAGCGTGGCGGCGGCATTGCTCAATCCCCAGGAAGGCAAGATCGCGAAGATGACGATGCGAATACCGATGGTGTAGGCGGCCAGCGCGGGCGCACCAAACAGGCTGACGATGCGCACCAGTCCGATCCAGCTCGCCTGGCTGATCAGGAACTGCAGAATTCCGGTGATCGATACCCGTACCAGCCGCCACAGCACCGCGCCCTGAAGGCGCATGTGGCGCGCAGAATCCGAATGCGTTCCGTCCCCTTGCCCAGCCGGTAAAACTGGTAAAGCACGCCGATGCCGCGCCCGGAGAAGGTAGCCAGCGCCGCGCCGGTTACTCCCAGTTTAGGGAACGGCCCCAGGCCGAAGATCAGGCAGGGATCGAGAATCAGGTTGAGGATGTTCGAGACCCACAGCAGGCGCATGGCGATCGCCGCATCGCCCGCTCCGCGGAAGATGGCATTGTTCAGAAACAGCAGCAGAACCACCCCCGAGCCCGCCAAGAGCGATTCGGGTGTAGTTCGAGCCGCTGGCAATGATCGCCGGCGTTGCGCCCATCAGTCCCAGCAGCCGCGGGCGCCAGGAAGAGGAACGGAAGCCCAAGCACCAGCGAAGCGATCAGCCCCAGGAATACTGCCTGGACTGCGGAGATGGCTGCGCCGTCCGGGTCCTTCTCGCCCACCCGGCGCGCCACCATCGCCGTGGTCGACATGCCAAGCCCCATGCCCACCGCGAACACCAGCGTGAGTACCGACTCTGTCAGGCCAACCGTGGCAATCGCGTCTGCACCCAGGCGGCTGACCCAAAAAACATCCACCACGGCGAACAGCGATTCCAGCACCATCTCCAGCACCATGGGGATGGCGAGCAGCAGGATCGACCGGTTCAGGCTGCCCGCGGTGTAATCCTGGTGGCTGCCTCGCAGGGCTTCTCGAACGGATTGCCAAAACGTGGGCGTGGACGCGGGTCTTGGTCCCGGTTTGCATGCGGAAGTGATCCCTTCGTGTTTTGAGTGCTCTTTGAAAGCAAGTTTAGACTGTATGGGTGATCGCCTCGTTGCCTCGTGCTTTAGATATTCCGGTGGTAGAGACTGAGCGGCTCAGGCTACGCGGCCACACCCTGGACGATTTTGCCCACACCCGCGGCGCTTTGGGGAGATGCCGCCGTTGTTACATACATGGGCGGCAAGCCGCTTACGGGGAGGAGTGCTGGACCCGCTTTCTCCGTTATTTCGGCCATTGGTCTGCTCTTGGCTTTGGCTATTGGGTGGTGGAGGAGAAAGCAACGGGAGACTTTGTGGGTGAGGTCGGTTTCGGGAACTTCAAGCGCGACATGGAACCGCCTCTCGGAGCCATCCCTGAACTGGGCTGGGTCCTTGCCCCTGCGAAACACGGAAAGGGATATGCAACCGAAGCCGCCAAGGCAGCGTTGCAATGGGGACGAGAGCATTTTGGCACGAACGATTTCATCTGCCTCATCCATCCCGACCATCGAGCGTCCATCGGGGTTGCCAGAAAGTGCGGCTTCGAACGAGCAGCACGTCGGTACCTACAAGGGGAGACCGGCCATCATCTTCAAGCTCGCGCACCTGGCTCGTAAAAGCAATCGATGACAAACCACCTCATCTGGGCCGCCGGGCTCCTCGGACATTTACTTCTTCTCGGCGTGCTTTTCGCGCGCAGGCGTGTCGCTCGTTTTCCCTGGTTCACGCTGCTCATCTTCTTTTACTTGCCTGCGCTCCGTCGGGCTTGCTGCCACCTTGCACTTTTCCGGTCATCCGGCCCACCGCTTTGCCCTCTTGATCCTCGACATCACTGACGTGCTGTTGCAGTGCGCGGTGCTGGCGGAACTCACCTGGATCGCGCTACGGCCACTCGGTGGCATCCGCCGCTTCACCCTCCCTCTGCTCCTGCTTGGCAGCGGCGTCCTCATCGTCATGCGCCTGGCGCCGGCAGGCTACTCCTCGCTGCGTATGGACCTGGTTCTGCTTCACTTCCTCTTCTCCGTGCTCATGGTGGAGTGGGCCATCGTGCTCGCTTTTCTGCTGCGCCCTTTGCGGCTTTCCTGGCGCAGCCATGTAGCCGCCCTCAGCTTCGGCTTCGGCGTCTATTCGGCGGCCCTCCTGGTGGGTGGCGGCTATTTCACCATCGGCCGTGAGATGAGCGATTACGTCTTCTTCTCCTTCTTCCGCATCTCCGTCTATCTGCTGGTCCTGCTCTGGTGGGCCCTCACCCTCTGGCTGAAGGAACCAAAACCTAGAAAGTGGTGTGAAGGCCCAGCAGTCGCCCAAGCCCAGGATGCACCCAATGGAGGACGCTCCGTCGGCGATGTTGCATCAAGTCGATCTCCATGCAGTCTAGTGTACGGGAAAGGACTGCACGCACTTGCATCAATGCCGACGCCACTCTCACTCCCCTCCACCCAAAGCCCGCCCAGCCGCCGCCCCCGAAGCCCACGCCCACTGGAAATTGAAGCCCCCAAGCTGCCCTGTCACGTCAACCACTTCCCCAATGAAATAAAGCCCAGGAACCTTACGGCTCTCCATCGTGCGCGCGCTCAGCTCCGCAGTATCCACTCCGCCTGCCGTGACTTCGGCCTTCTCATACCCTTCGGTCCCGGAAGGATAGACAGTCCAGTCGATGGAGCGCGCTCTCCGCCTCCTCGAGACCCTGGTTCGTCCACGCAGAAGGCGGATGCAGCGCCAACCAACGGTCGGCCAGACGATGGGGAAGAACACCGCGCATCGCGGCCCGGGCGCTGACAAGATCGCGCTGCGTCTGGGAGCGAAGCGCGCTCGGTCCACAGCCGGTCCGGCGCCAGATCAACCACCACAGCCTCCCCCGGCTGCCAATACGAAGAAACCTGCAGCACGGCCGGCCCGCTGAGCCCGCGGTGGGTGAAAAGAAGCTTCTCCCGAAACCGCCCAGACCCGGCAGAAGCGACCACCTCGGTGGAAACTCCCGCCAGATCCGCATAAGCGCGTGAGGTCTTCAGGAACAAAAGTGAGCGGCACCAGCGCCGGCCGGCACGGCTGCACCCGCAAGCCAAACTGCTGCGCGACCTGGTATCCAAACGGAGTAGCGCCCATCTTCGGAATCGACAAGCCCCCGGTGGCAATGACCAAAGATCGCGCGGAGAAAACGCCCCGGTCGGTCTCAAGACGGAAACCATCGTCGTGGACAACTTCACGCACACGCGTGCTCAACAGGATCGTCACCGCCAGCCGCGGCACACTCCTGCTCCAGCATGGAAACAATATCGCTCGCTGCCCGGTCGCAAAAGAGCTGCCCCAGCGTCTTCTCGTGCCATGGGATCTGGTGCTGCTCTACCAGCTCCAGAAAATCAGCCGGAGTGTAGCGGGCAAGCGCGGACTTGGCGAAATGTGGATTGGCGGAGAGGAAATTTCCCGCAGTCGTGTGCAGATTGGTGAAGTTGCAGCGCCCGCCGCCGGAGATCAGGATCTTCTTGCCGATCCTGTTGGCATGGTCAAGCAAAAGAACCCGGCATCCGCCGCGGCCCGCATGGATGGCGCAGAAAAGACCTGCGGCGCCGGCGCCCACGATGACCACATCGTAGGCGCGATTCGACAGCGGCAGCTGTTCATTCGATAGGGGAAATCAAGCCGTCTACGGACGCCGGTGTCGACCCACGGGCCACGAGACGCGCTTGCGGGCAGGACGGGGCAGCGTGGCCGGGCCCGATCTCGGACGGCGCGCGGGTTTCCTGGGCTGTTCCGGGGATGCGGCCTTCTTCCGCGCGGCCCGCTTCAGTTGCGTCACTTCCTCTTCATTGAGCTCGCGCGTTTCCCCCGGGGGCACATCGAGAACCAGCGGTCCAAAGCCAACCCGCCTGACCTTCTCGACAAAATGGCCGATCTCTTCGAACATCTTGCGAATCTCCCGGTTCTTGCCCTCGGTCAGCACCACTTCATACCAGGGATTGTCGGTGTCGCGGATCAGGCTGATCTGGGCCGGTTGGGTCATGACGCGGCCCTCCCGCTCCCCGCGGCGGCCGCGCTCGATCATCACTCCGTGGCGGAGCTGCTCCAGCGCTTCCTCTGTCGGTTTGCCGCTCACCTTCACCAGGTAGGTCTTTTCCACCTGGGAAGCCGCACTGGTCAGCACGTTGGCCAGCTCGCCGTCGTTGGTCATCAGCAGCAAGCCTTCGCTCTGGTAATCCAACCGGCCAACGGGAAACACCGTGCTCCCGGCGCGAGCGAAAAATTTCATCACCGTGGGCCGGCCCTCCGGATCGGAAACCGTGGTGACCACGCCCTTCGGCTTGTTCAGCATGAAGTAGCGGAACTGCTGCGGTTTCTTGAGCAGCTTGCCGTCGACCCGGATATGGTCCCGCTCCGGGTCCGCCTTGGAGCCCAGCTCGGTGACCGTCTGGCCATTCACCTGCACCCGGCCGGAGGCAATCAGCTCTTCCGCCTTGCGCCGCGATGCGATGCCGGCAGCAGCAACAATCTTCTGCAGGCGCTGCTGGTTTCGCTCGCCATCGCGCTCTTCATTGGCGGTCATGACTCTGGTCGACCGTACTGTGCTCGGCTGCTGTGCTCGGCTTCCGCTGCTGGCTCGTGTGGCCCGCTTCTGCACTGGGCTCGGCTTCGCACTCGACTTCGGCTCGGTACTGCGTTCGGCTTCCGTATGACTTCCGCTTCTGCACTGGACTCAGCTTCCGCCATTGGACTCGATTCTGACTGGCTCTGTACCGCGGGGCTACCTCAGCCTCAGCATCGCTTCCGCTGCTCCGCGGCGCTTCCTCGAGGTCCGCTGCATGCGACGACGCCAGCTCTTCAGAGGAGCGCATGCCCGCGTCCTGAACCTCGCCCTCCGCTTCGGACTCAGCCAACTCGCCCGCCATCTTTTCAAACTCTTCCATGCTGGGCAGATCGTTCACATCCTTCAGCCCGAAGCGCAGCAGAAATTCCTTGGTGGTCTTGTAAAGGATGGGCCGTCCGATCACCGGCTTTCTTCCCGCCGTGGTGATCAGCTTGCGGCTGACCAGGCCGCCCAGCACGCCGCCCGAGTCGACGCCGCGTATCTCGCTCACCTCGGGCGCCGTCACCGGCTGCTTGTAGGCGATCACCGCCAGCGTCTCCAGCGCCTGCAGAGAGAGCTTCATCGGCGGCTTCAGGCTCTTCACAAAGCCACGCACCGCATCGTGATATTCCGGCTTGGTCGCCATGCGATAGCCGCCGGCGATCTCCCGGATCTCCATGCCGCGCTCGCTGTTCGCGTAGTCCGCGATCAGCTCGTCGAGCACCACCTGCAGGACCTGCCGGACCCGGCGATCGCGCTGCCGTGCCGATTTCTTCTCGTCGCCCTCGCCGCGCAGCGACTCGGCGGCAGCCGGTTCCGTGGCAACCGGCTCTGAAGCAGGAGGCATCGCCCGGAACTCGGCTCGTGGCTTCCGTCAGCCGGGGTCTCTTCCGGAGGACAGCCTCTTCCAGCGCAGGCGCGGCTCAGCCTCGGCAGGGGCCTCTTCGGCCAACCCCTGTAAAACCTCTTCGGCAGAAAATGGCAGCCAGCTGGGCCAGGGTCACTGGCTCCTCGGCTGCATAGACAACGGCTTCTAATTTGGCTTTCAGACTCATTGGCAGGATCAATGCGCCCGGAAAAAGAAAAGGCGCCTCGATTCATAGTATCGAAGCACCTCTCTTTTCGCTCGTCTTTGCTGATTTCGGTTGGTTAGCCCTTGGGAGCAAACTGCACAAAGACCCAGAACAGCCCGGCAGCACATCAGCGCCGCCACCGGCAAAGTGAAGACCCAAGCCGCAGCGATGTTGCGGATGGTAGACCACTGCAGTCCGCTCTTGTTGGCCATCATGGTTCCGGCCACGCCCGAGGAAAGCACGTGCGTGGTACTGACCGGCAAGCCGTAACTGTCCGCCGCCCAGAATGGTGAACATCGCCACGATTTCGGCCGACGCGCCCTGGCCATAAGTCAGGTGGGTTTTCCCGATCTTTTCGCCTACCGTCACCACGATCCGCTTCCAGCCGACCATCGTGCCCAGCCCAGAGCGATCGCCACCGCCACTTTGACCCAGGTGGGAATGAACTTGGTGGCGAGATCGAGCTTCTTCTTGTAGTTCGCCATCACCGCAGCTTCTTCCGCGGTGAACGCCGGGTTCTTTGACTTGGCCATCAGCCGCAGCGCCTCGCTCGAGATATACATGTCGTTGCGCACGTTCGGCTGCTGATCGGAGGGCACGCCCTTCAGCGTTTTGTACTGGTGCAACCTCATGTTCGATCTCGAGAATCATCTGCCGCTCCGCCAGAATCGTGGTCGGCGTCTGCTTCTTGGTCTGGAGATATTCGGTCAGGTCGGCGCGCGGATCGTCGATCACCGCGTTGGAGTCGACGTGCGCGCTCATCACCTTGGCCGCCTGCTCCGACACGGCGACAAAATCCTGCACCTGGCTGTAGCCGACCGCATGATTCAGCGCATACGCGGTGGGCACGGTGCCGATCAGGATCAGCATGATGAGTCCCATGCCCTTTTGCCCGTCATTCGAACCGTGGAAGAAGCTCACACCGGTGCAGGTCAGAACCAGCAGGCCGCGAATCCAGAACGGCGGCGGTGCGTCGCCCTTTGGCGCCTCGAAGAGCCGCGGGTCCTTGATCACGAACTTGAGCAGCAGCAGCAGACAGGCCGGCAAACACGAAGCCGACGACGGGAGAAATCAGCAGCGACGCGGAACACATTCCCCACCTGCGACCAGTCCACGCCGGTGGTGCCGTGAGCCGCGCGCATCAACTGGTTGGCGAGGCCGACGCCGATGATCGAACCGATCAGGGTATGCGAGCTGGAGGCCGGCAGCCCGTACCACCAGGTGCCCAGGTTCCAAAGGATCGCCGAAATCAGCAAGGCGAAGACCATCGCGAAACCAGCGCCCGATCCCACCTTCAGAATCAGTTCCACGGGCAGCAGCGAAACCACCGCAAACGCCACCGCGCCGGAAGAAAGCAACACCCCGATCAGGTTCCACATGCCCGACCACATCACGGCGATATGTGGCTCCAGCGAATGGGTGTAGATGACCGTAGCCACGGCATTGGCGGTGTCATGGAATCCGTTGACGAATTCAAAGCCCAGCGCGATCAGCAGGGCGACTGCCAAGCAGGCCGTAGGCCGTCACGGAAGCCGAGTGGGGAACCGCGAACAGGTCGCCTAGCAACTGCGAGGCGGCCCAAGCGATGCCGCCGACCAGCACAAGCCCGAAAATAATCATCGGGGATCATGCCCGGTTTCCGGTTCATTTTGTCGTGGACAGCAACGGCTTACCAGGGGGCGGTCAAAACCGCAGATGTTCCATCCTTCACGTGCGCACACTCCGAGACTTCAGGTGTCCGCACGGTACCAAAGTGAGGTGGTTACGTAGTATGAATTGTGGTACCCCGCAGTGTTAATGTTCCATGAATTCAGCCAGGAAAAGAGCCGTCACTGATTACCGCCTCTCCCAGCAACCGTCACAAGAGACTCCTCACTCCACTCACGAATCTCAGGTTTCACTAACGTTGGATTTGTCATCGCGACGCCGGAGCCTGCCCTGAGCGAAGTCGAACGGGACCTGCGGTGCGCCTTTCCCCACGCAATGCGCATCACTCGGATGCTGCGCCTCGTAGCGAACAACTACCGCCAATCGTCCTTGGCCTGCATCAACCCCTGATTCAACACCGACTCAAACGACGGGTGCTTCTTGATATAAACCTCGCTGAAATTGCTGTCCTGCCGCAGCAAAACCGCCTGCAAACGCACCAGCTCGAGCAGCGCCAGAAACATGCAAATAAGCGCCCGCTCCGACCGCGTATTTCTCAGCAAGCTGCTCAACGACACCGGCCGCTCCTCCATGATCAGCCGCCGGCGCACATAATCGAGCATCTGCGAGACGGTCACCGCCTCCTCATCCACATCCAGCACCGGCCGTTTGCCGGGCACGGTCCAGAATCTCCCGGAACACCCGCACCAGATCCACCGTGTCGGCCGCAATCTCCTGCTCACTTCCCTCTTCGCGGCTAAACTGCCGAATCGCCGGATTGGTCCAGGTGGCCGCCTCGATCTGCTGCTTCTGCAGCAGCATCTGCGCTGCATTCTTGAACCGCTCGTGCTCCAGCAGCCGCTCCACCAGCTCTCGCCGCGGATCCTCCTGCTCGCCATCGCCCCCCTCCGCCGACGTGCGCGGAAGAAGCATGCGGCTCTTGATATGGATCAGCAGCGAAGCCACGTAAATGAAGTCCGCCGCAGCATCCACCTCGGTCTGCTTCAGACCCTCGACATAGGCCAGAAACTGCGCCGTGATCCGCCGATGGGGATGTCGTAGATATCGATGTCCTGCTTGCGGATCAGGTCCAGCAGCAGGTCCAGCGGCCCGTCGTACACCTGCCCCACAGAAATGCTGTAAGGCGATGCGCTCTCGGCTGCTTCCCGCTTCTGCTGCTGCTTCTCGGTTTCCTCGCGCTTTTGTCCACCTGCTCTTGGCTCATAGCGCGCGCTCTCCAAACTCCGGGTGCACCAGTTGCATGGCGTCCCTCACCTGCACCATGGTTTCTTCTGCCCGTGCCCGCGCCAGCGCTGAGCCGCTATGCAGAATGTCATGCACCAGGCGGGGCTTCTCCTCATATTGCCTGCGCCGCTCCTGCATGGGTTCCAGTTCCGCCACGATGGCGTCCGCCGCCCAGCCCTTGCACTCGATGCACCCGATCCCCGCCGACCGGCACCCGTCATAAACTCTGGCCAGCGTCGCAGGAGTCGAAAAGACCTTGTGCAAATCGCCCACCGGGCAAACATCCGGATCGCCCGGATCGCTCCGCCGTACCCGCGCCGGATCGGTCACCATGGTCTTCAGCTTTTGCCGCACCACCGGCTCCGGGTCCGTCAGCAGGATGGTGTTGCCATAGCTCTTCGACATCTTGCGCCCATCCGTGCCCGGCAGCTTGGGAGACGGAGTCAACAGCACCTGCGGCTCGGGCAAAATCGGACCCGACAGGACCTGCTTCACGTCGCCGGGATAAAAATGGTTGAATCGCCGGGCTACTTCCCGGGTCACTTCCACGTGCGCCACCTGGTCCTGTCCCACCGGCACAAAGTCCGCCTGGTAGATCAGGATATCCGTTGCCATCAGCAGTGGATATCCGAGGAAGCCGTAAGTGGTCAGATCCTTCTCAGTAATTTGCTCTTGCTGCTCTTTGTAGGTCGGTACGCGCTCCAGCCAGCCGAGCGGCATGATCATCGACAGCAGAAGGTGCAGCTCCGCGTGTTGCGGCACCAGGGACTGCACAAAGAGGACAGCAGCGCTCCGGATCCAACCCCGCCGCCAGCCAATCCAGCGCCACGTCCACCGTATTTTGCCGAATGTTGGACGGATCGGCGTAGTCGGTGGTCAGGGCGTGCCAGTCGGCGACAAAAAAGTAGCAGTTGTAGTCGTGCTGCAGGCGCACCCAGTTGTAGAGGGCGCCCATGTAGTTGCCGAGATGCAATTTGCCGGTGGGCCGCATGCCGCTCAGCACGCGTTTGAGTTGATGCGAGTGTTCGTTCACTGGCTCGATTGTACGGAAAACTCAGATCGAGAGCAGCAAAACGCGGAAGAACCCGAGTACAGGACTAATCATTGCCATGGTGACCCCGCCCCCAAAAAACAGCATGAGAAACAGGCTCAGGATCCCCAGCCGGTCATAGACTGTCTGCCAGCGCTGGGGCAGCATGTGACGGAAGATGTGGCTTCCGTCGAGCGGCGGCAAAGGAAGAAGGTTGAAGGCGGCCAGGAACAGATTCAGCAGCATGCCGAAGTAGAAAATGAGTGCCAGCGGATAGGCCACCGGGCTCACGGCCATGAGCTGCGGATCGAGCCGGCTGAAACCTCCAAGCGCCACGGCACGCACGCAAGCCAAGCCCACCAGCGATGTTTTGGCGATGACGATCAATACCAGCAGCGAAACCACAGATCCGATCACATTGCTGACCGGCCCAGCCACCGTAGTAAGAATGTCGTCGCGCACAAAATTCTTGAAGTTGCGTGTGTTCACCGGGGTCGGCTTGGCCCAGCCAATCACCGGGATGCGAGTCACCAATGCCACCAGTGGCAGCATGACCGTGCCCACGGGATCGATATGCTTCAGCGGGTTCAGCGTAATGCGTCCCAGCATGCGTGCCGTCTGGTCACCCAGCCGCGAAGCCATCCATCCATGTGCCGACTCATGCAGACTCAGCGCGAACAACAACACGACAAATTGAAAGATCCCCAGGACTATTTCAGGAGTTCGCATCGGAAGCCTGATGGTAGCACGCCGACCACCGGCTAAGTACGTTTGCAATCTTCGCTGTGGGCGCCTCGCCATGCGTTACTCTTTGCGCTTGATCTCGCGCGCCGGAACGCCTCCCCAGATGGCATGTGGAGGCACATCGTGGGTGGCTACGCCCATGGCCCCCAGCATGGCATCTTCGCCGATCTTCACCCCGGCCATCACCGCGGAATGGTAGGTAAGCCGCGTGCCGGGACCGACCTCTGTGGTGCGATTCTCGATATCGAGATAATCGTTTGCCTTGTGCCAATGGGAGTACACCGCCGCGTAGTCGGAGATGGAGGTTCCCTTGCGGATGATGATCTCTCCGCGGTCATCGAGCATCACGTACTTGTGAATGATGCAGTCGTCTTCCACCGTCAGGTTGTAACCGAAACTGAACTCCACCCCGTGGAAGATCTTTACGTTCTTTCCCACGTGCTTGAAGATGTGCTTCGCCAGCATCTTGCGGAAGCGAAAGCCGAGCCAGTGGTTTAACCCCAGCGCCGACCGGTCAAACATCTGCCAGAACCAGATCAATGGCTTGCGCTCGGCATATTTCTCCACGTCCACATCGCCGTAGTACTCCGGCTCCAGCGTCACGTTGGCCGGGTCGAGAGTCAGCTGCAGCACATTGCCCGGCAGCTCGGAGATCAGCGTGGTATTGAGCTTGCCGCCGTGGGGGCGGCCAAGGTAGATCTGGTGCAGCGCGTCACGCACCAACTCGCCCCGCAACCGAGGTTCCTTGTGGCGCGTGAATTCCTCATCCAGATGCGCTAGCCAACGCCGAAAGACATCTTCGCCTTCGGCGCGTCGGGCGTAGCTCACGATACTCATATCTCGGCATGGTGCCTCTTTCCCCCTGCATACGACGCCAACCGCTATTGGATACTGAATACCGCGTAGACGGTGGCGGAAGCCGTAACCTTTTGCGCGCTGACGCTCAGCGGCTCAACCTCTTTTGCCGCTGGGGCGGCCGCCATCATGGCCTGCGCCCGCATGAGCGGTTGCGGCGTACGCGCGGGAGCCTCGTTGCTGGCATAAACCAATGGGCCCAGAGTGGCGTTCAGGCCCGAAGCCATCTGTTGCGCAATCTGCCGCGCCCGATCCAGCGCCAGCTTTGCCGCTTTCGCCTGCAGGGCATCCTGATCGGCGACACTCCAGGTCATCTGCCCGCTCTGGTTAGCGCCCGCCTTCACCGCCACATCCAGAACCTTGGCGCCATTTGCGGCCGCTGTCTTCACGTTCCAGCTCTGCTGCACCTGGAACTTGCGCTCCGTCTTCTCCGCCGGTGTCCAGTCCTGGGTAACGAACTGCTGCACCGGGGCGATGCTCTGCGACTCACTCTGAATGGCATCCTGCGGAACTCCGGCCGCCTTGAGCGCCGCCGCGATGGCATTTGAGATCTTGGAGCCTGTGGCATAGGCCGAGTCCTGATCTGGGCCGTAGGCGATGAAGCCGATCTGCACCGTCACCGTATCCGCATCGGCGTTGGCGTCGGCGCTGGTGGTGACGGCGATGGTGCGATTGTCTTTGCTGACCACGATCTGTTGCGCGTGGCTGGGGATGGCAACCGCGGAGAGAACAAGCGCGGCGCAACCGGCGGCGATGCGTTGCAGTTGAATTGGCATGATGCAAACTCCCTTACGGCCGGGCCAGGCTTGCTGTTTTGCGCAACTGCGCCAGCAGCCGCAGACCGGCACCTGAGTCTATCGCGTCGGCGGCGATGCGGACACCGCCGGCAAAATCGTCTGCGCGGCCGGCGATGATCAGAGCCGCGGCCGCGTTCAGCAAAACCACATCCCTCGGCGGCCCCGGCTCGCCTTCAAGAATCTTCTCAATCAGCAATGCGTTCCCTCGTGCGTCACACCCCGCTATGGCGCTCAGCGGCGCCTGTGCCAGACCCGCCTCGCCTGCTTCCACGGTAAAGTTGCGCACCGCTCTGCTCCCGCACTTCCGCCACATCGCTTACGCCGTTCAGCGTGAGTTCATCCAGGCCATCTCGTCCGTGGACCACGAATGCATGCCTCACACCCAGGCGAGCCAGCGTCTCGGCCACCAGGGAACCGCGCCCGCCGCAAACACGCCGATCACCTGCGCCCTCGCTCCCGCAGGATTGGTGAGTGGGCCGGCAAGATTGAACAGGGTGCGAAAGCCCAGAGCCCGGCGGATCGGCTGCACTCGCTTCATGGCCGGGTGCAGTGCCGGAGCATAGAGAAACATGAATCCGGTCTGGCGGAAGCACTCCACTGCCATCTCCGGCTCCAACTCAACCGGGATTCCCAGCGCTTCCAGCACATCGGCGGAACCGCACTTCGAGGTCAGCCCCCGGTTGCCATGCTTAGCTACCTTGACCCCGGCCGCGGCCGCCACCAGGGCAGCGGCGGTCGAGATATTGAACGTTCCCTGGCCATCGCTGCCCGTCCCGCAGGTATCCACCAACTGCTCCCGCTCCGCTTCGCTCAGGCCCACCGGCCGGCTCATGGTCCGCATCGCCTGCACGAAGCCGGTTAGTTCCTCCGCCGTCGCCCCACGGGTAGCAATAGCGGTCAAAAGCGAGGCAATCTCCACATCATTGGCGTCGCCTTCGAGCATCTCCCGGACCGCCGAGCATCCCTGCTGTTGCGTCAGGGTTCCGTGCTCTTCGACCACATGCTTGAGCAGCGCTACCAGCTGGGACATCAGCATTCCTTCCTCAAATCATCCTAACCGCACCTGAGACTATCCACTCGATCCACCTCCACCACTGATCGAAGGCTGTAGGTATCCCACTCAAGCCAAGATACGGCTTGATTGGGGCACCCAGCCTTTGCTGCCGGTACAGAGTGGGTGTCGTGACTGCGTCGAATTTTTCAACCGGTAAAGCACCATGGACTTGCGCGCTCTTTGCCCTCCAAGCCCAATCCCTTTAGTATGGAAGTTCTGTCCAAAGACCAAACGAATGAAAATTCATGAGTATCAGGCAAAAGACATCCTGGAGCGCTACGGCGTAGCCGTACCCAAGGGTGAGGTGGCCAACACGCTTGAAGAAGCGTTGGATGTGGCCAAACGGCTCTTTACCGGCGGCGCCAAGGGCGTCGTAGTCAAGGCCCAGATTCACGCCGGCGGCCGGGGCAAGGGCGGCGGCGTCAAGCTCGCGAAAACCCTCCAGGAAGCCGAGGAATACACCAAGAACATCCTCGGCATGCAGCTGGTGACTCACCAGACCGGCCCCCAGGGCCAGAAGGTGCAGCGGGTGCTCATCGAAGAGATGTCGCCCATCGCCCGCGAGCTCTACCTGGGCATCGTGCTCGATCGCGCCGCCGCCAAGCTGGTCTTCATGGCCTCACAGGCCGGCGGCATGGAAATCGAGGAAGTCGCCGCCAAGGACCCCGACGCCATCTTCAAGGCCTACATCGACCCCGCAGTCGGCTTCCAGCCCTACCAGGCGCGCAAGCTGGCCTTCGCGCTGGGCCTCAAGCCGGCGCAGATTAACGACGCGGTCAAGTTCATGACCGGCCTCTACAAGGTATTTCTCGAGACCGATGCTTCCCTGCTCGAGATCAATCCCTTCATCACCACCACCGACGACCGCCTCGTGGCGCTCGACTGCAAGATCAACTTCGACGACAACGCCATCTTCCGCCACAAAGAGCTGAAGGAACTCCGCGACACCGCCGAAGAAGACCCCTTGGAAGTGGAAGCCTCCAAGTACGCCCTCAACTACATCAAGCTCGACGGCAACATCGCCTGCATGGTCAACGGCGCCGGCCTGGCCATGGCCACCATGGACATCATTCAGTACGCCGGTGGCTCGCCGGCCAACTTCCTCGACGTAGGCGGAGGCGCCAACCAGCAGCAGATCGAGCACGCCTTCGAGATCCTGCTCTCCGACAAGAACGTGCAAGCCGTCTTCATCAACATCTTCGGCGGCATCCTGCGCGTCGACACCCTGGCGCAGGGCGTAGTCGAAGCGGCCAAAAAGACCAACGTAAGGTTCCCGTCATCCTGCGCCTGGAGGGAACCAACGTGGAGCAGGGCCGCGAAATTCTCAAGCATTCCGGCCTCAACTTCATCATTGGCGAGACCATGCAGGATGCAGCCGCCAAGGCAGTCAAGGCCGCCAAAGACTACGCCACAAAGAAGTGAGTCAAGCACTCGAACAGGAATTCTGGAGCAATCTATGTCTGTGTTAGTGGACGAAAATACGCGGCTCATCGTGCAAGGCATTACCGGCAAGGAAGGCACCTTCCACGCCAAGGGCTGCGCCGAGTATGGGACCAAAGTCGTGGGCGGAGTCACGCCGGGCAAGGGAGGCACCACGCACGAGGGCTGGCCGGTCTTCGATACTGTTGCACAGGCCGTCGAGAAGACCGGACGCCAACGCCACCGTCATCTTCGTCCCCCCGCCGTTTGCCGCCGACGCCATTCTCGAAGCCGAAGACGCCGGGCTTGCCGCTGATCATCTGCATCACCGAGGGAATCCCCACCAACGACATGGTCAAGGTGTGGAGCGTGGTCAGCAAATCCAAATCGCGCCTGATCGGCCCCAACTGCCCAGGCGTTATTTCTCCCGGCAAAGCCAAGATCGGCATCATGCCCGGCCGTATCCACAAGCAGGGCAGCGTAGGCATTGTCTCCCGCTCCGGCACCCTCACCTACGAAGCCGTCTACCAGCTCACCCAGCGCGGCATCGGACAGTCCACGGCCATCGGCATCGGTGGCGATCCCATCATCGGCACCACGCACGTCGACGCGCTCAAGCTCCTCAATGAGGATCCCGGAACCGAGTCCATCATCCTCATCGGTGAAATTGGTGGCACGGCCGAAGAAGCCGCTGCCGCCTATGTAAAGGCCCACGTCAAGAAGCCGGTCGTCGGCTTCATCGCCGGCCAAACCGCGCCTCCCGGGCGGCGCATGGGTCACGCCGGGGCCATCATCTCCGGCGGTCAGGGCACAGCGGCCGACAAGATGAAGGCGCTCACAGAAGCAGGAATCCACGTAGTGCAATCCCCCGCCGCCATCGGGGAAACATTGGCCAAGGTCATCGGAAAATAGGAGTCTTCGTGCAACGCACCTTCAGCATCATCAAGCCCGACGCGGTCCGCAAGAGCTATTCGATCGCGATTCTTGCCGAAATCGAAAAGGCGGGCTTCAAAATCGTCGCCATCAAGAAGATGTTTCTCTCCAAGTCGCAGGCCCAGGGCTTTTACGCCGTGCACTCCAAGCGGCCCTTCTTCGATTCGCTCACCACCTTTATGTCCTCGGGCTCCATCATTGCCATGGTGCTGGAGAAGGAAAACGCCATTGCCGACCTGCGCAAGCTGATGGGCGCCACCAATCCCGCTGACGCGGCCGAGGGCACCATCCGCAAGCAATTCGCGTCTTCCATCGAAGAAAATGCCATCCACGGCTCCGACGCTGAGGACACGGCAGCCTTCGAAATCGGGTACTTCTTCGCTGGGTTCGAGCTGATTTAGGGCCATTTCGTGCTGTCTTGAAGCATCCTTGCCCTGGCATCAGCCCGCCTGCTGCGGAAGTGCCTTGACATGAGGGCGCTGGCCAAGCAAACTTGCGCAGATGGGGCTTAAGTTGCTAAAGCCCAGCGCTTCATACGAGGTCGCCATTGGGTGGATCGCCAGCTAGCAAGGTTACCTACACACTTGAGTCCTCGCTTGACAGCGTCAATCGCGTGGAACAGACCGCGGAAGAGTTGGCCAGGAAGGCCGGTCTGGAAGAAGAAGAGATCTATCGCGTCGCTATGGCGGTCCGTGAAGCGGCGGTCAATGCCGTGCTCCACGGCAACGCCTACGACCCCGAAAAGAACATTACTGCTTCATTTGAACAAACGGCAGATTCCCTGGTCATTCGCATCGCCGACCAAGGAAAAGGGCTGAATCCCGATACCTTGCCCGACCCGCTGGCGCCTGAGAATCTGCTACGCGGCTCAGGACGTGGTATCTTTCTCATCCGCTCCTTCATGGATGAGGTACACTTTCGTCAATTGCAGCCCGGCACTGAACTTACCCTCATCAAACATCTAGGAACCGCCCGTTCCGCAATTTAAGGAGGAGTTTTCGTGAGCATGAAAATCAAGACCCGTCAGGTGGACGGGATTACCATAATGGATTGCAGCGGTCGCATTACCCTGGGAGAAGGCAGTGTGCAGCTGCGCGATGCCGTACGGGATCTGCTCGCCAAAGGCTCCAAGCAGATCCTGCTCAATCTGGGTGACGTAACCTATATCGACAGTTCCGGCATCGGCGAACTGGTCAGTGCCTTTACCACAGTCCGCAACCAGGGCGGAGACCTGAAACTCCTCAACCTCACCAAAAAGGTCCACGACCTGCTGCAGATCACCAAGCTCTACACCGTTTTCGACGTCAAGGACGACGAAGCAAGCGCGGTCGCCTCTTTCGCGCGCGCCTAGTTACCTAAGCAAAACGGCGGGTGCCTGCTTAAGCGCGGGCACCCGCTTTTTATTTGCCTAGTCCACCAACGATCTCAAGGTTCGAAACCAAGGTTAGATTTGTCATCCAGAGCGAAGCCGAGGGACCCGCAGTGCGCCTTTCCTGAACGCAAATCCCTACGACCTCCATCTAGAAGCTGACCTTAGGCACATTCTGAGCGCCGGGGCTCGCCTGGAAATAATCGTTGTTCCGCTGGAACCCACCCATACTCGCCCAAATGCTGTTGGGAAACTGCCCAATAAACGTGTTGTAGTCCTGAATATGCTGGTTGTACCTCATTCTGGCCACGCTAATCCGGTTTTCCGTGCCCGCCAGTTCGTCCGAGAGGCGTTGAAAATTCTGATTCGACTTCAGGTCTGGATAATTCTCCGACAGCGCCAGCAACCTTCCGAGCGCGCCATCGAGCTGGCCGTTAGCCTGGATGGTGGCTTTCGGATCGCCATGTGCATTCAGTAAGCCGGCCCGTGCATTCGCGATATCGCCGAACACCGTCGTCTCCTGCTTGGCATATCCCTTCACCGTCTCGACCAGGTTCGGAATCAGATCCGCGCGCCGCTGCAGCTGATTGTTGACTTCACCCCATGAGGCAGTGACCGCCTCCCGCTTGGTCACCATCTGATTCTTCGCGCTCACATAACTGCCGAAAACCAGCAGCACCGCCAGGAACACCACTACAAGCGCCGCGATTCCTATCCAAAGCCCGCGTCTCATGCGAACGTTCTCCTTGTCTTGCTCAGAATTTTTATTATTAGCCTACCAACTGCCTGAGGCCCCACCGCCACCGGAACTTCCCCCGCCAAAACCACCAAAACCACCGCCATCGCCACCGCCACCACCCCAGCCGCCGCCGCCACCGCGGCCGCCCCAACCACCGCCTCCGCCTCCTCCCAGGAACATGCCAATCAGGAAACCGAGAAGCCCGGAACCACCGAGGCGTGCCAGGAGGAAAATCACACCTAACAGGACCAGGCCGAGCACCACCACTTGACCCAACGTGAGCGGCTGCGCCTGCGGGACAGGCGGTCCACGGCGTGGCTGGGCCGTGAGGGTCACGCCAGCGTCGGCCGCAATCACACCGGCGACCTGTTGCACCGCCATCGAAATTGCCCCGTCAAAATCGTTCTGCCGCAGATACGGCACCATCTGCCGACCGATGTCACCCACCCGGCCGTCGGGCAGAATCCCTTCCAGACCATACCCCACTTCGAAGCGGTATTTGCGATCCTCCGTGGCGAAGATTAGAAGCAGACCACGGTCCGTGCCCTTCTTCCCCACCTTCCACTTGTCTTCGAGTGCAGTAGCGAAGTTTTCAATCGGTTCGCCGTCGAGCGACTTGACGGTTACCACGGCGATCTGCGCATGTGCCTGGCGATCCACCTGCGCGCACAGCGCATTTAGAGAAGCCGTCGTTTGCGGCGATAACACGCCGGCAAAATCGTTGACATAGTTTGTGGGCGCGGGAAGGTCCTGCACCCGCTCTGCCGGCAAAACACCGGAACCGGCGAGAAGAAGCGGAAAAACCGCGAGCAGGCGAAGACGCATCGCCTCATTGTACTCAGACGAAGTTACGCCCGCTGCGGCCCCCTTGAAAAACGAGGGCCAGCCGAGCGGGCGCAACAGGCGATGAGTTTACTTACTGCCCCGAGGTGGGCACGTTCTGATCTTTGGCCAACTGCTGAGCCATCTGCAGATGTTGCGCGATAACCTTGCTGCCCTGGTTGGCCGCATCCTTTACCGTCTGGTCCTGTCCCGACGAGGCCTCCGTCTGGAACTGGCTCAGATCCTGCTTATGGTCCTTAACCATGTCCCGGATGTAGGCCTGGTCATATGCCGATCCCGAGAGTCCTTGAAGCTTGGCAATGGTCTTCCGATCACCCTTTGAGATCTGGTCCGGCGCCTTCACTCCAAGCTGCTGGGCGACCGGTTTCATTTGCTCATTCAGCTTGGTATGGTCATCGATCATGCGTTGCGCGAACTGCTTTACCTGATCGTTACTGCTTTTTTGCAATGTCAGTTGGGCGAGCTGTACTTCCGCTATGCTTCCCTGCATCGCCTTGCTTACGAACATCCTGTCCATGGGCGAAGTCTGATTGGGGCCCTGCATACCATTTATTTGCTGTTGATCCATGGTCGGATTCTGCCCCGGGGCTTGGCTCGCGGGGCTGGAGACATCGCCGCGAGGCGCTTGAGCGATCGCCAAACTGCCGCAAAGCAACACTGCGCCGGCCAGAACGATGGTTCTTTTGCCATAAATAGTGGGAAAATTCATAGTTCTCTCCTCAATGGGTGGGATGCGGGCTAGCGCGACCCGGTGACCTGCCCCCCAGGTTTTGACTGCCCGCACAACCAAACCGACCCGCACAACCAGTTATCCTTTAGTTAAATATGACCACGACCCAGCCATCCGCAGTTCAGCCACCCACCGCCCGCCGCCAGGAAACCGTTACCACCCTCCACGGACATAAGCTGGCCGACGACTACGCGTGGCTGCGCGAAAAAGAAAGTCCCGAAGTAATCGCATTTCTCGAGCAGGAGAATGCCTATACCCGCGCTGTCATGAAGCCCACGGAAGAGCTACAGGCTAAGCTCTATGCCGAAATGCTCAGTCACATCAAAGAGACCGATGTCTCCGTGCCATTCCGTTACAAGGATTATTTCTACTACTCGCGCACCGAGCAGGGCGCGCAGTATCCCATCTACTGCCGCAAGCGCGGTTCCCTCGAAGCCGCCGAAGAGATCATGCTCGATATGAACCAGATGGCGGTTGGCGAGAGCTTCCTGGCCCTGGGCGCTGTCAGCGTCTCCGACGACGGAAACCTGCTGGCCTACTCAACCGACACGACTGGATTCCGCCAATATACCCTTCACCTCAAAGATTTGAAAACAGGCGAAGTCCTCGCCGACCAGGCCGAGCGCGTCGGCTCCGTAGTCTGGAGCACGGACAACCGCACCCTCTTCTACACCGTTGAGGACGAGGAAACCAAACGCCAGCACCAGTTCTTCCGCCACGTGGTGGGAAGACCGCAGGCCGAAGATGTCCTGGTTTATGAAGAAGCCGACGAGCGCTTCAATATCGGCGCCGGCCGCACGCGCGACGGCAAGTACATCGTGCTCGAGAGCGCCAGCCACACCACCAGCGAAGAACAGTTCCTGGCCGCCGATGATCCTGAAGGACAATGGACCCTCGTCGAGCCACGGCGCGAGAACATCGAGTACTACACCGACCACCGCGACGGGCTTTGGTACATTCGCGTAAACGACACCGCCAGAACCTTCCGCATCGTCACTGCCCCCGTCGCCACCCCGGGTCGGGCGCACTGGCGCGAGATCATTCCCCACCGTGAAAACGTGATGCTCGAAGACCTGGAGCTCTTCCAGTCCTTCTCGGTGCTCGTGGAGCGCGCCAACGGTCTGCCGCAAATGCGCGTCCTCTCCTTTGATAGTCAGGGAGCGTTTGCCCCATCTTCGCGCCAGATTGCATTTCCAGAACCTACGTACAGCGCGCATCCGCACGTCAACCGCGAATTTGTAACCGAAAAGTTTCGCTATGGGTATCAATCACTGGTTTCGCCCACGTCGGTCTATGAATACGATCTGCAAACCAGTCAATCGACGTTACTCAAGGAGCTGGAGATTCCCGGCGGATTCGATCGCTCGCAATACCGCTCGGAGCGTCTCTTCGCCACCGCGTCCGACGGCACCGCCATTCCGGTTTCGATCGTGTACCGCAAAGACAAAAAGGGGGAAGGCACAAACCCTCTCTACATCTATGGCTATGGCTCTTACGGATACGCCCTTCCCGTAGGCTTCAACTCCAACCGACTGAGCCTGCTCGACCGCGGATTCGTCATGGCCTACGCCCACATTCGCGGCGGTGGTGATATGGGCAAGCCCTGGCATGACGCCGGGCGGCTGATGCAAAAGATGAACACCTTCACCGACTTCATCGCCGTCACCGAATACTTGACTGCGAATGGCTATGGCGATCCACGCCGGGTCGCCATGGAAGGCGGCAGCGCCGGCGGCTTGTTGATGGGCGCGGTCTCCAATCTGCGTCCCGATCTCTACCGCGCCGTTCTCTCTCACGTGCCTTTCGTCGACGTGATGAACACCATGCTCGACCCCACCCTGCCGCTCACCATCGCCGAGTATGAGGAGTGGGGAGACCCGAACCAGGCAGAGCCTTTTGCCTACATGCTGCAATACTCGCCATATGACAACCTGGAACGGAAGGCTTATCCTGCGATGCTGGTGAAGACCTCGTTGCAT
Source organism: uncultured Acidobacteriaceae bacterium (assembly GCA_963775365.1). Lineage (GTDB taxonomy): Bacteria > Acidobacteriota > Terriglobia > Terriglobales > Acidobacteriaceae > PALSA-350. The sequence continues at coordinate 56,636 of CAVZJL010000011.1, read as the reverse complement.
GACAGCCAAGTCATGTACTGGGAGCCGGCGAAATATGTAGCCAAGCTGCGCACCTTGAAGTCCGACGACCATTTTCTGCTGCTCGAGACCAACATGAGCGCGGGCCACGGCGGAGCCTCCGGCCGCTACGACTACTTAAAGGAGATCGCCCTCGACTACGCCTTCCTCTTGCAGGAACTGGGGCAGGAATAAACCCAGCACACGGCTCGAAAGAAGCACGTCAGAAGCTAAAGAGGCTGCGTGAGAGGCGCCGGTCGAAAGAGAGCCTAGGGCTCGCCTCCTGGGTAACATTCAGCCGTCCCTTCGGAACTGATCGTAATTCCTACTCGGCCCAGCACTGGCGAGTCTGTGGTGAGAACTAGCGGAATGAGTGGAGGTGGATGGAGAGATTCGCAAAAGCTAATTTGGACAAGTCTGATTCTCAGCTGTCCTTGCGGGACTGACTGCACACAAAGCAAACGGCCCGCAGCAAGGCTGCGGGCCGTTTGTTTGGGACCACTCCACCTACCGCCGTTCGTGCCCCCCGCCGCCGTTGTTGGGATGGGATTCATTATGCGGCTGGCTGACGTTCTGATGTGGCGCCTCGTTGTATTTTGGTGCCTCATTGTATTTCGGCGCCTCGTTGTATTTCGGTTGAGTATTAACCGGTGCCTTATAGGCGTTATTCACCGGCGCCTTATACGCGTTGTTTGTGTTGCCGTAAGCCGCATGATTGCCATTGTTGGCGTTATACGCCGGCCGGGTGGCGGTGTTGTTGTAGGCCGTGTGAGTAGCCATGTTAGTGTTCGTCATCGGGTGGCTGACCGCCGCCGTAGCAGGTCTTCCGCCATTGACGGCAGCGAAGTTGGCCCGGTTAGTGCTGGCGAAATGTTCGTGGGACATCTGTTCTTGCGTCGCCTGCACATGTTGTTCGCGCATAGCCGCCTGCTCCTGACCACTGGGTCTGACATTGACGCCGCCAGGTCCATTGAAGCTGGTGCGGTTGATCACGGTCGTATTCCGAATAACCGTTCTATCGACGTAGGTATTGTGGATGACCGTCGTGTTTACGTGGAGCACCGCGGTGTTATAGGCGAAGTGTCCGCCTTCCCACCGCCCGCCATAGAAGCCTGACCCGCCGTATCCATAGCCGTAGTTAACCCCGCCGTAGAAGCCGACGTGGGGACCCCAATACCCGCCATGCCAGACATAAAGGCCGCCCGCAAAACCCCAATAGCCGGGCGTCCAGAGAACTCCAGGCCGGGGAGCAAGCACCCAGGTTCCCGGCACCCAGAAGTAGCCCGCTTCGCCGTAGGCCCAATAGCCAGGGGTCCAGAGGTAGCCGTCCCCGGGACAAACGGGCTGAGCGTACACCGGTAGCACTGGGGGAGCGATGTTGATAGAAACGAATACGCCTGCGAAGGAAGACGCGGGCACGACCGATACCAAAAGTGCGATAAAAAGGGTACGCAAAGCGCGGATGGAACGCATTGGATTGCTCCTTGCTGGCTGAACCTCGCCGGCTGAGTACCGGCCCGAATGTATGAACGCGGTCCCGGAAATTATGTTGCTGGGAGGGGTTACCAGGGACGGTATCTAACGTGCTGAGGTTATCGGCGATATATGTACGTGGCTATACCACGTTCGGAGCAAGCGATTTGGGCAGGAAAATGCGGCAAATGAGCCGATTCTTGATGGGGTCGGCCTAACCGGCTGGACAAGAACTCTGGTCCTTTGAAGGCTAAGGGCTTCCGCTGAACGGTAGGGCCTTCTGCTGAAGGGTACCGGCTTCAGCCCGTACGTAAGTCCCTGTAAACTTGCGGCTTTAGCCGCTGAGGGGCATCCCTTTTTCCCTGCTGGTGTTTAGCCACTCAGCGGCGGTTGGAACCGCCCAGCAGCGACCCCAGCACGCCGCGCACAATTTGCCGCCCAACCGTGCTGCCCAGGGTGCGAGCGGCACTCTTGGCCATGGTCTCCATGAGGCTGTCCCCCCGCCGTCCACCGGAGGAACCGCCCAGCGAGGTGAGTTCCCCCAGCCAGCCCGTCGGTTTCGGCGCAGGTGCCTCAGCAGGAGCCGCTTGTGCGGCACGCCCCTTCAACAGCTCATACGCCGATTCGCGGTCGACCGTCTTCTCATAGACCCCCGCCACCACCGAATTGCGGATAATCTGTTGCCGCTGCTCCGGTGTAATCGGGCCAATCTGACTGCGTGGCGGGCACACCAGGGCGCGCTCCACCACACCCGGTGTCCCTTTTCGTCCAAAAAGGAGACCAACGCCTCGCCCACCCCCATTTCCAGGATCACTTGCTCCACGTTGATCTCGGGGTTGGCGCGAAAGGTCTGGGCCGCCGCTTTGACTGCCTTCTGGTCCTTCGGTGTAAACGCCCGCACCGCATGCTGGACCCGGTTGCCCAGCTGCCCCAGGATGCCGTCGGGGACGTCAATGGGATTTTGGGTGACGAAGAACACGCCCACTCCCTTGGACCGGACCAGCCGGACCACCTGGTGAACCTTGTCTTCAATCACTTTGGGCAGGTCGGAAAAAAGCAGGTGAGCCTCGTCAAAGAAGAAGACCAGCTTCGGCTTTTCCCCATCGCCCACCTCCGGCAGCCGCTCAAACAGTTCGCTCAGCAGCCACAACAGGAACGTGGCATAAAGCTTGGGCGAGTTGATGAGCTTGTCTGCCGCCAGGATATTGACCACCCCACGACCCTGGGCATCTGTCTGGATGAGGTCATCGAGATTGAGCGCTGGTTCGCCTAAGAACTTGTCCCCGCCCTGCTGCTCCAAAGCCAGAAGGCCGCGTTGCATCGCTCCCACACTGGCCGCCGAAATGTTGCCATACTGCGTCTGAAATTCCTTGGCATGCGTGGCCGCATACTGCAGCATCGCCTGCAGGTCCTTCAGGTCGAGCAGCAACAGTCCCTGGTCATCCGCGATCTTGAACACCGCCGTCAGCACGCCGGCCTGGGTTTCGTTCAGGTTGAGCAAGCGGCTGAAGAGCAACGGACCCATCTCCGACACTGTCGCTCGCACCGGATGCCCCTGCTCGCCGAAGACGTCCCAGAAAGTTACTGGGCAGCCGGCGAAAGAGAAGTCCGTCAAGTTGAGCTTCTTCACGCGATCGGCGATCTTCGGATTCTCCACTCCAGGCTGGCTGATCCCGGAAAGATCCCCCTTCACGTCGGCAGCGAACACCGGGACGCCGATGCGGCTGAAGGCCTCGGCCATTACCTGCAGCGTGACCGTCTTGCCCGTCCCAGTCGCACCGGCGATCAGACCATGGCGGTTCGACATGGCGGGGAGCAGGTAGAGAGGATCTTTGCCCTGAGCGATCAGCAGAGGTTCGGACATAATCGAGAAAATCTCCTGAGATCGGCAAACCCTCGCCGAAGGAGTTCAATTCTATATTGTGTCTGTAGTTGAGCTGGCTAGTGGCGGAAATAGCAAGCGCCCGTGAGCTTAAACTCACGGGCGCGCGAAGAGCAGCCCTCCCCCAGAACTGATCCTCGAAGAGAACAATAGCGGCCCCGTGCAGCGTTGGCTACATCACGCTAGTTACATTTATCGGTGACTCGGGGGTACATTACTTTCTCTCTCGGCAGGCATCCGCCTTTGTGTGATACATCCTTGTGGTGCCCGGAGAAGCTCAGGCATCCGCGCGCAAAGCTTGTAAACCGCCATGAAGCTTCTTCGCAGCCTATACGCGCTCACCATCTTCGTAAGTGCTTTTCTCCTCTTTGTCGTGGAGCCGATGGTAGCCAAGCAGCTGCTTCCTTCGCTCGGCGGATCCTCCGCGGTATGGACCACGTGCCTGGTCTTCTTTTCCATAGCGCTCTTGCTCGGTTACCTTTATGCGCATTGGCTTTCGTCGCGATTCACTTCCACACAACAGTCAGTTATCCACATCCTGCTGCTGACGGCAGCGCTGATGACGCTTGGAGTTCACATCAGCCCCAAGCCTTCGGCGGTTAGCTATCACCCTGCACTGACCGTCTTTCGGGTGCTGGCCGCAGTGATCGGATTGCCCTACCTTGCGCTGTCGGCCACCACTCCGCTGCTGACTTCCTGGTACGCCGGTACGTTCGAAGGCCAGTCGCCCTACCGGCTCTTTGCTCTTTCCAACTTTGCGTCCCTATTGGCCCTGGCCAGCTACCCGCTGCTCATCGAGCCGAGCCTGACCATGAGCCGGCAAACCTCCTGGTGGAGTGCGGGCTTTCTGCTCTTCGCTGTACTCTGCGGTGCGATCGCCTGGCAAGGCCGCAGACGGCCGCTTTCCCCTCTTCCTGTGGAGCCGGCTGGAAAAATCCTCCCTGCCGCCCCGGAAGTCTTCTGGTTTGTCCTCGCCATGGGCGGCGGCATGATGCTGACTGCGGTCACTCACCACATGAGCGAAAACATCGCCGCCATCCCCTTGTTGTGGCTGCCGCCCCTGGGCCTCTATCTGCTGAGCTTCATCCTGGCCTTTCAAGGAGCCTGGCAGCCCCTTCGCCAGCCCATGTTGCGGGCGGTGTTCTTCGCTGTGGCATTGATGGCATACATGCTGCGGGACATTCGTGCCCAGTGGCCCATCATGCTGAGTGTGCCGCTCTTCCTGATCGGACTCTTCGTCACCTGTTTCTTTCTCCATGGCGAGCTCTACGCACGACGCCCGGATACTTTGGGCATGACCAGGTTTTATCTCGTCGCCGCCGCGGGAAGCGCGGCTGGGACTCTGTTGGTCGGGGTAATCGCACCACTGGTCTTGCGTGCCAACTATGATCTCGCCTGCACCCTCGTGGTAGTCGCCTTGATCGCCTTGGCAGGGACATGGAATGACGGTTGGGGGTTGCGCATGATTTGGGTGGCTGGCGTGACGGCAGCCATCGTGGTGCTGAGCACCCAGATCCGCCAATACGACGACGATGCCGTGGCCCTCATGCGCAATTTCTATGGCACCCTGCGGGTTCGGGAAACGCATCTGCCACCGCAGTCCGACACTGATCGGCAGCTGCTCAACGGGACCATCGAGCACGGCGCGGAGTGGTTCGCGCCTCAGTTTCTCAACCAGCCCCTAACCTATTACGCAACCAACTCCGGCCTGGGCTTTGCCATGCGGCTCTGTTGTGGGCAAGATCCCAAGCGGGTCGGGGTGATCGGGTTGGGAACGGGAACGGTCGCAGCCTACGGCAATGCGGGTGACTTGATCCGCTTCTACGAGATCAATCCGCTGGTAGAGCGGTTGGCGAGGCATTGGTTTACTTTCCTCCATGACAGCGGTGCGCGCACCGATGTGGTGCTAGGCGACGCCCGCTTGTCCCTGGCCGCTGAACCCCCGCAGCGCTTCAACGTAATCGTGATCGACGCCTTTTCCGGGGATGCGATCCCTGTGCATCTCTTAACTCGCGAGGCGTTGGCGCTCTACCGCCGCCATCTGCAGCCAGACGGAATTCTCGTTTTCCACGTATCCAATCAATACGTCGATCTGGAGCCGGTAGTCGCCGCGCTCGCCAAGGATGCCGGCCTATATGCTCTGTCCGTGCACTCCCATGGCGACGAGCAGAATGGCTTGTACTTCGCGGATTGGATTCTGGTGACCACCAACCAAGCCTTCTTAAGTCAGCCAGAAGTCGTCAACAACGCCTTCCCTACACCCCTCAGACCAGGCGTACGCCTCTGGACAGACAACTACAGCAGCCTGCTGCCTCTGCTCAAGTGGTACACCAAGTAGAGAAACCAAACATTCATATCGAGACGGAACTCCTCGGGTAGTTGCGTGCAGGAAAGGCGCACTGCACGCAATTGCCAAGGAATTCCAAATCCCCCCCGCAAGCACTACCTACCCCAACCGCCAAAACAGCCGCCAAGTTACCATAGAAGTCTATCGGCGATCAGTATGTTCACTCAGGACCTTCATACCCATGAACTCTCTGTTTCCTCGAAGAAGGCCACGCTCTCTGCTACGACGGCCTGATCAATCTGCCTCCTCCACTTCCGCTCCGGGATGCCTGCCCGCGGTCACCTGGGCTCTCCTGTTAGGATTGCTTCTCTTTGCTCCGGCCGGTGTTGGACAAACAACGGCACCGCAGCAGCAACCCTCCACGATCACGGGAGTGGTCGTAGACGCGACCGGAAACCCCATCCCGGGCGCACAAATCACCAGCGGTTCGGGAGATCTTCTAGCCACCACCGGCCTCGACGGCACATTCACCCTTCCGGCGACCTCCGGAACTGTGGCCATCCAGGCCTCGCATTTTGCTCCTTCCTCCGTGAACACCGCAGGGCAGACGACTCTCCGCATCCAGCTCGAACAGCCGTTTGAAAACGTCACCGTCACCGCCTATCGCTCGCCGTTAAGCTCCCTCGACAGCCCGGCGAGCACCCGTGTAATGACCGCGGAAGCACTGCGCCACGCCGCATCTTTGCCGCTGGACGACAAGCTGCGCACCGTCCCCGGCTTCGAGCTCTTTCGCAGGTCGAGTTCGCTGGTCGCCAATCCCACCAGCCAGGGTGTCTCCCTGCGCGGCCTTGGATCGACCTCAGCCAGTCGCTCCCTGGTGGTCTTCGATGAGGTCCCGCTGAACGATCCCTATGGCGGCTGGATCCATTGGGAGGAGCTTCCGCAACTGGACATTCAGTCCGTAGAAGTAGTCCGTGGAGGAGCCTCGGACCTGTATGGTTCGAGTGCCATCGGCGGCGTCATCAGCGTGGAGCCCCTTCGCCCTAAGAACTCCACCTTGCGCTTCACCACAAGCGGAGGATCGGAGAGCACGGTCGACGGAGCCCTGCTCGGCAGCCTGACCCTGGGTAAATGGTCCGGCCTGGTGACCGGGGGAGCTGTTGCCACTGATGGCTACATCCTGATCGCGCCCGCCTATCGCGGCCCCATCGACCAACCATCGAACGTTCATGCTCAGAACGCCCTGGTGCAAATCGACCGAAACCTGGAAAACAGCCAACGCCTCTTCCTGCGCGGGAATGTGCTCAACGAAGCCCGCCACAACGGAACACCTATACAAAACAATGGCACCCGCCTTTGGCGTTATGACGGGGGCGCAGATCTGACTGACTTCCTCGTCCGCATCTACGGCACATCCGAACATTACCGGCAGAGATTTACCTCCATCAACGCCACCCGCACGGCGGAGACTTTGACCACCAGCGCGGAAGAACCCTCCGATGAACTGGGAGTAGCCGGCCACTGGCATCATCCGGTCGCTACGAACATCCTGCTGCTCGCCGGAGCAGACACCCACTACATCCGCGCGGCGAGCTACCAGACGATTTACACCGGCAAAGGAGGTGTATCCAACACCGCCGCCAAGCAGGTGCAGACTGGAGTCTACGGCGAGGTGCTGTACACCCCGAAGAACTGGACGTTCAGCGGCTCAGCACGGATCGATCACTTCGCCAACTACGACGTGAACCAGTTCGCCACCGCGACCGGCACCACGCACCCGCCCTCGTTTAGCCAGACTCCTTTTGACCCGCGTTTGGGGGTGACGCGTCGCATCACCCAATCCTTGGCACTCAGCGCGTCCGGCTTCCGCGCCTTTCGTTCGCCCAACGAAGACGAGCTCTACGCCAAGACTCAAGTCGGGTCGCAAGTTACTCTACCCAACCCGAATCTGCGCTCCGAGCGTGCCACAGGCTGGGAGACCGGCTTGCAAACCGACCTGCACAGATTCGGATCCAGTGTGCGTGTCAGCTATTTCTTCACCCAGGTGAACCGTCCGATTACTACGTTGACCGTCAGCACCACCCCGACATCGCAGACGCTGATGCGCGCGAACCTCGGCCAGATTGAAAGCCGCGGCGTCTCGCTCGATTACTCCGCCCGGCCCGCCCGTTGGATCTCGGTGGATGGAGGCTACCAATATGCCGACGCCACGGTGACCAAGTTCCAGGAGCAACCAAACCTGGTGGGCAACTGGATTCCTGAGGTAGCGCGCAACATGGCCACCGCGCAAGTTGGCTTTAACCAACGCCGTTTGGGCTTTCTGAGCTTTCAGGGACGCGTTAGCGGTCATCAATTTGACGACACGGCAAATAACTACTACATCAACGGCTACTTCCGGTTGGACGTATATGCAGCCCACGAGTTCCGCCACAACATCTCGCTCTTCGCCAGCGGACAAAACCTTTTCGATCGCGCAATCATCGTCGGCAAAACCCCTCTACCCACGCTTGGCACCCCGCGCGTAGCGAGATTCGGGCTCCGCTACACCTTCGGAGGCTAACCGAAGAGGCGAGCAAAGCGGGCTACATATCGCTAGGGAAAAGCGGGCTTGAGTGGGATACGCAGTCTCAATGCGCATTCTCCTGTTGTCCATTAGGAGAGGAGGCGAGGGACCTGCAGTGCGCCCTTCCCCCGCCACCACTCTTCAGGCCACAGATCTCTACTTAACCACCGCAGCCCCCGCCTCGGCGACGCTATGGTCGTCCTTCCCGGACCCACCACTGACCCCAATAGCGCCCACCACCTGTCCACCACGCTTGATCGGAATGCCACCCGCAAAAATCATGATCTTCCCATTATTCGAAGCATGGATCCCGAAAAACTGCTGGCCGGACTGCGAATTCTCCCCCAGCGACTTGGTGTCCAGGTCAAAAGCCCGCGCCGTGAACGCCTTCTTTTGTGCGATGTCGATGCTGCCGATCCAGCCTCCATCCATGCGCTCGAAGGCCACCAGGTTGCCGCCCTCATCCACGACCGCGATGTTCATCATCACCTTGATCTCGTTTGCCTTCTTGGTGGCTGCGGCAATGATCTGGCGCGCTTCTTCCAAGCCGATTCCCAATGCTTTTCCCATCGTTTCTCCTCTTCTTCTTTAATCCGCTGTGACTCTAACACAGCTTTTTCATCTACCGCACCACAGCTCCGTTTAAATTGGATCTGCGGTGCAGCGATACCCTCTGGTTCTGATGCTGGCCGCGAAGGGTGTGGCAAGGCTGCGCACGGGACAACAGCATCGGGTAAGAGCGCAAATTTTTGACGCCACCAACACTATGGCACCCAAACCAAACCAACAGGACCGTCTCCGCAAATTGACAGAAATCTGTCTTGCCCTGCCCGAGGCCCGCGCTGAGCAGAAGCACGCACATGTAGCCTTTCTGGTGGGCAAGAAGACCTTCGCCTACTACCTCAACGACCATCACGGTGACAAACTCATCAGCGTTTGTTGTAAGGTGCTGGCCGGGGAGAACCATCTCCTGATCCAATCCGCGCCCGCTCGCTTCTATCTACCCGCCTACATCGGATCAAGAGGCTGGATTGCTCTCCGCATGGACCTGGCCACGCTGAATTGGACCGAGGTCAAAGAACTGATTCGTGGAAGCTACCTACAGGTCGCCCCGAAGCGCCTCGCCGCGCTGCTGAAACTCTGAACCCTACTTCAGCTCTTCAAACAACTTCTCGCCCTCGCCCGGCGCGAGGAATCGATTCGCTTCCACTCCATGCTGGCGGGTGTACAAATCGTGGTAACGCCCCTCCAGCGCATAAAGACTGGAGTGCGTGCCCCGCTCCAATATCAATCCACCCTCAACCACGAGAATCTGATCCGCCCTGCGAATGGTCGACAAGCGATGTGCAATCACAAAAGTAGTCCGGCCCTGCATCAGGTAGCTGAGTCCATTCTGAATCATGGCCTCCGACTCGGAGTCGAGTGAAGACGTCGCCTCATCCAGGATAAGAATCCGAGGGTCGGCCAGAATCGCGCGCGCAATCGAAAGTCGCTGGCGCTGGCCGCCGGATAGCTTCACTCCCCGCTCGCCCACAATCGTGTCGTAGCCCTCAGGAAATCGCAGGGCGAATTCATCCACTCGGGCAATCGAGCAAGCCGAGAGAAACTGCTCCTCCGTGGCATTGGGCCGGGAAAAGACGACGTTCTCCCGGATCGTGCCGTCGAACAAAAACGATTCCTGCAGCACCACCCCAAGCTGACTGCGATAGCTATTGAGGCGCACCGTGGAAAGATCGATCCCGTCGACCACCACCCGGCCGGAATCCGGCTTATGAAAAGCGCAAATCAGGCTGATGATGGTCGACTTGCCCGATCCTGAAGATCCCACCAGCGCGGTGACGGTGCCAGGATTGGCCTGAAACGAAACGCCGTGCAGGACAGGCTTGTCGGCCTCATAAGCAAAGCGCACATCCTCGAACCGCACATCGCCCACAATCGGTCCCATCACGACAGTGCGCTCGGGCTCGTCGTCCTCTTCTTTTTCCGCCAGGATCTCGCTGGTGCGGTCCAGGCCGGCAATAGCCTCCGTCAGCTGAGTACCCACATTCACCACCTGGAAGACCGGGGCCACCATAAAAGCCAGGAACATGGTGTAGGTGAAGTAATCACCCAGGGTGATCCTGTGAGCAATCTCTTGCCGCGCGCCCAGCCACATCACGGTAGCGCCAACAATCCCCAGAATCGCCGTCGCCGCCAGCGAAAGCAGCGAGGTCGCGGTGAGCGAGCGGACCACGTTCTGATACAGCCGTTCCACTCCACCGGCAAAGACTCCGGCTTCCCGCTCTTCCGCGTGGTAACCCTTCACCACACGTACTCCGCCCAACGATTCGGTCAGCCGGCCCGTAACTTCGGCATTGATCTTGCCGCGCTCGCGGAAGATAGGACGGATCACGCCAAACGCTTTGCGCAGCACGAAGACGAACGTAAGCACGAAGGCAAACGAGATGAGAGTAATCTGGGCGCTGATCCGCATCAGGATGAAGAAGGCCAGCACAGCGGTGAGCAGGCCCCCGACAAAATCGACCAGCCCGGTGCCGATCAGGTTGCGCACGCCTTCCACATCGGTCATGATCCGCGACACCAGCACGCCAGTGCGGGTGGCGTCATAAAAGCTGACCGAGAGCCGCCCGATATGTTGCTGCACCTGCATGCGCAGGTCGGCAATCAGCCGCTGGGCCGCCTTCGAGAGGAGCTGCGTCAGGGAAAAAGAAGTGATCGCCTGGATAGTGGTCGCCAGCAGAACCGCGCCGACGATCCAGGGCAGTTTGTCGACCTGCTTTTTGACCAGGACATTGTCGACCAGGAACTTGGTAGATGCAGGCAGAACCAGCCCGGAGACCCGGTTGATAACCATGAGTACAAACCCGAAAGCGAGCAGCCATCGCCGCGGCTTGATCAGGGTCCAGATCTCAGGCAGCACCTTACGTAGCGGCGGCCTTTTCTTCTTGGGTTCAGCCGTGTTGCCGCTGCTATCCGAACGCGTACGGGTACTTCGTTCGGCGCGGATCGACATCCCCGCTCCCGCGCTGGATCGCAAGCTCACGCTCAAAAACCCCTGGACTAGACTCTAGCGCGGCGCGCGGTGATAAATGAGCGCACACACAGTAGTACATAGATGAGCATGAGGGCCGACATCGCTGCTTTTTCTTCGATTGCTGCCGGATATGGGAAGAGTTTGCCCTTAAAGAGTTGCACCACGGAAACCAGCGCGGGAGCGGTGGCCAGGAAGCCCAGCAATCCCACCGTAACCGCTATGTGCATGAACAGCATGCGGCGTTTTGCCACCGGCGTTTCGGCCATGCTGCCGAAGGTAATCAGAAGGATCCCGAAAGCAGCGGGAATGAGCGAGGTAGGAAACTTGTTGCCGGTGAGCACAAAGCTGGCCACGCCAAGGATGATCAGAACAACACCGAACAGAACAGTAGTTTTTGCCATTAAGAGCGGTTATCTCCGCGAAGCTCAGATTTCGTAGCAGCGCCAAAGTTCTTCGAGGTCGAGGGTGAAACCTTCGACTGGACCACTTCCTTGGACCGTCTTGCCGGATACGGTGGCTGCCTCGCGGCCAGGTTCATAGACATAGACTGTCTTCTCATAAGGATCGATCAGCCAGCCCACTGCCGTGCCGTTCTCCATCCAGCGCTCCATCTTCTCCTGCGCCTTCGACAGGCTGTCCGACACGGATAGCAACTCAATAATGAAATCCGGGCAAAGATAGGGAAAGCCGGTCAAATCGTCCTTCGTCAATCCCTTCAACTTCTGCGGTAGGACGTAAGCGGCATCCGGATTCAGCATGGAGCCGTCAGGCAGGAAGAATCCTCCGTTCGAATCGTACGTCGTACCCCGCCGGTGGGTCTTCCACCAGGACCGCAACTGTGCGGTAATCTCAGCATTTCCTGCGCTGGTAAATCCTCCAGTGGGTGGGTGCATCAGGATCTCCCCTTCTCTGGTTCGCTCGAACCGGAACCAGTCGTTGGCGAAGCAGAGTTCCTGGAACTGCGCATCGGTCAACGGAGGATCAAGGACCAAGCTGCGCGGCGTCTCAGCGTCGACGGGAAGAAGTGTATTCACAGCCTCGATTTTACTCTAGGGCAGAAATGTCCTTAAACGGTGGTCTTGCCTTCGACCGTAAGGATCTTGTCCAGGATCTCGTCCACGATCTTTCGTGGGGCCCCTTCGGCGCAGACACGAATCAGGTCGGGCGTGACTTCGAGGGTCTCCAGTTGGCTCTGCAGGAGGTCCGGATTCATGTAATGGTTCTTGCGCTCCCGGAGGCGCTCTTCGAGCACAGCGCGCGAGACATCGAGCAGGATGAAGCGGATGTTGAGCGCTGGAATCTGTGGGGTGAGTGCATCCCGGTAGCTTTGCTTCAAAGCCGAGCAGCCCAGGATGCCGCTGATCCCAGCTTCATACCAGCCCAACAATAGCTGGTGCAGCGTGGCCAGCCAGGGCTTGCGGTCCTCGTCCGTCAACGGGATGCCGGCGTGCATCTTGGCCTTGTTGGCATCGGAGTGGAAGTCGTCGGCGTCAGCGAACCGCCAGCCTGTTTCTGCAGCCAACAGTTCGCCAACCGTAGTTTTGCCGGACCCGGTTACTCCCATCAGCACGAGAATCATAGCTTCCTTTTAAACCAGCGGGTGAACTAGCGCAATGGCCATGGCGACGTCTATTGGGCAACAGAGTGCTTAACGTCGTCAATCACGGCAGAGGGGGTCCAGTCATTGCTTGGGTACCAGCGGAAAATCTTGCCATCGGGTGCGATGACGGCGGTGGAAAGCGAGTGGGTCAAGGTGTTGTTGCTGCCCGGGCTCACGCCCACGTCAAAAAATTGCTCCACCGCATCCAGTTCCGCGGGCGGGGGCGTGGCAAAGTCCCAGTGCGCAAACGCCTCGCTGCCGGCGTATGTGCTGCCGTAGCTGTGCAGTACCTTTGGCGTGTCATACGCAGGATCGAAGCTGATGCTGAGCAGATGAGTCTTGTTGGAGAGTTGGGGATCGGCGGCAAGCTGCTTTTGGATGGTTGCGAAATTGCGGCTCATGCGAATGCAGTAATCGGGCAGGGGGCATCGCGTGTAAATAAAGGTGACCAGCAGCACTTTGCCTCGAAACTGGTCGATATCGATCGACTTCCCGCTTTGATTGAGAAACTTGAAGTTGGGAACCGTCTGTCCTGGCGCTGGAACGTTATAGGACTTGCTTGGCTTGTAGTCAGGCTTGGCTTGCGCCGTCACATCGATCTGGTCAATCACGCTTCCGGACTCTAAAACTCGCAGCCTGGCCGCAATATGGTCTCCCGGATGGAGCTCGCTCGCCACACCAGGCTGAGCTAGTTTGTAGGGCATGATCATAGCGCCCATAAGGCCGGGAATGGCCTCCGAATCCACCGTAACCACCCCTTTAGCCGCATCGGAGCTAACCACTATGCCCCTGAGCTGGTATGTAGCCTCTTGGGCCGGGATGGCGTTGGAGTGCTCACCCCCAGCCGAGTCTCCGCCTTGGCACCCTAGCAAGAAACCGAAGCCAAACAAGATCACAGAAGGCCAAACCACCCACCTAAACATTCCCCGCATCGTTCCCTCTACCACTATCCTAGAGCCTGTCGCCCACCATGCGAAAAAGGGACGTGCGGCGTGCCTTCCCCCAAACAGTTACCGAAGGGGCCAGCGGCTTTTTTTCTATCCATCCGATCTGACGGCTGCTGCTAAAAATCGCCGCCTACACCTTGTCGCCCTGCCTACCGCAGCAAGCCGAGGGAGCGAAGGGCCACTCCCTCAACGCGCCGCCAAATGCTGACCCGCAAGCTCCCCAATGCCGCGGCAATCATCAGCTAAAAGACCATCTTTCCGCGTGCATTGCGCCGACGAACTGATCCAATTCAGCAGTGGTGTTATACAGTGCAGGTGTCACACGGATTGCAGCCCCACTCGTAATTCCAGTCCGCGCCACTGTAAGAATCTGGTGCTTGTTTACAAGAACCATCTGCACCTTCTTCGCAGCTTCGAAACTGTGCATGCCCTTCAAGCGGAATGACGTCGTCGCTCCATATCTTCCCTGCTCATCCGGAGTCAGAATCTGCAGCCCTTCGATGTCCCGTACGCGGGTTACCCAGTAGTCTCTTAAGAACTTCAGCCGAGCCTGTTTCCGCTCTACGGTCAACTCGTTGTGAAAGGCGACGGCTCTGGGCACCGTTAACGTAGCGGCAAAATTGTAGGTTCCCGGATAGACCCGGGATGCCACCTCCGTGGCCGGATCTTCACGATTTCCGAGGCAAATTTCGATGTCCGTGAGCTTAGTCTTCCGGATGTAGACCGCCCCAGTTCCCAAAGGAGCACCCACCCACTTGTGTAAGCTGAATCCAGCGAAGTCCACCCCGAGGTCATTCACCTTGACCGGCATCTGGCCAACCGCTTGCGCGGTATCCAAAATGACGGCCACTCCATGCTGCTGCGCGAGTGCGACGATTTCCTTCACCGGCATCACCAGGCCGGTCCGGTGACAAAGATGCGTCACCAACATCAGTTTCGCCCGCGGCGTCTTCTTTAAAACGTCTTCGTAAGCGGCGAGGATGTTGGCAGTAGTTGCAGGTTCGGGGATGCTGAATGTCGCAACTTCCACGCCGCGCCGTTCTTTCAGGAACAACATCGCATTTTGCATGGAGTCATAGTCCAAATCGCTGTAGACCACAACATCCCCGGGAAGCAAACGGCGATACCCGGTGATGAGATCCTGCAGGGATTCGGTCCCGCATCGACTCAGAGCGATCTCCTCGATCTCAGCTCCGATTAAACCGGCGACTGCGGCCCGTACCTTCAACAACTCGGCCGGCAGAGCCGGCGATGGCAGAACGCCACGGACAAACGGAACATTGACACGGTTCACAAATTGCGTTTGGTTCCAGTATTCCTCCATCACGGGCCGTGACATTACGTTCCAATAAGCGTTTTCCAGGTTCACGATGCTGCGATCGACGTCATACCATCGGATAAAGCTCTCATCGTCGACGCTTGATGGCGATGGTCTGCCTGGCGACCTTTCTGCGCCAGAAATCATCGTTTCTGGCCACATGAATGTGGCGACCGCTGCCTTCAAGAAACCTCGCCTGGTCTCCATTCTTTCCTTCACTTTCTATGCGAGCAGCAACACCGCCTGTCTGCGTTGCCGTGGAGCGGAGCGCAGGGTAACCAAGGAACCTGCCGTGCGCCTTTCCCGCAAGCCACTCCTGGCGCGAACAACAACCCGCTCTAAAAGTGCACGACAGACCTCACTTGCGGGCTTTGCGAGAGGGCGCACAGCAACATGCCCCGCGATCCCTATCTCCCAGTAATAGGCCTGGGGACCCTCTTACGGCACCGCGTTGTGCCAGACGTTGCCAACACCATCGCCGGTTGTCTCACCGGGCTTGGTGTCTTTAACCCAGGTATAAAGCGCTTTACCCTTGTAAGCCCACTGTTTGGAACCGTCATCCCGGGTTACCACCGTCCAGTCCCCCTTGGACATTGCATCAGGTCCTGCGGTCAAAGGCGGCCAGTTCTTTGCACAGTTACCATTACAGACCGACTTTCCGGCGGTGTCCTTGTCAAACGTATAGAGCGTCATCCCCTTTGCATCCGTCAAAACGCTGACGCCTGCATCTGACTTGCGCGACTGGACTCCATCGGGCTCCCGATCCGCTGCGAACGCACTGGTAGCTAAAAGCAGAACCAATGCAACACCGAAACTCTTACGCAATTGCATACTATTCATCCTCCTCATTTTCGAAAATCAAATCGCAGAATGGTTCAAGTCCCTTCCTCCGCCGTAAAAGCAGAAGCGCTTTTAGAAGTGGAACCGATACCGCACTTCCCCATAAATCTGCCGCGGATCGTTATAGTGAAAACCTCCGAACGTGAGGCTGTTGTCCAGCAACACGCGCGAGTTGGCTACATTTGTCGTTTGCACAGAAACGGTCCAATTCTCCCCGAACTCCTTACCCACGGCCAAGTCCGCCCATGTGTGTGCTGGCAGGTAGGCGGCAGAATAAGGGGACGGCGGATCCTGATAGCCATTGGAGAAGCCCGATCCGTAGTAAACATTGAACGACCCATAGACGCGATAAGGAAGATTCCCGTTCATCCCCACGTTCAGCGTGTTGCGTTGGTCGTGATCCAGTGCCGAATACCCCGGATCTACCGCGCAATCCGGCGAATCCGGCGGATAGCAGATCAGCCCTCCAGTGACTGGCCCGATCTGCTGCGCAATCTGGTTGGAATAGGCCAGATGAAATTGTCCGTAATGCCATAGGTAAGGCGAGCGGAGCGTAAGCTCCCACGCTTGAATGAGCGCCCCCTGGACGGTTACGGGGACGAAGATACTCGACTCCCCAATGTTGCTGTGATCGAGAAAGTTGTTCGCCCGGGTCTGAAAGGTATCAGCATCCAGCAGCCATCCGCGCCACGGTATCTGCACTCCGAATTGATGCTCTTCATCCCGCTCCCCTTTTAAGGCAACGAAGCTGGTGTTGTTGCCGGTCGCATATTCCAGGGCCGGCCCGGAAATAGTAGTCAACGGCGGTGGCTGATAGAACCGTCCGTAAAACCCGCGGAAGACCCATTTGAGTTTAGGGATGAGAACGGCGGCGCCCACCCTTGGGTACATAGCGCTCTCCGAGAAGGAACCCTGAAAGTTCGATTGCCGAAAGCCGCCGATGAGCGTGAGCCACGTCGTGGGTTTGTAGCTGTCCTCAGCATAGAACTCTTCCACTCCACCACTTACTTCCTCTGGCTGGGTAAAATTCGGATAGCTTCCGTCGTTGAAGACCACTCCAAAAACATCATGCTCGTGTTGGCCGTAGGCATAAAACCCGGCGCTCAGCGCGTTCTTCGCGACTAGCGTCGCGATGGATGCCTGCACCCCGCCATAGTTTCCCGTTTGGTCAGAGGTCGTAGCAGTGGGAAGATCGTCTGCATTGGGATCGTAGTTGGCGTCGTTGTAGTGATAGAAGGGTGACACCTGCAAC
Source organism: uncultured Acidobacteriaceae bacterium (assembly GCA_963775365.1). Taxonomy (GTDB): domain Bacteria; phylum Acidobacteriota; class Terriglobia; order Terriglobales; family Acidobacteriaceae; genus PALSA-350. The sequence goes on along the minus strand of CAVZJL010000011.1, from coordinate 39,443 downwards.
AAGGTGGAAGTGTTGAAGTTGTGTACCCAGGTAAACGCAGCATAGGCATCTGTCTCATGCTCTCCGTCGCGCAGACCGCTCGAATCGTAAAGCTGGTTTTGCCAATCGTCGGGATCAGGGTCGTAAGGGATCTGGTAGTAATCCGCGCGTGCCTGCGCAACCAGGCGCATCTGGTTAGACGCATCAGGGTTGTAGATCAAGGAACCAAACCCCCCATAACCGTTGCTGGCGTCATGAATGGGGGTCTCGATCGCCGGTTGCAATCCGTAATTACTGCGGTTTCCATTGAGGCTGGTGTACCAGGCGAATTTTTGCGAATGGTCCCCCAGGCTAAGCTGGTCATTGGTTTGGTAAAAGTTACCCGCCGTAAGTACCAACTCACCCTGGCGATTCCGCTCAAAGCCGGTACGCGGCACTACGTCAAAGACGCCATAGGTACGGTCGCCCACGCTGGCCCGATAGCTCCCCCGATCCACCTCGAGGTAGTCGATATCCTTGGGGTCAATCTGAGGAGCGATGTTGCTGGCGATGTTGGTATTGGGAATGTTCACCCCATCGATCATCCAGCTCAGCTCATGTCCGCCGCGCATGTGCAACATATCGTGCGTCATGTAGGCCCCCGGCACATAGTCGGTGATCATCGCCATGCTGTTGGTGCGGCCCGCTCCTGGCGTGTGGGCAATGTCCTCACGGCTGACCAGAGTTGTCGGCGTGATGCTGTCCACGTTGGTCTGGGAAGTCTCTGCGGCGACCGTGACGGACTGTTGTACCGCGGCAACTTCCAACTCAAAGTGCAAAACCGGCGAAGTGTTGGAGGCCACGGTAAAGGTTTGCTTCACCGTGCCGAAGCCAGCCTGCGTGACGGTAATGATATAAACCCCGGGAGGAACAGCGGAGAAGCTGAACTCTCCGTTGCTGTTCGTCTTTTCGTCTTCCACGAAATCGGAATCGGCAGCGTGCAGGTTGACGCTCGCGCCCGCAATCGGACGATGACCAGGATCGTGGACGACTCCACGGACGGCCATCAACACCGTCGCCTGCGCCGCCGGAAAGCACACGACAGCGACGATCGTGAGGACAAATCGGTACAAGGAGCGAACGCGCATTTCTTCCTCCGTGCGTTGTGCAATCAAGAAGCTTGAAAACCTGCCCCATCCACCGGAACCCGAGGACCCTTCCCTAAGGGTGACCCGATCCCCAAGTTCTGATCTGCCCTGGAAATCTAAGGCTTGAGATCTGTGGGATTTCACATCTTGCGAGACACAAGTGGGGGTAGGTCAGCACCCTTCGATTTGCGTCTAAGAGGGATGGAGACGCCCGAAAAAGTTCACTTCGCTGAAGGGTACGGCCTTCAGGCCGTACGCAAACTGCTTCGAGATGAACTCGGCCTTAGCCGGCTGAGGGATAGTTTCCTCCCCAACGGGACCTTTTCGCGGCCTGCTAGACGGGAAAGGAGGAAGGAGGTCCGCGGGGAGCGGAGCGGCGAAGTATGCGCGTTGCGACAGCATCCGCAATCAACTGCCGGTCGATGTTAGCGGCGACGAGGGCGAAGCTGGTGCGGATAGTGAAATCCGCAGAGAAAGTAACCGTGGTGATGGCACGAAGACTCTGCCCAAATGGGCAGGCCGGCTGGCGCAGCGTGGGCCCTGTATCGGAAGATACGGTGGCCATGGAACCCATCACGCATGCATGAGCGCCGTGCGCACGGCAGCAAATAGGCAGGGGTTGTTGCGGCGCGCCGAGTGCTGCCACTGTCGCCGATGGCAACAGTGCTTCAAAAACGCACAGCAGCAAAAGTGCCGCGATCCGCCGCATGCAGTGAGTGTACACGGTGTTGCCGCTGCGGCGAAGCACTTAGTCCTAACTATCTGAAGGGCTCGCTAAGTAGGTTGTAACTCGGGGATCCAGGTGCGCGGAGTGCAGGCTCGGCTTAGCAGCTCTTTGATTTTCTGGCGAATGGCCGCCGAGACGGTGTATGCTGCAACCGTATGCAACGGATTGTCGCGGCAATGCTGGTATTGCTATTCGGCTACATGCCGATGGCACCCGCCTTTGCTTCGAGCAGTGACTCCCATCTTCCCGCTTGCTGCCGTCGCACGGGGCAACACCATTGCTCGATGATGACCGTGTACGATGACTCTGAACAGGGTCAAACCAAGTTCCAAAGCACTCCCTCCCGTTGCCCAGTTTTCCCACACCTGGCAATCGTTAGTCACACCTCCTTTCTTGTGCGCGCCAGCCGCGTCTATGGCGCCATGACGCATTACCCCGGAGTCTCTGCGTACAGTGAAAGTCCGCATCGTGCCTCTATCTGCCTCAACCATCAGAAACGTGGCCCTCCCGCTCTTACCGCCTGATCCTCCCTGCCTCTAAGAACTCTTCGGGTGCGCTCAGCCCATGCCGGGTGTAACCCGCGCCTTTCCGCCTGTTCGCAGCAGGACTCGCGAATCGCATCGGCGATTCACGGTCGTCCGCAATTGCGGCTCACTTGCTGCATCTACTGTGAGGAAATATGAACCCGCGTAAGTTCACCACCGCTCAAGCAGCCGCTGTGAAGAGCGCAGGCCTGTTCTGCATTCTGCTGCCATTGCTTTCGGTAGCCATCGCTCGGGCCCAATCAGCCGCCGCCACGACACAACCAGTGCGGATACAGTTCCAGGGCCTCTTGGCCGGCAAGGCCTTTGCCTGCGGCAGCCAATATGAAGGCGTGGGCAGTAAAGCTAGTACCATCACCCCGGCTGACCTGAGATTCTTTGTCTCCCAGATCGAACTGCTCCGCGCCGATGGTTCAGCAGTCCCCATAACCCTCGATCCGGATGGCGTATGGCAGTACAAATCCCTGGCGCTCATTGATCTTGAGGACGCGAGCGGCAGTTGCCGCAATGGAAACTCCGCCATGCATCGGGAAGCAACCGGCACGGTCGCAGCTGGGACCTACGTTGGACTGCGTTTTACCCTTGGCGTTCCATTCGACCTGGATCACATCGATAGTTCCGAGGCCCCGTCCCCCCTCAACATGACCGCGATGGAGTGGAACTGGCAGAACGGTTACAAATTCCTTCGCGCGGAAGTTTCCGCCGTTGCTCCAAAGCCAACCACGACGGCGATCTCTGCCGTGCGGTCCGCAAATACAAGCGGACTCGCAGGAACAAATGCTCCCATGCGCATGCGGACCGGTACCTCAGGATTTCCGGTTCACCTCGGCAGCACTGGATGTGCATCCGCTCTTCCTGACTCCACTCCAGATAAGGAGTGCAAGAATCCGAATCGTCCTGTCATCACCCTCACTGAGTTTGACAGCGCCAAAGACGTCATTGTTTTCGATCTGAGCAAGCTTCTGGCGCATTCCGATTTGTCCGCCAACAGCCCAGAAACCTCCCCCGGCTGCATGGCTTTCGAAGGCGACCCGGATTGCATTCCGATCATGGAGGCTCTGGGGATTCCCTACGGCGGCGCTCCGGCCAAACCGCAAGTCGTGTTCTACCGGGGGACGAACGAGTGACTAGGGGCCGCATCGCCGGTTTGGTGTTGGCCATCGCCGGCTCCGTCGCCGCCGCATCGATGCTGGCGGCAACAGACCAGACGACTGCGTTTGCGTGGAACAAACCAGATTGGGCGCCCACCCCGGTTGTGCCCGCCAACAATCCTATGAATGCCGCGAAAGTGGAGTTGGGCCGATATCTCTTTTACGACAAGCGCCTCTCCGCTGATCGCAGCATGTCTTGCGCCAGCTGCCACCAGCAGGCCCACGCATTTACCGATGGACAACGCGTGCATCTTGGCGTAACCGGGGAACCAGGTATCCGGAGTTCCATGACCTTGACCAACGTAGCTTTTCTCTCCAGCTACACCTGGGCGAATCCGCAGCTCACCACCCTCGAAAAGCAAATGCGGATTCCGCTTTTTTCTGAGCACCCGCTGGAGATGGGCATGGCTGGACACGATCCGCAGCTCATTGCGGAGCTATCTCGCGACGCGGACTATCAGAAGCAGTTCGCGCTGGCTTTTCCTGAAGATGGCGGCCGCATCACTGTGCAGAACCTCATCCGGGCAATTGCCGCCTTCGAGCGGACTTTGCTTTCCTTTGATTCTCCCTACGACCAATACCGGCATGGCCATCAGAATGCACTTTCCCCTCAAGCCCATCGAGGTCTTGCTCTTTTCTTCGGTGAGCGGCTCGAATGCTACCACTGCCACGGCGGTGTCAATTTTACCGACAACCATATGCAGCAGGGGCAGGCTTTCCCCGAAGTTGGGTTCCACAATACCGGCCTCTACAACGAAGATGGCGCCGGATCCTACAAGCCCTGGGATCACGGACTGCGCGACGTGACCGCGCGCGCAGAAGACGAGGGGGCCTTTCGCACTCCGACATTGCGTAACATTGCCCTCACCGCACCTTACATGCACGACGGCTCGCTTCCGACGCTGGAAGCGGTCATCCGAAGCCACTACGCGGTCAAGGGTCACGGCGCCGTCACCGGCAAAGGACCAAACCCACTGCGCAGCGAGTTCGTTGAGGGATTCGAGATCAGCGATGAGGAGGTAAACGATGTAGTCGCCTTCCTGAATGCGCTGACCGACACAACCTTCCTCACCAATCCCGCCTTTGCTGACCCGCGCTTACCCGCGAAAAGCGGCCGAAACAACCATGTCAAGGCTGCCGCTACCAACCACTTCCAACCCGGTGACCATGAACTTTTCGAAAAACTAATTCCAGGAGCGTTGCAATGAATCCATCTCCTTTGGCCTTTCGCACCCTGCACCTCTTCACCCTATGCCTGATGACAGCAGTTGCGGTGGCACTGTCAGTACCACGCCTTGCATTCGCTCATGCGGTGTTGGTTCAGTCAACGCCTTCGGTGAACTCGATCATTCAGGGGCCTGCAGTCTCGATGGTACTGAAGTTCAATTCCCGCGTAGATGGCACCAGATCGCAGATCTCGGTCGTTGACCAAAGCGGCCAGTCAAAAACGCTTGAGCTCGATAAGCAGCAGGCAGTCGACACCCTAACCGCTCATGCATCCAAACTCAGCCCAGGCAAGTACGCTATTCATTGGCAGGTGCTGTCGGTGGATGGGCATATCACCCGAGGAGCCGTTCCCTTTGAGGTGAAGTAACGGACCAGTTGGGGTGCCGGGCGCCCCCCGGCACGCCAGCCTCCTTTGCGGTATAAAACAAAGATGCAACTCCCCCCGGTCATCGCCGAAGCCATCCAAGCCGGCGACACCGTGATTGCATCCAGCGCCCGAGCCGCGCGCGCCCTCCGGCGCGCTCACGGCGAGCAACAGCGACAACAAGGCCTGCAGGCCTGGCAATCCGCAGACATCCTGGACTGGGATAGCTGGTTGCATCGCCTATGGCAGAAACAACTCCGTTCCGGCACCGAAACCCGCCTCCTACTCACCTCCCTGCAGGAGCAACAGCTCTGGGTGCAGCTCGTCAAGCCCAACATCGAAGGAAAGCGCCTGATCTCCGTGGCCGGCGTCGCGGAGCTCGCGCAGCAAGCCTACGCGCTGCTCTGTGCCTACGGCGCGCTCGATTTCCTCCGAGGCGAGCGGGTGGGCAATCAAGATGTCGAGTACTTTCGCGACTGGGCGCGCACCTTCGAGCGCACCTGCCGGAAAGAAGACTGGCTCAGCCGTTCCATGTTGCCTCTGGTATTGCGCGAAGCGGTAAGCACCGGTCAGCTTGAGGCAACCGCACGTCTGCTACTGACCGGCTTCGATCGCATCACGCCCGCGCAGCAACAACTGATTGAAGCTTTTCGCAACCGCGGCCACGAAGTTCAAATCCTCGAACCCACCGAAGTCTCAACAGAAGAGACAACCCTGCTCGTCAAAGCCATCGATAAGCGGGACGAGATCGCAACCTGTGCCCTCTGGGTAAAGCACGCGCTGGCGGCAAAGAACACACCGCGCATCGCAGTCGTAGTGCCCAACGTCTCCACCGTGCGTCCCGAGATTGAGAGAATCTTTCGCCAGATACTCGCGCCCGGCGCTGTTGCGATCCGGGAACATGACCAGCCCCTTCCCTTCGAATTTTCTCTTGGAGTTCCTCTCGCCGACGTGCCCATGGCGCGCAGTGCTCTCTTGCTGTTGCGTTGGATGAACGAAGCACTCTCGCTGGAGCAGGTAAGCTGGCTTCTACTCTCCGGCTTTCTTCACAAACAGCAGGAAGAACTGCTGCCCATTGCAGAATTCGATGTCAAGTTCCGGCGCCAGGCAATGAGACAGCCGGAGCAGGATTTGGAAACCTTCCTATACTCGGCAAATCCACCCGACAACCTGCGCCGCAGTCTGCAGGCTGGACGGCGCTTGCTCCCCCAGAACGACTCTTTGAATTTTGCCCAGTGGGTCGACGTCGCCGAGAAGGTTCTGGATGCGGTCCATTGGCCCGGAGCGCATCCCCTGCAGAGCGAAGATTTCCAGGTGCAGGCCCGATGGTCGCAGTTGCTCGACAGCGTATCCGCACTCGCCTTCGATGGACGCAAGGCAGCCTACTCTGAGTTTCTCGAAGTGCTCGAGCGCCAGGCGCGGCAGACAATCTTCGCGCCCGAGTCCCGGGACGCGGCCGTCCAGATCATGGGACCGTTCGAAGCAGCCGGCCTCACCTTCGACGCTCTATGGTTTCTCGGCGCCGACGACGCCAGTTGGCCGGCGGCCGCACGGCGCCACCCTTTTCTTACCCGGTCGGTACAGCAAACCCACAACATGCCGCACGCGGATAGTACGGCGGACTGGAAGCTTGCGCAACAGATAACCTCCCGTCTCGACAGGAGCGCAGCTAAGTGCGTCTTCAGCTATCCGTCGCAAAATGCGGAGGGCGTCTGTCGCCCCTCAACGCTGGTGGACTCGGTTAAACGAAAGACAGAAGCGAAAGCCTTACGCATCTCAATCGCTGCGGATGAAAACCTGGCCGCAGGCGAATTCCCTCCCCTTCCCGTGGAAGATGAGAACGCAGCGATCCTTCCCTGGCCGATCGAGCAAAACGCCGGAGGTGCCGAAGTACTCCGACGCCAGGCAGCCTGCCCATTCCAATCCTTTGCTACCAGGCGGCTGGACGCCAGGCCGATGGACGCGACCGACTGGGGATTGGAGGCGCGCGAGCGTGGCTCGGTGGTGCACAAAATCCTGGAAGATCTGTGGACAGGGTTGAAGACACGCGATGCTCTGCTCGAGGCGCGCGCAGAAGAGCGGCTGCACGCCCTGGTTGAACAACACGTCGCCGCTACATTGCAGAGATACCGCGGCCGTGCACCGAAGCACAGCTGGACCCAGGCCTATCTCGACGCGGAACAGAGACGCATCGTCTCTCTCATCGAAGAGTGGTTGGACTACGAAGCCAAGCGGGCGGACTTTACTGTCGAAGCCGGCGAAGAAAAACTAGCGGCAACGGTGGGAGATCTAAAACTGCAAGTGCGGGTGGATCGTATCGACGCAGTCGCGGGCGGCCGCGTCATCATCGACTACAAGACCGGCATGCTCAACGGAGTCTCGTGGGACGGGGCGCGGCCGGACGAGCCGCAACTGCCCCTGTATGCCGGCTTCGGACAGATCGACCATCTCAAGGGCGTGCTGCTAGGCCGGGTCCGCGAGGACAACGTGAAATTCATCGGCCGCGTGGAAGACGCCCGGACCGTGATGCCGGGCGAAACAAAACTAACCAGGCCGCCCTACAGCGCCGATATGCTACGCGGCTGGCAGGCTGTTTTAGGCGATCTGGGACAACAGTTCCTCCGGGGCGAAGCGCAAGTCGACCCTAAGCAGTACCCCAAGACCTGCAAATTTTGCGATTTGCCCGGACTCTGCCGGATTGCAGAGAGCGACCGCGCGGACGCCGGCGACGAAGCGGATGAAAACGATGACTGAACTGCTGTTGCAGCCGGTCGACGAAAGCGCCCGCGCACAGACACTCGATACCCGACAATCCTTTCTCGTCCAAGCTCCCGCCGGTTCAGGCAAGACGGAACTGCTGACTCGCCGCCTGCTAAAGCTGCTTGCGGAAGTGGACGAGCCGGAACAGATCCTGGCCATCACCTTCACCCTTGCCGCCACTGCTGAAATGAGGGAGCGGGTTATTACCCGGCTGCATGCGGCGCGAGATACAGCAGAGGCCAGCGACGAACTACCCGAGATCACGCTGGCCCGGCGCGCACTGGAGAACGACGCCCGGCGCGAATGGAATCTTCTGCAACAGCCAGAGCGGCTTAATATCCAAACCATCGATGCCGTCTGCCTGACCATCGCGCATGAAACTCCCCTGCTTTCCCGGCTGGGTGGATCACTTTCCCCTACGGATAAACCGCAGCCGCTCTATACCCTCGCAGCGCGGCGCACCCTATCCCATTTAGGTGGTGAGGAGCCGCTATCGAGCGCCCTCGACGCGCTCTTACAGTTGCGTGCAACCAGCCTGCCGGATTGCCAGAAATTAATCGCCGAGATGCTCGACAAACGAGACCAGTGGGGCCGCGTGCTTCCTCTCGCCGCCCAGGAAACGCTCGATTGGTCGAAAGTGCGCAGCAAGCTGGAAGAGCCGCTGCGCCGTACGCACAACGAAGCTATCCAAAAAGCACAAACACTGTTCGCCCACCATCCTGAGCATCGCGCAGGAGCTGGTGGAAGTCCTGAACCATGCCTGCAATAACATAGATCCGGATTCCCCTCTGATCGCGTTGAAGCATGTCACCGATATTCGCCACCTCACCGATCACGCGCATTGGAGTCGCCTGTGCGATTTCCTCCTTACCCAAAAAGACGAGTGGCGCGCCAACGTTCCTTCGGGGATGGGATTTCCCACTGGCAGAGTGGGGACCGCGCCCAGGCAGCGCTACAAGGACTTGCTCTCCTCTCTCGACGCTAATCCCGAATTCCTCACCATGCTATCCGAGCTGCGTGCACTTCCTCCCCAGGCATACACAGAGGAAGAATCGCAAATGCTTCAGCACATGCTCGTCATCCTTCGCTATGCGGTCGCCGAACTGCGCCTGGTTTTCGCCGAGCGTGGGGTGGTGGACTTCGTCGAACTGGGTCTCGCTGCGCAGCAGGTCTTGCGTGATGACGAGGGCGAGTTGAGCGAATTGGCAGTCGATATTGCCGGACGATGGCCCCATCTGCTGGTGGACGAGTTTCAGGATACCTCGCGCAGCCAGTACGATCTCTTCACCCTGATCGCGGGCGGATGGGAGTCCGCCGGTCGAGGGACCTGCTTCCTGGTCGGCGATCCCATGCAATCGATCTACATGTTTCGCCAAGCCGAGGTAGAACTCTTCGAACGCACGCGGCGCTACGGCCTGGGCGAAGGAACGGCCGCGGTCCAATTAACACCTTTGCAGTTGCAAACCAATTTTCGCTCCCATGCCGGGCTGGTAGATCGCCTGAACGAGTTCTTCAGCCAAATCTTCGGGCCCGCGACAGGCCGGGAATACCAGGTGACCTTCGCCGCTTCCACCGCCCACAGCCCCGCACCACGCGGTAGCCTCGGTGTGAAGGTGTGGCCCTATCTCATTTCCTCCAAAGCCAACCCGGAGCAAAAGCGCGCAGCCGACGAAGCAGAAGCCCGGCAGGTGGTCAGCATCATCCAGGAGCACTGGGCCGCCGTCGAAGCAGCAGAACATAAGGAGGGTGAGTTCCGCATTGCCGTCCTGGTTCGCGCGCGCGCCCATCTGAATCTGATTGCCCGCAGGCTTCGCAAAGCGGACATTCCCTTTCGCGCGGTGGAGATTGAGCAGCTGAACGAGCGCCAGGAGGTAAAGGACCTTACCGCGCTCACTCGTGCGCTCTTACATCCCATGGATCGCGTCGCGTGGCTCACCGTGCTGCGTGCGCCGTGGTGCGGCCTTACCCTCAGGGATTTGCATACCCTCGCCGGCAGCGACATCCGGGACTTTTCCCAGGGCGCAATGCTCGCGCTGCTGCGCGAGCGCACTCCGTTGCTTAGCGAAGACGGTCAGCAAAGAGCAACCCGCGTGCTTACGGTGCTCGAAGATGCGTTGCGCGGTAAGCATCGCCAAGTCTCGCTCGCGCGATGGGTTGAGCGGACCTGGGTGACCCTTGGAGGGCGCGCCTGTGTAGACCGCGCGGGTTACGCGAATGTCCACGCCTTCTACTCCATGCTCGAGCAGCTAGGCCCGGAAGCCTCCGGACTGGAGGAACAGATTGCAGAGCTTTGCGCCCAGCCTGATCCGGCGGCGAGCGAACGCCGCGGTGTACAGCTGATGACGATCCATAAGGCCAAGGGTCTGGGCTTTGACGTCGTGATCGTGCCTGGCTTGGGCCGCGCGACGCGGGTTGAATCGCAACCGCTGCTCCGCTCATTAGAACAGACCAGGTTGGTTGGCCCGGACGAAGCAGAGGAGCACGAATTCGTGGTTGCGCCCATCGGCCGCAATGGAAAGCAGGGTGGCATCTATGCCTGGATTGGCGAACTGCAGGGCCGGCGCGAAGATGATGAGGCCAAGCGCCTGCTGTATGTGGCGGCCACGCGTGCCCGCAAGGAGCTGCATCTGCTGGGGACCGCGGTCACCAAAGTCAATAATGAGCTGAGCCCAGGCGACCGGCACAGTCTTCTAGGAATAGCGTGGCCGGCACTCAAGGACGACTTCGAGCGCGCGCGTGATCCGCAGGAGCCAGAAGCAGACGCGACCCCGCAGCAAGCGGAATTTTCTTTCCCGCCGGCGTTCCCCTCGATCCAGTTGCGCCGCTTGCCTGCAGACTGGAAGCCCACGGCGCATGCCGCCTTGCCGGTAGTTCAGGAAAGAAATCCGGAAACCATCGAAAGGCCGCGCGGATCGCTGGCCGCGCGCGCTTTCGGCACCGTTGTGCACGCGCTGTTGGAGGATCTGGCGAAGCTGGGCGGCATTGACGCCGCCGGAGTCTCGCAGGCGATATTCGACGAAGTAGCCGGCTGGCGTGGACGCGCGTTGGCCATCCTGCGCTCCAGCGGCCTGCCACGAGCGGAAGCTGAGCCACTGTCAACAGAGGTAGTGCGAGCCCTGCAAGCCGTGCTTCGCGACCCCGTAGGGCTTTGGATTCTGGGAGCACGAGCCGGCGCGAGGAACGAAATCTCCTGGTCAACCTGGGCCGGCGAAGTCGTACAAACGCTGCGCGGCGATCGCATCTTTCACGCTGGAGCAACGCCCGGCTCCATAGAAGAAACCCATCTATGGATCGTCGACTACAAGACCGCCCGTCATGGCGCCTCCGGGATCGACGCTTTCCTGGACGCGGAAAAGGAAAAGTACGCGCGTCAATTGGAGTCCTATGCCGAGGTGATGCGCAAGGTACAGGGAAACGCTTTGCCTCTACGCATGGCCCTCTACTTCCCCTTATTGACCAGGCTGGTATGGTGGTAGAGCTGCGTCCGCAGGAGGTTCGCGCAGAAATTTGCGAATTTAGCGAATTTAGCGAACTATGCGAACTATGCGAATTTAGCGAACTATGCGAACTATGCGAATTTAGCGAACTAAGCGAACTAAGCGAACTATGCGAACTAAGTCCCTTCACACCCCCGAAATCTTTGACGGCGGCTTTGGCCAATGCTTTCGCCAAATATAAGTGCGCGAAAGCGGCTCCAGGGCCCGGAGGGCCGACCGCGAAACGTTTTTAGGCCTAAGGTTTCGTTCCACCGGAATGACTTTTGATCGGAGCTTAGTAGTAGAGGTACTTACGCCACTTATGATCGGAGTGGCCGATCATGCGCATGATGTGGCGGCTGGTATGCAGCGAGAAGGGACGAGGCTCACGCATCAACTTGATGTCGCTGAGTTCGCTAAGCAGATGATTGCCTTTTCTGCGATTGCAGGAGTGGCAACAGGCGACCAGGTTCTCCCACGTAGAAAGGCCGCCACGGGAACGAGGCATAACATGATCCAGCGTGAGTTCTCCCGCAGGCAGAACGACTCCGCAGTATTGGCAGCTATTACGATCGCGCAGCAGGATGTTCTTCCGCGAAAGGGCGCGCGTCTGATGAGGAATGCGGCGGTATTCCAGCAGGCGAATGACTGAAGGCATGGGAATGCGCAACAACGCGGCATGCAGAATCGCACCCTGCTCCTCCTCCGTCTTGGCCACGCCCTTGAGCACCAGGATCAGCGCCCGACGAGCTCCGCAGATATTGATCGGTTCGTACGATGCATTCAACACCAGCACCGGCTTTTGCATGGTGTAGGCAGAAGAAACCCGTTGGCCCGGCCACCCCTCATGCGGCTCAACCGGTTCCTTAGGCAGCGCACGGCCCTGCGCATTGGCTTTCGGCTTGCGTGCGTGGATCATGGCTTTACCCAAAGACATCTTGATCCTCCGTTACGTACCTTCCAAACCCTACCTGGCGGCCTGCTGGAAACCGGTTTGCAAAAAACCGGTGTCCCAGGAAGCAACTCCCTCGCGCTGCGCACGGGCAACCGTCGCCACCCGAACCGAGGCCGCGCCGGCATTCATCAACACCCGGCTGCAAGCCCGGGCTGTGGCCCCGGTCGTATAAATGTCGTCGATCAGCAAAACGTGCCGTCCGGCCAGCCGACCGGAATGAGGCGCAAAAAAAGCGCCACGCAGATTCTGCCGGCGCTGATGGGTGGTCAGGCCCGCCTGACTCACCGTAATGCGCACTCGTTTGAGCAAGCTGCTTTCCAGATGCAATCCAAGTTGAGGATGCCGGCGGCGGATTTCCGCCATGGCCGCGCGAGCCAGCAGCTCAGCATGGTTGAAGCCGCGTTGACGCTGCTTAACGGGATGCATGGGCACCGGGATAACCAGCAAATGCCGGGGCGCGTCCGGGAACGAGACAATACCTTCGAGGCTGTCCGCCAGCAGAGTACCCAGGCGCCGAGCAACCGGCTGCATACCCTCGTACTTGAGCAAATGGACCAGCGAGCGAAGCTCGCCATGGTAGCCACCGTAGGCCACAGCTTTCACAAAGGCAGGCGCAGCTAAGCGGCAGGGCTGGCAGAGGGACTGGGAATCAGAATCGTCACTGCCTGACACAGAGGATAGGTTCGCAATGCCCAGATCCTCCCCGCAGCAAGCGCAGAGGGTGCCTGTTTGTGGAGGGAGGTGCGCACAGCAGAAATCGCAGATGGGAACGCGGGTAAGACGCAGGAGGGAACGGCTACAAAGAACGCAGGAGCAGGGAAACAATGCACAAGAGAGGCTGTCGGCAGGACTTCGCAGCACACGTACAACAGCTCGCCAAACCGAAGTTTGCGCCAGCGGGACGTCGAGAGTCAGGGGAATACTCTGACCAGGAAAGACGCACCTCACAGCCGGCCGGCGAGGCTCGCAGCTGCCCTGCCGCCGATGGCTAGAGTATACGGGCAAGTCAAGGCCGAGCGCTAGCCTATGTTTACGCGGCCTTCCGCGCAGGTTCGCGGGGCGCAACACGCTTGCCGGCGATGGTGGAAGCGACGCCGGCCACCACCAGGGCGGCTCCCACGTACTGCAACGGAGTGGGCCGTTCCTGCGCCAGCAAAGATCCGAGCAGCAATGCGACCAGCGGGTTGACGTAGGCATAGCTGGCCACCCGGGTCACCGGATCCTGCTTGATGAGCCAGACATATGCGCTGAAGGCAATGATGGACGCAAAGAGGATGAGGTACCCCATGGAGAACGCCAGCTGCCAATTCCATTGCCGGGAGAGACGCGGCAGCGCACCCAGCTCCCCGGTCCCGGCTGAAATGAGAAAGAGGAAGATACCTCCCCAAAGCATCTGCAGTCCGGAGCTCATGCTGAGTTGCCGCGGGAGATCGAGGTGGCGGCTGGCGATCGTGCCCCCGGCCCAGAAGAAACAGCCCAACAGCAGGACCAGAGCCGAGGTGCTGAAGCGACTGCGGTGAAAGCCTGTAGGCACCATGAGCAGAACGACGCCCGAAATGCCGAGAACGATGCCGGCCAGGGCCTTTGCATTCGGCCGCTGCCCACCAGAAAACCACCACTCCGCCAGCAGGACCCACACGGGAATCGTGGCGGCAATTACCGCTGCCAAGCCGGACGGTACTTCCTTCTCCGCCCAGAAAAGGCATCCGTAATCGCCGGCAAACATGACCAGGCCAAGAACAGCGGTGCCTATCCACTGCCGCCGGGTGGGCTGCGGCATCCGGCGCCAGCGGCTGTAGCCATAGAGGATTGCGCCGGCACACAGGAATCGGAAACAGGCCGCAAAGAAGGGTGGAGTCACCGCAACCACCTGGCGAATGGCCAGGAACGAAGCACCCCATAGGAAATAGATAGCGCCATAGGCGAGCAGCTTGCGAATGGACATGAGTTAGATTAAAGCGAATTCCGCCCAGTCGAGATACAGTTGTTTTCACATAAAGGGAGGACCACTGAGTGCCCGCCACCCCACCAGCTTTTCAACCCTTCGTCTCCGCTACGGAGACGCGCCCTGAACTGACCCCCCGCGCGCTGGTGCTGGGATGCATCTTTGGACTGCTCTTCGGCGCGGTGACTGTGTATGTAGGCCTGCGCGCGGGTTTGACGGTGGGGGCGTCGATTCCCATCTCCGTGCTTTCGATCAGCGTACTCCGGGCATTCGGCCGCGCATCGATCCTCGAAAACAACATCGTGCAGACCACCGGCAATTCCGGGCAATCGATCGCCTCCGGCGTGATCTTCACTTTGCCGGCGCTCATCTTTCTCGGCTTCAACCTTGAGTACTCGCGCATATTTTTATTGGCGCTGCTGGGCGGCCTGCTGGGCGTGCTCTTCATGATCCCGCTACGGCGACAATTGATCGTTGAGGAACATGGAAGACTGACCTACCCCGAAGGCACAGCTTGCGCCGATGTTCTGCTTGCGGGGGAGCGGGGCGGTTCCTTCGCTGGGCGAGTCTTTCTCGGCCTCGGTTTGGGGGGAATCTACACCTTATTCCAGAATGAGAATCTCTTCGGAGCGTGGCCGGGCACGCCCGACTATCAGCCACAGTGGCTGAAGGGTTCCGCGATCCGTGCCGACGTCACGCCGGAATATCTCGGCGTGGGCTACATCATCGGGCCCAGGATTGCCGGGTTACTTTTTTCCGGAGGTATTTTTTCCTGGCTGGTGCTCATGCCCGCCATCTACTTTTTTGGCTCGCATTTCCCCCAGGCGATCTACCCCGGAACCAAGCCGATCGCGCAGATGTCCCCCAGCGATCTTTGGGCTTCCTACATTCGCCCCATGGGCGCCGGCGCGGTTGCAGCCTCGGGGCTCATTACGCTGATCAAAACCATGCCGACGATCTTTGGCGCCTTGCGCGCCGCTGCCGGCAACCTGCGTTCGAGTGGTGGCGTGAAGGCTGCCCCGCTGCGCACAGACGATGATCTGCCCTTCAGCGTGGTGGTTGGCGGTTCTATCGTTCTGGTGTTGATGATGTTTTTCTTCCTGACCTTCAAGCCCGTACCGGGGGCCCAGGTGAGCTGGCTGGCTAACCTCGCAGCCGCGGTGCTGGTTGCCTTATTCGGATTTCTTTTCGTAACCGTCTCCTCGCGGATCGTCGGCTTGATTGGCAGCTCTTCGAATCCCGTGTCGGGCATGACGATCGCGACTCTCATGGCCACCTCCGCGATTTTTCTAGTCAACGGATGGACGGCGCCTGCCTTCGGTGCGCTGGCCATCACCATCGGCGGCGTGGTCTGCATCGCGGCCGCCAACGCGGGCGATACTTCGCAGGATCTCAAGACCGGCTACCTGATCGGATCTACTCCGCGCAAGCAGCAGATCGCGTTGGTGGTGGGCGCCTGCGTTTCTACGCTGGCCATCGGCGCGACGTTGCAGCTAATGAACCAGGGTCTGGCGGAGTTCCGCCAGACCGCGAGGCCGTGGGATATGGCGGTGGCTCATAGCGGGGTGCAGATTGAGGAGCAACACTTTCACCAGGCGCAAATTCGCGTCATTCAAAGTGATAAGACGGTCAGCACTCGTCCAGGGAATGGATATGTCTTACTGAACGCGCTCAATTCGCCTGAATTGGCGGACGGAAAGTATCTCTATAATCCGCAGACACAGCAGATCGAGGTGCAGTGGATCCAGGGGATTGGAAGTGAGAAAGCAGCCGCGCCGCAAGCGCGCTTGATGGCGACAGTGGTCAACGGAATCCTGGGCCGCAAGCTGCCCTGGGGGCTGGTGCTACTGGGCGTCTTCCTGGTCATTGCGGTAGAGCTGCTGGGGATTCGCTCCTTGTCGTTCGCGGTGGGCTCGTATCTCTCCATCGCGACCACGCTAGCCATTTTCACCGGTGGCATCGTGCGGTGGATGATCGATCGCGCGGTGGATAAGGCACGCGGGGATACGATCGAAACCGAAAGTGAGATCAGCCCGGGCTCGCTCTATGCCAGCGG
Organism: uncultured Acidobacteriaceae bacterium; assembly: GCA_963775365.1. Lineage (GTDB taxonomy): Bacteria > Acidobacteriota > Terriglobia > Terriglobales > Acidobacteriaceae > PALSA-350. The sequence goes on along the minus strand of CAVZJL010000011.1, from coordinate 23,134 downwards.
GCTGATCGCGGCCGGCGGCATCGTGGGACTGATGGGCGTCGCGCTCAAGCTTTATGAAACTGCCGCCGGCAAGGAGGATGTGCTGTTGTTTCCGGCCAGCAATCCGCTGCATCACGATTGGGTTTCGGTGTTGATGTTCGCTTTGCTGGCGGGCTCGCTTTATTATTTCGCGCGGAAGCCACTTAAGAGCGGGGATTAGAAAGGACACTTCCCATTGAGTGCTGTTGTATCCCACTCAAGCCAAAAAGAGGCTTGAATGGGGCACCATCGTTGGTTGGGAAATAGAGAAACCGCAGGTTTTCTATTCGCTGCGTAGGCGCTTCAATGCGTCGCGTCCGGCGGGGCTGGAGCCATCGATACGAACTGCAGCTTCGAAGGCTTGTTTGGCACCGTGATTGTCGCTGCGGTCGATCAGGACCTGACCGTAATAGTCGAGAGCCGCGGCCGCCAACTCTGGCGGCAGAGTTCCCTTGGCCACCGCTGCCTCGGCTCGTGGAGCGACGAAACTAAAATCATCCGCAGCCTGCGCACGCCGCTTGTAGAAGAAAGGAAGATGCCAGGTGGATGCGGCGCGAATGAAACGCGCTTCCAGATCGCTGGGCGCGCGGTTGACCGCTTGATCCATTTTGGCCAGACCCTCGTTGGCCAGGCGGCGCTTGTCCCATATCGACCAGGTACGCGCAGCATCCAGAAGCTCCAGACTGCCGCTGTAGCTATCCACCACCGGGCTGTTGGGGTAGTCATGCGAAAGAGCGGCAAAGGTGGCACGCGCTTGGGCTGCGGCTGCGCGATTGCCTTGCAGGTCGGCAAAGTATTGCTGGCGACCCTCCGCCAAACGCAGCTTGAAGTTGGCGGCGCCGTTCTGCTGAGTGTTCCCTTTGCCTGAAAACAACAGGACGGCGGCGATCAAGAGACCAACCTTAACCGAATACTCAGAGCCCATCATAAGAATTGAAATGCTCTCCCGAGAGGAACGGTTGCTCGCGCAGTCTTACCCCACGCGGTACGCGCGCTCTTTCCAGGTGACTTGTTGACCCGCAATCTTGCGCAGCAGGGCATACCACTGAATCGTGAGCAATACAGCGACGCCCAGCGGATGCAGGCAGGCGCTGACCAGGGGTTGACGGTATTTCCAGACAGAAAGCAGGCGGGGCACAAAAGATGCCGCCAAGGCGGCGAGGACGAGCGATCGTTCCAGGTTGCTGTACATCCCGGGAGCGACCTGTCCCGGCGTGCCGTGGAAGAGCAGGGGAACGGCCAGCACCAGAGGAAGGATCTGACCGCAGAAGAGCAGGAAAGTAAAAGGCAGGATGCGCGCTGGCGAAGCCATTCCTTCGGTGGCGTTCTTGGCCAAACCCTGCCAAACCTCGGACGCATTGTGGTACATGCGGCAGGTGGCCAGATGGGTCAGGTCGGCAATGTCGGTGCGCAGACCGTGACGGCGAAAGAGCTGCGGCAGGAGCAGCCCATCGTGCATGGTAGCGCGGATCTGCGCGTGACCGCCGGTCTTGCGGTAGGCATCGCGGCGCAGCATCAGGAACTGTCCACAACCGGCCGCAAAGCCGGGCGCGGACGAGGCCCGCATTCCGGCCAGCGGCAGATAGGAAAGCAGCACGAAGTGAATCAGCGGCAATAGTAGCCACTCCAGCGGAGTCTCCGTTTCCTGCCGGGGAAATCCGCTGACCAGATCCGAGCCGGAGTGCATGAGAAATGCGGACATGCGGACGAGAGCATCGGGAGCAAGACGCACATCGGCGTCGAGAAAGCAGAGGATGTCGAAGTGGGCCATGCGCGCGAGCGCGTGGCAGGCATGCTGCTTGCCATTCCAACCTCCCGGCAGCGGAGGCGAAGATTCGAGGCGCACTCGCGGGTCCCGGGCGGCAAAGCCATGTACGATCTCCGCCGTGCGATCGGTCGAGGAGTCATCGAGCACAACGATCTCGATCTGGACTCCGCGCGAGTCGAGCAGACTTTCCAGGGATGCGGCAATGACGCGCTCTTCATTGCGGGCGGGGATGAGCACCGAGACAGGATCCGGCAGAACGCAGTGTCCCATTTCCGCACAGCTGCCGGCCTCGGGCTCGCGATAGAGCAGCATGTTCCACACCCAGAGTGCTGCGGGCACTATCGCGCAGCAAAAGGCGAGCCCAACGAGCCATGCGTTACTCATAGGCGGCGGATGCTCCCATGGCTCCCCTGATACACGCGCCCACCCAGCAGTGCGAGGAGCCTCTTCCAAGCATCATAGACCGCTCCAATGCCTACCCCGCCAGAGAGAATGGTAGTAAAAAGCGCGGGATCACGAAGTTTTGCCAGCGCTGCGAGTTCGTCTTGAGCGTTGGCCAAGCCGGCGGCCAACTGCTCGCTCCACTCGGAGGCGTTGGTCAGTTGCCCGTCTGGAATCTTGATCGCCTCGCCGCAGGAGATGAGGATCTCCGGCAGACGCTCATCCCAAAAGGTGTACTCCAGGGCTAAAGGGACCACTGTGCAGGCGCCGGTCCGAGCAACCAGAGCAGCCAGACCGGGACGAAAAACCGGGGGCCGGGTGCGCATGTCGGTAAATTGCCCCTCAGGCGTGACCCAGAGGACGGAGTTCGGCGTGCTGAGGATTTCGCGAGCAGCGCGGAGGAATTGGGCGGCTCCGCGGAGGGTTCCGCTTTCAATGGGAAACATGCCGAGCTTGCGGAACATTCCGTAGTGTTTCAACGCCGCGGCGTCCATGGGACCGTAGTGACTGGCGCCGGGGAGAAAGTGGCGCGAGAGCAGGATGAGGGAGAGCGGGTCCCACCACGAAGCATGATTGGCATAGACGATCAGTGGGCCCGTCGCGCTGGGAAAGCGGTCGACATTGGCCACCCGCATCGCGTGAAAGTGACGGCCGACATACCAGTGCAGATAACCAGCAAAGAGTGCCAGCAAACCGCGCGAAGGGGGAACCAAAGCGGATCTGCCCACCGAGGTTTCATCGCGCATCGCCATGCTTCTCACTCCTGGAACTCTTGCCAGGCATCGGATCAGTGGTGCCCGCTAAATCCCCAATGGGCCTCTTATACATGAGCCAGAAGCTGCTCGGCGTGTTTTCGCGAAGAAACGGCAGCCTCTGCTCCACGATAGTGCTGATCGAGCGTATCAGCGGCGATCCAACCGCTCATCATCACCATCGGCATGCCGGGTCCTGGGTGGGCTGCCCCTCCCGCCAGGTACAGCCCCTCCAGGTCAGGACTGACATTAGCCGGCTTGAAAGCTCCGTTCCAACGGCCGTGGCTGGAGATTCCGTAAATTGCTCCGTTCAGCACCTGGTATCGATGGTGAATATCAACCGGTGTGAGCGCACGTTCAAAGACGATCCGCTCCTCAATATCGGTCAGGCCTGCGGTGCGCTTGAGCTTGTTGAGAATCACCTGGCGATAGGCGGGAAACATCTTTGCCCAGTCATGCTTAGGTCGAAGGAACGGCGTGTGCACCAGCACGTAGAGCGCATCACCGCCGACGGGCGCGGTGGTCGAATCGGTGATCGAGGTGGAGGCAAGATAACAGGTCGGGTCGGGCGCCGGATCGGCGAGATCGTAGATGTGGTGAAACTCTTCGTGCGGATCGCGGGAAAAGACAAAATCATGATGCGCCAAATGCTCGTAGCGCTGATTAAGGCCGAGATAAAGCACCACACCGGAACAAGCAGGCTCGTATTCTCTCCGTTTGTCGAAGCGATCGGCAACAGCGCCGCCCAGCAGTTCACGATAAGTGCGCACCGCGTCTTCATTCGAGACTACGGCGTCGAAGCGATGCTGCTCCCCATTGCTTGTCTCGAGCCCTATGATCGCGCCATCCTCAGCGAGCAGGCGCGTGATCTCAATCGAGGTGTGATAGCGCACATCCAACTCAGTGCCCAGACGAACCAACGCCTCGGGCACAGCGCGGGTGCCACCCTTGGGATACCAGATGCCCTGTTCCGCCTGCATATGGCCAATGGAGCAAAGGATGGCAGGAGAGTTATCCGGCGAGGAGCCCACATACTGCACATAGTGATCGAGCATCTGGGCCACGCGCGGATCCTTGATGAACTCGCGAATGGTTCCGGAGACGGATTGTCCCAGGCGCATGCTGAGAACATCCTTGAGCACCGAGAGCTGGAAGCTGCCGCCGATATCGAAGGTGTCGCGCATGGAGCCCACGGACTTCCAAAAGAAAAACTTGTCGGAGATGGTGTGCAATCTTTCGGAGAGCTCCATGAACGCGGTAAAGCGCGCCCCCAACCCCGGTTCCCTGCCCTCGAGGGATGCGGCCATCTCGCGAACGTCGTCTTTCAGATCCAGAACCGTGCCGTCGTCGAAAAAGCAGCGCCATTGCGGATCGAGACGAACCATCTCGAGATAGTCGTCCATGTTGCGCCCGGCCTCGCAGAAGATGCGCCGCAGCACCGAGGGCTGAATCAGGATCGTGGGGCCCATGTCGAAACGGAAACCCTGTTCCTCCAGCACCGCGGCCTTGCCGCCCAGCCAGGGGTTCTTCTCGAAGACTTCGACCTGGTAGCCGCGCGCGGCCAGTGTGCAAGCGGCCGACAGTCCTCCTAATCCTGAGCCGATTACGGCGACACGCATGGTGGGTTTCTCCTCAATCAAGCTTGGATGCAACACGTAAGAGGCGGCGCAGTCCATGCCAACGCGCACGCCAGCTACCACTATGAACGGCTTCCAGATAAGCAGCAAAGAAGGGCTCATGCTGCGGCGTGGTGGGGCGATAGGCGCGCAGATCGCGGCTGCGTTGCGCGATGACCGTCTTAAGCGCTGTCATTTCGAGCAAACCTTCACGGCCGCGGGTGAGGCCAAAGCCACTCGCTTTGCGACCGCCGAAGCTTAACCGCGGATCGGCGGTAGCGACGATCAGGTCGTTGATGAGTACGGTACCGACCGGCAGCCGCGTAGCCAGGACCTGCGCCTCGCTCTCCGGCCCGAAGATAGCCGCGGTGAGCATGTAGGGACACGGCGCGTGCGCGGCGATCGCAGCGTCGGTGTCCGGCACGTCGAAGATAGAAAGCACGGGAGCGAAGATATCGCTTTGCGCAATGCGCATTTCAGGCGCCGCCCTGGTGATCACCGCAAAGCGAAGTTCTTCCACCGATCCATCCATCAACAGCGAGCCACCCAGACGCTGGGCGTCTTCGAGCAGGCCTGCAAGCTGAGCCTGGGTGCGAGCAGGCAGCACGACGGTAGGGAGGGCTTTGAACGCATTCAGCATGGCCGGCGCCAAGCCAGGATGGTCGCCCACCAGGAAGAGGCGGCGGGGCGCCATGCAAGTGGCGGAGCCGTTCAGCCGCAATCCGAAGGCCAGTGCCGCCAGCACACGATCCACGTCGGCGCCGGGCAACACGAAGACCGCATCGCAACCAGATAGCTCCATGACGGCGGGGGTGTGATGTGCTGCCAATTGACCAAGAACGGCCGTGCCGGTGGCCGCGGAGCCAGTGAGAAAGACTTTGTCTACGCCGGCAGCGATGACTTCCTCGGCGGCGTTGGGAGATTCGTCCAGCAGTTGCAGCAAAGCGGGGTCGAGGCCGCAGGCTACCAGGACACCCCGCAGGGCCTCCGCCGCAGCTGTGCCGCCGGGCGCAGGCTTCCACAGAACGGCGTTGCCGGCCGTCAACGCCTGCAATGCCTGGACACCAGGCAGAAACAGTGGGTAGTTGGCGGAAGCGATGATGAGCACCACGCCGAGTGGCTCGCGGCGAGTCTCGGCACTGACCCGGCGAAGCCAGAAGGGTCGAGTGTGCGTGCTGAGCCGCTGAGGAGCGAGAATCCAACGCGCTTCGCGTTCTAAAAATCTGCAGGCCTCGGCGAGCGGGAGCACCTCAGAGACTAACGTATCAGCCACGGTACGTTGCAGCACTTCAGGCTGATCACAGGATACTTGTCGTGCGATCTGGACGGCCGTTGCCGCTATGCGGCGCCGCGTCCGGCGCAGAATGGCCAGACGCGCAGGCAAGCGCGTCCGTACCCACCCGGATTGCGCTGCTCTCGCGTGGCCGAGTGTATCGGATTGGGACGGCGACGGCTGGTCGGTAACGGGACCGCGCTCGATCTTCAGCGGCATACTGTTGATTGTGCACCCTACCGCCATTTCACGACGCAGCTTCGTAGATGGCAGCCTCGGCCAGCGCAGGCGTGGCATCCCACTGGGGTTCAACCTTGAGGTCTTCGAGCAGCAGCCGGGCGGTGATGCGGGCCGACTCGAAGATCACCGGCAAGCCGCTACCGGGGTGCGTGCCGCCCCCGACCAGGTAAACCTGATCCAGGTCTTCAAACCGATTGTGCGGCCGCAGATGGAGCATCTGCCTTAGACTGTGCGCCATGCTGAAGGTAGAGCCTTTGTGCAAGGCGAACTCCGAACACCAGTCAGCCGGCGTGACCACCTTCTCAAAGCGAATTCGCCGTTCCAGGTCCTTGATGCCGATCTTTTCCAGCTGCTGTAGGGCTAGCGACCGAAAGCGTGCCTTTTCCGTGTTCCAGTTGACGTTGCGGTGCTCGTGCGTCACAGGCAGCAGGACATAGAGCGTGCTCATCTTCTTCGGCGCCAGTGAGGGGTCGGTGACGCAGGCGTTCTGCACATAGAAAGAAGGATCGTCCGAGAGCCGGTGCAGCTCTTCTATATCGCGCAGGTTCTGGCGATAATCTTCTGCCAGGTAAATGGTGTGATGGGAGACCTCGTCATACCGTCCTTCAATGCCCAGATAGAGCATGAAGGTGGAGCAGGAGAAGCGCTTCTTCTCGATTCTTTTGTCTGTCCAACGGCGGCGAATGCTGTCCGGCACCAGCCGCTGCATGGCCTGGGCGAAATCCGCATTGACCACCACGGCATCGGCAGCCAGGGTACGTTGCGCGGTGCGCACCCCGATACATTTGCGTCCGGCAAAAATCATTTCTTCTACCGGCTCGTTGAGGAGCACGCGAGCGCCTAGCTCTTCGGCGATGCGTGCCATGGTTTTCGTGACTGCGCCGCAACCGCCCACGGGATGGAAGACTCCGTGCTCATATTCCAGGAAGGAAAGAATGCTGAATAAGCTGGGACAGGTGAATGGCGACATCCCAAGATATTTTGATTGGAAGCTGAAGCCGAGACGAATCCGCTCGTCTTTGAAGTAGCTTTGCAGGTCGGAATCAAGGGAGCGCCAAGGCCGCAACAGGGGTAGTAGCTTGAGCATGTCTAACTTGGCCAGGTCTCGCCAGCTCTCGAAGGGCGATTCCAGAAAAGGGGTAAATTTCTCCAGCTTGTTGCGGTTATCGCAGAAGAAGCGGTGGAAGCCTCGAGCGTCGTCCGGGCTAAGCTGGGCAATCGCGCGCTCCATGCGCTCGAGGTTTGGAGTAGCCAGCAGCTCTCCGCCCGAGCCGAAGACCAGGCGATACTGGGGATCCAGCCGGTACATCGGCACTTCCTCATCAAGATCCCGGCCGGCGGCAGAGAAGATCTCGCGCAGAACCCTGGGATAGAGAAAGAAGGTTGGGCCGGTATCGAATTTGAAACCGTTCCTCTCCATGGTGGAGGTGCGGCCGCCGACCACGTCCCGCTTTTCCACTACGGTGACGTCGACACCCGACCGGGCCAACAAGATAGCAGCGGCCAAGCCGCCCGGGCCGGCTCCGACAATTACGACTTTCTGGTTTGGCTTGATCATTGTGGTGTTAGTGGAGAGAGATGCTTCACCAAGGAATGGAGTTATTTCCTGACATATCGGCAACTTAGCAACACTATGTTAGATTTTCACAACCAAGAGCATCGTGCTACGGCGCTATGTCAACCGATTCCAGCAGGATGGAATTGTGCGGGTTTTTGTTGCTCAGTCGAAAGTCATTTTCAGAAAAGGCGAGCTGCGCCGGGATGGTGAGCCGTGATATCCCACTCAAGCCAAAACACGGCTTGAATGGGGCACCCGGCATTGTTGACCGGACAGAAGGTGGAAAGAGCCGCAGGTTACTCGATGCGTCAAACCGCGACGCGTGTTTGCCCCGCGAGCAAACGAGCTATGGCGCGCCCTTGGCGGATAAGATCGGGCAAACCTACTCCGTGATAGGCGCTGCCGACCAGATGAAGACCGGGCATTGTATTCAGCATCGATTCGAGCTCAGCCATGCGATCCAGGTGGCCTACAGCGTATTGCGGCATCGAGTGTGGCCAGCGGCGCACGACCGTTTCTGAAGCTTCCGGCAAGGAGCCAAGGACGCGGCCCAGTTGTAAGCGTGCGCGCTCAACGAGCTTCTCGTCCGTTTCGCCCAGCAGCGCTTCGGCGGAGTGGCCGCCGAAAAAGGCCCGCAGCAGCATTGCCCCTTCGGGGACCCTGCCGGAAAACTTCTGATGCACAAAAGTGCAGGCCAGCAACTGGTGCGACCGCCCGCTTTCGCCGTCGAAAGACTGGGGAACCACAAAACCGAACCCGCGCGGGATGCGCATGCGCGCTGCTTGCGCAGGTGCGAAGGCAAAGGCCACGACGATGGCGGAGGTGGCCTTCTGGGGTAGCAAGCCGGCCATGTGGGCGCCATTTTCGAGCGGATGCAGAAGTGATCGAGTCACGTGGGGCGGTGTGGCCAACACCACCGTCTCAAAACAATCTTCTCCACTCTCGGTTGCCAGCTTCCAACTTTCGCGACCCTTCTCGATCCGCCGAACTGGCTCGTGCAAGCGCAAAGCGTCGGGTCGCAACCTCGAAACCATGCGCTCGATCAGGGTCTCCAGTCCACCGGTGAGGCTGGTGAAGATGGCTTGAGGAGATGGCGGCACACGGCGCTGCACAGCGTTAATCAGGCTGCCTTCCTCCGCTTCCATGCGGACAAAGGCGGGCATCACGGCACGCACACTGAGCTGCGCGATATCGCCTCCGAAGACTGCAGAGAGCAGCGGAGCCGCTATGGTGCGGGACACTTCTTCTCCAAAGTGGCGCCGCACAAAGCTGGCTACCGATTCGTCCTGATCCGGGACAGATGCCTTGAGTTCGGCGGCGCGTTTTGGCTCCCGCAGATAGGCAAGCCGGGCCTGCCAACTGAATAGCGGCGATTCCAGCAGCGGGCCCCACTTGGCTGGGATCATCATGCGCATGCCATCAGGGATGGGGACCAATTGCGCTAAACGGCCACTGCCCTGCTGGACGTACGTCCGTCGCCACTGATCATTAGAGGCGATGATCTGGTCTTCGAGACCGAGCTCCACTGCCAGTTCGCGGGCCCAGGGCTTTTCGGTGACCCAGGAATCGGGGCCGCACTCAATCACGAACCCCTGACTGCGAACTGTCTCGACAATGCCGCCCAGGCGACCTGACGCTTCGAACAGGGTGCACTCCACGCCGTCACGAGCCAGTTGATAGGCGGTGGCCACTCCACTGATGCCGCCACCCACAATGGCTATGCGTTTGGGCGGCGCCGAGCCACTGCTCATAAGGCAGCGACGGGCGAGGAGAGAGGCTGCGCAGCGAGGCGGGCGAAGCCTTGACGGGCCAAGTCCTCAAGCGCCGCCGTCAGCAGAGGGGAGTCGTTGAGCGATTGCGGACGCAAGACCTCAAGACCAATGCCGGCCGCGAAATTGCGGAAGCCGATATCGATGTCATAAAGAATCTCGACGTGGTCACAGAGGAAACCGATGGGCTGAATCACGACCGCTGTATGGCCCTCCTGGCGAAGGGCAGTGAGCGTGTCCTCTACGGTGGGACCGATCCAGGTAGCACCCGACATACCTTGGCTCTGGAAGGCAAAGAACCAGTTGGCGCCGGTGAGGCCTAACGGGGCGAGGAGCGCAGCCACATTGGCTGCGGTGCGCTTGGCTTCTACCGGATAAGGATCCGGACCCAGGTCGGGTTTGGCGTTGGGTTTGGGATCGGCCTGCCCGGCGGTGGATGGTTGCACCTGGATGGTTCTGCAGGGGACGCTGTGCGCCGTAAAGACCACCGGCGCCATGGGGCCGATGCGCGTCGAGAGACTTTGCCACACCGGCTGCAGTCGCTCAGCGAAGGCCTGCGCGAGTTGGGGATGGTCCGCCCAGCCGTCGATGAAGTCTATCTCGATGGCGCCAGCTGCTTCGGCAAAAACAGCGCGGCGATAAAGTCCCACGCTGGTGCGGGAGTTTTGCGGTGCAAGACAAATCGCAACCGCCGAGGTGATGCCGTCCTCCCGCATCTGGCGCACCACGTCAGCAATGTACGGCTTCCAGTTGCGCATGCCCACATAGACCGGTAGGTTGAGGGCGTCGGAGAGCAATCGCCCTTGCTCCATGGTGAGCTCGGTCAGCGGGCTCGAGCCAATGAGACTGTAACGGTGACGAATCTCCTCGATCACCGATTCGGGCATGGGCCGCCCACTGGTGACATTGCGCAGGTACTCAGGAATCTGGTCGAGCGACTCGGGGGTTCCATGGGCGAGCAACAGAACTGCGTGGCGCTGCGGAGCTCTGTCAGGCACGGGAAGGCCCTCCCGTATCGGCGCTGAAGTCGCGCACGTATTGCACTACCCGCTGCACATTTTCGACTGGAGTGCCGGGAACTATGCCGTGCCCCAGATTAAAGATGTGCCCGGGACGTCCGCCGGCCTGGGCTAGGACCTGACGCACGCGTTCGCGCAGCAGGTCTTCACGGGCAAAGAGCGTGATGGGATCGAGGTTGCCTTGCACGGCGACCGCGTGGCCCAGGGCGGACCAGCCCTCGTCCAACGGCACTCGCCAATCGAGGCCAATCACGTCCGCGCCGGTCTCGCGCATGGCGGGCAAAATAGTGGCGGTGTCCACGCCGAAGTAGATGACCGGCACGCCCAGCGCCTGCACTTTGCGCACGAGCCGGGTAGTCACCGGTAGGACAAAATCGCGGTAATCGACCGGGCTTAGGGCGCCTGCCCAGCTATCGAAGATCTGGATGACGTCAGCACCCGCTTCCACTTGCTGGGCTGCGTACTCGGCCAGTACGGAAGCTAGCTTCTCCAGCAGGAGTTGCCAGACGGATGGCTCGCGGTACATGAGCGTCTTGGTGAAGATGTAATTGCGTGAGCCCCCGCCCTCAATCATGTAGCTAGCCAAGGTAAAGGGGGCCCCGCAGAATCCGACGATGCCGATGCGATCCTGGAAATGGTCCACGACCTTGCGTATGGCCTCGGCCACGTAGCCAAGCTCGTGCGCGCGATCGATGCGCAGGTTCTCTACGTCGGAGGCGGTGCGCACCGGATGGTGGATGACCGGACCTTCCCCGGCCAGGAATTCGAAGTCCAGACCCATGCCTTCAAGGGGCAACAGCAGGTCGGCGAAGATGATGGCGGCGTCGACGTCCAGCTTCTCCGCGGCCGTGATGGTCACCTCGGCGGCCAGGTCGGGGTTCTTGCAGATCTGCAATAGGGAATGGTGACGACGTACGGCCTGGTATTCCGGCATATAGCGGCCGGCCTGGCGCAGGAACCACACCGGGGTCCGGTCCACCGGCTGACGCAGGCAGGCGCGCACAAAGCGAGTGCCGCTGGAAAGATGTTCAGTGGATTGCTGCTGTAGTAGGGTTTTTTCCGGCATGCTGGCCTTCAATACTTGAGGTTAGCATTTCGGGCGGTGCTGGGCCGAGGGTCGGATTCCTCCGAATGACACAGATGCGGGCGGGCCCAGATTTAAAGCCGCACCTACGGTGCTCCCGCGGCAGACCGGGGCAGGACGGATCATCCTGGCGATTTGAGCCACTCTCGAAAGGAGCGCTACGAAGGACACGGTTCAAAGCCTACAGAAGACCCTCTATGGAGGACACGGGGTTGCAGGCTATAGAAGACTCCCTATGAAGGGCACGGGTTCACAGGCCACGCGAGACCCATGTTCTGTATCAGGGCACGACTTTAGAGGTTTCGGAAAGAGTCGTTGAACCTCGAAGAAATCATCCCTCAGCGGCTGAAGCCGGACCTGTTCTTAATCACTTACGTACGAGCTGAAGCTCGTACCCTTCAAAGACCAGAGTTTTTCCGCAAGCTGTTTAGTCGTGCCCTGACACGAAACATAAGTTCTCTGCAGCCTTTCAAGCCGTGCTCTTCATACGGCTCCTTTCACCAGTTCTCACACAGACACTTCCGGGCCTGGCTCCCACGGCGGCCCCGGGGCGGGCACGTTTGGTACCGGCTCTCCGGGCCTCGCCTCCAGGGGGAGTTTGCACTGTCATTTCTCTCTCGGCTTGAGATGAACACTCAGCGGGAGACGAAAGGGGGTTGTATTTCCCTGGCCTACCTTCGCGGATTCTCCGTTTAAAAAGGTGTCTAGGGCGTCGTGGAGAAGGTGAAGATTGTGGTTTCGTGATAGGTTTGGCCGGGCTTTAGCTCGCTGGTCGGGAACTTGGGGTGGTTGGGCGAGTCGGGGAAATGCTGGGTTTCCAGGCAAAAGCCGGAGCGTTTGACGTAAACGTGACCGTGCTTGCCATGGAGGGTCCCGTCGAGAAAATTGCCGGAATAGAACTGCACTCCAGGTTGGGTTGTTTCCACGGTTAAGACGCGCCCAGTGGTGGGTTCGGTCACACGCGCGGCCTGCTGCAAAACGCCCATCTTGCCGTTCAGGACGTAGTTGTGGTCATAGCCGCCGCCTAACTTCATCTGCTCGTTGTCCGAATTGATCCGCGCACCAATAGCCGTCGGGTGATGGAAGTCCAGGGGCGTTCCTGCAACCGGGGCCAGCTCTCCGGTAGGGATGAGCCCGGAGTCGACGGGAGTGTAACGGTCCGCGGGAATCATTACCAGGTGGTTGAGAATGGTTCCCTCGCCTTCGCCGGCAAGGTTGAAGTAGCTGTGGTTGGTCAGGTTCAGGACCGTGTCCTTGTCGGTGGTGGCGAAGTACTCGATCTTGAGCGCATGCCCCTCCAGCGTGTAGCGGACGCGCGCGGTCAACGTGCCCGGATAGCCCTGATCGCCATCCTTGCTGACCAGCGTGAGCTCGACCCCATGGGGAATTTCGTGCCCCTGCCATAACAGCTTGTCGAAGCCTTTGATTCCCCCGTGCAGGCTGTTGACACCGTCATTCGCGGGAAGCTGATACCGCTTGCCGTCCAGGGTGAAGGTGGCATGGGCTATGCGATTGCCGTAGCGCCCAACGACAGCCCCGAAGTAGCTCTTGGGGTCGGCCGTGTAGCCCGCCAGGGATTCGTAACCGAGGACAATGTCGGCGACCTTGCCGCTCCGGTCCGGTACCTCAAGGGACACCAGCCGCGCCCCGTAGGTCATGACCCGCGCCTTGATCGCACCCTCTTCCAGGGTATAGATCTCCACCTTGGTTCCATCCGGCATATTGCCGAACACAGACTTGGTCACCTTTGCCTCCAGATGCGATGCCAACGGCACCAGTGTCAACCACAGAAAAAAACAGCTCAGTAGCTTGATTTGCTTCGACGGCTTGGCCATCCACGGACTCCTTGCATCTCTTTCGCGCGCACAGCTCTTAAGGAGCCGCGTCTTCAAACCGTAATGGATACTAAAGCATTTCGCCCCTCAGTGTATCCGCCACCGGCATGGTCCGCAGCGGAGCAGAAAGCCGCAGGCATGGAAGCCCGCTAAAGCATTGATTTGACGCGGTCAACTGAGACACAAACCGGGTAGCAAAGGGGTCCAGGCATTACCAGTCACGAGTACCTTTATGTCGGCCATTGTTACCCAATAGTTGTAGCCAGCGGCGCGCGAGCCGCTATGCTACGGATCAAGCGGTGGTTCTGGACGACTGCTTGTTGATTCTTCGGGGGAGGGATTCAATTGAAGCAGCCGGCTACGAACCACCGCGAATACATTTCCACAAACGTTGAGGTGACGCTTGACGACGCCCGGGCCACGGCCCTGGAGCGAATCGTCAGCCTCTCGATGGACTACCAGCGCGGGGTGGGCCTGGTGCAATTCCGCAATGGCGTGGACGCGGTAATCGCCTCCACGGGATACCGTCAATTGATCGAGAAGCTGCTTGAAATACTCTAACGTCATCTCCGAGCCAGGTTCGACCGCCCCGGATTCCCTGCCACGCTGCGTTGGACCGAGCCGCGTGTGCGCCTTTCTTCAAGGAAAGGCGCATAAAGTGCGACAACGCCACGAAGTCCCACAGGAAATCCGGACCCGCCGCCGCCTGGCGACCGCAGGCTACCACGAGCCCATCGTGTCCCTGTTGTGGACCCGGCCCGTCCAGCTCAGCTTGCACCTGGCCAAGCTTTCTCTCTGAGCCGCACCCTTCTTCACCTGAGTTATGATAAAGCGGCTGCGGAGCTGTCGTCATTGCCTGTCGTCATCGCCCGGGAGCGCCGATCTCATGAGGACAGAAATCCATGCCCAATTATCTTGAACTACCGGTAGGGGAGAAGAGCCCCGAGGTCATTAACGCGGTCATTGAAATTCCCGCCGAAGGCATCAACAAGTACGAATACGACAAGACGCTGCACGTCTTCCGTCTCGACCGCAACCTTTATTCGCCGGTGCATTATCCCGGCGACTACGGCTTCATCCCCTCCACGCTGAGCGAGGATGGCGATCCGCTGGATGTGCTGGTGCTGGTGGACGCGCCCAGCTTCCCCGGCTGCGTGATGCAGGTAAGGCCCATCGGTCTGCTCGAAATGCTCGATCAGGGGGTGCCGGACGAGAAGGTCCTGGCCGTAGGCAAAAACAATCCCCGCTATGCCGACGTGTGGAACTACTCCGAGATTTATCCGCACATGCTCAAAGAGATGACCCACTTTTTCGCCATCTACAAGGACCTGGAAGGCAAGCGGGTGGAAGTCAAAGGTTGGCACGACGCGGCCTATGCCCGCACCAAGGTAGTGGAAGCAGCGAATCGCTTCAAAGACAACAAGACTTCCTCTGATCTGGGTGGAAATCGCTAGAGGCGCCTTGAAGGGCCGTGTGTGACTTCGCTAAGGGTCCACAGGTCATCCGGGCAAGGCAGCTTCGGGATATAATCCCTGCAGGTAAGCCTGGAGAGATGGCCGAGTGGCTGAAGGCGGCGGTTTGCTAAACCGTTGTAGGGGCTAACACCTCTACCGGGGGTTCGAATCCCCCTCTCTCCGCCAGATTACTAGCCGGCTACCCGGTCCTTTGACTTTCTCTCTCCCTTAAACTCTCGTCCCTAATCCTCCGCACCTGTGGATATACGCCTTGCTAGGTGCGCTAGGTGCGCTCGTTGCGGGATTCACCAATGGCCATTTCCACCTCATTTAAGAGTCAGCCCGCCACGTTCTGGTTTCAGGTGTCGGCTGTTGTGGCAAAGGCCGAGTAGATGTTTCCGCCGAAGCGCGACGGGGACGTCGTCAACTTCTGAACACGCTTCACTCCAACCTCTCCAAAGCGCTTGCGCAGTTTGTTGAAGCCAATAGGATAGGGCCCCCACGGATTTGGCAACATCCGGTCGTACTCGACAATCAAGAATTGACGGGTGACAGATAACAACCGGCTCAGCAACGAAACCTGTTCACGAACGAAGTGGAGACTGTTCGCCATCAGGATTCCATCAACCGCGGGAAGGCGAAGTATCGGGCTCGAGATGTCTCCGAAGATCTTCTGAACATTGCTTCCGTTCGTCCGATCCGGAATCAGGTTCAAAACGTTCTGGTCCATATCAACGGCATAGATCGTACTGCCCGGCGCAAGCAAACTTGCGAGTGCCTGCGTAAACGTTCCGCGGCCGCAACCAAGGTCGCACCAGGATTGCGGTCGCGCCCAATCAACCAGGGGTGTTCGAATGAGCGCAGCAGCCTGGTGGATCTCCATGTCCCCAGATTACTTCACACCCATCTGGTCAGGAAACGCAGAGCTTGCGGTGGCGACCAAAGCTGGTCGTCCGGAAGCTGACGAAAGAACCATGGCAGGCCGCCAGCAATCGACCCAGTTGAGTCGTGAAGGCCACATGATGGACGATGTGGCCCTTTCTGCCGGGCGATTGCGCTTTAGTAAGTGAGGCGGTTCGTGAGACGCCTTGCGCAAGGAGAAATGTACACATGAACGCGTTCGCTGTCGTCACCGGGGAACAGGGCTTGGAATTCTTTGCGTTCGATGCGTCTTACGTCGAGAAGCTTCGAGCGGGAGATGCTCATATAGAGGTTCACTTCGTGAACTACTTCAGCGAGCTGATCCGTCTCAAGCTACGTTCGCGCTTGAATTCCAAAGAAGCAATTGAAGATGTCAGGCAGGAAACCTTCATGCGCGTACTGAAACTGTTGCGCGGTGAAGGTGGCCTGCGGCAGCCTGATCGATTAGGACCCTTCGTCAATTCGGTTTGCAACCATGTCTTGTTCGAGCACTATCGTTCGCAAAAAAGAACGGAGGCGACGATCGGCGACGAAGTGGAGGCCACCATGGCTGGCCGCGAACCAAGTGCGTTGAGTCTGCTGGAAACCAAGGACACCGAGCGAGTGGTTCGCCAGATTCTCAACCAGTTGCCTGAACGCGACCGGCGTCTGCTTCAGTCGGTGTTGCTGGAAGAACGCAACAAAGATGAGGTTTGTGCCGAGTTCGGCATCAGCCGCGACTATTTAAGAGTGTTGTTACACCGTGCCAGGCAGTCGTTTAAGTCTCGTTATACAAGCTGCTTAGGAGCGAGTTAAAGCGCACCGGCAAAGCGCTGGCGCTTGAGCCGCTCTCTCCGCCTTTTGCTTTCGCGCTCCTTTAAAACTTTGGCCCCACTGCATGTGATTCGTCGCACAGGTGGATGTACGCCTTACTATGGTGCGCTGGCCGCAGGATTTACCAGTCACTGTTTTCACCTTGCCGTCGATGAGATAGTCAGGGCGTAAATACTATCGTCCCGAGACGCAGACCGGGTCTGCTGATTTCCATAGACGATTGAGGATGACACCGAACGAGGAAACCATATGCCTGTGACGGATGCGCATACCCTAAAGCGGCTTAGAGATGAAGAAGGCCTGGCAGAACAGCAAGGCAGGCAAGCGCTGAACATTGCAGCGATACTCAAAAATCATCCACAGTATGATGCTGCCCGGCAGAAGGCTGACGCTCTTATGGCCAAAGCCTCGGCGTTGCGTGAGCAGATTGTCAAGATCGAAACCCAATGACAGGGCTCACTACGAGATGACCCGGCATGGTCATATCGGCGATTCTTTACAGAACGCTTCATCGATTCTTTCGGGGGAAGGGCTCGATAAGTGCCACGGGGAGAATCGCCGTTCTTTGTATCTGCAGTCTCGGCCAGATTACCAAGCCAGCGTTGTCTCTTACATTCCGATCGAACAGCCGCTCCGCTTAGACCATGATCCGCGCGTGAAGTCGGGAAATTTGACCGGCGCGCTCCCTTGCGCCACAGAGACTTTGCTGAGAGGCCCCGGCGCAGACCAGGCCGCGCCGTCGTACACGTCCATATCGGGCGCGAGGCCTTCGCGGAAGCATTGCAGCAAGCGATAGATCATGATGAAATCCATGCCGCCGTGGCCACCCGAAGTGCGCGCCATCTCGCCCTTCTCGGCCCACAAGGGACTCTCATAATCTTTCTTGTATTCGTCGAGGCTCCCCCACGCTTCCTTGCCTGGCTGCCCATCAAAATAGATGCGCGGTGGATAGTCCATGAAGACTCCCTTGACGCCGCTGATCATGTTGATGCGGTCATAGGGCCGGGGATTAGAAACATCGTGTTTGAGCGTGATGGTTAGGCCAGACGCTGTCTTAATGAGAGAGACGTTCATATCCCCGTTGATATACGTCTCTTTCCATTTGGGGTCGCCCTGCGGTGTGTGGGCTTCGCGATAGGCAGCCAGGCCGCGGGGCGGTGAACTCATCGAGACCATGTAGTCAAAACGGTCGCCCCGGTTGATGCTCATGTAGTTGGCTACCGGGCCCAATCCATGGGTCGGGTACAGATTGCCATCGCTCTGGGTGTGATAAGCGCGGCGCCATAGGCCCTCTCCTTGTTGGAGAACATCTCTTCACGCAGATCGTGAAGATAGGCTGCCTCGCCATTGATCAGAGCCCCAAACATTCCGCGACGCACCATGTTCAGTACCATCGTCTCGGTGTAGCCATAGCAACACTCTTCGAGCATGATGCAGTGGCGGCGCGTCTTCTCCGAAGTGTCGACGAGCTTCCACAGGTCTTCGAGCGTGTAAGCCAGGGGCACTTCGCAAGCAGCATGCTTGCCGTTCTCCATCGCGGAAAGGGCCATGGGCGTATGCCAATTCCACGGGGTGGCGATCACTACCAGATCAAGATCGTTTCTGGCCGTAAGCTGCTCGTAGTCATGAGGACCCTTGGTATAGAGCTGAGGCGCTTTCTGTCCCGCCTTCTCCACCAACTGGCCTGCATGCTCCGCATGCTCCGGCACAACATCGCAAACGGCGACCACTTGCGCATTCTGGGCCAGGAACCAACCGAGCAGGCCTGTGCCTCTGCCGCCAACGCCAATGAAGCCAACCCTTGGATCCTTGGTGGCCTGAAACGGAACGCCGATCATTGTCTGGCCAGGGACGGATGCGCCGTATCCGCTAAGGCGTAGTGATCGATCTTGAGGGCCGCGGTCACCATGGCCCCAAGCTGCAGAAACTGCCGCCGGTTGGGCGGAAAGAAAAGTCGGATGGTCGTCTTTCACTATAGTTAATCCTCATATGCGGAGGAAGATTTTGCGCCGGTACATCCACAAGAGGAAAAGCCAGTAGATGAATAGAATCGTGGCGCCAAGCAACAGGGGCTGCAATCCGGGGCCGAGCAGATAGAACGGGTTTGGTCCCAGGTTGGTGAGGAGATTGCTCTTGATGAATTCCTCCCACATGTGGGCAATAAGGTAGGCGGCGATCGAGTTTGTGCCTACCACGATGAGGGGAAAGGCCCAGCCGCGCTTCTCCTTGACATCGATGACCCAGCTGAACGCGGCTAAGACGAGGAAGCAGATGCCGCCGCTGAAGAGGGTCCAGCTCGGCGTCCAGATGCGCTTGACGATGGGGCAAATTCCGGTGAAGTGAATAAAGGCGCTGACGGCCAGAAGAGTAAAGCCGGCGATGATGAACTTGCGGAGCGGCTGCTTGGGCGCCGAAGCTACAAACCATTTGCCCGCGAACAGGCCGAGGATCATGGTGCCCAGCGTGGGGATGAAACTCAGCGTTAGATAGCCGCCATCATTAAAGACGAACGTGTGCGCGCGCGGAAAGAGGTTGAGGAACCACAGATCGAAGGCCTGGCCGAGATTGCTGTTCTTGTTCCAATGGGCGCGGAAGCCGGTGTACAGATGATGCCAATCCGACGGAACGCCGACGGCGGCATAGTTAAAGTTTGGACCGGGAACAGGATAAAGCGCCCAAGCCAGCCAGTAGCCAAAGAGGATGGCGCCAAAAGCAATCCACTGATCGCGCGTAGGCCGGAAGTACAAAAGGAAGAGGAAGGTATAGCCCAAGCCGATTTGCGTGAGCGTGTCTTCAAAGGTGAAGTTGGTCTGGGTGTGGTTGATGGAGCGGAGAAAGATGCCGAGCGCGATCAGCAGAAAAGATCGCCAGATGGTGTGAGCCAGCATCTTGGGAAATCCAGCGCCTTTTCTTTGCCGGCTTCTGACGGAGTAGGGGAGGGCCACGCCGACCAGGAAAGAGAATGAGGGCTGGATCATGTCATGCACGGAACAGCCGGCCCATTCCGTGTGGCTCTGGTTAAAGGACAAAATCCTCCAGAAGAGACTGTCGTGGTAGTAACCGTAGACCTTGGTAAACTGCATCACCTCACCCATCATCAGCAGCATGACCAAGCCGCGATAAGCGTCCACGGCGTGATTACGAACCGCGGTGAGGTTGTCGAGGGGACGAACTTTGGTGGTAACGACGGTCTCGGTGCTTGCTACCGTGGCCTCTTGCTCATGCAGTACCTGATGCATCGTCGGCTCCGTGTAACATGCCTGACCGATTTGTTCTTACGCCATACGCCGATGCAGGCAGGCGGCGGAATGGCGGCGCAGGCGCCGGGCAGAACGAACAGGACGCATCGCAATGCGCGCCGATATGAGCTATGATCCTATCGTTTAATTACGGTTTGTCAACTTTTCTTTCACTTAGGGTGACTTATGCTGCGTTTTGTCGGCGGGGATTGGTGTGCGAGAACGGGTCTACCCCGGGCGTTAAGCTCTGCTGCACTTCACTTTTGGTTGTTGACGGTTAATATAGACTGTCTGTGAATCGCAAGACACCGAAAGGCATGCGAAATCGAGCAATGGCGAAGGGCCGCACAGGATCGAATGCGCTTGAAGAAACCCTTCCCAACGGCTCAGCCACGGAGGACTCCGCACCGCCGCGCCCCCAGGATGGGATGATGGCCGAGGAGCGGCGAACGCAGATCCTGCAGATTGTGCGAAGCGAGGGCCGTGCACGTGTGAATGAGCTGGCCAGCCGGTTCAGCAGTTCAGCGGTTACCATCCGCAACGATCTGAATGAACTGCACCAGCGCGGGCTGGTATTGCGTTCCCATGGGGGCGCGGTACTTCCAGATACGATTCTGCGCGAATCGCCGGTACATGAGCGCCTGAAGACCCACGCGGAAGAGAAGCGGCGTATCGGCGCAATCGCGGCTACCCTCATCAACGATGGCGAGACCATCATTCTCGACTCCGGCACCACCACCCTGGAAATTGCCCGGCAGATCAAGAATAAACAGGGTCTGCAGGTGATCACGAACGGTGTGAACATCGCCGCGGAACTGCTGGATGCGCGGGAAGTGCAGACATTTATTGTGGGCGGCACACTGCGCGTCGACTCGGCCTCGATTGTGGGGCGGTCCACGGAGGAGATGTTCGAGCAGTTCTCCGCCGACAAGCTGTTTCTCAGTGGGGCAGGCTGTGATCCCGACTTCGGCGTAAGCGGCGCAAACCTGGAAGAGACAATGGTGAACCGCGCTATGCTGCGCATCGCGCGAGAAATTATCCTGGTAGCCGACGCCAGCAAATTCTCCAAACGCAGCATGGTGCGCATCGCGCCGTTTTCTGAGATCGACACCGTGATCAGCGACACCGGCCTGCGCGAAGAGATGCAAGAGAAAGTGCGCGGAATGGGTTGCAATTTGATTTTGGCTTGATTGGGATAGCGGTTAGCTCAGCTCTGTCTATCCACCTCCACGCAGGCCAAGGTGGCCACCGCCCTCAACTTTGTCATCACGAGGAGCCGAGAGCCTGCCCTGAGCGAAGTCGAACGAGACCTGCGGTGCGCCCTTACCTCTAACAAAGTTCTCCCCGGCCTTCTCCCGCGATTCCACTCTCAGCAGCCGGCGTGAATCGTGACCCCTTGCACCACACGGGTGATCACGCCATCAGGACTCGGATTGTCAGGGTTCAGGCCTAAGCCGCGGCTCAGGTGGTATCCGAGGAGCTGCGGAATCAAGACTTCAAAGGGTGTCCGCATATCGTCTGGCGCCTGCGGTAGAACGGCGGGGATCACGTCGTCAAACAGGCTGTGGTCGACTGTGCCGGCAATGCCTACGGAATATCCGAGTTTCTTGGAGCGGAGCTCCTGGATGAGATCTATCTCGTAGAGCCGGCGCACTGGGTCGCTCGAGAGCAGGCACAGGACGAGGGTATCGGCTCTCAGAAAGGACATGGGACCGTGGCGAAGACCGAGATAGGTCTCAGAGACCACGGGGAAACTTCCCGCAGTCATTTCCAATATCTTTAGCCCGGCCTCACGCACCCAGCCCAGCAAGGGAGACGAAGACAGCACCACGATACGGTCGCGGACACGAGCCGCTACGCGATGGCACGTCTCATCGATGACGGGCAACAGCGACTGGGCATGCGCGCTCGCCAAATCGGTAGTCTCTGCAGCGATGTGGGGCTTCGCTAACGAGAGTCCAGCCAGGACTAGATTGGAAAATGAGCCGGTCATCACCAGGCTGCGATCGTTGGTGCGCGGGTCGAGGACGATGAGCCCATTGAGGCCGGATTGCACGAGAGAACTTTCCTGGTTGCAGGTGATGGCGAGTTGAAGAATTTTCGGACGGAGAGAGCGCACCCGGTCTACGACGGCAGCACTCTCGGGGCTATTGCCGGAGCGGGCGAGGGAGATAACGGCATCGACGTCGACCAGGTATCGCTCGGGATCGATAAGAAGGTCAGTGGTCGGGATGGCAACGGCGCGTGGCCAGGCGGAAGCCACAGCGGACGCGGCGTAGGCTGAACTGCCGGCGCCCGTCAGCAATACCCGAGCCTTCTCAAGATCCAGAGGCAGTTGCCCGGAAGCGGCACGAACGCGGGCCACAGTCGTGGGCCACAGGAGCGGCTGCTGAAAAATTTCCTGAAATGTAAAAGCGGGGTCGTCGGGGCGGCCAATTGCAGCGGCCACTGGTTGAGATTCTGGCATTGCCTGGGAACTCCATGACTAATCTGGTCAGAGGCTTTTCAGACGTTTGCGATCAAGCCTGAGTTTGCTGCGGAAGTATATCGTAAGCATCCGTAAACACAAACCCCTAATTGACAACTATCGAAGATGGCGGCACCCGGTGCGATCCTCGGAATCCATCGCAGCTTCTCTTAAAATAATTTTAATCTATCGCAGCAAAGTCCAACGGTCTCTCAAGCCCCACACTGGCGAGACAGCTCCCCTGTGGCCGCACGGAAGGGCGGTTTCGATTACTTGCCCCTGCTTTTACGTGAAAATCTTCTTGACTTCCAATTAACCAGCGATCAATACTTCAACCCTACGAAACGAAACATTTCGTAATCGCACACGGCAGCATTCGTAAGGCCCCGCACCTACCCTAGCGCACCAACCCCCGGGAAACGCAGTTCAATGTTTTGCCTGACACATCCCATCAAGGGTTTCAGGAGAGCTCCATGTCACACAGTCCGATCAACTGCAGAGTGGCTCGTCTTTGTACCCTCCTCTCATTGGTTCTGATTCTGCCCGCAATGGCCCTCGGTCAAGTGGATACGGGTTCGATCTCTGGAACCGTGCGAGACACCGAGTGGTTCCGTGGTACCCGGCGTCAAGGTGACCCTCACGAGATCCGGGCGCGGGGATATCAAGTTGCCGACGACAAATGGTTGGAGCGTACGCGTTTCACCGGTGGAGCTGGAGCTACTCAGTGTGGCGGAGATCGCTGGCTTTGAAAAGATACAGCAGAACAATGCCACCGTAGACGTGCAGCAGAAGGTGCAAGTCGACCTAGTGATGACGCTGGGGAAGAGCCAGTCCGAGCAGCGGTGACGGTGGACGCTGCGCCTCCCG
>CAVZJL010000010.1:0-172226 GCA_963775365.1 uncultured Acidobacteriaceae bacterium | reverse complement strand
TAGGACTCGAACCTACAACCCTTCGGTTAACAGCCGAATGCTCTGCCATTGAGCTACTGAGGAGTGTCTAGGCGGGAACTTCTCAACTGTGGTTGATTTTACCGCAAACCCCATCGCCCTGCGTCAAAGCGAGCCTGTTGCTCTCACCTACAATCCCACCCAAATCTTTAATCACTGCCTCCGCGGCACGCCTGCCGGAGGCTAAGGCGCCCTGGATGGAGGCCGTTTCGCGGTAGTCCCCACACATGTAGACGCCTCCGGTGCCTCCCACCCGCACCGGGGATTGCTCCCACTCGGCGTGCCTCTGTTGGGGCAGCGCGCGGGCCAGCGGGTAGGCCCGAGCATCTTCCATGAATCCACGGCGGGGCCAAACCACTTTTCATATGGAGGCGAACTGCCCGTCCAGCCGCATCAGTGCTGCGTCCTCCGCGGGCGCTTCTCCCACTACGCTGGCGACCACCAGATGCGCGCCCGGGGGCGCGTACTGGGGCGAAACCGCACTCATCACCGCTACATTGTTCACCGGCCCCGCTGCGCGGCCCTCCCCATTCAGCAGGATGATGGGCTCATCCACCGGCACCTGCTGCGCAGCATAATAAAACGCCGTGGTTTTGTTCCAGGCACGCACCTCGGGGACACTCCAGCCGCCCACTCCCCCGAGCAGTCGGTTGCCGTCGTTGCCCGCAACCGCAAGCACCACGGCCCTCGCCTCCTGTTGGTCCTTGCCCGCAATCTCGATTGGAAACGATTGCGTATCGCGCGTCACCTTGCTCACGCGCGCGCCCGGTCAGCAGCGTGCCCGCGCCGCAGCTTCGCGGCCAATTGCAACGGTATCTGTTGCATACCAACCGCCGGAACGGCCGTGTCCCCCAGGGAGAACATGACGAAAGAGAAATTCGAAGAAGCGGCTTGACGTCACCAGTTCACGCTCCAGAAAAACGCCGGCAAAGAAGGGCTCAAAAAAACTCTCGATGATGTTGGCGCTGAATGGAACCGCCTGAAGATAGTCGCGCGTGGTCTTCTCCGTACGGGCAAATATCTCCTCCAGGGTGCCTCGCTGCACGCGCGCGCGCAACTTCGCCACATGCAGTTTGTCTGCTAGGGGCACGATCGGATCGAGGAGAAATCTGGCTGCGCCCACGGGATTGCGGAAGGGATCGGCGAAGCGATGGAACTTGCCGCCGTGCCATACCAGCGCACCCGGCTGGAAGGTTTTCAATTGCAGGGCACGGTAATCCAGCAGCCGTTCGCTTCAGGATAAGCCGTCAGCATTACCTGGAATCCGCGATCGAGGCGAAAACCGTCCACCAGGTCGGTGCGCACCCGCCCACCTGGTGCGTCGCTCGCTTCCAGCAGGGTTACGGAAAGGCCCGCAGCTTCGAGCGACAATGCACAACTGAGACCCGCCAGGCCTGCTCCGATAATGACTACTTCGGTCATCCCTTCCCCGCTTTCGAAGGCTCGTTCTTGACGTTCCACGCTCGAAAGATAGACTCCTGGGCAGGTTAAAACGGCTTTTGCCTTTCGCATCCGAGCCGGTGCGGAATGGTGTTGACAGGGGTGAAATGAAAGTCAGCTGAGGTCTGCGGCAAAAAGTGCCCTCATACGGCTGCGCCCGAAGGATTTTGAGATTCGGTTTACGGCCGAGGCTAATCATCTCGCGGAAAACCTTGTCATCACGAAGGGCACGGGTTCAGCCGTGCCGGAAAGCCATTCCGCAAATGCTCGGCTTTGGCCGATGGGGCACCGCGTGTTCCGGTGCCATGGAACGCGAGTGCTTCCGGCGTTAGCCGCGATTACTGGTAGAGCATCACCGCTATCTTGTAGGTCGTGAAGCCCTGGCCTGGGTTGCCGGGCAGGCACCCACCGCCGCCTTGTGATACTTGCCGGTGGAGATTTTCTGCTCCAGCACGTCCGGCAGGCGGCTAAGATCCGTTCCCTCCCAGCGCATGATGAACCAGGGCTTCGTGCCTCCCGCCGAACCGCTGTTCCATCTCGCAGGTCTGACGAGCTTCCTGCGTCAACCCCGCTGACTGCAGCCCTCGCTGCTGAAGCAATTGCCCGATCTTCTGCTCAATCTGCTCCGGTCCCAGGCTCGGCTACCGTAGAGGCAAAATCCTCCACGGCATAGTAATTCCCTCCCCGCTTCACCAGGCCCACGCCAATGGTGTCCATGCGCGGATCGAGAATATTCGCTCGATGAAGAGGCGAGTGCATCCACTCCTGGTCCAGCGCCTGCGGGCTGGGCGCCAAGGCGACGTTCTCCGCAATCGCGCGAAAATGGGCGCCTGCCGCGCCCGCACGCGCGTCCAGATCCGGCTCGCCCGGATATTGGTGGGACAGCGCTGCGGGCTGCTGCGCCATGAGCTGCGCGTGTTGGGCTGCGGCCTGGGCCAAGCGCCGGATCCCACTTCAGAGGAGGCAATCCTTGCTGGGCCCGATCCGCATTTGCCAGGTCCATCACCTGCTGCTCCGCCGGTTGCTGTCCCAAAACCGGCACCGCAGCCATCGTTCCCGCCAGAACCATCGTCGAAAGCCAGCATTTTTTGCGCATCGCGTCTCCCCATCCTATTCAACCCATCAAAAGCCCGATAGTATGCGGGCTGATTACACTATGGTCACTGGTCCGATATGCGATCATGACCAACGATGGCCTTCGCTCGCACCCTCCGCCACCAGCCGCTGGGAGTTATTGGCATATTGCTCCTGGTACTCTTCGTCGCTATTGCGGTGCTGGCGCCTGCCATCTCGCCCTACGACCCGGCCGCCATCGACCTCTACAATCGGCTTGCCCCGCCTTCGCATGTCCACTGGTTTGGCACCGACGAGCTAGGCCGCGACATCTTCTCCCGCATTCTCTCTGGTGCACGGCTGTCATTGATGGTTGCCGTCAGCGTCGTCGGTGTCTCCCTTTCCCTGGGGCTGGTTCTCGGCGGCTTGGCCGGCTTTTACGGCGGCCGAGTGGATACGCTGCTCAACGTCTTTGTGATGAATGCCTTTCTTTCCTTTCCCGGCATTCTTCTGGCTATCGCCTTCGTCGCATTTCTAGGCCCCGGACTACTCAACCTGGTCCTCGCCCTGGCCATTGGCGGCTGGGTGGGATACGCGCGCCTGGTGCGTGCCCAGGTCCTGGCAGTCAAAGAGCGGGAGTTCGTGGAGGCAGCCCGTGCGCTCGGCGCCTCCGATCTGCGCATCTTTACCCGCCACATCCTGCCCAACATTCTTCAACCCATCATCGTGCAGGCCGCGATTGGGATGGCTGGAGCGGTCCTGGCCGAAGCCACCCTCAGCTTTCTTGGCTTGGGGCTGCCGCCGCCCGCGGCCAGCTGGGGCGGAATGCTCAACGACGCGCGCTCGCATCTGTTCGATTCGCCGCACATGGTCGTCTTTCCGGCAATCGCCGTCATGCTGTGCGTGCTGTCGTTCAACTTCATCGGCGACGCGCTGCGCGATTACCTCGACCCACGCACACGGCTGTTGATCGGGCTATAGCATTCTCGCTAACGGTGTAGACAAGGAAACCGGCCACAGTATTAGAAAAATGCGTATGATCGGGGTTATTTCAGATACGCACGGCCTGCTCCGGCCGGAGGCCATCGCTGCTCTGCGCGGAGTTGACCACATCCTCCACGCTGGGGACGTGGGCGACCCGCTCATCCTGGACGCCCTGCGCGAGCTGGCCCCGGTCACCGCCATCGGCGGCAATATCGATGTACACGGACCTTGCTCCTACCTGCCTGCAATCGAGGTCGTCACCCTGCATGGCCACACTTTTTATATGCTGCACGACCGGCACGCCCTTGACCTTGACCCAGCCGCCGCAGGGTTCTCGGCGGTCATTAGCGGGCACTCGCACCGGCCGCTGATCGAACTGCGCCGAGGAGTTCTTTACCTCAACCCTGGGAGCGCCGGACCGCGGCGTTTCTCACTGCCTATTTCACTAGCGCTGCTGACGATTGTTGCAAATTCGCTTCAGCCGCAATTGGTGAATCTTCTCTAGCCGGCACATCGAGGATAGGGAGAACGAGCTGCAGGAGTTGGGGCACGAAGGTGTCTACCGGCGGACGCTCAGGCATGGAGATCCATTGTTTTACCCCGCCGGCAATCGCCCAACTTGCCGCGGCCGCAACCATTTCAGGATTAGCGCCCGTCGGCTCTTCCGGCGATGCTGCCGAGGCACTGTGCTTTCGATCAAGGCCCTCCAGCAGAAGGCGCCGGATAGCGGCTACGATGGCCGCGTCCATCAGCGGTTCAAAGGCCGTCTGGCGCTCGCAATCTCCTCCGGAGTGCGCCTGGGTTAGAAAATCGCAGGTGGCCCGAATAATCGCGCCCAGCGCTCCAGGACAGCCGGTCTCATAGCGCAACTGACGCTCGAACAGGAATTCATGAAAACCACCCGCGATCATCGCGTCCAGCAGCGCGTACTTGTCCGTGTAGTGGTCGTAGAAGGTGGCCCGGTTCACCGTAGCCGCGTCCGTGATGTCCTGCACCGAGATCTCGTCGAAGCTCTTGCTGTGCATAAGGGTGCCCAAGGCTCCCTGCAGGAGCTTCCGGGTGCGGCGGATCCGCGGATCGCGAACTTGGCAGTCGGAAATAGGCATGTTCACACCTATTAGAGCTTACCCGTATTTAAAAGAATCGAGAAAACGACAACTGTCGTCTTATACTCAACGACAGACGACGTATAGACAACGTATGTCGTTAAGGAGATTCTGAAATGGCGACTTTGCTACATCTGGATACCAGCCCACTTGCAACCTCTGTCAGCCGCGAATTGACGCGGGAGTTCGTCAGCAATTGGAAGGCTAGCCACCCCTCCGGCAGGGTAATCAATCGCGACTTGGCTGCCACCCCTCCAAAACCAGTCGATCAAGCCTGGATCTATGCGGCCTTTACCCCGGAAGAAGCAAGGCAGCCTGAGCAAAAAGCCCTGCTTGCCTACTCCGATGAGAGCATCGCTGAACTGGAGCAGGCGGACGAGTACGTGATTGGCGTGGCCATGCATAACTTCAGCATCCCCTCTGTACTGAAGCTCTGGATCGACCAGGTCCTTCGCGGCGGACGCACCTTCGCTTACGGTGGAGCGGACGGCCCTAAGGGCCTGCTTTCGGGCAAGAAGGCCACCGTTCTGGTGGCGACCGGTGGAGTGTATGACGCGGGAAGTCCCTACGCAGCCTTCAACTTTATTGATCCTTATCTTCGTACCATCCTTGGATGGATTGGGATCACGGACGTAAAATTCGTTACCGCCGGTGGCACAGCGCAGTTAAGGAGTGAAAACGTCGACCGCGGCCAGTTTCTCCAACCCCACCTCGAGCAGGTAAGAAGCATCGCCATCTAAAACATCTTGCAAGGAGAAAGCCATGAAAATTGCGGTTCTAATCGCGCGCATTCTACTGGGCCTGATTTTCCTCTTCTTTGGATTGAACGGATTTCTCAATTTTCTGCACGCTCCCATGCCCTCTGGCCCTGCCGGCCAATACCTGGCCTTGCTCGGCCCCACCTTTTACATGAAATTTGTTTGCCTGGTGCAGCTTATCGGAGGGGTGCTGCTGCTTTCCGGCCAGTTCATCCCGCTGGCGTTGATCCTGCTCGGGCCGGTCATCGTCAACATCATCCTCTTCCACATATCCCTGCAGCCGGCCGGTTTGCCGCCTGGACTGCTCACCGTCGTCCTATGGTTCATCGTCTTCTTCGGGGTGCGACGGGCGTTCGCCGGAGTTTTCGCGCAGAAGGTGGAAATCTAAAAAGAGGCGGCGCCGAACGAGAAAGCGGAACCTCACCGCCAAAAGTGTGAGAACAGGAAAAATGCGGGAGTCCGTGGTGGGAGCCTCCGCATTTATGCGCGGAAGGAGCCGGTGGGAGCCCCCGCATTCATGCGCGGAAGGAGCCGGTGGGAGCCCCCGCATTCATGCGCGGAAAGAGCCGGTGGGAGCCCCCGCATTCATGCGCGGAAGGAGCCGGTGGGAGCCCCCGCATTCATGCGCGGAAGGAGCCGGTGGGAGCCCCCGCATTCATGCGCGGAAAGAGCCGGTGGGAGCCCCCGCATTCATGCGCGGAAAGAGCCGGTGGGAGCCCCCGCATTCGTGCGCGGAAGGAGCCGGTGGGAGCCCCCGCATTCATGCGCGGAAGGAGCCGGTGGGAGCCCCCGCATTCGTGCGCGGAAGGAGCCGGTGGGAGCCCCCGCATTTATGCGCGAAAGGAGCCGGTGGGAGCCCCCGCATTTATGCGCGGAAGGAGCCGGTGGGAGCCCCCGCATTTATGCGCGGAAGGAGCCGGTGGGAGCCCCCGCATTTATGCGCGGAAGGAGCCGGTGGGAGCCCCCGCATTCATGCGCGGAAGGAGCCGGTGGGAGCCCCCGCATTTATGCGCGGAAAGAGCCGGTGGGAGCCCCCGCATTTATGCGCGGGAAGGAGCCGGTGGGAGCCCCCGCATTCATGCGCGGGAAGGAGCCGGTGGGAGCCCCCGCATTCATGCGCGGAAAGAGCCGGTGGGAGCCCCCGCATTCATGCGCGGAAAGAGCCGGTGGGAGCCCCCGCATTCATGCGCGGAAAGAGCCGGTGGGAGCCCCCGCATTCATGCGCGGAAAGAGCCGGTGGGAGCCCCCGCATTCATGCGCGGAAAGAGCCGGTGGGAGCCCCCGCATTTATGCGCGGAAGGAGCCGGTGGGAGCCCCCGCATTTATGCGCGGAAGGAGCCGGTGGGAGCCCCCGCATTTATGCGCGGAAGGAGCCGGTGGGAGCCCCCGCATTTATGCGCGGGAAGGAGCCGGTGGGAGCCCCCGCATTTATGCGCGGAAGGAGCCGGTGGGAGCCCCCGCATTTATGCGCGGAAGGAGCCGGTGGGAGCCCCCGCATTTATGCGCGGAAGGAGCCGGTGGGAGCCCCCGCATTTATGCGCGGAAGGAGCCGGTGGGAGCCCCCGCATTTATGCGCGGAAGGAGCCGGTGGGAGCCCCCGCATTTATGCGGGGGAAGGAGCGCTTTAGCGCTCCGTAAAAGAGTCTCGACTCTGATTACGCGCTTTAGCGCTGGCATGGCCAAAGCTTCATGGGCTTCTGCATGAAAGAACCGCAGCAGAGAACCCATCAGCTCTCTAGGCCCGGAGAGCCGGCCCCCGCAAACGTCAGCCCAGCACGTAAGGGCTGGGGTTTCTGTGTCCTGGTACGCGCGGATACCCTCAGCCCGCCAGCGCCCTAATCAGCTACGGATTCTGGGGTTGGCCACGGTGTAGAGCAGATCCGTCAGCAGGTTGACCAGCACGTAGGTCAGCCCCACAGCCAGGATGCAACCTTGCACCAGGGCATAGTCGCGGTTGGAAATCGCCGAGACGGTGAGCCGCCCAATCCCGGGCCAGGAAAAAATGGTCTCCGTAACAATGGCGCCTGCCAGCAGGGCACCGAATTGCAGGCCCACCAGAGTCATCACGGGGATGATGGCGTTGCGCAGCGCGTGGCGGTAGACCACCACGTGCTCGGGCACGCCTTTTGCGCGCGCTGTGCGAATGTAGTCCTGGTTTAACTCCTCCAGCATGGCGGTGCGCACCATGCGGGTCAGAATGGCGGCCAGACTGCCGCCCATGGTGATGGCCGGCAGCACCAGGTGGGCGAACGAACCAGCCCCGGAGACCGGGAGCCATCCCAGCTTGATGGAGAAAAGCAAAATCAGGATCGGGCCCAGTGCGAAGCTGGGAAAGGAAAGACCCAGCAGGCTTACCACGCCGACGGCGCTGTCTTGCCAGCGGGCACGCCGCAGCGCGGCCAGAACACCGGCGGGAATCGCCAGCGCCAGGGCCAGCAGTAGCGCGGCCACGGTCAGTTCCAACGTGTAGGGATAGCGCGTCAGTACCAGGTGGGAGACCGAATCGTTAAGCCGCAGGGACCTCCCCAGGTCGCCATGCATGACGCCCCGCCAGTAGTGGAGATATTGCAAACCCAGGGGCGCGTCAAGCCCATATTGATGACGCAGCGCCGACAGATCGGAGGCGGTCGCGCCCTCGCCCAGCATCTGCTGCACCGGATCGCCCGGCACCAGATGGATGAGCAAAAAAACCATCGACACTACCAGCCAGATAACCGGCAGGATATACAGCAATCGCTTGAGCAGCGCTACCAATGCAACCTGCCTGAAAGAGTAGAAGTGAAAATGCTCTAACCTTCCTTCTCGCCGGCATCGCGGTGACTCTGAACCCGCGCTGCCACACCCGTCTTCACCGCGTCCGTCTTCTTTGTACTGCCTTGCTCTGCATCGTCCGCCTGGTTCTCCAAACGTTCCACACGCACTCGGCTGATGCGATGATCGCTCATTTCCAATACCGTAAACCTTCGTCCTTCAAAATCCACGGTCTCCTCACCAGTCGGGATCTTTCCCAGCCTGGTAAGCAGAAACCCGGCCAGTGTTTCCACTCCGCCGCTGCGGGGTAGATGCCAATCCATCTGCGTCTCCAGATCGCGCAAGTTCACGCCGCCGTCCAGCACCACCGCGCCGGAGGTGGTTTGCAGAGCGGCCCTTGGACCAATGTCAAATTCGTCTTCTACCTCGCCGATAATCTGCTCGATCGCGTCTTCTACGGTCACCAGGCCGACCGTCGATCCGTACTCATCCACCACGATCGCGATGTGCCGTCTGCGCTGTTGGAATTCGCTCAGCAGATCAAGCACAGGCTTGGTTTCCGGCACCACCAGCACATCATGCATCACCTGCCCCAAACGCAATTCGGTGAAAGGCGCGCGGGCAAAGCGAGTTTGTGCGCTCATGCGAAAGTGCATCAAGCGCGACAGGTCTTTCGAGTAGACCACGCCGACAATATGCTCCGGGCCGTGCGCCGGGTCGTAGACCGGTACCCGGGAGTGCTGCTCTTCCACTACACGCGCGTTCGCGTCCTCAAGGAGCATGTCCTGGGGCAAAGAAAAAATACGTTGCCGGGGAGTCATAACCTCCCGCGTAGGCACGCTGTTGAGCTCCACGGCGCGGTGAATCAGCGACTCCTGAAAAGCGGGAAGCATGCCCATTCGGCGCGCCGCGGTGGCGATCAGCTTCAGCTCTTCCGGCGAATGCACTTCGCCTCCCTGCATCATTTCCATGCCGAAAAGGCGCATGACCACCCGGGCCGAAAACTTCATTAGCCGCACCGCAGGGCGCGTGACCCGGATAAAGACGTCCATTGGTCCGGCCACGGCAACCGCCAGAACCTCTGCCTTGCGGAGGGCCAGGGACTTTGGGACCAGTTCCCCGAGAAGAACGTGGAGATAAGTGATCAGCGCAAAAGCGACCGGCACCGCCATCAGGTGGGCGTAAACCCTCGCGTGCGGCATCCCGTTGAACCAGCGCTCGAAGAGGGTCGCTACCGCGGGCTCGCCGATCCAGCCCAGCGCCAGACTGCACAGGGTCACGCCCAGCTGGACCGCAGGCAGAAAGTCCTCCATGTTTTCCTGCAGGCGGCGAACTGCCCGGGCTCCGGGTCGCCCCAAGGCAATCAACCGCTCGATGCGCGTCTCGCGCACGCTAACCAGGGCGAACTCCGCCGCCACGAAGAAGCCGTTCGCCAGGATGAGCAGGGCGACGGAAACCATCCGAAAGAGCATCAGTTCAACCATTGCGCGCAGGAACCAGGCAG
This sequence comes from uncultured Acidobacteriaceae bacterium, assembly GCA_963775365.1. Lineage (GTDB taxonomy): Bacteria > Acidobacteriota > Terriglobia > Terriglobales > Acidobacteriaceae > PALSA-350. The sequence continues at coordinate 162,612 of CAVZJL010000010.1, read as the reverse complement.
CCGGCCGCATGGGAAGAAGGACACGGAGCTCATTACGCCATGATACTGGTGAGGCCGGCGCCCGGGTACGTCGCCGAAAAGTGTTGATTCGAGTACTGTGGGATCCTAGATTTGACGCAAACGGCGTGCCCCGATGGGGAACGCCTGGATTCCTGGGCAGAACAGCTGGACAGAGAGGGAACCATCTCCGGTCTGCCTGCGTATCAAATAATGCAAGGGGCATTGGAGCGACGTCTCTAGAGCTCAAGGAGGACAAACGATGCAAACCCGATGGAACCAGTCCCGCTTAGCGGCAGCCGGCATTCTGGTTGCCATGTTGATGTATCTGCCGGTGGCTGCGTTGGCCGCGGAAAAGTCGTTCGACCGTACGCTTAACGTAAACGGTCCAGTGACGCTCCACGTCTCCACGGGCTCCGGATACATCCACGTCTCGCCCGGGTCGGATAATCAGGTCCACATCGTTGGCCATGTCAAGAGCGGCAACAGCTGGTGGGGCGGCAGCTCCGACGATGCGGTTGCGCGAGTCGCCAACAATCCTCCCATCAACCAGGCGGGCAATATCATTCGCGTAGGCGAGGGCAGCGACGACTTCATGCGTCATGTCGCCATCGATTACGACATCACGACCCCAGCAAATACCATGCTTGCGGCCGAGAGCGGCTCCGGCGACCTGCAACTCTCCAATCTGAACGGAACAGTCCAGGCACATACCGGCTCGGGCTCCATCCGCGCGGACAAGCTGGGCTCCGGCTCCAAGCTCGAAACCGGCTCAGGAAGCATCGAAGCGACCAACCTTGGAGGTTCCACCACGCTACAGACGGGCTCAGGAGATGTCCGCGCCCAGCTTGGATCGGCCGGCGACGTGGTTGCGGGTACCGGCTCCGGTTCTATCAAATTGGCCGATGTTCATGGGGCAGTGAAGGCAGAAACCGGCTCAGGCACCCTGGAGATCAGCGGCCAACCGACCTCCCCATGGAAGCTGGAGACCGGTTCGGGCGACATCTCACTGCAGGTAGGCAGCAACGCTCGTTTCACGTTGGATGCGCAGACGGGCTCCGGCTCGGTTAAGACCGACCTCCCGCTCACCATGCGGGGCTCCCTGGACAAGCATCACGTAAACGGAACCGTCAACGGCGGCGGCCCCACGATCAAGGCAGAAACAGGTTCAGGGGATATCCGGATTCAGTAGCCTGTCCCTGCACGCACCGTCGGGTGTCGGGTGCCCCATTCCCCGGATTTCCTGTGAAGTCTGCTGGCGCTGATGAACTTCACTCGGCTTTCCTCAATCAAAGCCGCACACGTGGCCGTTGCTTGCTGCCGCGTACAGGAAATTCCGGGTCAAGCCGTCCTTTGGCTTGAGTGGGATAACGGCTCTCGATGTGCCATTTTCCGTCCGCCACGCATGCAGAAACCAACATCCGAATATCCAGCCCCCATAAAAGTCGATAGCCTCCCCTTTGTCATCAACCGGAGCGAAGCGCAGTGGAGGGATCTGCGGTGCGCCTTGCCCGCACACAACCGCCGGGTGCCCCATTCCCGCGGATTTCCTATGAAGTTTGCTGGCGCGCTGATGAACTTCATGCGGCTTTCCTCAATCAAGGGCCACCGTCGGGTGCCCCATTCAAGCCGTCCTTTGGCTTGAGTGGGATAACGGCTCTCGACGTGCCGCCTTCCATCCGCCACGGCTTATCAAGTGGGTAACCGAATCTACCTTCGCAGGCCGTAATAGGTGCGCATGCTGTACTCGAGAATGCTGTAGGGCATGAGGCGCTTGAGCCAGACAGCAGCACGCTGCGGAGCAGGCCCGATGGTGTACCGCAGGCGAGGATGGCGCTTGTTCACGATGCGGTAGAGCAAGCGTGCAATCTGCTCCGGCCCGGGACCGCTTTGCTCGTCATGAGCAGTCTTAAGCAGAGCTGCTTCAAGAGACGGACTATAGGCTTCCGCCGCCCCCGAGAGTGCAGTGAACTGACGATTCTCGGTCAGGGCGGTCTTATGATCGCCGGGCTCGATGATCACCACCCGAATACCAAATGGCCTCACCTCCATGCGCAAGGCTTCGCTGAGCCCTTCGAGAGCAAACTTGGAAGCGCTGTACATCGACTGATATGGGATCGCAAGAAGCCCTCCGATGGAACCGATATTAACGATGTACCCGCTGCGTTGCCTGCGCATCGCCGGCAACACAGCGCGGCAGACGCGGAGAGCTCCGAAAAAATTAACCTCAAATTGCCCTTTGGCTTGCTCGCTCGAAGTGTTTTCGACCGGACCGGCGATTCCCATCCCGGCGTTATTCACCACGATATCCAGCCGCCCCTCACGATTAAGCACCCTCGCGACTGCCTGCTCCACCGAACCATCGTCGGTAACGTCGGCAGTGAGCATGGTTAGGTTGCCCGGGACTAGAATTTCGGCGGCCGCTCGCCGCGAAGTCCCGTAGACACGAAAGCCACGTCCAGCCAAATGGGCGGCACAAGCCAATCCGATGCCGGAAGAGGCGCCCGTGACCAGAACAACCCGCGGATTTTCTTTTTCCATCTCGCCCTTCACCCTATCATTAAGCATCCAACTGGTTTCGAGTTTTCCCTATCACCGCGAGGGCACCACATGGCAAGACAACGATGGATCTACCGGGCCGGGATCACACTGACACTGCTTACTGGCTGGATGCAATGGATTTAAGGCGGCCACCCCGAAGAATTTTACCCGCACCCTGAATGCCTACTACAGTAACAACGACGATTGCCTTTTCCCGAGCGCGATTCGCTTTCCTTACGAAGCAAGCACCGGCAGCGGCGAAAACGATCCCAGGAAAAAGGGTCTGGATGCGCTGGCCGATGCAGGGTTGCTCAAGTCCCTGGAAGACAGAGACATCCACGTAAAGCGCTACGAGCTCACTACCTATGGCAAACGCGTGCCGCCGCGATTCTGCTACGGCCATCGCGTCGTCACCAGCATCGACAGTTTTACCCCGCCCGCACAGTCAACGGGCAGAAAACGACCCAGGTGAACTACCACTACAAGATGATGGACGTTCCCGGCTGGGCCGACTCCGACAAGATACGCAACGGCCTTTCCTGAGTTTGCCAAGGCTACTGCCGGCGATGCCCAGGACCAGGCCACGCTGGTGCTGACGCATGAACGGCTGGCGTGTTCCGGAGTAGGACACGGGCATCGTGCATCGACTAAAGTAGAAAGATGTTCAGGACCTTTCGCCCCATTCCTGCTGGATCTCTCCGGCTGCTGGTGTTTGACCTTGATGGCACGCTGATTGATTCTGGAGCCGACCTATGTGCCTCTGTCAACGCGATGCTGCACCACTTCGACCGCCCGCCGCTGCCCGGACGCCATCATCGCCACGTATATTGGCGATGGCGCGGCGCGGCTGGTGCAGCCGTTCGCTGGGCGATCCAGAGGATCCTGCCTTTCTTGATTCCGCTCTCACCTATTTCCTGGACTACTATCGCGAACACAAACTGGACCAGACCTATGTTTACCCGGGAGTGTTTCCATCGCTCGATAGCCTGCGCTTGGAACCGGCAGGAGCAGAACGGTCCATGGCGGTACTGACCAACAAGCCGATCGGGCCGTCGCAGGCCATTTGTGACGCCCTTGGGCTGAGCCCTTATTTTTTTCGCATTTATGGCGGCAACAGCTTCGCCACCAAAAAGCCCGATCCTGAAGGGCTGCTTGCGCTGATGAAAGAGGCGGGAGTTCGTCGCGCAAGAGACGCTGATGATTGGAGATTCCGACGTGGACATCCTAACCGCGCACAATGCCGGAGTGTGGAGTATGGGCTGCTCGTATGGCCTGGCGCCGCATACGCTGGTCGCTGACCCTCCGGACTGCCTGGTAGAATCACCCGCCGACTGGCCCTTGGCACTGGCCGGCGAGGCGAAGAACTTGCCTGCAAGGCCAAGAGTACCGGTAGTGTCCCCCTGTGTGGTAACGGAGGACGGAACAAGAGATTCGTCGGAAAACGCGTTACTCCTGCTTCAATCTGCCGCGAGCGCCAGCCGCTTATGCAAGAAGTAACAGCCCGGCCTCCTCCTGGCGGAGCGCGTGGGGGCATCGGAGCCATCTGTTCTACTCGCTGCTTGACTGTCTTGATCATGGCTCCGCTGAAATAGCTGTCGAGAACGGCCGGATGCACATAACACTTTCGACACACGGCGGGGTATTGCCCAGACGCGCGTGCGACCACCTCCTTGATCGCCTGCACCACATTTCTCTTGGCCTGGGTCTGTGATTCGAAGGCTTCAAACTCCTGCAGCATGGTGCACGCCAAAACCGTTCCCGCCCAGGTGCGAAAATCTTTCGCAGTGAAGTCCTGGTCGGTCATCTCGCGCAGGTAGTCGTTTACGTCGGCAGAATCCACGGCGTGGTGCTCTCCTTCGGCATCGACATATTGGAATAGCTCATAGCCGGGAATGTCCTGGCAGCGCTGGATGATTTTTGCCAGGCGGCGATCGTGGATATCCACCGTGTGACGCACCCCGCTCTTGCCCTGGAATTTGAAGGTGACGTTGGACCCCTCTACTTGCACGTGCTTGTTGCGCATCGTAGTCAAGCCGTAAGAATGGTTTTCGCGGGCATACTCTGAGTTGCCGACGCGAATGAGGGTTGTTTCCATCAAGCGCACGATGGTTGCCAGTACTTTCTGACGCGGAATGCCAGGGAGCGCAAGATCATGCTCCACCCGTTCCCGATGGTGGGCAATCTGCACCGAAGATCGTCATGCGCTCATACTTGGTCTCGTCGCGTACTTCGCGCCAGCGAGGATGGTAGCGGCTCTGCTTCCTTCCCCGAGCATCGCGCCCAGTAACCTGCAAATGTCCTTTGGGGTTTTGACAGATCCATACGTCCTTCCAGGCGGGAGGAATCACCAGGGACTTTATACGGGCGAGAGTCTCCTTATCGCGCATAGGCTTACCGTGAGGATCGATATAACGGAAGCCAGTTCCGTGGCGCTTTCGGTGGATTCCCGGTTGAGAGTCTGAGACGTAGCGAAGTCCCGCTGCTTTTGCGGATTCACTGGGATCCGTGATGATGTCTGTCTGTTTTTTCCTGGTGCGCACTGGCGTTTCCTATTCGCTGTCGACTGCACAATCTTGGATGCAAGCAACCAGCTATCGCGGCGCGCCGGGAATAAGGCGCAACAGAAATTTTCATCTCACCGTAAAAGGAATTCGATTGCGTAACTCAAGCCGGGAAGCGGGCCACCCCTTCGCTACTAAAAGATTAGTTGACAAACCCCTATGCCTGCGTATTAAGCTACTAAAAGCTTAGTAGAGAGTGGATTTCTAATGCCAGCCAAGATAAATCAGACGTTGACGCCGTTGGAACTGGAAATCATGCAGGTGCTTTGGGAAGTGGGACCCTGCACCGTCGGCGAGGTGCAGCCCAAGCTCAAGGCAGAGCTTGCCTATACGACGGTACAGACCATGCTCACCGTACTCTTGCGCAAGAACAAGGTGAAGCGGGTGCAGGAGGGGCGCGCCTACCGCTACCGGCCGGCGGTCAGCCGCGAGCGCGCAAGCGGAAGCGCCTTGAGCGATCTGGTGAAGCGAATGTTTGGCGGATCCAGCGAGGCATTGCTGATGGCGATGGTGGATACACAGCAGATCACCGCGGAGGAATTGGCGCGCGTAGCGAAGAAGTTGGCCGCAGCCGAAGCTCCGTCCGTCAAGGAGGAGCCGTGATGGAGCGAGCACTCATCGAATACGTGATCAACGCCCTCTGGCAGGTTCCCCTGCTCGCAGGAGGTGCGTGGCTCCTGTTGCGCATGGTTAGGCCGTCGCCACTGATACAGCACTACATATGGCTAATCGTTCTGGGGCTAGCGGTGCTGCTGCCGGTGCGTGGTATGGGCTTCGCCGGAGTATCCGCGGCCCCGCACACCGCGACGATTATTGAGGCCAGTCACCAGGAAGTCCTTGCTCCGCCGGCTAAGAACAATCTGCCGCAGAGACGTAACCGATGGGCCGCGTTCGGTCCCCTCTTCGCCGAGCGCACGGGTAACCTCCGCATAACCAGCAAAACCGCTCATTGGTTGTTGAGGTTCTATGTGGCAACGATCGTCATCGGGCTCTTCCGGATTGCACGGGCATGGCTCGCCACGCGAACACTCGTGCAAAATTCGCAAGAGACCTGCCTGGCCGATCGAGATAGAGCCGTCTTAGAGGACTATAGCCGTCGGCTGGGAATCAAGCCGCCCCAACTCCGCGAGTCAGCAGAAGTGTCGAGCCCCATGATCGTGGGCGCGCGAACACCGGTCTTGCTGTTGCCCGAGGGATTTGCCCGGCATGCGGAGAATGAAATCCGAGCTGCCTTGTGCCACGAGCTGGCCCACGTACAGCGGCAGGACTACCTCTTGAATGTGGCCTGCCAATTGGCAGCGGTGCCGCTGGCTTGGCATCCAGCTGTGGATTGGGTACAGCAACGGATACACATGACACGCGAGATGGTTTGCGACGCGATGGCGGCGCAGGAGATGAAGTCCCATCTTGGATACGCAAAGTGCCTGCTGGCGCTGGCCCACAGCATGCTAGGAAAGCGCAACATCGCAGCGGAACCACATTTTATGGGGTTATTCGGCAACCACACATTGGAGGAACGAGTGATGCGACTGATGGACACAACCACCATGAGTGTGCGGGCGAAGGCGGCGCGTGTGGCAAGCGGCGCGGCGATGATGATTGCCACCGGTGTGATCGCGGGAATGTTTCATGTGGCGCCGACCATGGCTCAGGCCAACGTTCCCCCGCAAGCCACTCAGAATCCTCCGGCAGATGCCCAGCCTGCTGTGCCCGAGCCTAAGACTTCCGCTCCCTCCGTAGCGACGCCGGCTACTCCGAAAAAACACACCTACGTCCGTCGCAATAGAGACGATGGGGAAAGCCGTGAATCTACCTTGGTAGAGCAGCCGCTCGTCGACAAGGATGTCCAGCAGCGGATGAACGACCTCCAGAGCCAATTGGCAGAAGACATGGCAAAGGCAAACAACCCTGAGTTCAAAAAGCGGATGGACGACGCGCAGCGGCAAATGGCAGATGCAGCCGCGAAGTTTAACAGCCCGGAATTCAAGCAGCGGATGGACGACCTCCAGAGCCAATTGGCAGAAAACATGGCCAAGACGAACACTGCTGACTTGCAAAAGCGGATGGAAGACGCGCAGCGGCAAATGGCGGACGCGGCAACGAAGTTTAACAGCGAAGAGTTTAGGCAGGGGATGGACGATCTACGCCGCCAAATGACAGAAGACATGGCGAAGTCGAACACCGCTGACTTGCAAAAGCGGATAGCAGACGCGCAGCAGCAAGTGGCGGACGCAGCAGCCAAGTTTAACAGCCAGGATTTTAGGCAGCGGATGGACGATCTACGCCGCCAATTGGCAGAAGATATGGCCAAGACGAACACTCCTGATTTGCAAAAGCGGATGGAGGACGCGCAGCGGCAAATGGCGGACGCAGCGATGAAATTTAACAGCCCGGAGTTCAAGCAGCGAATGGATGACTTTCAGAAACAAGTCGAGCAGCAGATGGAGGAGTTCCGCCGGAGATCGGCGCACTCGCCCAATCCGTAGGAGACGCGATCCAGCTAGGCGTGGTCCCCAAAGTAATGTCCGAAGTCCAGGCGTAGCTTGCTCTTCAATAGCTTTCCGGTCGAGGTGTGGGCAAGCTCGTTCACAAACACAAAGCCGTCAGGCACATGCCAGCGCGGAAAGCGTAGCTCCAGGAATTTGCGCAGCTCCGAGTCGTCTGCGATGAAGCCATCTTTCAATATAACGAGAGCGAGCGGACGCTCTTGCCATTTGCTGTGCGGCACGGCGATGACTGCAGCCTCCCTCACCGCCTCGTGCGCCACCAGCGCATTCTCCAAATCGACAGAGCTGATCCATTCCCCTCCAGACTTGATCAGGTCCTTCAGGCGGTCGGTGATTTTCAAATAGCCTTCGCAGTCAATCGTGCCTACGTCCCCGGTGCGGAACCACCCATCGTCCGTCCACTTGTCGGCCTGATCGAGGTTGTAATAACTGCCCGCGATCCATGGCCCACGCACCTGCAATTCGCCTGCGGTTACGCCATCTCTGGCTACTTCGCCCTGATCGCCAACGGTGCGGGTCTCGATGAAGGGCAGCGGCAGCCCTTGCTTAGCGCGCTGGGCGTACTTTTCGTCTTCTGTCCAACTGTGCATGTGAGGCTTGAGAGTAGCGGCCGTACCAACGGGAGTAGTCTCGGTCATGCCCCATGCGTGCACGAGGTGCACGCCGAGCTTGTCGAAGCGGCGGAAGAGAGACTCGGGAGCTGCAGAACCACCCACCGCGAGCCGTAACCCAGGGGCCAACTTCCAGCGGCCGGGATGGTTTTCGAGTGTATTCAGCACTCCGATCCAGATGGTTGGAACTCCCCCGGCGAGTGTCACCCCTTCGTTTTGCAACAGATCGAGCAAAGCCCCAGGCCTAAGGTTGCATCCGGGTAAGACCAGCTTGCTTCCATTCATTGCCGCGGCATACGGAAAGCCCCAGGAGTTCACGTGGAACATGGGCACGATCGGGAGAACCGTATCGTTGCGGCTGAAATTTAGCTGGTCGGGAAGTGAGATAGCCAGGGAATGCAGGGCGATGGCCCGGTGAGAATAAAGAACTCCCTTGGGACAGCCAGTAGTTCCCGAGGTGTAGCACAGGGCCGCTGCATCCTCTTCGCCGATCTCGACTTCGATCGGCTCTGCACTCGCTTCCGCCAGGAATTCCTCATACGATTCGCCTCCCTCGGGAAGCCTGCCCCTGCCGTGGTCGACCACAAATACGCGTTCAAAGTCGACTTTGTGCCGGATCTGCTCGAAGAGCTCAAGCAGAACGTAATCCAAAATCAGAAACCGGTCTCGCGCGTGATTGACGATGTAAGCGAGGTCGTCCGGATGCAGCCGAAGGTTAAGCGTGTGCAATACGGCTCCAGTGATGGGAACTCCGAAATACGCTTCCAGATGAGCATGGCCGTTCCACATGAGGGTGGCAACGCGATCTCCCTGGGCAATACCCGCACCTTCGAGAGCTGCTGCCAATTGCCGCGAACGTTTGCGCAGATCGGAGTACGTGTAGCTGTGGCGAGAACCGTCCGGCTGCATGGAGACGATTGAGACATCCGGAAAAAGGGTGCCCGCACGCTCCAGCAGGCTGTTGACCAGCAGGGGCGATGCCATCATGGTGGACTTCATGCAACCTCCATAAATCGGTAGCTACAATTGAGAAAGGGCCCGCTGAAGCTGCCGATCATCAAACCACAGACCTGGCGAGAACACCAGCCCCGTCCATCCAAGCAGCAACTTGCCTGTAACAAGTTGAGAAAGAAATGACACTGCAAAATCGGCATGGATGCGAAATCCGGAGGGCCGGCCACCAAACGTGAGCCCAGCCCGTGAGGACTGAGTATCAATCCAGACGAGGATCTGAGCGCCGTAGGCGCGGTAATAAACCTTCACCCGCTCCGTAGGTTCTTCGTGGCACTTAGGGAATCGCGGATTTGATGGGCTGCTGTCGTGCGGCCGTCACCATCTTAAGGATGGACTCTGTTATCACTTCGGGCTGGTCGATCAGAACCATGTGAGTGCTGTTCCAGGCAATGATATGTTTGCTGTTTCGCGACAACGCCAATAGCTCTGCTTGTAACTTCGGATAGCCCGGACTTTCGTTTGGCGTGCTAATCACGATGAGCGGCATGTCGCCAAGCGGGAAGGAAGATTTGCCTGTAATCGTTGCAAGATCCGAAAAGCAGTCCTTGGCCATTGCGTCATCCGGGCGAATGGGATTTTCAGAGAGGGCCCAGGTGTGCAGTTCCTGATCTTCTTTCGGCAACTTGCTGAAATTCACATCGTCCTGGAAGTCAAGAGCGATTGGCGGTTGAGAAAGGAGCGTAGGCGGAGTGTAGCTCTGCGGCAAATTATGCGAGCGTGCATCTTGCCGCGGGAGAACCTGAGCGGGAATAAACGCATGGTCGACAATGACCATCCCAAACATGTTGTTGGGATACCTGGCCGCGTAAAGCCGCGCCCACTGCGCGCCCACTGAGTATCCGACGAGAACATAAGGACCATCGACAGGTGCTCTCACCATCACCTGATGGATTTCATTGACTCGTTGGTTGCAAGTAGGTGCTGTCGCCCCCTGGAATGGATCGCTCCACGCGGTTCCAGATGGATCGAAAGTGCAAACGCGGGTGAACTTCGCCACCTCTGGTTGCACCAGCGCCCAGTCGAAAGAAAACTCGCCGACGATCATGACCGTTGGACTTCCCTGGCCAAGACAATAAAGATGCACGCGATAACCGCCCACGTCTACGAGCGTGCCAAGTGGCCGCGGCCCTGATTTGTTCGGTGTTTGACTCTTACCTGGCAAGCTCGACAACGAAATCAAGACCACACACAAGACGGCAAAACGAGCAGGCATGAGATTCATTTGTGATGATTGGACCCTTGGTCAACGAAGGGCCGGTCGGAGAGAGTGCTAAGAAGCATATGTCCTGCCCCCTGGCTCGACAACACGCCATTCCAGAGCACGGTTCCTTCGCGGATCACAATGCCGGCAGGAAAGGAATCGACATGGAAGATGCTCAGCTCCGCGTTGGGCACCACCACCATATGAACGTTGGCCGGCAGATTCTTCTGCCACTCGCGCAAAGCCGTCGAAATTTCACTGGACCGGACATCGTCCCGGCCGGTGTTGGCACTCCAGCTGGTGATTGCGTAAATGGTCTGTTGCGGCACGAATCTGGCTAAACGGGCTGTCTCCTCTGAGGCGTTCGGTGACCAAAGAACAAAGGGCAGCAAAATCACTGTGCCTCGCTTAAGTGCGATCAAGCGCGGCGCCTGGCTGCCATTTGTGAGCGTGAACCCATGCAACGAGCTCAGAGAGACTGCCGTTCCTACCATTTGCTGCCGTTGCAACGACGCCTGCATGGGTAAATAATCTGCCGTCGCCTGCCAGCTTTCCATTTGTGCGATGGCTGCCAACTTACGCATCACTTCCAGCCCGGAAGGTTCATCTCCTCCCTTTGCCAGGGAAACGCAGCGCACAGCATCATTGAACAAAACGCCGGCAGATGCGTTCCCTTCTTTACCCTCGACTGCCTTCCCACTGGAAAGCAGTGGCAGAGTAACGCCGTTCTGCGTCGTGCAGAGGTTAAGAGCCATCTTATTGAGCCCATCGCTTAACCCCTCGGATGCATCGATGACTTGATCGATGGCAAAGTGGATATCCGCATCGTAGGGAAAATCCCTTAGTAGTGAACGCACAACCAACTCTGCAGAACCCGGGTCGTTCAGGCCGAGTAGAGCTTGCACCAGCAAGACCATTGCCCGCTTTCTCTCCGGCGGCTGGGGAAGGGCAAGATACTTGGTGAGTGCGGCGCGGGCAGGCCCGAACTCCTGACCGAAGAGGCACAAGTTGCCCAGCGCAATCAGTTCTTTTTCATCAGCATCCAGAGACGACGTATCCGACGAGAGTGCCCGGCAGTCATGGGAGGCGCGAGCAATGCCAATTTGCAAAGCAAACCGGTCAGCGTCGGTCAGATCGTCAGGCTGCGTTCGCGAGGCTTGAAATGGTGCAAATGCCGCCTTATACGCCTCCGAGGGAGAGAGCGGCGTTGCATTGTCTTGCGCCAGGCCGCGGCCGCATATCAGCACCAGCAAAAAATGCACGAACACCGATTTACGATTCCGGATCGCCTCCCGTCGCCAATCGGCGAGCGACCTTCGGCGTCCATGCCTCATCCTGGTTCGCAGCAAACTCACCGGTTTCTGGCCCTTATGTTGAGATTTGTGCGAACCCCCAAGAGTTCCGCGCTTTCTCTTGACGATAACAAACACGTGTAGTAAACCATATTACACCTGTAGGAGCAAAAGTGGCTGAACCCAAATTATCCAAGCTCGAGTTTCAGATCATGGAGGCGCTCTGGACACAAGGCGAGGCGTCTATCCGAGAGATTCAAGAGACCTTTCCCGCTAAGCGCCGACCCGCCTATACGACGATCCAGACCACTGTTTATCGCATGGAAGTGAAGAACATCGTGCGCCGGGTGAAGAAGGTTGGAAACTTCCACATCTTCGCGGCAGCGGTTTCACGCAGCGCTGCACAACGGAGGCTGGTCGACGACCTGCTGGCACTGTTCGGCGGCCGCACCCAGCCGGTGATGGCGCATCTGATCGAATCCGGCAAGCTCACGCTCGAGGACGTAAAGGAAGCAGAGAAGGCTCTCCGCCAGTTGGAGAGAAAGGATAAGTCGTGATTCCGAGATACTTCTCTGAAATGCCGGCGGCGATCGCACCAGCGATCGCGAACCACCTCTGGCAATCGACTCTATTCGCAGCGCTGGCTGCGATCCTGACGTTGGCATTCCAGAAAAATCAGGCGCGGATTCGCCATCATCTTTGGCTGGCAGCCTCGCTGAAGTTTCTCGTCCCTTTCTCTCTCTTGATCGACCTGGGCCGTCATCTGGCCACTCCGCGATTTTCGTTGAGCGGGCGCAGTGGACTATTTTCAGCAGTGGAAGGCTTTAGCCAGCCTTTCAGCTTCGTCGTTGTCGCGCCGGTTAACCATGCGACAAAGGCTGCTTCCCTGCTTGCCCTGCTGCCAGGATTGATCACAGCAACGTGGCTATGCGGCTTTGTCACGGTGATTTTTCTTTGGTCGGTGCGCTGGCGTCGCGTTGCCGCGGCGGTGCACCGCTCGACCCCGATGGAACAAGGGCGCGAAGTGGATGCGCTACGGCAGCTGGAAAAGATTGGGAAAGTCCGCACGCCGATCCCGTTCTTGTTGTCGTGGGACTCTCCTCTGGAACCCGGGATCTTCGGCATTTTTCGGCCGGTCTTGCTGTGGCCGGCAAAGATCTCCGAACACCTTCAGGACTCGCACCTCAAGGCGATCCTCACCCACGAGGTATCGCATGCGCGGCATCGCGACAATCTGGCAGCTGCCTTGCACATGGCTGTAGAAGCCATCTTCTGGTTTCACCCCATGGTTTGGTGGCTGGGCGCACGCCTGGTGGAAGAGCGCGAACTAGCGTGCGACGAAGAGGTGTTGCAGCTCGGGAATCCAGCCTCGATCTACGCAGAAAGCATTCTGAAGACCTGCAAATTCTGCGTCGGATCCGATCTGGCTTGCGTCTCTGGAGTTACGGGCGCCGAACTGAAGAAGCGCATCGTGCGCATCATGACTCCGGCCCTCACGGAGAAGCTCAGCCCCGGCAGAAGACTCCTGCTGGCTTTGGCGGGATTTGCCGCCGTTGCCGGACCTGTCCTCTTCGGCCTATGGAAGACCCCGTTGATCCGTGCGCAATCTCCGCCGGACGGCGGCCCGCAAGTGGCGGCAAGTTTGGCGCTACAGGACCCCGCGATCCAAAGCCTTGTCGAAAGCGCCGGCGCGCCGCAAATCTACCACGTGGGAGGGGATGTCTCCGCGCCCCAACTGATCTTCGCTCCAACCCCGGAGTACTCCAAAGAGGCCAAGCGGGCAAAGTATCAGGGGATCTGCATTATCTCCACGATTGTCGACCCGGAGGGAAACCCTCAGCGTGTCCAGGTGGTGCGTCACTTGGGAAAGGGTTTGGACCAGAAGGCGGTCGAGGCGGTGAGGCAGTATAGGTTCAAACCGGGAATACTCCACGGCAAAGCTGTTGCCGTGGAAGTGAACATCGAGGTGAACTTCAGGCTCTATTAAGCGCGCATTAATTGGAGAGAAAGGACAAGTCATGGAGTACTTGTCTGGAGTATGGGCAGCAATGGCGCCCGCGGTGGGCAACCACCTCTGGCAGTCGACGTTATTCGCGGTCGTGGCCGCAATAATGACGTTAGTTTTGCGAAAGAATCAGGCGCGGATTCGTTATCGCCTGTGGCTTGCAGCATCTCTGAAATTTCTCATCCCCTTTTCGCTGCTGATCAGCCTTGGTGGCCATTTGGCCACACCGCGCCATTCGGGAAGCGTACAGAGTGATTTTTATATGGTGGCGCAAGTGATCGGTCAGCCCTTTACTGGCACAGCCGCTCCCAGCGTTGCACGAGTTGCACGGACGGCGAACGTCGATCTGCGTCCTCTTTTCCACGGTGTTCTTGTGGCCATTTGGCTGGCGGTTTCATTGCCGCGCTCGGTCTATGGTGGTGGCGATGGCGGCGCTTTTCGCGAGCGATGCGTGGCGCCGTGACCATAACGCGAGGGCCTGAAGTAAATGCCCTGCGGCGTCTGGAGCAGATCGCCGGGGTGCGAAAGCCAATCTCGTTGCTGTTCTCCCAGGCCTCTCTGGAACCAGGCATCCTGGGCATCATTCGGCCGGCTCTGATATGGCCCGCTGGAATCTCCGCACGGCTTACGGAGGCTCACCTCGAGGCAATTATCGCTCATGAGGTATGCCATGTGCGCCGTCGCGACAATCTTGCTGCGTCAATGCATATGGTCGTGGAAGCCATCTTCTGGTTTCATCCCCTGGTTTGGTGGTTGGGAGCAAGGCTGCTGGAGGAACGCGAACGAGCCTGCGATGAAGAAGTATTGCGGCTGGGCAATCCACCGCAGGTCTACGCCGAAAGCATACTGAAGACCTGCGAATTCTGCGTAGGATCACTGCCGGTTGCCGTATCCGGAGTTACCGGCGCTGATCTCAAGAGCCGGATCGTTCGTATCATGACCGAGCGTGTTACCCGCGAATTGGATTTCAGGAAGAAACCATTATTTGTTGCCGCTGGATTACTGACCCTCGCCGCACCAATCGTGTTTGGCCTGCAAAACGCAACGCCCGACCCGGCGCGGCCGGAGGCCAACACCACCGCAGCCAATACTCATGGGTACGATGTTGCTTCGATCAAACCAAACAAATCCGGCGGCAATATGGTCAGGATGATGATCAGCCCGACGGGCTAACAGCAATGGGCGCGACGCTGCAAATGCTGATTCAAAATGCATACGAGATCCAGGACTTCCAGATTGTAGGAGCACCCAAATGGGTTAGCTCTGATAGATACGATATCCAGGCGAAGATGGACAGCTCTCAGTTGGAAAAGTTACAGACGCTTAGCCCAGATGAGCGCCGGATGGAGTCGAAGCGTATGCTTCAGGCGCTTTTGGCGAGCCGCTTCCAGTTGGTGGTCCACCGCGAACCAAAAGAACTTCCGGGGTATGCGTTGGTTATCGCGAAGGGTGGTTCCAAGCTGCATCGAGCAAAGCCAGGCGATACTTACCCGAACGGAATCAAAGGTCCCGATGGCCAGCCCGGACAGGCTCTGATGATCATGGGAGGCCTTGGCGGACCGCTTACGGGTCAAGGGATTAATATCGAGAACCTGGTACGGGTATTGTCGCAGCAACTGGGCCGCACGATTCTGGACGAGACTCGGCTCACGGGCAACTACGACTTCACTTTGCAATGGACGCCGGATGAGCGTGCTGGTCCGATCTCTGCAGACCCAGGGAGGCGCCGCCGAGGTCTGACGATGCACCGCCACCTGATTCTTCAGGGCCTTCGATCTTCACCGCAATTCAGGAGCAGCTTGGGTTAAAACTGGAGTCGCGGAAAGTCCCCGTGGAGATGCTGGTCATTGATCACGTCGAGGCGCCGTCGGAAAATTAAGGCCGCGTCGCCTCCCCGCACCCTAGCCGATGATCGCCATGGTCTAAGTAGTATTATACATAGGGTGCGCAAACCGGCCGGCCCTGGAAATAAAATTCGTGAGGTCAAACAAATTTGCCGCTCCCGAACGTCTTATATAAGGATTTCCACCCCATTGTTGCTGGCTTGTGTCCGAAATACCGGGTCCGATTTCAAGAGGGGTTCCCGAACCATGAGCGACCGTGCCACACGCAAACTGCATTTCATACTAAAACTCCTGCTGTGCATGGGCGTCATGGCCGCGATGCACAGTCACCCCAGCCCGAGCGCAAACCAAGACAGAAAATCCGGGACAAAACATCGCCGACACGTGGCAAGGTACGCTGCACGCCGGCCGAGACCTGCGCACCGTAGTCAAAATCTCCAAGGCAGATGACGGCGGTTACAAGGCGGTCTTCTACAGCATCGACCAGGGTGGCGACGGCCTTCCAGTGACCAAGATTACGCTGGACGGCACTACGGTAAAGATGTCGCTCACCATGATCGGCGGGACGTATGAGGGCAAGCTGAGCGCGGATGGCAAGACGATTACCGGCACCTGGACCCAGGGACCAAATCCCCTTCCCCTAAACCTGACCCGCGCTACGCCCGAGACGGAATGGACGATTCCCCCGCCGGAACCCAAGCTGCCGCCGATGGACGCGAACGCTAACCCCAGCTTCGAGGTCGCCACCATCAAGCCGAGTGCTCCCAACAAACCCGGCAAAGGATTTGGCTTCCGGGGCGGTCATTTTGTCACGATGAATACCAATGTGAATGATCTGATCGCCTTCGCATACGGGCTTCACGCCAAGCAGATCATCGATGCACCGCCCTGGTTCGGCACCGATCTCTACGACATCGAAGGCAAGCCCGACACAGAAGGACGGCCCAATATCAAGCAGATGGGCATCATGGTGCAGAAACTGCTTGCGGACCGCTTCAAGCTGACCTTCCATCACGACAAGAGGGAGCTTTCCGTTTATGTGATCAGCGTTGCCAGCGGCGGACCGAAAATGACCAAGAGCACAGCGGCACCGAATGACCCTTCGGGCTTCGGTTTCAGGGGACTTGGGGATCTGATGGTGAGAAACCTGAACATGGCGGACTTTGCCACCTGGATGCAGTCTGGCGTCATGGACAAGCCAGTGGTGGATCAAACCGGGCTTACCGACAGATACGATTTTCAGTTGAAATGGACCCCGGACGATTCCCAATTCGCGCAATTCCGAGGGACCGGCGCGAAGATGCCGCCGCCGACCGATGACCCCAACGCTCCGCCTGGCCTCTATACCGCGATTCAGGAGCAACTTGGGCTGAAGATGGGACCGGCAAAGGTGCCCGATGATGTGATCGTTATCGATCATGCCGAGAAGCCATCGGAAAATTAATGCTGGGCGCACGGGAACCGGAACGACCGGGCTGCGTAGTAAATAGATATCGTTCGTGCCACCGAGCAAATTTGGGGGCGCCGCACGTCTTATATCCAGCTTTCTACTTCAGCATTGCTTGTTTGTTCCGAAATACCCGGTGCGATCTCAAGAAAGGCTCCCCGAATCATGAGTGACCAGGCTACTCGCAAACTGGATTTCAGCAGGCGGCTTCTGCTGATCATGGCTGTATTGTTGACCGTAGCCGCCACATCTATCTTCGGTCCGGTACACATCGCCCGCGTCCGAGCGCAGGCCAAAGCTGAAAACGCGCCCCAAGGTATCGCCGATACATGGCAAGGCACGCTACACGCCGGCCGAGACCTGCGCACTGTAGTCAAAATCTCCAAGGCGGATGACGGCGGCTACAAGGCGGTCTTCTACAGCATCGACCAGGGTGGCGACGGCCTTCCAGTGACCAAGATCACCCTGGACGGCACTACGGTAAAGATGTCGCTCACGATGATCGGCGGGACCTATGAAGGCAAGCTAAGCCCGGATGGCAAGACGATTACAGGCACCTGGACCCAGGGGCCCAATCCTCTTCCCTTGGTCTTGACGCGGGCCACACCGGAAACGGAATGGACCATTCCGCCGCCGACACCCAAGCTGCCGCCGATGGACGCGAACGCCAATCCCAGCTTTGAAGTCGCCACCATCAAGCCGAGTAAACCGGACGATCCGCGTAAGGCATTTATCGTCCAGGGCCGTCGATTTCAAGACCATCAACCAACCGCTAACTGCGATCTCTTTCTTTCTCCTATGACGTCCAGGCCAAGCAACTCATCGGCCTTCCACCCTGGGCAGACACTGATAAGTACGATATTGACGCGACGCCCGACGGCGAAGGGGCGCCAAGCAGCAAGCAATGGAAGGTCATGATCCAGAAGCTGGTCGCCGAACGCTTCAAACTAACCTTTCATCATGAGAAGAAGGAGCTCGCGGTCTATGTGCTCTCCGTCGCTAAGACCGGCCCAAAGCTCACCAAGAGTGAAGGCGACCCCAACGGGCTGCCCGGGCTGTTCTTCCGGGGGACGCTCGGGGATCTGGGCGTGCGCAATGCAAACATGGCTGACTTCACCGGCCTGATGCAGGAGGCCGTGCTCGACCGCCCAGTCCTCGATCAAACCGAACTCACGGGACGATATGACTTCACGCTGCTCTGGACACCGGACGATTCGCAGTTTGCCGGCATGGGCGCCAAGATTCCTCCGCCAACAGACAACGCCAATGCACCACCGAATCTGTATACCGCCATCCAGGAGCAGATCGGGCTGAAGCTAGAGGCCACCAAGGCGCCCGCAGACGTCATGGTCATCGATCATGTCGAGAAGCCTTCCGAGAACTGACGCCGCGCCTCTGGGAACCGCAAATGACCTGGCGGCGAGCGCAAAAAGTCTTCTACCTGGTTTGCCTGCTGGCGGCGATGGTATTTCCCTGCCTCGCCGCGGCATCGGAGTATCGCGGCCAGGTCACCTTTGGCGGATTGCCTCTACCCGGCGCTACAGTCACAGTTACGCAAGGGACAACCAAGGTCACCGCGGTCACTGACCAGGGCGGCCTTTACACCCTTCCTAACCTGGCGGACGGTCCCGGCGAAAGATCGAGATCGAGATGCTGTGCTTCTCGACCGTTCGCGCCGATATAACGATTTCGCCGACGACGGCCGCGGGTAAGTGGGAGCTGAGTCTGCTCCCTCTCGACCAGATCACGAAGCTAACCAAGCTTCCGCCGGCTCCGATCCCTTCCATCAGTCTCAAGCCCAAAACCCCCGCCGCGCCCGGCGCCCCGAACTGAGAACGCCGCCGAATTGCCAAAGCCGGCAGAGGAAGCAAGCCAGCAATCCAATGACGGCTTCCTGGTCAACGGCAGCGTCAACAATGCGGCAACGTCCCGGTTCTCACTCGACCAGGCCTTTGGCAACCGTAGGACTAACAGCAGGAGCCTTTACAACGGCGGGCTGGCCGCCGTCTACGATAACTCCGCCCTGGATGCCCGGCCCTACTCGCTCAGCGGACTCAACTCGCCCAAAGCCGCTTATAACCGGATCACCGGCATCTTCACCCTCGGCGGACCACTGAAGATTCCACACCTGTTGCCGCGTGGGCCTACCTTCTTCGTGGCCTACGAATGGACCCGCAACCATAATGCTCTGAACGAGTCCGGCCTTGTGCCAACAGCGGCGGAGCGCATGGGAGATCTTTCCAATCTGCTTAACCCGCTCGGCCAACCGGTCGTCGTCTACGATCCTGCAACTGGCCTGCCGTTTCCCGGCAATGTTGTCCCTGTCAGCTCCCAGGCCCAGGCATTGTTGCAACTCTACCCGTCGCAGAATATTTACGGGAACTCGCTCTATAACTACCAGGTGCCCGTGCTCAACAGCACCCATCAGGACGCGCTCCTGTCACGCCTGGACAAAACACTTGGCCGCAGAGACGAACTCTACGGCAGCTTCAACTTCCAAAGCACCAGGGCCAGCGTCGCCAACCTCTTCGGCTTTGTCGATAAGACGGACACGCTGGGCATTAATGCCAATATCAACTGGTCGCACCGCTTCAACCAGCGGCTCTTCCTTTTTGCCGGTTATCACTTCAGCCGGCTGAGAACGCACAATCGTGCCTTATTTTGAAAACCGGCAAAACATCTCCGGAGAAGCCGGCATTTCCGGCAACAACCAGGACCCAGCGAACTGGGGCCCCCCGGCGCTCACCTTCTCCAGCGGCATTACGCCGCTCTCAGACGAGGACAGCGCATTCAATCGTAACCGTACCGATAGCTTTTCCGGATCGGTAGGCATCTATCACGGCCGCCACAACATTACGGTTGGCGGCGATCTGCGCAAGCAGCAATACAACGATTTTTACCAGCAGAATCCGCGAGGCATCTTCACCTTTACCGGCGCCGCCACGCAAGGCTTATCCAATGGCGTCGCGACTGGCGGCTCCGACCTGGCCGACTTCCTCATTGGCGTGCCGGATACCAGCTCGGTCGCCTTCGGGAACGCGGATAAGTATTTCCGCCAGCCCGTCTACGACCTATACGGCACAGATGATTGGCGCATTCTGCCCAACCTCACCATCAATGCCGGCCTTCGCTGGGATTATGGCTCGCCGATCACGGAGACTTCATGGACGGCTGGTGAATCTTGATGTGCTTCCCGGCTATACCGACGTCAGCCCGTGCTGGGTAGCGATCCAATCGGCCCGCTCACCGGGGACCATTATCCCACTTCGCTCATCCGCCCGGACAAGCTGGGTTTCGAGCCGCGGGTCGGCATCTCCTGGCGGCCGATCCCTGCTTCGACCGTCGTGGTGCGCGCCGGCTATGGCATCTATGACGACACATCGGTGTACCTGACCTCGGTACTGCAGCTCGCGCAACAGTCGCCGATCTCGACAAGTCTGAGCGTCGCGAACAGCGCCGCCTGCCGGCTTACGTTGGCGAATGGCTTTGAGCAATGCCCCTCGATCACCGCCAACACCTTCGCCGTCGATCCCAACTTCAGAGTTGGCTATGCGCAAACCTGGCAATTGTCGATCCAACGCGACCTGCCAGGGGCGTTGCAGCTCACAGCGACTTACCTCGGCGTTAAGGGCACGCGCGGGGTGCAGCAGTTCCTGCCCAATACTTACCCGATCGGAGCAGCCAACCCTTGTACCAGCTGTCCATCCGGGTTTTATCTATCAGGCTTCGGGTGGTGATTCTACGCGGCAAGCGGGACAGGTCCAGTTGCGGCGCAGGCTGCGCAGCGGTTTTACTGCGTCGCTGCTCTATACGTTTTCGAAGTCCATCGACGATGACGCGTTCCTGGGCGGCCAGGGTCACGTGCTCGCCGGCAGCCAGAGTGCGGCGCCCGCGGGAGGGCAGGGTTCGGGACAAGGTTCGGGTGGGGGCTCCGGACAAGGCTCGTCGGGAAGCACGACCACCACCACGCAAAGCGCATCGACCAAGCCGTCCGTCGCGCAGAACTGGCTCAACCTGCATGCCGAGCGTTCGCTTTCCAGTTTCGATCAACGTCACCTGCTCAACCTGCAGGCCCAATACACCACCGGTGAAGGTCTCCGCGGTGGAACGCTGATGGGGGCTGGCCCGGCAGGCTGCTCAAGGAGTGGACTCTCGTTAGCCACGGCCGTGGTGGGCACTGGCCTGCCAGATACGCCCGGTTTACTTAGCTGCTGTTCCCGGCACGGGTGTCACGGGCACAATCCGCCCCAACCCAACCGGCGCGCCCATCTACGCCGCACCCACCGGCCTGCATCTTAACCCCGCGGCTTACAGTGCGCCACTGACCGGCCAATGGGGAACCGCGGGCAGGAACTCGATCACCGGTCCCAGCCAGTTCACCCTCGACAGCTCGGTTGCCCGAACTTTCCGGCCCAACCCAGCGGTTTTTTCTGGATTTGAAGGTGTCGGCAACCAATATGCTGAATCACCCTGTGTTTACTGGCTGGAACACGACCGTGAACAGCACGCAGTTCGGTCTCCCGCTAAGCCCCAACGCGATGCGCAGTCTGGAAACTCAGCTGCGCTTGAGGTTCTGAGATGAGAAGCGTGTTTATTGGTGGACGAGGGAGCCAGCTGAATATACGGATTGAAGCAACGGCTCTTTCCGGGCCTAGGGTGCTGTGTCGAAGATCAGTGCGCTCCGGGGCGAAAGCCCTCACCATCCGCGGCTCTGTACGCTACGGCCAAAGAGGCGGCGAACACACTTGTGCTTTGTATCAGGGCACGACTTTACAGGCTGCGGAAAAACTCATGTTTTGTGTCAGGGCACGACTTTAGTCGGACCGTAACAAGCCGCAGCTGAGAGCTTTAGCCCCTGAGGACAGCGGTGCGCCCGGCAACCGTTACCAATGGATGGGCGGAGCCGCACGTTATCCGCGATCATTGATCGCTCTCCTTTTCCTCAGCACCGCGGTGTTCGCAAGCGCCCAGCAGATTGGCCAGAACACGTCTTCCACTGCCTCGGGAACCTACACCCTCACGGCTAAAGCGCAATTGGTTGTCGAGACCGTTGTGGTCAAAGATAAGCAGGGGAAATTCATTCCCGGACTTAGCGCCAAGGACTTCACCGTCACTGAGGACGGCGCACCACAGACGATCCGCTTCTGCGAGCACCAGGATCTCGCGGCAGAGCAGGCGCCGGTGGCTCCCGCCGCGCCGGGCACGGAACAGATCAAACTGTACAAGCAACTCACGCGGACCCAGATCGCTCCTGAGGCGGCCGAAAACAGCCGTTATAAGAATCGCCGCTTGCTCGCACTCTACTTTGATATGACCGCCATGCGCCCGGCGGACCAACTTCGCGCGCTTTCGGCCGCGGAGAAGTTTCTGCGCACGCAAATAACCACCGTCGACCTGGTCGCCATCCTCCGCTACCAGGGCGGCTCGGTCGACATCCTGCAGGACTTCACCGCCGATCGCAACAAGCTGCTCAGCATTCTCGAGACCATGATTGTCGGTGAAGGCCAGGGCTCCGCCGAAACCATCGACGACGCCAGCAGCGCCGACACCGGCGCCGCGTTTGGCCAGGACGATAGCGAGTTCAACGTCTTCAACACCGATCGCCAGCTCTCCGCGCTGCAGACCGCGGCCAAGATGCTCAGCCAGTTGAACGAGAAGAAGTCTCTTATCTACTTCGCCAGTGGCCTTCATCTCAACGGCATTGATAACCAGGCCCAGCTGCATGCCACTGTCGACGCCGCCATCCGCGCCGGTGTCTCGTTCTGGCCGGTGGACGCGCGCGGCCTGGTTGCCGAGGCGCCGCTGGGAGATGCGACCCAGGGCTCGCCTGGCAATTCCGGCATGTACTCCGGCACCGCGGCCATTGCCAACACCACCAACTTCCAACAGTCGCAGGACACGCTCTACGCCCTTGCCGGCGACACCGGCGGCAAAGCCCTCTTCGATAACAACGACCTGACGCGCGGCATCGTGCAGGCTCAGGAATCCGTCTCCGACTACTACGTGATTGGCTACTACACCAGCAATACGGCCAGGAACGGCCACTTCCGCCGGGTAAAGATCTCCCTCAACCAGAACGAGACCGCCAAGCTCGATTACCGCCAGGGCTACTACGCTGACAAGGAGTTCAGCCGCTTTACCACGGTCGACAAAGAGCGCCAGTTGGAAGACGCGCTCATGCTGGAGGATCCGATCACGGAGCTTTCGATCGCCATGGAGATCGATCACTTCCAGCTCAACCGCGCTGAATATTTCGTGCCCATCATTATCAAGATTCCCGGCCGCGAGCTCGCGCTGGCCAAGCGCGGTGGCGCCGAGCACACACTGATCGACTTCGTCGGCGAAATCAAAGACCTGGTCGGCGGCACCACTGTCAGCAATGTCCGCGACAACGTCAATATCAAGCTCACCGACGCAACCGCAGCCGAGCTGGCCCGGCGGCCCATCGAGTACGACACCGGCTTCACTCTTCTGCCCGGCAAGTACATGATCAAGTTCCTGGCGCGCGATGATGAAACGGGCAGGATCGGCACCTATCAGACGACTTTCGTCATTCCGAATTTGAACAAGGAGGCCGCGCATGTCCCGATCAGCTCCGTCGTGCTGAGCAGCCAGCGGGTGGACCTTAAAGATGCCCTGTTCAATGCGGAGAAGAACAAGGACAGGGTGAAAGAGGAGGATGTAAACCCACTGGTTCAGAATGGCCAGAAACTGATTCCCAGCGTGACTCGTGTCTTTCGCCAGAACCAGAACATGTATGTCTATTTGCAGGCCTATGAGCAGGGAGTTGACAGCTGCCCAGCCGTTGGTGGCCTTCGTGAGTTTCTATCAGGAGCAAACAAAAGCATTCGAAACCCAGCCGATGGAGATAACCACCGGGTTGAATAATCGGCTGCAAACGATGCCTTTCAGTTTCAGTATTCCTCTTAGCCAGCTTCCACCAGGTGAGTATGACTGCCAGATATCCGTGCTGAATCCGACCGGACAGAAAGCTGCCTTTTGGCAGGCGCAAGTCAAGATCTTGCCCTGAATATGATTGTTGTTGGGCCACTGGCGTCTAGTAAAAGTGAGGTGGCGGAATCGCTATGGCCAGGTCGACCGGGTTATGGTTGCTTCTGCTGATAGTTGCAGTGGCGCTGCTGTGGGTGAGTATCGTTTCGCTGCACCACGCGAAGACACCCGTCACCGCCCCGATCACTGATCTGGAAACAACCATGCCACTGAATCAGCCGGGCGGCGGCGTTGTTTCAGCGGACGCGTACGTGGTCTACTCCGCGCTTTACCAGGCTCCCATGCAGGAGCCACTAGTCTTCTCTGAGGATTCCCTGACCGATATTCCGCAGGTGAACGGTAGCTGTCTGAAGCCCACAACAGCTCAGGAGCATGTGATGACTGACGCCTTCGTCGCAGCCAACCAGCAGAGCCATCGTTGGCAACAGAAGTTCTCCATCCCGCAGGGCTACCGGGTGCTGCCCCACAGCGAGCTTGCCCAGGCACAGACGTGCGCGGCCACACATGGGCGAGAGCCTGCATCCTGTGAGAGCTACAAGCAACTCAGATACGTACGATTGCTGGGAGTGCCGGGATTTGATCACGCACACACCCGGGCATTGGTGTCGGTGATCAAGAGCTGCGGTCACCTATGCGGTAGCGGTGGGATTTTCGCGATGGAGAAAACAGACCGGACGTGGCAGCGGTCTGTTACAACCGATTTCACTAGCGATTGCAGCTGGATGTATTAGCAAAACACTCTGTTTCTCTAACCGATGACGGGTGCCCCATATCTCGCTCGTTTCTCGCGAGATGTGGGATTCCACTACTCTCTCCCCCCTGACTCTCGACTCAGCCATGCACTCGGGTGCCAACATCCTGGACCCGTCATTGCTAGAGTATCGGGCACGCGTCTGATCATCTCGTCCGAGATTTACTCGGAAAGAATTGGCTCCCTGATGTCGTCGGTCTTCGGGCCCAACTTTTTGTGGCGATCCAGAAAACGGACGCAGGCGTTCCAGCGCAGTATCGCGTCATCGTTGCCTGCGGGACGCTCGTGCTCCGCTTCCTCGAACAGCCGCAGAGCCTTGACGAGCCAGTCGTAAACGTAGCCACTGGAGCCCGGCTTGCCCGCATCGTGATATGCCTTCGCGCGCCGCTCCCATGCGATCCCGGAATAATAAGCGCGATCGTACGCCGCTTCGAGACCGGCTATCGCCTCCATCGCGCTCGAAAACGCCCCTTGATCATGAGCCATCTCATCGGTCAAGGCCAGGATCATGCTTACTTGCGCCTCCCGGTTTGCGGGGTCAACCTCCAGGATGTCGCGGCAAATGCTGACCGCTTCATTGGGTTCGTTCAGCAAGCGGTAACGTTCGGCCTTGGCCAGTGCGCCGCTTACGCTGTCACGAGAAATGGGTTTAAGTGTGAACATGGTACCCCCTTCGCTTAGAGGATGTTGAACAACTGCTTTAAAGGATCGAAAAAACGATCGACGACCCGCTCCTTGAGCGGAATAATTGCGTTCTCAGTAATAGTGATCGACTCCGGACATACCTTCCGGCAGCAGGTGGTGATGTTGCAGTAACCGATACTGTGCTTTTTTCTTAAATCGCTGACGCGATCCTCGCTATCGAGAGGATGCATTTCGAGCGCCGCGGCATAGACGAACAGGCGGGGACCGATGAACTCGTCCTCTTTATGGTGTTCGCGGAGAACGTGACATACATCCTGGCAAAGAAAACACTCGATGCACTTGCGGAACTCCTGCACCCGTTCGACATCAGCCTGCTGCATGCGCCACGTTCCATCCGGCAGGTCTGGCGAACGCGGCCGGAATGGCGTGATCGTCATCTTGGCGCGGAAGTTCCAGGATACGTCGGTGACCAGGTCGCGAATCACGGGAAAGGTATGCATCGGCTCAAGAATGACGGGCATTTCCAAATTGAGATTGCTGAGCCGGGTCATGCACATGAGCTTTGGCATGCCGTTAATTTCAGCGGAACAGGAGCCGCACTTGCCGGCCTTGCAATTCCATCGCAGGGCGAGATCGGGCGCCTGCTGAGCCTGGATGCGGTGCACGGCGTCCAAAACAACCATGCCCTCTTCGACCGGAGTGAGGTAATCCTGGAAGCGGCCGCCTGCCGGGTCCCCGCGCCAGATGCGAAACATCGCCTGCTTGGCCATTGTTTTCGTCTCCCTATTACATCTCTCTATCTGTTCTCCCCTATTTCATTTCCTGAATCACGGCCTTCAACTCATCCGGCATGGCCGGCAGAGCACGTTTCTCCACCAGCATTTCGCCATCTGCTCCGCGCTTGACGATGATGTTGTGCTTACCCCACTCAGCGTCTTTGTTAGGAAAGTCTTCGCGAAATTGCGCCCCCCGGCTTTCCTTTCTGAGCAGCGCGGCGCGAGTGATCCCCTCCGACACAATCAGCATGCTGGAGAGATCGAGAGCGGTGTGCCATCCGTTGTTGTATTGGCGGTGGCCTGCGATACCCACTCGGTCTGCCCGCACCTGGAGTTGCGCTATTTTCTCCAGTGCCTGTTGCATTTCATTTTCCGTGCGCACAATGCCGACCAGATCCTGCATCGATTCCTGCAGGTCATACTGAATCTGGTATGGATTCTCACCGGAAGCACCTCGTTCGAAGGGCTTGAGGGCTTCGCTTGCCGTTGCCTGAAGCTGCTCATCGTCAATCGTGCCGGCTCCGTTGCCTTTGGCGAATTCTGCGGCATAATGGCCGGCCCGGCGCCCGAACACCACCAGATCCGAAAGCGAGTTGCCGCCCAACCGGTTCGCGCCGTGCAATCCAGCCGCTGCTTCTCCCGCAGCAAACAACCCCGGCACGCTCGACATCTGGGAATCGCCATCCACGCGGATCCCGCCCATCATGTAGTGCGTGGTGGGGCCAACCTCCATCGGCTCTTTAGTGATATCGAGATCCGCGAGCTGCTTGAACTGGTGATACATGCTGGGCAGCTTGCGCTTGATGTGCTCCTCCGCTTTGGGAAGGTGCTGCTTGATCCACGCAATATCGAGAAAGACGCCACCGTGTGGAGTGCCTCGCCCTGCTTTGACTTCGCGATTGATACAGCGAGCCACGTGATCGCGGGTCAGGAGCTCGGGAGGCCGGCGGGCATTTCTATCACCCTGTGTGTAGCGCCATCCTTCCTCTTCTGTGTCGGAGGTCTGGTTTTTATAGAGATCGGGGATCTCGTCGAACATGAACCTGCGGCCTTCGCTGTTGCGCAGGACGCCGCCTTCTCCGCGCACGCCTTCGGTCACCAGGATGCCGCGCACGCTGATGGGCCAGACCATGCCCGTGGGGTGGAACTGCACAAACTCCATTTCCTGCAGCTCGGCGCCGACGTTGTACGCCAGGGCAAGCCCGTCGCCGGTGTATTCCCAACTATTGCTGGTGACCTTGTAGGCGCGCCCGATTCCGCCGGTGGCCAGCACCACCGCCTTCGCCTGCCAGAGTTGGAAGAGGCCCTTCTCGCGGTCGTATCCGCAGGCGCCGGCGACCCGGCCCGAGTCCATTAAGAGACTGAGCACGGTGCACTCCATGTGGACCTGCATGCCGCAATGAATGCCGTGATCCTGGAGAGTGCGGATCATCTCCAGGCCGGTACGATCACCGACGTGCGCCAGGCGCGGATACTGATGGCCTCCGAAATTCCGCTGCAGAATCCGGCCGTCCTTGGTGCGGTCGAAGAGCGCGCCCCAGGCTTCCAGTTCGCGCACGCACTCCGGCGCTTCCTTGGCGTGCAGCTCTGCCATGCGCCAGTTGTTGAGGTACTGGCCTCCCCGCATGGTGTCTGCGAAATGAACGCGCCAGCTGTCACGATCGTCCACGTTAGCCAGCGCAGCCGCAATGCCGCCCTCGGCCATGACTGTGTGGGCTTTGCCGAGCAGCGATTTGCAGACCACGCCCACTTTGGCCCCGCTCGCGGCGGCTTCGATCGCAGCGCGCAGTCCTGCCCCGCCTGCACCGATGACCAGAACATCGTAGGAGAACCGCTGGAACTCCGGCATCTACAGGATTCTCCAGTCGTGCCAGATCCCCATCGAGCACAGGCGGACGTAGATGTCGGAGAATCCCACCCAGAAGAGACTGACCCATGCCCATTTCTGGTGCCCGCGATTTAGACAGCTCACGCAATCGTAGAGCTTGTGACGTACCGGATATTCCGAGATGCGGTCGAAGGTCCCTCCGATCAAATGCCGGAAGGCATGGCAGCCGAATATATATCCGCCAAGAAAAATAACATTCATTACCAGGACGAGGCTGCCGATACCGATGCCGAAGCCGCCGGGAAAACGAAAACCGACGATTGCGTCATAGACCAGAAATGCCCACACCAGGTAGGAGAGACGCAGAAAGTAGCGATGGAAATTCTGCATGATCAGCGGAAAGCTGCGTTCGCCGAGATAAGTCTTACGCGGCTCGCTTACCGCGCACGCCGGAGGGTCGGCCCAAAACGACTTGTAGTAGGCGCCGCGGTAGTAATAACAGGTGAGGCGAAAGAGGCCCGGTATCCACAAGATAAGAAGCGCCGGAGAGAAGTGCACAAAATTCGGATACCACGACGGCTTGGGACCGAAGAGAGCGTGCGGTGAGGAACCGAAGAGTTCCGGAGAATAGAAGGGTGAGATGTAGGGGCCGAAGGTGTAGTGGCTGTTCTGCCATGCGGCCCATGTGGAGTAAACCAGAAACGCGCTCAATCCCAGAAAAACCGCTGACGGCGAAAGCCACCAGGGATCCCGCCGAGACGTCTGGCCGAACCTGCCGTCTTTCCAGACGACATCGGGAGCTGCCATCTTCCCCTCCACGGCAGAGGATCCGCTGGAGCCCCTTCCCGCCGATGGCAGGGGATTATATACAGCAAAGAACTAGGTCGCCAAGTCAGGCCTCAGGTGGGACTCTTCTAGCCTGGCCGAAGCAAGTATGTAATCGTGCTCGCTACCCTACCCCTTCGCGGGCATCTTTCCAAATGTCGATCTCACCGTCTTGCGCATAGCCATCAATTTCCTTCAATTCAGCAGCGTGAAGTGAAGCTTCTTAACGGCATCGAGGGAGTCGTCGAGTTGCTCCACATTGCGCGCCCCAATCAGTGCCGAGGTAACCCGCTTGTCACGAAGCACCCAGGCGATGGCCATCTGCGCCAGCGTCTGCCCGCGGCCCTGCGCAATTTCGTTCAACGCCCGTACACGTTTCAGATTTTCTTCGCTCAGCTGTTCCTTCTGAAGCGAACCTTCCGCCTTGGCGCGCGAGTTCTCCGGCACTCCCTTTAGATATTTGCTGGTCAGCAGTCCCTGGGCCAGTGGCGAGAACCCAATGCAGCCTACACCCAACTCCTCCAGCGTGCCGAGCAACTCCTTCTCCACCCAGCGGTTCAGCATCGAGTACGAAGGCTGATGAATCAGCAGTGGCACTCCTTCGCTCTGCAAAATCTTTGCCGCCTGGCGGGTGCGCTCCGGACTGTAGGACGAGATGCCTACATACAAAGCCTTGCCCTGGCGTACTGCCTGCACCAGCGCACCCATGGTTTCTTCCAGGGGCACGTCCATCGTGGGCCGATGCGAGTAGAAGATATCGACATACTCCAGGCCCATGCGTTGCAAGCTTTCGTCCAGAGAGGCCAGCATATACTTGCGCGATCCGCCCAGGCCGTAGGGACCCGGCCACATATCCCACCCGGCCTTAGAGGAGATCAGCAGTTCGTTGCGGTGATTGCGGAAATCCTTGCGCAGAATCTCGCCGAAGTTTTCCTCGGCTGACCCATAAGGCGGTCCATAGTTGTTGGCCAGGTCGAAGTGCGTCACCCCTCGATCAAAGGCTCGGCGAACGACTGCACGGCCGGTCTCGAAAACGTCGGCGCCGCCGAAGTTCTGCCATAAACCAAGCGAGACGGGCGGCAGCACGATCCCTGATTGCCCGCAACGGCGAAATTGTGCTCCGTCATACCGCTTCGCATTGGGTACATAACTCATCCGCACGAATCTCCTTCTGCTGTTCAGATGCTCACGGAGCTACACGGGCGCCGCAGAGCCCTCGCAAAGTATTTCACAGGAAATCCGATAGGGATCTGGTGAGTAGGAGACCTACGCTAGTCTGCCAAAATCAGTGCCCTACCTTACAAAGCTGTGGCTTGGTACGGCACGGCTAAAAGGCTGCGGAAAAACCCACGCTTTGTGTCAGGGCACGACTTCAGTCGGACCGGCTTTAGCCCTGAGGGATTGCTTTTTCGGCGGTGCAGACCTTTTCCGGAGTTCTATAAAGTCGCTTCGACCTACCGTGGTACATTGGTACACATGCCAGAGCCAAAGGGAACAGTGGAGGTGGAACGGATTCAGACTGGCGTCCGCATGGAAAAGCGGCTGCTCAAAGTGTTGAAAGCAGTCGCGGAACTGAAAGACATGACGCTGGGCGATCTGCTCGAGGGGATCGTGCTCCACGCCTTTGAAGGCAAGTCTGCGTTCTCTGCACAAACGCTGAAAGAAATCGACCAGTTCAGAAGTATCTACGGCCTGACGCTGCATGCCTCCGATAGCCATCGGTTGAAGGAGCGGAAATGAACAGCAGCGTAAACCCGGCGCCGGCCCACGAACGCAACAGCTTTCAGTTTGTTATCCGCGCGCCTTTGCATCGCGCCGCGCCCCTCTTTGGACCGGAAGGGGAACGATGCTGGGCCGGACCAGCACTGGAACCCTGAATTTCTTGTATCCCCAACCGGGGAAGGACGTGCAAGGAGCGGTCTTCACCGTTCAGCATGGCCCACACACCAGCGTGTGGGTCAACACGCTCTTCGACCCGGAAGGAGGCCGCATGCAGTATGTGTCTTTTGTGCCCGGCACCGTCGTGTCCACGGTTGACGTTCGACTGACCGCGCTCGATACGTCCAGCACAGGCGTGGAAGTGACCTACGCGCGCACTGCGCTGGACGCGGTAGCAAACGACGAAGTGCAAGCCATGGGAAAGAGGGACCGCGAGAGTGGTCCCGAGTGGCAGCAAGCAATTGAAAGCTGTCTCACTGCGCAGTGCTAGTTGGTGCGGCCCGGCTTGGTAGCAGCGGGGAGACAACTTTGATTTCAAAGACCTTGGGCCACTGCTTCCCGGTGACGAAGAGGCGGTCTCGCTTGGCGTCGTAGGCGATGCCGTTCAGCACTGATTCCGCGTTGATCTTCTGATCGGCCGGCAGCAAGCCGGTGAGGTCGATCCAGGCAATCACGTGTCCGTCGCGCGGATTGATGCGTGCAATCCGGTCCGAGTGCCAGACATTCGCATAGATCTCACCCTTGATAAATTCCAGTTCGTTCAGCTCGTCGATGATCTTGGTCCCGTCCTTCACCAGGATGTGATGGGTTTCCTTGAAGGTGTTGGGGTCGCGGAAGCGAAGCGTCGCCGTGCCGTCGCTGGTGATGAGCTCTTTGGCGGTGCGCGTCATGCCCCAGCCGTCACCGGTGTAATTGAGCTGCTTCACCGTCCGCAGGCTGAAGCGGTCATAAACAAAGCAGATTTGCGACTTCCACGTCCATTGGTAGATGTTCGGCCCCCAATCGACGATCCCCTCGCCAAAATACTGCGGCGCCAGCGCGAGCTTCTGCACCGGCTTTCCGGTTTCCGGCTGGATGGCAAGTAGAGCTGAGTGCCCCGCGATCCCGGTTCCCTCGTAAAACAATCCGTCGAGGATAAAGAATCCCTCGGTGTAACTGTCAGTGGAGTGGGGGTATTGCGCCACGACCTTGTAGCTCATGACTCGGGGCAGCAGCGCCGGCGCAATCGGCGCAAAGGAGACATGCGGCGAGCGCAAGGATCGCAGCGAAACGCCTCGCGAAGAGGGTGACATAGGGCATCGTATTTCACATTACCGCATCGATCGAGTAAGCGGCCGGACTAGACTGGATCGCATCGTGATTTCTGGAGCTCACATCATCCTCTACAGCAAGGATGCGGAAGCGGATCGCATCTTCTTTCGCGACGTGTTTGGCTTTGCGTCCGTCGATGCCGGCCACGGATGGTTGATCTTTGCTTTGCCCCCCGCAGAAGCCGCATTCCATCCAGCCGAAGACAACGAACGCTGTGAACTGTACTTCATGTGTGAGGATCTCGTCGCGGAGATGACGGCCTTGACGAAAAAGAACGTAATGCTTTCCGCCGTTCAGGAGGCCAGATGGGGATCGATCACTAGGATCAGGCTACCTGGAGGCGGCGAAGTGGGTTTGTACCAGGCAAAGCATCCCACTGCCCTTGACCTTCGCTAGGGTTGTCACATTTAGCGACGGAAACTGCCTTGTCACTTCTCATCCGCGAACCTTTAATGATCGAATAGCGTTAGTTCCCCGAGGAAACCGCACGCATGCTTCCACGGTGCTTTGTTGTTTGCACTCTGCTCCTGGCTTCATCGCTGGCGGGTACTGCGCAGTCCCTACCCAACCTGCTCCACGTTGGCCGGAACATTCTGCTCGCGCCTGACAAAGAGTTCCGTAACGCGACTTGCTTTCTGTGCTCCGCCGACGTTCAGGGTCGCGCCACTGGCAGCGTGCGCGTTTTCGCCGGAAATGTTTTTCTCAACGGGTCGGTGGCCGGCAACGTTCTGGTTTTCGGCGGCAACGTTACCCTCACTAGCAGTGCCAACGTCGACGGCCATGTGGTTATCTTCGGCGGGCACCTGCATCAGGACTCCGCCGCGGTCAGCAACACCCGCACTCGGTATTTCCTCCCATCATCTTCCTGCCCATTATCCTTGTCATTTGCACCATCATCGGCGTCCTGATCGTGGTCGCGCGCCGTATGGTGCGGGGTCCGATAGCCTACCCTCCCCTGCCCCGGCTTTAGGTCGCTGCTGGCGTTTATAA
This sequence comes from uncultured Acidobacteriaceae bacterium, assembly GCA_963775365.1. Taxonomy (GTDB): domain Bacteria; phylum Acidobacteriota; class Terriglobia; order Terriglobales; family Acidobacteriaceae; genus PALSA-350. Next base: position 129,736 of record CAVZJL010000010.1, on the reverse strand, counting down.
TGAAAGATTCCTGCGCTTCCTGGGACCCCTGTGGTACGCACGGCTGGTCCCTGCGCCGCACCCGCAGCAGTATCAGAAAACTGTACCCACCGGCCTACTGCGCCAGACTGGATTTTTATCAATAAAAATCCACCGACGCCGACGCCCAACGGGTGCACCTATTCTGATACAGCTCTCAATACAGGTACTCATGGATTTCCAGCTAGTTAGCGATTACCGTCCGCGCGGCGACCAGGGCCGCGCCATCCAGGAGCTCGTCTCCGGATTGGCCGCCGGCGAGCAGCACCAGACCCTGCTCGGCGTTACCGGCTCGGGCAAGACCTTCACCATGGCCAAGATCATCGAGCAATCCAATCGCCCGGCGCTGATCCTGGCTCACAACAAGACGCTCGCCGCGCAGCTCTTTCACGAGTTCAAGCAGTTCTTCCCGGGCAATGCGGTCGAGTACTTCGTCTCCTACTACGACTACTACCAGCCCGAGGCCTACATCCCTTCCGGCGACCTGTATATCGAGAAGGAAGCGACCATCAACGAGGAGCTGGACAAGCTCCGCCTCTCGGCCACCCGTTCCCTGTTTGAGCGGCGCGACGCCATCATTGTCTCCTCAGTCAGCTGCATCTATGGCCTGGGTTCGCCGGAGGCTTACTACGGCATGCTGCTGCTGCTGGAAAAAGGGCAGAAGATCCGCCGCGAAGACATTACCCGCCGCCTGGTCGAGATTCTCTACGAACGCAACGATGGTGATTTCCGCCGCGGAACCTTCCGCGTGCGGGGCGACGTGATCGAGGTCTATCCCACCTACGACGAAATGGCCTATCGCATCGAGCTCTTCGGCAACGAGATCGAAGCACTCTCGCAGATCGATCCGCTTTTCGGCACCGTGCGGCAGAAATATGCGCGGCTGCCGATCTATCCCAAATCGCATTACGTCGTTCAGCCGGAGCGCAAGAAGACGGCCGTCGACTCCATCCTGGAAGAGCTTGCGGTGTGGGAGAAGCAGCTGGAGTCGGAGGGGCGGCTGGTCGAGTCGCAGCGCATCCATCAGCGCACTCGCTTCGATCTGGAGATGATCAAGTCCATGGGCTACTGCCATGGCATTGAGAACTACTCGCGCCACTTCTCCGGCCGGCTGCCGGGCGAACCGCCGCCGACGCTGCTGGATTATTTCCCACGCGACTACCTGGTTTTTATCGACGAATCGCACGTAACCGTCCCCCAGCTCCACGGCATGTGGCACGGGGATCGCTCGCGCAAGCAGAACCTGGTCGATTATGGCTTCCGCCTGCCTTCTGCCATGGACAATCGTCCGCTCAAGTTCGAGGAGTTCGAAACCCGCACCCATCAGACGATTTATGTCTCCGCGACGCCTGGACCCTATGAGCTGACCAAGTCGGCGGGGGTAGTGGTGGAGCAGATCATCCGGCCTACTGGGCTGGTCGATCCGGAGGTCGAGATCCGGCCGATCCGCGGCCAGATCGACGATTTGCTGGCGGAGATCCGCGCGCGGGTTGAGAAAAACGAGCGGGTTCTGGTGACCGTACTGACCAAGAGAATGGCCGAAGACCTTTCCGGCTATTACTCCGAAGTCGGGGTGAAATGCCGCTACATGCACTCCGAGATCGAAACGCTGGAGCGGGTACGCCTGCTGCGCGATCTGCGCCGGGGAGAATATGACGTGCTGATCGGCATCAACCTGTTGCGCGAAGGGCTCGATCTGCCGGAAGTTTCGCTGGTCGCGATCCTCGATGCCGACAAGGAGGGATTTCTGCGCTCGTCAGGCTCGCTCATCCAGACCATTGGACGCGCCGCCCGCCATCTGAGCGGCCGCGCCATTCTTTACGCCGACGTCATGACCGATTCCATCCGCCGCGCCCTGGATGAAACCGATCGCCGGCGCACAGTGCAGCAGGCCCATAACGAGGAGCACGGCATCACGCCGACTTCCATCATCCGCTCGCTCGACATGTCGCTGGCTCACATCCTCAAGGCGGAGTATGCCGACCTCACCAGCCAGGATGATGCGCTGCCGGAGTTCAAGACCCAGCAGGAGCTGGACACGTACATCGGGAAGCTGGAATCAGATATGCGAGAAGCGGCGAAGAAGTTCGAGTTCGAAAAAGCGGCCAAGCTGCGCGACACCATCAAGGACCTGCGGACCAAGGAATTCCTCTTTTCCTGAGCCTGAGTGGAGCCGCAACACCTTACTCGTGGGAATGGGAAACTCTCTACGAAGGGCACGGCTTCACAGCTTGCGGAAAAACTCTGGTCTTTGAAGGGTACGAGCTTCAGCTCGTACGTAAGTGATTAAGAACAGGTCCGGCTTCAGCCGCTGAGGGATGATTTCTTCGAGGTTCAACGACTTTTTCCGCAACCTCTTCAGTCGTGCCGTAAAAGCCATACGCGAAAGACGGCTTTAGCCGCTGAGGTACTCTTTTCTCCTTGGCGAACATGGAGCACCCGTCCAGGTGCTGAGTTCTTGCGTGCTTGAGTGGGTTCTCACAGGACTTGTCGAGGGGTACGACTGAGAGTCAGACTTGTCCAAATTAGCCTTTTCGATCGGCTGATTTGGCAGCATTCACTGAAAACAAGTCAGCTATCAGGGTATCGAAACCGTCCCGTAGAGCCTGCCCTGAGCTTGTCGAAGGGGACGGCTGAGACTATCCCCAGGACAAGCTCCTGCGCATCTTTACCGAGTCCACGAGACAACCCCTGCGGTTCTCACACAGGGCTCCCCGGGCTGGGGCGCGGCCCTCCATGCCTTAACCGAGGGCACCGATCAGCGCTTCCGCAGACCCGATTTATGCTGTAATACGCCATGCATCTGTCAGGCGAGTGGATACTCCTGATCTTCATTGTTCTGGTCACGGCGGCCATGCTGCTATTGCTCCATCTCACGCAGCTGGGCCTGATCCTGCACGAGAATCTTCCCGGACCGCCCACACCGGAGAATGTTCCTGGCATCGATCAGCTTCTTTATTACTTTTCTGGCGGTCCGCTTGCTGGTTGCTTCTATCCAGCATCACATCGGGCCGTTTCAGTACGTCACCATGGGCGGACGCCACATCCATCACCTGGTGTGGGGCATTCTCATCCTGCTTGGGGTGGGCTTAGGCTACATGAATGAACTGGGCTCGCGGGGCACGCCCACCTCCATCTTCGCCAGCCGGCTTATGGCGATTCTCTATGGCGTAGGCGCCGCATTAACGCTCGATGAGTTCGCGCTATGGCTGAACCTCGCCAACGTTTATTGGTCACCTCAGGGGCGGGAAAGTATCGACGCGGTAATACTTTTCGGAAGCCTGTTGGCGATTGGAACATGGGGTGCCCCGCTCTTCTCCGCCATTATGCGAAGAAGATAGCTTTCCGCCATGTAGCGGTATCGGCCGCTTCGGATGCAACGAGTAGCCTAACTCGGTAACCTCTGCGGTTCCACGTGCTCAATACGCTTGCATCCTTAGTCGTGCTTCTAGTATGCAAAATGTAGTGTATTGTCTGGCCCTTCAATGAGACCGTCCTGCACTTGAATTCAAAAGTATCGACCCAAAGGAAGTGCTAATGGCATCCCACAACCCAGTCCCCGCGCCCGAAAAGTATTTTGTGGCCTTCGTTATTCAGGGCGAAGACGTTTTCAAAATAACCTGCGACAGCATCCTGCACACCTGCGGAAACTCCGGCGAGGCCGCTTTCCAGGGAGTAGCCAAGCTGCGCGCTGCTGCCGCCCTCGAACAGCTCACCGCCATCCATAACGAACGCCCTGAAGAATTGCGTAAAATGGCTCGGGAAATGGCCCGCGAAGGCATGGCCATGCTGGCCCGCACCAGCAACACCACCAAGACCAATATTGAAAGAATCGCGTAAGCTGGTTTGATAAATCTCCGGTCGCCTTTTTGAACCGGCGGTGCGTTTGACCACCGGCGGTTGCGCGCGAAACAAGCAGCCCGGGTTGGTCCTGGTTTCCTGCCCAGCAGGAATTCAGGGCTCTCGGGCTGCAATTATTCATGCGCAGCAGGAAAATATATCCACAATTCGGGGGCTACAGCATTTTTCACTTCTGATGTATACAGGGGAACGGCTCCCGACGCGGCTTTCCTCAAGAAAGACCGCACCTCGCCTGATCCGGTTATATAGGTTAGAAGCGGAAATGATCGAGAGCCGCTCTGAGCTGCAGACCTCACACCCCTTGCATTAAGGTGGGTGAGTAGCAGAATGGTGAGTTGCAGTCGGTCCGGACGCGTTGGGTGGTCTACGATCTTCCGGGCGAACCCGCGGGCTTAGCTCCATTACCCTCACTTTTCGGGGAAACAAGGACACTATGCAGTTCTGGAATGAATTGGAAGGGCAAACAATCGATCGGCTTTACCCCCTGCGTCGCCTGGTGCGATCCGAAGGGAGAAGCGCCTGGTTTGAGACCGCCACAGGTGAGGAGCTAAACACCCCCGCCACCATCAGCCTGACCGAAGCGCTGACGGATGCGGACGAGGTGACCGCGCGCCTCAAAGCGGCGCAAAACCTGAAGCATCCGAACCTGGTGAGCATCACCAAGGTCGGCCAGGTCCAAGTCGACAACACCCTGATTGTCTATGCCGTCATGGAGCACATCGAGCAGAGTCTCTCCGACGTCCTGCAGAGTCAGACCCTGACCACGGACGAAGGCCGCGAGGTGGCCGAAGCCCTGGTGGGAGCGCTCACGGCGATTCACCAGAAGGGCATGTCTCATGGTCACGTGGAAGCTGCCAGTGTGCTGGCCACCGAGGAGACGGTCAAGCTCCGCAGCGATTGCCTGCAAACCAACACAGCGGGGCAGGCGGATGACGTGGCAGGCATTGGCACAACCCTGTTCCACGCCTTCACGCAGCGAAAAGCGCTGACCGCCACCGACGCGCAAATCAATCGCATCCCGGCTCCGTTTGCCGAGATTATCCGCAACTCCTTTGCCCGGCGCTGGACATTAGGGCAAATCGCCAACGCCCTGAAGCCTGGCCAGCCGGTCGCCCAAGCCGTTTCTCCGGCTCCTGCTCCAGTTCGCCCACCAGTTGCCGCTCCGGTTCGCCCTTCGGCCCCACCTCCGGTTCGTCCCCCGGCTGCTGCTCCAGTTCGGCCCCCAGCTCCGCCTCAGCCTCCGGCTATGCCAGAGCACGATCCCATCGTGGTGAAAGTTGTGGATCCGGCCGCGCCGTCGTACCGGCCCTCTGCTCCACCTCCTGGAGTAGAGAGACCGCTCCCGTTTGCCGCTGAAGATGACGAGCCGTTGGCTGCCCGGCGAAAACCTCTTGCCCTCTATGGAGCATTGGCCGTGGTAGTACTGGCGATCCTCGCCTGGTTATTCTGGCCCAAGTCCGCACAGGCTCCTACAAACCCTCCCAATCCCCAGACTGCAGCCCAGCCGGCCACGCCACCACCAGTAGCTGCTCCGGCGCCTGCAACTCCCCCGGCGAAACCCGCTCCGGCGAAGAAGCCTGCCACGGTAAAGCCCGCACCCGCAGACCGGCAAACGGCTTCCGCTGCTGCGCCAAGGGAACGCACCATCTGGCGTGTCGTCGTCTACACCTACAGGAGCCAGAAACTGGCTGAGGAGAAGGCAAGCGAGATCAGCGGGAAATATCCCGACCTGAGCGCCTCAGTGTTCAGCCCCGCCGGCCATAGTGACACTTATCTGGTCATCGTCGGCGGCGCGATGGATCGTCAGCACTCGTTTGACATGCGCGCCAAAGCGCTCCGGGATGGTATGCCCGGGGATACTTATGCCAGGAATTTCGTGCAGTAGAAAGTTCTCGTTTACCCGGCTGAGGCTTGCAACAAATATTTAAGGCTGGCCGCGACGCTTTCCACCGGCGGCACAACGGTGGCGCCAAACGTAACGTCCTGTTCGACGACCATCCATCCCGCATAGCCGTTCTTCTCGAGCACGCGGAAAAACGCGGGGAAATCGATCGACCCCTGGCCAATGATGGTGAAGGCATTGGCAGCGATGGCCTGCTCAAAGTTCATGTCACTGCTGCGAACCTTGGCCATCACCTTGTCGTCGACGTCCTTGATGTGAATGAACCTGAGAATCTTGCGGAATTTTTCTGCTTCGGCCACCGGATCTCCGCCGGCATAGGCACAATGTCCTGTATCCAGGCAGAGCCCGATCTTCGAAGCCGAGGTAGCGTCGAAGAATTGCTCCGTCTCCTTGGGCGTCTCGACGTAGGTTGAGGTGTGGGGATGGAAGACCAGGTCCAGGCCGAACTCGTCCGCCACCTGGGCAGCCTCGGCGACCACCTTCGCGACTTGTTTCCATTGTTGGGCGTTCAGGCCCTTGCTGCCATCGGCGGGAACCCGGCCGGCAATCCTGTCCCGCTCCGGCGATTGCTGATCGGCAAGAACCAGGAAGGGCGCTCCCAGCGCCGCGAGCAGATCCCCCACTTTGCGGATCTGCTCGACCACGATCGTGGTGGAAGCAGGGTCGGTCAGGTCTACTGGGACAAACGAACCCAACATCTTCAACTGCCGTTTGGAAAGCTCCGGTTCGAGTACCTTCGCATCGGTAGGAAAGAAGCCGTAAGGTCCGAGTTCGGTACCGGTGTAGCCCGCGAAGACCATCTCATCGAGCATTGTCTGGTAGCTTTGCTCCCAGGACGGACTGGGATAGTCCAAAACTCCCCAGCTGTTCGGAGCCGAGGCAAACTTGAAGCGCGATGGCGATGCAGTCATGGGCAAACCCCTTGCAAGCACTTGAATGCCATAGGCTAAGCGCTTATATTGCCTATGATGCAGGGGGGCAATTCCCGTCGTCAAGCCCGACGGCGGTACAAATTTTTCCTGATGGGGGCACAAAGGGATGCGTAAGTTGGGTGTGGGGGTGCTGGGTGTTGGGGACATGGGCAAACGGCACGCGGAAAACCTGCGTCGCCTGGTTCCCCAGGCTCAACTGATCGCCGTGGCCGATGTGGATGGCGTCCGCGCCGGCAAGGTGGCCGCTGAACTTGAGATTGAGCACTCCTTTACCAGCCTGGAGGCGATGCTCGAACGCAAAGATATCCAAGCGGTCGTGATCGCTGCACCCGACAAGTTTCATGCTGATGCGGTCAAGGCCACAGCGCGCGCAGGCAAGGACATCCTTTGCGAGAAGCCGCTCGGCCTTAACCGCGAGAGCGCCGAGGAAGCGTTGCGGGCGGTCGCAGATGCCGGGGTCCGGCTGCAAATGGGATTCATGCGCCGCTATGACCCCGCTTATGTCGCCGCCTTCAAACGGATTGAAGCGGGAGAAATTGGCGAGACCGTGGTCTTCAAATCCATCGGACGCGACAAAGATATGCCTCCTCTGCGGGCTTACCAGTCCAGGATCAATGGCATGCTCTTTTACAACAGCACCATTCACGACTTCGATTTGGCGCGCTGGCTCACCCATGACGAGGTTGCCGAAGTACATACTTTTGCCACGGTCGCGATCCGGCCGGAGATCGCGGAATTTGGGGATATAGTGGCCGGCTCGGTAAATCTTCGCTTCGCCCGTGGGGCTATCGGAAATATCGAGTCGTACGTGCAGTGCTTGTACGGTTACGATATCCGCACCGAGGTCGTCGGTTCCAAAGGATCCATCCTGATCGGGAGCATACGGCAAAACTCTGCGACCCTCTTCAAGCCGAACGATGGCAGCTACGAGTTAGAAGATCATTTCCTGTCGCGTTTTCGCGAGGCCTACGTGGCTGAATTGATCGACTTCGTCGACACCATTCTGAGCGATCGCGCCCCTCGCGTCACCGGAGAAGATGGGTTGCGTGCTCTCGAGATCGCAATTGCCGCCGAGAAATCGGTTCGCACCGCAGTCTCTTGTAAGGTCGGCAAAGGCAACTAGTAGAATTCCGCCTGGAACCCCGCCCCCCGGATCGAAGAACACTTTCCTGCGGGTTTTCTCCTTGGGCGTGCATGGCACGGGACCTGGCAAATCAACAGCCACTATTCCACTGAAGCCAAACCGGCATGAGTAGGGCACCCTGGCGTTTGTCGCCGACCCGGCGACAAATAGCCGGCTGAAGCTCAAACTTCAGTGTCTAAGTACCGCCTGTAAAACCAGTACCCTTCACTGATACAGTTTTCCGCAGCCCTCAACCGTTTAGGTACATTAGTCACGAAGTATTTTAGAAGAGGACGTATTTCAGGAGCTGCGCGTCAATAATGCGAAGCGATGGGTGCGTCATTTTTGCTCGACGACGCGTGTGGTTTTCGAATCTTGCCAAGGGAGGACTAGCCGTGAAAACAGAGGGATCGTCGGAGCTGAGGTGAAACGATGAGCTGGAAAGCAGTACATGCCTGCGTACGGGGCAGTTCCCATCAGCGCTCGGGACTTCCGAACCAGGATGCAGCACAGTGCACGGTCGCTCCAGGCACACAAGGAACAGTGGCGGTAGCAGTCGTCTCCGACGGGCATGGCAGCCCCCGCCACTTCCGCAGCCAGATCGGTTCTTCTCTGGCCGTGAGCACGGTCGCCGGCACGCTGCAAGGTTTTCTGCGCGAGTCGGTGGCCAGCAATGGTAAGGTGCCCTTCGTCCCCGAGCAGGTACATGAGCTGGAACGCAAAATCGTCAGCGGATGGCTGGCCGCGGTCCACTCCGACCTGGAACGCAACCCGTTTACCCAAGCGGAGCTGGCGACGCTGGAAAGAGAAGATGGCCTGGAAGGCCGAGCGGCCGTGGAAAGTTCGCCGGAGCTTGCCTACGGAGCCACGCTCCTGGCGGCCGGAGCCACCGACAAGGTACTGCTTTATCTGCAACTGGGCGATGGCGAGATCCTGAGTGTCAGCCCGACCGGAACAACTACCCGTCCCCTGCCGCCCGATGACCGGTTGATTGCCAATGAGACCACTTCCTTATGCCAGCCGGAGGCGTGGAAGGAATTTCGTTCGTCATGGGTGACAAGGCCAGCGCTGCCGTCGCTGGTTTTGCTCTCGACGGATGGTTACGCCAACTCATTCCGGTCCGACGAGGACTTTCTCAAGATCGGTCAGGACTATCTGGACATCATCCGCCAGCAGGGTATCGCCTCGCTGGCTGAGGAATTGCCGACCATCCTGACCGAAGCCACGCATCAGGGCAGCGGGGACGACATCACCCTGGCCATACTGCAGGACGATCCCGCCGCGGGAGGAATCAAGGATCCGCGGCCGGTGACGACCGCAGCCCCTGGAGCCGCACTGATCGAACGCCTCAAGGCACGGCACAGCACCCAGCATCAAAACATGGAACTTGCCCTGCGCGGAGAACAAGTGCGCAAAGACCGGCGACTGCGTGATACCGTCCTGCTGCTCGTCGCCGCTGCCCTGGCCGTTCTGGTATTGGTTTTTCACAGCCGAATTCACAGCCGATTTTTTCCCTACAGACCGGCTTCGGCTCCAGCCACCCCAACCACAGTCAATCCCCGGCGCTGATTAGAGATACCTAAGGGGAAGGCGCTGAAGCCCGTATCTATTACGGGTTGCACGCGCCATATTGCGCCATATTTCATACACAAAGCCTTCGATTAGGACTAGTCTTAGGACGTTGCCAAACGCGATCTCTTCTGCTCCTTTCTAGAAGCTCTAGCGACCCCTTGTCATCGTAACTTTCGCGTTTTCTTTCAGATGTCCTCGGTCCGCCGGGACGCGCGTGGGTTAGTTGCAGAGTTTCTCCCGTCTTCGAAAGGACGTGCACGTATGGCTGTTTTTCTAGTAAACCCAAGCGACCACTCGTTCGGTACTGCCGTGATCACACCTCGCTGGCTATATGTCCTGGCGGCTGCGACTCCCGGTTCTTTTGGCGACCCGGTCATTGTGGACGAGACCCTCGAAGCCCTGGTTCCGGCAAGCATTCAGTCCGGCGATTTCGTCGGCATCGGGATTCATACCGGAAACGCCCTGCGTGGATATGAAGTCGGCCGCCTGGCGCGCGAGCAGGGCGCCTGGGTGATCTATGGCGGCATTCACGCCACGTTGTACCCCGAGGAAGCACTGGAGCGTGGCCACGCGCACTGCGTGGTCAAAGGCGACGGCGACGTCATCTGGTCCAAGGTGCTGGACGCCTGCGTCCAGGGTAAGCCAAAACAAATCTACGAGGGGGGCAGGATCGACGCAGAACAGTTTGTTCCCGCCCGCTGGGATTTACTGCCGCCGGATAAATATATGTGGGCCTCTGTGCAGACGGTTCGTGGCTGCCCTAAGCACTGCTCTTTCTGTTCTGTCTGGCGCACCGACGGCCAAAAACCAAGACAGCGGAATTTTGAAACTGTCATTGAAGAGATCGTTCAGTTGCGGCGCAAGGGTTTCCGCTATATCGCCCTGGCGGACGACAACTTCTATCCCGTCACTTTGACCGATCTGCGGCTGGCCAGGGAGCAGAAAAACTACGCCAAGCTGGCCGAGCTGGAGCAGATCCGCGGCGACAAATTCGCGCTCATGGCCGAGATGGCGAAGCTGCCGAAGAACATGGTCTTCTTCACCCAGATCACCATGGAATCGGCCGAAGATCCGGAATATCTCGATGCCATGCGCAAGGCGAATATCAAGGGAGCGCTGGTTGGCGTCGAGGCCGTCACCCCTGAAGGTTTGAAGTCGGTCTTCAAGGAGTTCAATTTCTCCGGGGAAGGCCTGGTAAAGCAATTGCAGACTTTCCGCGAGCATGGGCTGCATATGCTGGGCTCGTTCATCTTCGGCCTGCCTTCGGATAAGCCCGACACCTTCAAAGCTACCGCCGATCTTGCCGCCAGGGCAGGACTTGCCTTCGCCCAGTTCGTCATGTTGACCCCCTTTCCGGGTACGGTCGATTTTCTGCGCTGGGAGAAGGAGCAGGAGAAGGCGCCGGTGTATGTCGACGGCATCCCGGTCACCCGGTTTTGGCTGATCCCGGCCGCGATCCGGCCCAAGATGTTCATGCCCCATGCGCTGATGAGCTCGCAGGAGATCAGCGACCGGACCCAGGGGGTATGGGATCGCTTCTACAGCTTTTCCAATATCTGGAAACGTTCTGACTGCACGCCGACGCTGCGCTCCCGGGTGGCGTTTGTTTTCCTCTCCAAGCTTTACCGCAAGATGTATGCCGGCACCGGCATCAGCACCGACAGCGCGCGGCGGAAGAAAGCAAACTCCGGGGCACGCTGGCTTTCGCGGTACACACGCAAGTTCTTCATCTCGAAACCGATGCCGGAGCTGGCCATGCCGGTGTGGGCGACGGCGGCTCCAGCCCGTTCCCGGGCAGCCGAGTTGGGTCCGTTCCCGGTGCTGGATTAGAACGGGCAGCGCGGCAGTCGCGCATAGTTCTAGAATTTGCGCATAGGTCTAGAATAAGGTATGCGGCGTCGGACTTCCTGTTGTCTTCAAGTCGCGCTCGGTCTCCTGACAACGAGTCTGATCCTCCCAGCGGGCTTGCTCGCCCAGCATGGCGGAGCAGACGCCCCGATGCTCGCCAGCCCCATCTGGGGGGCGCGGTCCACTCCGTCTCCATCCTTCGCAGGAGCTTCCCGCACCTTTGCTCCACCTGCGGGACCGCTATTTCAGGGAATCGCACGCCACCCATCCTCTCCAATCGGGCGATCAGGACACTGGCCCTCCTGGGACGCGGGTCGACACCCAGATAACGGCCGGCATGGCGTGGGATATCGGCGGACCGTATTTTATGTGGGCTACCCGTGGTTGAGCCCCTTCGGCTACGGTCTTCCGTACGGCCGTTCCCTACGGGGATGACCAGGACGAGGCTGGCAGCGCCCAGGTAGCCCCGCAACAAGCTGACTATAGTAACCAGCCCACGGCGATTATGGCCCGGAGCCCCCGGAAGTAGCGGCGAATACTCCATCACCCTTCCGGCCCGCATACCAGGGGCAAATCGAGGTTGCCCCAGTGCATCTTCAGCCCACCACCACCCTGATTTTCAAGGATGGCCGCCGCCGGTGCAGGTGCATAACTACGCGCTGACCGCCAGCACCCTATACGCTCTCGACGGCGATTCACGCCAGGAAATAGCACTCTCCCTGCTCGATGTTCCGGCCACGGTGGAAGCCAACCGGAAAGCCGGCGTGGACTTCGCTCTGCCCGTCAGCCGCTGATTCCATTCTGCATATGTATCTGTAGCTGTCTCTGTGGCTGCCCGGCTTGTGCAACTGACTCTGTGTCTTTCTACAACTTTTGTAAGCCGCCACACGGCCAGCAAGATGCTCAATCTGCAACCTTTGTGCGATCAAATGCGGCCATATGCCATGCTAGCCTTGCTCTGCCATGAAGTACCAAATTCGCATTCTCGCATGCTCGTTGCTCCTCCTCAGCCCGGCCATTGGCCTGGCTGGCAAGAAGCCTGCCCCCCGCCCGCAGAACAGTCCCACTGCGATTACGCCGGACGCGGCGGCTTTCCTGGACAACGCTATCGACATCATGCGGCAACACGCCTTGCATGGCCAGGGCGTTGACTGGGAAGCGCTGCGGACGGAGGCCTTCAAACGCGCGGGCGGCGCCTTCAATCCCATCGACACCTATCCGGCGATCTACTGGTCCCTGGTACAGCTGGGTGATCCTGGAAGCCATCTTCGCCTGCCTCCCGGCCTGTATCCCGACCAAATCGCCCTGCTGCAACAGGCGGAGAAAGAGGCTGCGAACAGCGCTCCGGCAAGCGCCCGGACCGAGACAGCCGTCCCTACCGCCTTCACCAGCCGCCGTCTGCCTGAAGGTCATATCGTGACCTCGCAGGGCAGGAATTTCGGCTACGTCGTGCTTCCCCGTTGCTCGGCCAAGGATAACGACGGCCTGCTTCTTTATGCCGCCGATGTGCGCCGCATTCTGACCGACCTTTCGGCGCAAAACCCCAAGGGATGGATCGTTGACCTGCGGGGCAACACCGGCGGCAACATGTGGCCCATGCTGACCGGCATCGGGCCGATCCTGGGCGACGGCGTCGTAGGCTCATTCGTAGCCGCCGACGGAAACGTTCCCTGGTTCTACCAGGATGGCAAGACCGGAACCCGCAATCAAGCCGGCCTGGAAACGGTCTCGCTGACCCTGGAAGACGCGCCTGTCCTCATGACCCCGTCCGCTCCCGTCGCCGTTCTGGTCGACGGCAGCACGGCAAGCTCGGCGGAAGCGATCACCATCGCTTTCCACGGCCGGCCGGCCACCCGCTTCTTCGGCACGCGTACGGCGGGAAAATCCACCGCCGTGCAGCCCTTCAAGCTGGATGACGGCGCGGAACTCTACCTCACGACCGCGATCGACGCCGACCGCAGCGGCAAGCAGTATCCCGATGGCTTCACGCCCGACCAGGTCTTCCCTTCCACCACGATCATGCCGCCGGAGAGCAGCGACCCGGTCGTACAGGCTGCGCAAACGTGGCTGGTGGCAAGCACACCGCCTGCCGCCGCGCCGCCTCCCGTCGCCCAAACTCAAAGCCAAGCGCAAGAAGCCGGAGGGCAGCGCCCCTGGCCGTACCGGCCGCGCAAACCTTTGGCCGCGGCAAGCACCACACCCGCCACCGCCCCAGCCGCTGGCCGCACCACCCCACTGGCCGCACCCGTTGCCGTTGCCGCACCAGCACGCTGCTGCTCCTGCTGTGGCGGCTGCACCTGCTACCGCTGCCGCTGCTCCCGCAGTGGCGACGCCACCAGCTCCTGCCGCCACCGCCCTGCGCGCAGCAGCACACCTGCCGCTGCCGCCCCCACCACTGTACGCCGACGTGGCGCCACCACCGTGCCACCCAAGCCCAAGGCCAAGCAAAGAAAGTTGTGGTGCACGAGGGCAGCTAACTAAGTAGCTAAATTCGACAATGAAATCGACGTTCTCCCCATTGGGGAAAGGTGCTGGAAAGTGCACCTAAAACGAAGGCGCATCCGTCTGGGATGCGCCTTCTTATTTTGCGGCATAAAATGCCAGCATCGCCGTGAAGGACACATTCCTCTGGCTGTTCAGTGGGCGGCAGGGCGCAGCGGACCGGTTGATCCCGCGATGGATTGTGCTGCGCGCGCTGGGCCTGATTTACTGCTCCGCATTTGTTTCTCTCCTCTTTCAAATCCGCGGCCTGATGGGGCCTGCCGGCATTCTTCCCGCAGGCAGATACCTGGCAGCCGTTGCGCAGTCGTTTGGACCCTGGACGCGCTTGTGGTTCGCCCCCACTCTGCTGTGGGCCGGCAGCGGCTCGCACGCCCTCATGGCGATGTGTTGGGTGGGCTTGGCCGCCTCGCTGTTGCTGACCGTCAACGTTTGGCCTCGGGCCATGCTGCTGATCTGCTTTGCCTGTTTTCTTTCCTTCGTCAGCGGCGGCGCAGGATTTCTCCGGCTACCAATCCGACGGCATGCTTCTGGAAGCAGGGTTCCTGGCGCTGTTCTTTGCTCCGCCCGGCTGGCGGCCGGGGTTGGGTTCTAACCATCCGCCTTCACGGGCCAGCCTGTTCCTGCTGCAGTGGGAGTGGTTCCGCATTTACTTCGAATCGGGCCTGGTGAAGCTGCTCAGCGGCGACCAGGAATGGCGCCATCTGACGGCGATGGACGAGTACTACCAGAACGGTCCCCTGCCCACCTGGATCGGCTGGTACATCCAGCACCTGCCGCACTGGTTCCATGTGGCTACCGCGTTCTCCACGCTGGCGATGGAACTGGCTATCGTCTGGATGCTCTTTCTTCCCCGCCGCTGGCGCATTGTCTGCTTTCTGATCGTCACCCCGTGGGAAATCGGGGTGATTTTCACCGCTAATTACACCTTCCTTAATTACCTCGTTCTGACCCTTGGTTTCCTGTTGTTGGATGACCGCTTCTTTCAGCGGTGGATAAAGGGAAAAGTTGAGCCGCAGGGCGATTTGGAAGCGGACATGGAAGCAAGCAACGGGCAGCCGCCTGCTGAGCGATTTCGGCCTTGCGGCCAGTGCTGTGCTGCTCTCCCTGGTTGGCTACGTAACGACGGTGGAACTCATCTCCATGGTCTTCGGGCGATTGCCCCTGCCGATGCAGCCGGTAACGATGCTGGAGCCTTTTCGCATCGCCAACCAATATGGCCTCTTCGCCGTGATGACGCGGGGGCGCTATGAGATCGAGTTTCAGGGCTCAAACGACGGGCAGGCCTGGGTCGCCTATCCCTTCCGCTTCAAGCCCCAGGCGCTGGACCGGGCGCCCGGCATCTACGCACCCTATCAGCCGCGTTTTGAGTGGAATCTGTGGTTTGCCTCGCTCGGTTCGTGGCAGCAAAACCCCCTGGTTCCGCGAACCGAAGAGCGTCTGCTGACCAACGACCCGGACGTACTGGCGCTCTTTGCCGGCAATCCGTTCGCCAATGGGCCTCCCCTCCAGGTACGTGCTGTCCTGTGGCAATACTGGTTTACTTCGATCCCGCAAAAGCGCGCGACCGGCGATTGGTGGACCCGCCGGCTGCTGGGCGTGTACGCACCGGTCCTGGAACGCGACGACCAGGGCCAGGTGGGCATCGTGAGCATGCCAGACCCGTTGCCTCCCCACGATTGATGAGGCAGTGCCCCACCGAGTAAACCGATAAAGTAACTGGCGAAACGATAACCGACGATTGGAGAAAACGAGATTTTGCGTCTGGATCCGATTCCACAAAGCGCTGTACGCTCTAAGCAGATGATATCGGCACAGCTTGCGGCTCTCGCGTACCTCTCGCTGGTCGGCGGTTGTCGGTAGTTTCGGCCTAAGAGCGAGCGAAGGACAGTTTCACACGCTGTCCGGTGGCACACCATATCTTTGTCTCAAAATAAGCAATCTAAGCCCGCCCCGGCGGGGTTTTTTATTGCGCTCTATTGCGCTTCAGGCGCAGGAGAGCATCTTCCCTAAGTTCTCTCACATGCAAGGAGATACTATGCCCGAAGATACAGTCAGCGATCCCATCACCGATCAGGAAATAGCCTTTGCCCACCTGGTCCTCTCTGGCGCCATGACCGACCGTCAAGCCGCCGAAGCCGTCGGACTCAACCCCGACTCCGCAGCCTCCATCAAAGCCAAGCCCCGGGTCCATGCCTACATGCTCGGGCACCGCTCTGCCACGCAGCAACAGCATCGTCCGACCCTGAACCGCCAACACGTATTGGACCGCCTCTGGGAAATCGCCAACCTCAGCCCCGAAATGACCCGATCCAGCGTTACCGGCCAGGTCAAAGCCATCTCGATCATCGTCGCCATGGAAAACTTCATCCCCAACCGTCACACCGCCGTCGTACAGAAGACACCGGCCCCCGCGCCCATCCCGGAGATCTATCAATCCGCCTGGCTTCGCCGGCAGAAGGCCACAAACCTCGACGAAACCAATAATGACCCGCAGCCAAACCCCACCCCGGCCCTGCAAGAAGATGCGCTCGCTCCCAGCTCGACGGAAGCGGTGGTCCTGGAACCCAGCCCAAGCCAGCCTACCTTCGCCCACCCCCTCTAATCCTTCGGAAGCATCGCCGTGCCCCTAATCTCCCCGAGTTCGTTTTCGTCCCCGATCTGCGAGTGCCTTTCTCTATCAAAAAGAATCCCTTTTCCCCGCCGCCGCTAAGTCAAAAACACCAAAAAGGACCTAAAAATATCGAATTTTAAAAATAGCTGCCAGCTAAGACACCAGGCATGGCGTTCTAACCAATGGGAGCAATGCTGGAAAAAAGCTAAGAAACAGCACTTTCTAAGCGGATGGTTAGTTCTTCAGATTCATGGTCTCCCCATGGTTGGCTGTCACAATTAAAATAGAGGAGCGCGCATGTTTTCTCCGCTTCCAAACCGGCGCAGTCTCCTGAGATCAACCTGGCTGTCGGTGGCTGCGCACGCTGTCGGCCATAGGCGTGTTTGTCTTCTCTATGCGGCTGCATCCGGTGCATGTTTTCACTCTGCCCGGGACCGCGTTGGGCACCCATGTGGAGATCGCCTACTTGCCCGGCCGGGCGCCCGCCCCGGCGGTTCATCCGCACCCCCGGATCAAACCGCGGCCACAAGCCGCGCCGGAACTCAGGCCCACTCCAGCACTTCCGGACTCTACGCCGCAGGCCGCAACGATCCATCCGCCACCGGTCCCGCACCTTACCGTCACCGAGGCGGCACCCTCCCCAACTACGCCAGCGCCGGCGTCCGCTACGCCGGACTCGACCACCGGGTCCGATTCCTGGGGTGATGGCTCGATCCAGATAGCTCTCACCACCTATTCCCCCAGCCCGGCGCCCGATCTCTCGGCACTCCCCCATGGGGTACAGGGCGACGTGGTGGTCGATGTGACCATCGACCCCAGCGGCAAAGTTGCCAATCTTGCGGTTCTGCGTACCCTTGGCTACGGCATTGAATCCAGTGTGATCGGTACCCTCAGGACCTGGACCTTTCGTCCGGCGACCAAGGACGGTACCCCGATCGCCAGCGTCCAGGAGCTTCACTTTCACTTTGGGCCGGTTTAAAAGAAGTCTGTCAGAAAAAAGTGCAATCCGAGGCAACCGTTTTCATCAGGTATTCATCCATGCATCGAGAGGTTGATTGGGCTCCTTGGGAATGACTTCACGCATACTGCTGGTGGATGACAACCACATACAATCGGCCACCCGCAGGGCGATCCTGGAGGTGTCTGGCCGAGAGGTCTGCATCGCGCTCGAAGGCGAGCAGGCGCTGGAACTACTCGACAATCCGGAAAACTCCATCGGCTTAATCGTTACCGACCATCTGATGCCGGTCATGAGTGGGCCGGAGTTTGTGGCCGAGGTTCGGCGGCGCGGTTTTACCCTGCCGGTCGTTGTGCTTAGCGGCCTGCCCGATGCCGAATCGGCATACGAAGGGCTGAACGTGGTCTTCCGGCTCAAGCCGTGCGATCCCGAGAGCCTTATTCGGCTGGTCCAGGAGCTGCTCGGAGAATGCATGCGGCGGTCCGCATAACCCCTTAGCGGCTGACGCCCACCCCTCGTCGTGGCCAACAATTGACAAGATTCGATGCGGGTTTAGTTTCGGGCGATTCCCTTGCCCGGCATTGCCGTTCCCTGTCTGCCTCTGCGACAATCTGGAAGGGCTTGTGACCTTCTCATGCCGGAATTTGGAAGTTTTTCTCTCCTGCTTGCTCTTGTTCTGAGCGGCTACACACTATTAGCCGGCGGAGTCGCGCTGCGGCAACTGGCAACTGGATCCCGCGGCCGGATGGCCCCTGACAGGCTGGCGGAAACCGCCCGGCGGGCCGGCATCGGCAGTTTCTTTGCCGTCACCTGCGCGGCCTTCGCCCTGGTCTACACCGCCTTTGCCAACGACTTCTCTGTCTCCTACATCCTCCATCATTCGAATCGCGCCCTGCCCGGTCCCTACAAGTTTGCCGCGCTATGGTCGGGCCAGGAAGGATCGCTGCTGCTTTGGGCCTGGTTGCTGACCGCCTACGGCTTCGTGCTCCGGCTCCGGCATAAGGTCGACGTCACCCTTACCGCTTACGCCTCCACCATCCTGGCCGGCATCCAGATCTTCTTCCTGCTGTTGCTGAATTTTGCCGCGCCTCCATTTGCCCTGGTACAAGGCCAGGCGCCGGCCGACGGGTTCGGACTGAATCCTCTGCTGCAGTATCCGGAGATGGTGATTCATCCGCCGATGCTTTACCTGGGTTACGTGGGCTTCAGCGTGCCGTTCGCATTTGCCCTGGGCGCACTGATGATGCGCTACCCGGGAGAGAAGTGGATTCACATCACGCGCCGCTGGACCATGGTGACCTGGCTTTTTCTGACCTGCGGCATCTTCCTGGGCGCGCACTGGGCCTACTCCGTGCTGGGGTGGGGCGGATACTGGGGCTGGGACCCGGTGGAGAATGCCTCGCTGATGCCCTGGCTCACCGGGACCGCCTTCCTGCACTCGGTCATGATGCAGGAAAAGCGCGGCATGATGAAGAACTGGAATGTCTGGCTGATTTTCAGCACTTTCATGCTGTGCATTCTGGGGACCGATCTGACGCGCTCCGGGCTGGTCAGCTCTGTTCACGCCTTTGCCCAGTCATCCATCGGCAGCTGGTTCACGGCTTTCTCGTCATTGTGCTCTCCATCTGTCTTTTCACTTTCCTGCGGCAGCGAGATCACCTCAAGTCAGAACACAAGCTGGAATCGCTGGTGTCGCGGGAGTCGAGCTTCCTGTTCAATAACCTGGTTCTGCTCGCAGCCTGCTTCACGATTCTGTGGGGCACGTTGTTCCCCATCATTTCGGAGTACGTGCAGGGCAACAAGGTCACGGTCGGCGCGCCCTTCTTTAACCGCGTGGCGCTGCCCATCGGTCTCTTCCTTCTCTTCCTGACCGGCATCGGCCCGCTGCTGGCGTGGCGGAGCGCATCCTTCAAGAGCATCCGGCGCAACTTTATTCTGCCTGGGGCGGCGATTGCGGCCACTGCGATTGTCTTAATGGCCGTTGGACTGCGTCCCTGGAACGATCAGGCGACCTTCTATTCGCTGGTTGCCTTTTCTTTGGGCGCCGGCGTTGTGACCGCCATTTCTTCGGAGTTTTTGCGCGGCGCCAACGTCATCCGCAAGCACACTGGGCAAAACATATTCGCCTCCATGCTGCAGCTGACGCGGCGCAATACTCGCCGCTATGGCGGGTACCTGGTGCACTTTGGCGTGGTCGTCATCTTTATTGGCATTGCCGGAGGCGCCTTCAATCAAAGCCACGAGCAGGAAATGAACAATGGCCAAAGCATGACCATTGGGCCCTATCGCATCGTGTGCGAGAGTTTTACCCAGGATTCGAACCTGAATTACGACACCGAGTTCGCCCTGCTGGACGTCTATCGCGGCGACAAGAAGATCACCCAGCTGGCGCCGGAGAAGCGCTTCTACGCTGCTTCGCAGCAACCGGAAACCAGGGTCGCCAACCACTCTACGCTGGCCTGGGATCTTTATGTCATCTATGCCGGAAAGAACCCCGACAACGGCTTGCCGATCATCAAGGTTTTTCTTAACCCGCTCATGGCCTGGATCTGGATCGGGGTGGTGGTGGTCGCGATTGGCACGCTGGTGGCGCTTGCGCCCAACCTTAGCGCGGCACTGGCCGCCAGCCGCACCCGCGGTGGCGTTAGCGAGGGAGTGAAGCCCCCCACGCCGCGACTGGTGGATGAGCCTGAAGTCGCGGTCGCCGGCAGAGGTCACGATTGAAATCCCGTAGTGTTCTCGTCCGGGCCTCGCAGCTCGCCTTGCTCTGCATCCTGATTGTGGTCACGGCCGGCGCGACCGATTCCTCTGCCCGGTACTACAAAGATAGCCATGAATTGATGTGCGGCTGCGGCTGCAATCAGCTGCTGGGCGAATGTAACCATGTGGGCTGTCCGTCTTCGCCGGGAATGCTCGCAGAACTGTCGGCGGCGATTGCCAGGGGTGATAGCGATGACGCCATCTTGCATCAGTTCCAGGCTGAATACGGGCCGGTGATCATCGCCTCGCCCAGGTTCACGCGGTTTAACCATCTCGCCTGGATCATGCCGCCGCTGGTGCTCTTTCTAGGCATCGCCGCTGTTTTGCTGATCGTGCGCAACTGGAAGCTGCGCACCGTGCCCACGCCTCCAGAGCCGAATACGCCCGGCTTTGCCGCTACCCGTGACCGCATACGCAGGGAGACGCAAATATGAGCACCATTGCTTGCGGCGTGCTCCTGCTCGCGATCTTTGCCTTCGTCTTTTATCCCCAGCGGCATACCGCGCGGCAGATTCCAAAAACGCGTCTCGACTTCCTGCGCGAACAGAAGGACGTACTATACGAGAATCTTCGCGACCTGAACTTCGAGTACAGCGCGGGAAAATATACGGCTGAAGATTACGCGGCGCAGCGCGCTGCTTTGGAGAACGAAACCGCCGCGGTGCTCGCGGAAATCGACCAGTTGGAGCTGACAGGTCGCGCTACATTCCTGAAGTGATTCTCTGCGCTGCTACAGAAAGATGAGTATGAGACCGAACCCTATGCCGCGCAGAATTCTTGCGCTCTGCGCAATGTTTGTATTCGCCGCCGGAGTTTCCGCTTCCGCGGCCACCATTACGGGTACCGTCACCAACGGTACGACGCACACGCCGGCAGCGGGAGACGCGGTGGTGCTGATCGCACTCGATCAACGCATGCAGGAGATCGCCCATACCAAAACCGATGCCCAGGGCCACTATTCGATCGATGCGCCGGATCCAGGGATGCATCTCATCCGCGTCGATCATGAGGGCGCGGCATATTTCCAGCCTGCCCCGCCCAATACGCCCAATGTGAATGTGCAGGTCTACGATGTCGCGGCCGTGGTCGCCGGCGTGAGCACTGTAGCCAACGTGATGCGCGTCGAAACCGACGCGCAGGGGCTGCGCGTGACCCAGAGCTTTTTTATCAAGAACGACTCCAATCCCCCGCGCACGCAGTTCAGCAATCACTCCTACGATTTTTATCTGCCGCCCGATGCACAGATCGAAGGCTCGGCCGCCATGGCCCCGGGCGGAATGCCGGTGCAGTCCTCGCCTGTTCCTTTGGGAGACAAAGGCCACTATGCATTTCCCTTTCCCTTGCGCCCGGGCGTCACTCAGTTTCAATTGAGCTATCACCTGCCCTACTCGGGCAGCCTCGCCTTCGACCAACGTTTCGCCACGCCTACGGATAGCTTCGTGGTGATGATGCCCAAGAGCATGAGCTTTAAACCTGGGACGGGCGTATCGTTCGAGTCGCTGAACGAAACTCCTGGCGCACTCACCATGCTGGCGCGCGGCGGTTCCCCCTCACGGCCATTCGCCTTTACGGTGTCCGGCTCCGGCGCCATGCCCCGCGATACGCAGGCGGAGAACCAGCGCAATGACGGCGGAGGGGCCGCTGATGCGGGAGGCAGTGCGGCGGCAAATGACACTCGGCCCGGCGGTGGCCTTGGCGTGCCGATCGATACTCCTGACCCCCTCGACAAGTACAAGTGGTGGATCCTGGGGGCGATCACCTTGGTATTTGCAGTGGGTGCAGGTGTTCTGCTGCGCCGTCCAGGGGATGCCGCCGCGACAGAGGACGCTGCTGCTGGCTACTCCGGTTGCGGGGGTTCAGACGCCGGGCGGACTTTTGGGTGCGCTCAAGGAAGAGCTCTTTACGCTGGAGACGGACCATCTCCAGGGCAAATTGACGGACTCGGAGTACGAGCAGCAGAAGCAGGCGCTCGAACTTGTTTTGCGACGCGCGTTGAGCCGCAAGCCTGCGTAGCGCGGCTTCCCGTACCCGCAACAAACGCTGGGTGCCCCGTTCAAGCCCCTCTTTTGGGCTTGAGTGGGACGCGCAGCACCGAACCTGCAGTTCCCCAGTCAGCGAAGGAACCCGGTTTCCATCCCGGCTTTCCTGGAGGCAGACCGGCGCTGAAGCCACCGTCTACGATCAGGGCTGAGCCAGTCATGAACGAGGCGTCATCGCTGGCCAGGAAGACTGCTGCTCGTGCTACTTCTTCGGGTTGTCCAATTCTTCCTAACGCATGCAGAGCACCCGCTTCTTCCCGAGCTTTGCCTGGATCGGGTTGCGAGTCGAAGTATCCTTCGGCCAGTCCTGCGTTGATATAGCCGGGGCAAATGGCATGAACCCGTATCCCTTCTCGCCCGTGATCGATGGCAATCGCCTTGGTGAACGCCAGTATTGCTCCCTTGGTGGCGCAGTATCCGGCGCATGAAGGTTCGACGAAGAAGCCATTGACCGATGACATGTTCAGGATCACGCCGCGCGTCTGGCGCAAGTCAGGCATGAATGCGCGCGAGCACAAGAAGACGCCACCGACGTTGACGGCCATCTGCCGGTTCCATTCTTCCGGTGTTGTGTCTTCGATTCTCTTGTTGACCTGGATTGCCGCGTTGTTCACCAGGATGTCCAACGGACCAAGCTCGCTGCGTACGAAGGCCTTGAGATTCATCGACTGATTTGGGATCGGCCACATCCGCCTTGAAGGCGCGCGCGTCGCCGCCCTGCGAACAAATGGCAGCGGCAGCGGCCTCTGCTTTGGCGCCCTCGATATCGACGAGCACGACACGCGCCCCTTCCGCGCCGAGAGCATTCGCCACGGCGCGCCCGATTCCTGAACCCGCTCCCGTGACCACCGCTATTCGTCGCTCCAGCTTCAAGGTCAAAGGCTCTCTCCTTGTCGATTTGCGCGTCAGCCCGACTCGAGAATGAGGTTCGCGTAGCTTACAGTGTCGCTTGTGCGGATGAGCCCGATGGCATGCGGCACGCGCTTCTTGAAGACCACATGCGGCTCGTAGAGAGTGGGCACACCTTTCAGCGCCGCCGCAAATGCATCCCGCGTCTCGGGCTGGTTTGCGGTGAGAAACTCTTCGGCCATGAAGGCTTGCGCCACGACAAAATTCTTCCTGATGGCGTTCAGTACATCGAGGACCCGCGGGATATCGTCGATTAACGAAATGTCGACGGTTTCGATTTGCGGCCAGAATGGAAATCCCCGATCGGCGATGACCAGGG
Source organism: uncultured Acidobacteriaceae bacterium (assembly GCA_963775365.1). Classification (GTDB taxonomy): domain Bacteria; phylum Acidobacteriota; class Terriglobia; order Terriglobales; family Acidobacteriaceae; genus PALSA-350. The sequence goes on along the minus strand of CAVZJL010000010.1, from coordinate 106,381 downwards.
TGTTGGTGTGGCGGATACGGCTGAGAAGGGAGTTTATGGCGGGATTGAGAATGCCTGTTTTCAGCACGCAACACCTTCTCTGTCAGCTGAGATTTCCCAACGATTCGGCTAGAGAGACACGCCGCGCTTCCAGGGAATGAAATCGTTCTGATCGAGTTGCTCAGCCTTGGTTCGTACCTTTCCGCTGGCAACGTCAACGATCAGATCCAGAATCGATTCGCCGACCTCGCTCGATCGTGGTCTCGCCGCGAATCACGGCTCCGGTGTCGATATCGATGATGTCTGCCATGCGTTCGGCGAGACTCGAGTTGGTGGAAATCTTAATCACCGGCGCGATGGGATTGCCGGTGGGCGTGCCCAGGCCGGTGGTAAAGAGAACGATATTAGCGCCCGCACCCACTTGCGCGGTTACGCACTCGACGTCGTTGCCTGGAGTGCAAAGCAGCGCCAGGCCCGGCGTGTTGTCATATTCCGGATAGTCCAGGACTTCGCAGACGGGAGAAGTGCCGCCCTTCCTGGCTGCACCGGCGGACTTCATCGCGTCGGTGATCAGCCCGTCCTTGATATTTCCAGGGGAAGGATTCATTTCGAAGCCGGAGTGGACCGCCTTGGCCCGCGCAGCATAGTCGCGCATGAGTTGAATGAAACGGTCGGCGCGGCTCGCATCCACGCAACGGTTGATCAGGCTCTGCTCCACTCCACAGAGTTCGGGAAACTCCGACAAGATCGATTTTCCGCCCAGTGCAGCCAACAGGTCGGAGACATGCCCGATCGCGGGATTGGCCGAGATGCCGGAAAATCCATCGGAGCCTCCGCACTTTAAACCTACGGTGAGCTTGCTGAGAGGAGCGGGTTTTCGGGTAAGACGATTGGCTTCGATGAGGCCTTCGAAGGTGGCACGAATGGCATCGGAAAGCATGGCCGATTCAAGACCGGACTTCTGCTGTTCAAACATCAGAACCGGCTTGCGCAATTCCGGGTCCCGCTCGCGCAGCGCATCCATCAGAATGGAGGGCTGGGCGTTCTGGCAACCAAGACTCAGCACCGTCGCGCCGGCAACGTTGGGATGATGGATGTAGCCGGCGAGCAAGCCACAGAGCGCTTTGGAATCCTGGCGGGTTCCGCCACAGCCGCCCTCATGCACCAGGAACCTTACTCCGTCGACATTGGGAAAGACCTGCTCCTGTCGACCCAGAGTGAGATCGTCGCGCTCGTGTCGAACGCAACGCCTGGTTATGTTGCTCGATCAATTGCCGCACCTGCTGGCGGTAAAGTTTCGGCCGCCCGTAACCAAGCTCTTCCTCGAAGGCATCGCGCAGGGCTTCTACATTGCGGTTTTCGCAAAAGACCAGGGGAATCACCAGCCAGTAATTGCGCGTGCCGACCTGGCCGTCCGCACGATGGTAACCGGCGAATGTGCGCTCCGACCAATGCGAGACGCGGGGCGCAGACCAGACATAATCGCCGACCTTGGGCCCGAAGCCGGAGGCGTCATGCTGCACGTTACGCGTGCTAAGCAGGCCTCCACGAGGGATTGCCTGGCGCACGATTCCGACAATTCCGCCATACATGATGACTTCGTCACCTGGGGCGAGATCGCGCATGGCAAATTTTTGCTTGGCCGGTATCTCGGATAACGGGACATACTGCTCCCCAGCGAAGGTGATGGCTTCCCCGGCGGGAAGTTGCGTTAGGGCTACGAGGACGTTGTCTTTGGGGTCGATCCGGAGTATTTTTTCGGCAGCCATTTCTTCTCGCGGGCACTCTGCCGTGGATGTCGCTTACTCCGCGGTCTCCAGGTTAAGGCGCTCTGATATAGACTCAATGTAGCGCTTACTGTATCGACGGTCAAACCAGCACGAACCTATCTCGTCGGAGAAAAACAGTCCCTTCATGAGTTCTTCCCTTTTTGATTTGCAGGGCAAAACCGCCGTCGTTGTCGGCGGCACCACCGGCATCGGGCATGCTCTTTCTCTGGGGCTGGCGGATGCGGGCGCGCATGTGATCGCCTCTTCAAGGCGAGCAGAACAGGTAGAGCAAGTTGCAGCTGAGATCGAGGCCAAGGGTCGAAAGACATTACGCCGCACTTCAGACGTGCACGATCGAACTACACTTGAAGCTTTGCGCGATGACGTCCTGAATAAGTTTGGCCAAGTGGACATTCTGATCAATTGCGCAGGCATCACCAAGCGGGCGCCCACGCTCGACTTTCCGGAAGAGGACTGGGACCGGATCATAGACACCAATCTGTCGGGCACGCATGCGAGGTTGCCAGGTATTTGGGAAAGCGATGCTCGCCCGCGGCTACGGACGCATCATCAATATTGCATCGCTCTCCACATACGTGGGACTCTTCGAAGTGGCCGCCTACTGCGCCAGTAAGGCCGCGGTTGGGGCGCTTACCAAAGTACTGGCGGTGGAATGGTCACGCCATGGAGTGCTGGTGAACGCCATTGCACCCGGCGTGTTCCGCACCGATCTAAACGCAAATCTGTTGGACAGTACGGAGCGTGGACGGGAATTCAAGCTGCGTACCCCGATTGGCCGCTTCGGCAAAACGGAAGAACTGGTAGGCGCGGCCGTATATCTGGCTTCGGATGCAGCATCGTTTGTATCCGGCGAGATCCTGGTGGTCGACGGTGGTTTTCTGGCGAGCGGAGTCAACCAGTAGCGCGGAATCGCGATCAAGTTGCATACCAGAGCCAATAGGATGAATTACAGAAAACTTGGGAAGACGGACCTCAACCTCTCAATGGTTGGCTTTGGAGGCGCCGCGTTGGGGGGCGTTTTCGGCAATGTCGACCCCAGCGAAGGAATGAGGACTGTACACCTGGCGGTGGACAGTGGCATCAACTTCTTTGATACTTCGCCGTATTACGGGATTACGCTGGCTGAAACCAGACTCGGCGCGGCCCTGGCGGGCCGGCGCGAACGCGTCATTGTGGCGACCAAGTGTGGACGCTACGGAGTAGACGAGTTCGATTTTTCCGCTAAGCGGGTGACGGCCAGCATCGATGAGTCACTGCGACGGTTGCAGACCGATTACGTCGATTTGCTTCAGGTGCATGATCTCGAGTTTGGCGACGCTCAACAAATTATCAACGAGACCATTCCCGCGTTGCGGCGGTTGCAACAACAAGGCAAGGCGCGCTACATCGGTATTACGGGATATCTCCCAAAACTCCTGCGGCGCATTGCCGAAGCTGCGCCCGTCGACAGCATCCTTACCTATTGCCACTACAACCTCATGAATACGGACATGGATGAGGTTCTAACCAGCTTCGCCCGGGAGCGTGGGATCGGGCTCATCAATGCGGCTGCTTTGCACATGGGGATCTTGACTGAGAATGGCCCGGCGGAATGGCATCCTGCGCCGCAGGCAGTGCGCGACGCAGGAAAAAAGGCGGCTGAATTTTGCCGCAGCCGCGGAGCGGATATAGCCGACCTCGCTCTGCGCTTCAGCCTGGACCACCCCTACGTCTCGAGCACGCTGGTCGGCATGGCCAACAGCCGGCAGGTGGAAGCGAGCCTTCAACTGATGCGCTCTTCGAGCGATCCTGAGCTTCTCGGCCAGGTCGAAGCCATTTTGGCGCCGGTCTTCAATTATGTATGGACTTCGGGGCGCGCTGAAAATCAGGGTTGAGGGAACGGGGATTGCAGTTTTCCGGTACTCGCAACCAACGACGGTGCCCCGCATCTCGCTTGTTTTTCGCGAGATGTGAGATTCCACCGATGTAAGATCGCTAAGTGCCTGGGATGAACCGGGTGTCGGAGGGAAAGAGCATTCGTATCCCACTCAAGCCAAAAACAGGCTTGAATGGGGCACCATCATTGGTTGCTTGATGGAGAAGATAACGGCTTGGTTGTATTTGGTAAACAGGCCTACACAGGTAGGGTGGAAAAACATGAAAGCATTCGTGATGAAAGAGCCCGGCGAGGTTGCAATTGAAACAGTCGCGGATGCAGTCGCGACCAATGACGATGTGCTGCTCAAGGTGCGCATGATTGGCCTCTGCGGGACCGACCTGAATTCTTACCGGGGCAAAAATCCGATGGTGAGTTTTCCCCGTATCCCGGGCCACGAGGTTGCGGCTACGATTGTCGAACCGAGTAAAGCACATCCGGAACTCGCCGCGGGAATGGACGTCACGCTTTCGCCCTATTTTGGTTGCGGCCGCTGCCCCGCTTGCCTCAGAAACCGTCCTAACGCCTGCCAGTTCAACGAAACATTAGGCGTGCAACGCAACGGAGCGATGACGCAATATATCGCCGTGCCGGCAGAGAAGCTCTATCCTGCCCGCCTCACCATCAAGGAACTGTGCCTGGTCGAGCCTTTGACCGTTGGCCTGCACGCAGTGGGCCGGGGACGCGTCACCGCACAGGATACGGTCGCGATCTTCGGCTGTGGCGGAGTCGGGCTGGGGGCCGTTGCCGCCTCGGGATTCCGAGGAGCTAAGACGATCGCCGTCGATCTCGAGGATGCAAAGCTGGCCCTGGCTCTCCGCGCCGGCGCTACCCACGCCGTCAACACATCGAAAGAGCCTTTGCACGAGCGCCTGCAGGAACTTACCGGCGGAAGGGGGCCGGACGTGATTATTGAGGCAATTGGATTGCCGCAAACTTTTCGCAGCGCCGTCGACGAGGTGGCATTTACCGGCCGCGTGGTTTATATCGGCTACGCCAAGGAGCCGGTGGCCTACGAAACCAAGTGGTTCGTGCAGAAGGAGATCGATATTCTGGGCTCTCGCAATGCCCTGCCTGAGGACTTTCGCGAAGTAATACGCATGCTCGAAGAACATCGCTTTCCGGTAGACGAGGCGGTGAGCGCGATTGTTCCGCTGGAAGAGGCGCCGGCGATGATTAAAGCCTGGAGCGATCAGCCGAGCGGGTTTACCAAGATCATGGTTCGTCTCGCCTGATCTACCTCAGAGCTGTTCTGCAATTACTTTCGTCTGATCGACATCGCGAGGTGTGGTTTTCCCTGGCGGAAAACCACGAAAAGACCTCGTGCTTCGGTCTGCAACAGTAGCGAAATTGCTCACCCAAAACGCCTGAGAAAGTCAGAGCAAAGACCTACTGTCTGATCCGTGTAGGGGACGCCCAGGGACCGGGCAAGATCGGTTTCCTCGTGGGAGCCGACCCAGGCGACGAGCAGCAGCCGGCGCAACATAACAAAGGTTGGAATCTCTTCTTCTTCAGCCTTGGCCACGGTTCTCACCGATCGATAGCCTTCCAGCCAGAACTCAATCAGGCGGGCCGCTCCAGGCAGGTGCTCATAAAACGACAGAAGCGTTGCGGCGTCGTACATGTACCAGCTGAAGCCGCAGTCATCGAAGTCGATCACTTTGACTTGCGTCTCGTGCACCAGCAGATTGGCCAGCCGCAAATCGCAGTGGGCAAGACCGAAGCGGTCCGGACCTCTGCCGTAACGCGCCAGGCGTTCCCGGATCAGGTCCGCCGTCCGGCCAAACAGATCCAGCTTGATAGCGTCCATGCCCAGTCCATTGCGCCAATGGCCCCACCGCGGAGACTCGCCCAGGGCTGCCTCAAAGTCCCAAGTGAATCGTTCAAAGCCTTCGGGCCGCTGCCAGGTGCTGCTGTGCGCGTGCATCTTCGCTGTGATGACTCCCAAGGTCTTGAAATATTGGCGCAAGTCCATTTCCATCGCGGGTTGGCGGCCATCTTCCCAGGCAAAGAGAACCATGTTGCGGGCTTCGGGGACGCCGTGCACCTGTGCGACCTGGACCCATTCTCCATTGAGGCCGGGTATGGGAACCGGTGTCGCGACCACCCCGTCCTGGCGCAATGCGACCAGCCAGGCAATCTCGGAAGCAAGGGTATTTTTCGACTGATAGCCGCGGCGTTGGACACGCAAAGCCCACTGCCCGCCGGACGGAGCTTCGATCTTGTAAATCTCATTTTCGGAACGGCTAATCAACTGGACGGTCGCGTTCCGTGGGAGGTCGTACAGGCTAAGCGCCTGTTCGAGCCCGGAGCTCCTGTGAAGCTTGTTGGGCTCAGCGAGCTGCGTTGCCATATGCTCACTCTACACCGTCGATAAAATCCTTTGACTTCCCTGTCGATTTCCCAGCACACTTACTTCAGGTCCCGCCCTTTACCCGTCGCTCGCAAATTCAGCTTTTTTGAACCAGTTTTCTGGAGACGCACCACTGCCGCCCGAGACTACAGCTGTCGTTGCATCCGGCTCGGAGATTGAATATGGCCTGCGCCATAACATTCTTACGCCCTGGGAAACGTTGGCCCAATCGGTCGCCGCCATCGCGCCCGTCACCTCACCGGTCCTGACCATCCCCCTGGTCTTTGCCTTGGCCGGCAACGGAACCTGGGCAGCGTATGCCCTCGGAACCGTACAGATCACGTTGATTGCCCTGCTCATCGGCGCGCTCGGACGACGATCAGCCTCACCGGGCTCCCTTTACAGCTATGCCACCGACTCACTTCCGCCCATGGTTGCAGCCATCGCCGCATGGGCGCTCGTCCTCGGATATGTAGCCACGGGTTCTTCGATCGTCGGGGGCTTTGTTCAGTACTTCAATATCGTGCTGAAATCCTCCACCAGTCATACGATCTCGCCCATTTTGCTGGTGCTGATATCGGTCGCCGGAGGCGCTACCATGGCGTACCGCGATGTGAAGCTTTCGGCACGGGCCATGCTGTGGCTGCAAGGCGCATCGACGGCTTGTATCGTAACGGTGCTGGTCCTGGTGTTATGGAAGAACGGTCTGCATCTGGATTGGCCGCAATTACGGCTGCAGGGCAGTTCGATTGCGGGGGTTCGCCTGGGGCTAGTGCTGGCGATTTTCAGCTTTGTTGGTTTTGAAAGCGCGACCGCTCTCGGTCACGAGGCCAAAGAACCGCTACGCACCATACCGCGCGCAGTTTTGCAGTGCGCGCTCGGGGCGGGCGCTTTCTTCATCCTGGCTGCATATGCTGAAGTGCTTGGTTTTCGCAATGCGGGCCTCTCCCTCGACAAAACCGATGCCCCGATGCACGTTCTGGCGAACCAAGCAGCAATGCCGGCACTGGGCCTGATCATCGACGCCGGGGCGATGATCAGCATGTTTGCCTGCCTGCTGGCCTGCATCACCGCCGCCGCCCGCATCCTGCTGCTCATGGCCCATAACGGACTGGTCCCGATGCGGCTATGTAGGACCCATCATCGCAACGAGACTCCACATGTGGCGGTGGTAATAACAGCCTTCGTGGTTGGCCTGCCCGTCCTAATTCTTATTGCTCTCGGCAACTCAGGGACGGACATCTACGGCTGGCTTGGGTCTTTCGCGGTTTACGGCTTCATCACAATCTATGGACTCACCTGCATTGCGCTGCCACTCAAGTTAAAAAGGCAGGGTGCACTGTCCATGACTCTTCTGGTAGTCGCTATCCTGGGGGGCATTTCGATGATCATGGCCCTTGCGGGTACACTTTATCCGCTCCCTGCTCCGCCCTACTCCTGGCTACCCTATCTCTACTTTGTCTATCTGCTCGTCGCCCTGATCTTCTTCTTCCGTACGCGCCACAAGGGCACCCCTGTGGTGACGGCACTGGAGGATTTCTCCTGACGCTGGGCTAACATGATTGGGGAGAGACCTGTAACCCAAAAGTTCGGCGACGAGGCATAGCGCACCGTTACTTTGTTGTTATGATTTGGACATGAAAAAGGCTTTGCTCTTCGCCATGGTCCTGATGGTTTCGGCTTCTGCATTTGCGCAAACGCACCATCACCATCATCACCACCACCATCACCACGCTCGCCGGTAGTTTGGGTTATTGCGTTGTTGCCTCCGAATCGACGGTCGCAAGCCACCTGAGAATTGCGGCTGAAAGAGGGCCGCGCTGATCGGAGTAGACGTGATCGGTAGGCAGGTGGAGTGTGGCCACGCGAGTATTTCCTGCGCGGCGCAACGCAGCCGCAAACGTTTCTTCTTCCCTTACATAGGCGTCGTCTGAAGTGACGATCAAGGCCGGCCGGCCCTTGAGCGAGGCGACCTTAGCCATGAAACTCCATTGCGCCGCATTGGTGAGCGTGTCATGGGCTAGCTCCTCGGGCGTACAGCCATTGATTGGATCCATTCCTTCACGATCGTAGGCGGCGCTCAGCGCCTGAATTGTTGCGTGTTCGCGATCCTTGGGCAAGGGCTGCGGAATACGTCCGCCAAGATCGGCAGCAGAAATAAGACCTATCCCCAGGATGCTATGGTCAGCGCCTGCATCTTGCACGGCCATGAACCCGCCCATGCTGTGACCTATGAGAACTATACGAGTGGGATCAAGCCGCAATATCTTTGCCATAGTTGGCGAGCGTAGATAGCTGACTGCGGCAGCCGTATCTTCGATGCCATGGGAGTAGGAGAAGTCTCCAGTGGAACCCCAGGTTCCTCTGTAGTCGAAGTAGAGAACGTCCCACCCTGCGCGGCGAATATCCTGTGCCAGATCGAGATTGCGCTCGTTACCAGGAAACCCATGCAGGAGCACCACCACTGGATGCGGGCCGGCGCCGGCGGCGACATAAACGAACGCGTTGAGCAGCGCCCCGTGGCTGGGAATTTGAAAGCTCTGCATGGAAGCAGGATTGGATCGCCTGACCCGCTGCTGTGCATTGAGAGGCGACAATGTGCACAGAACACCCATTGTGGCGAAAAGCAAATGCTTGCGCAGGGCTCCCTCCACGCACTCCAGCTATTTTGTAACTATAGTGTTCCTATCGTATCGAACGGCGGCGAGGAACTCCCGCGTAAAGAGGGGGCGGGCGGTTACGTGTGAGATACGAATCCGGGAGAAGGTACCCGATATGGGGCATCGTTCTGCGCCGTCGAGAGACAAAAACCACTGCGGATACGAGGGGTTAAATTTTAACCCGTAGCCCGTTTTTCCGGGGCCAGTTCAAATAAAGTTTCACTGGAATCCGGTTGATTTCGCCTACCTTTGGATGGGTCTACGAAACTTTAGTGTGATTGAAGAATCATCATGCCCCACTTACCTTGGGAACAGTCCAGGTGATCTTGGTAATGGGAGTGTTGCTATCGCCAAACTTCAAGCGAAGCTTAGCAGGGATCGATCTTTCGTCGCCTAGCTTATCCTGCGCCACTATCCGCGCATCACTGCGAATCGGTGCAAGTGGACGATAATGCCCAGACTCCGCAACTCGCCTGCACTGTTAGCAGCCTTCGATAGCTTAATCGCGCTCGGGCTCGCTGTGGGTGCTGTCGTGTGGGTGAACTTGCGGTACATACCGCATGGCGGCTTTGCACAGTTCCTGATGATTCGCATCACTCTGCTGAATGCGTCTTTCTCCATCGTGTTCGTAATCCTCTGGAAGCAATGTTTGACGGTTCTGGGCCTTTACCGCCGCGACCTCGATGGACTGCGCAGCCTGGTGCTGCGAACGGTAACTGCCTGCGCGATCATGACCGCGCTTCTGGACCTGTACCTGCAAAGCCGCCATGCGCGTGGGCCCAATCCCGAACATCCTGGTCAGCTTCCTGCTCGTTACGTTCCTCTATGAGACTTGCCGGGTGCTGGTGTTCAGCCAACATCGGAGTTGGCATGTCATCGAACCCGAGCGGGTAATTATCCTGGGGAGCGGCCGGCGCGCAAGCAAAGCGTGGCGTGAGTTGCGCATTCAAAATCACCGCACGAAGCGCCTTCTGGGATTCGTCGACGATCGCCATCCTGCATTCGATGCCACCAGACATTGCCAGCCGCCTGATTGGCAATGTGGACGATCTGTCTGGTTATCTGCTGCAAAATATCGTCGACGAACTCATCGTGGCTATCCCCATGCGCACCTGCTACGACGTGGCTCAGCGCGCTGTATCGATTGCCGAGGCTGCGGGGGTGCGTGTCGTTTGCTTAAACGACGTATTTACGCTGGCAAGAAAAGAGATCTCGCGGCGGCGAGCAGCGCTCTTCGTTGAACTCGTGCCCAAGGACCACAAGCGCGAAACGGCCGAGACCGCAAAACGCATTCTCGATGTTTTAGGCGCGGCCACAGGAATTGTATTGCTGGCGCCAGTCTTCCTGGCGATCGGGCTGGCTATCAAGCTCACCAGCCCGGGATCGATCTTCTTTGTGCAGGAGCGGCACGGTTATGGGCGCCGCCGGTTCCGCATGTTCAAGTTTCGCAGCATGGTGCGCAATGCCTCTGACCAGAGGGTCGATCCTGAGCCGCATGGGACGAGGCGCGCATAACTCCGGTGGGCCGATTTCTACGCCGCACGTTGCTCGACGAGCTACCTGTACTGTGGAACGTGCTGTTAGGTGACATGTCGTCTGGTGGGCCCGCGGCCCATGAGCGCGCTCGACGTTTCGCGGTTCGGAGAGGCGCAGCTTATGCGGCGCTTCAGTGTTCGCCCGGGGATGACTGGGAACTGGCAGGTGGCCGAAGACCCTTCGCTCAGCTTCGAACAGCGGGTAGCACTCGACGTCTCATACATAGACGAATGGTCACTGGTACTGGATTTGAAGATTCTTGCCCGAACCGTTCCCGCGATGCTCAAGCGGTCCGGCGCTGTTTCGTAGCACTTGAGGAATCAATGCAGATTGCCGTAGTCCATGATTACTTTACGCAGATGGGCGGCGCGGAAAGAGTCGCCGAGGAACTCGCGCGCATGCTGCCCAGCGCATCCCTCTACACCACGGTCGCGATGCCGGATCTTATGCCTCCGGGACTGTCCAGCAGGCGGGTTGAAACCTCGTGGATGCAGCATCTGCCAAGTATGAAGCGGTACTATCGCCTCTACTTTCCGCTGTACCCATTCGCCGTGCGTTCTCTCGACTTATCGCGCTACGACCTGGTAGTTTCGAGCTCCTCTGGTTACGCCAAGGGTGTGCGCACAAGCCGAGACGCCATTCACGTCTGCTACTGCCACACTCCCATGCGCTGGGCCTGGAGCTTTGCCAGCTACTCCGCACAGGAGACGGCGGGTATTGCGCGACGCCTGCTTCTGCCACCGATGATGGGCGCCCTGCGCAAATGGGACGAGCGTGCCTCGCACTACCCTGATCACTTTGTTGCCAATTCGAAGACAGTAGCGGCGCGTATTTTGCGCGCTTATGGCCGGACGGCTGAAGTGATTCACCCGCCTATTGATGTCAACCGGTTCCGTCCTCGCCGGGAGCAGGAGGACTACTACCTGGTGCTGGCGCGATTGATTTCCTACAAGCGCATCGACCTTGCCATCGAAGCCTGTTCGAGACTCGGCCGACGCTTGTTGATTATTGGGGATGGGCCGGACCGTGACCGCTTGATGGCCAAGGCTGGACCAACCGTTCAGTTCCTGAGCCGGCTTTCCGACGCCGAGGTGGAGCACTACGCGGCCCGCTGCCGCGCCCTGCTGTTTCCTGGAGAGGAGGACTTTGGGATGGCGCCGCTGGAACTAGCTGCCGCCGGCCGGCCCACCATTGCGTACCGCGCCGGAGGAGCAGCAGAGACGATACTCGAGGGCGTCACCGGCATCTTCTTCGACCGCCAGGAGGTGAGCGACCTTTCCGAAGCGATCGTGCGCTTTGAACGCCAGGAGTGGTCAGCGAAGCTGCTACGCAGCCACGCCGAAGGCTTCAGTGCCGAGGTCTTCCAGGCGCGCTTCCGGCAGTTCCTGGCCCGAGTGGGCGCACCGGTTGACCAGGACGCTTCTCAACCCTTTCCTGCAGCCGCAGCTGCCCAAAGCTTTGAACCTAAGCTCGCCGGGATGCCGAATCGAGTGCCCGCATAGCTCACGCAGGTCTACACCATGGTGGCGTTCAAGTTGGTTCTGTAGCCCCTTCGTGGCATACATAAGCGCCCTCCATTCTTACGAACTTGCCGGTACTGCGCTTGTATCAAAGGCACATTTCCAGAACTCAAGACACGAGCAATCCGTCCGGAGAAGAAATGAAGACGAACTATCGCGCCTTGACGAGTTTGCGCTTCTTCGCTGCGATCGCGATTGTCGTTTTTCACTATGGCAGCGAGATCAGAGGAATCGAACGGCTTCCGGAACCTGCAAAGGCCCTGATGGATTGCGGCCCTCTGGCTTTGTGCTTTTTCTTTGCTCTCTCCGGCTTTGTGCTCTCGATCAGTTATCGGGAGAGGATTGCCACATCCTCGAAAGCGCGGGCGTTTTGGCTGGCCCGCTTCGCCCGCCTGTATCCGGCGTATCTTCTCGCGTATTTCCTGTTTCTGCCCATGGCACTGCAGAAATACATACTGCATCCTGCGCCCGCCGTGTCCGCTTCAGCACACAAGACTTTTTGGGCCGGCGCCAGCCTCTCACCGCTCCTTCTCCAATCCTGGACCAGCGTCTCGCAAGCGTGGAACGGCCCTAGCTGGTCTCTCTCGGTCGAGGCTTTTTTCTACTTTTTGTTCCCTTACATTGCATTTCGTCTTATGAGACAGGGGACGGTGGTGGCGACGGCTATAAGTGTTGGCCTGTGGGCTGCTTCCTTGGCGGTTGTCTATGCACATGTTACCGGCCGTTTGAGCAGTGAGCGCTATCACAGCTACATTCAGTACAATCCCCTATTCTGGACGCCTTGTTTCGTGGTTGGTATTGAAGCCACACGGTTTGTTGCTCCGTGGCAAAAAGCGTCAGGTGCATTTGCGAGCGTAATTACGCTGCTAACGGCGGCGACGATTATCCTGATTTGTGTTCTCACTCCGCCCAGCTATAGAGCCTTTATCGTCACGACTGGCATGCTGCCTCTGCTGGCGTTGCTGGTTGTTTGTTGCTCGCACGAATCATCCCACGTTGTGCGTATGATCGGCTCTTCGCAACTTTACAAGCTCGGTTCTGTTAGTTATGTAATCTACATCATCCAGTCGCCGGTCTGGCACTTTTTCACTGCCGCTACAAATAAGCTTGCAGGACACAGCTCACTATCTGGCAAAGTGGCGGCGTGGCAATTTGTCGTCTTTCTGCCCATTCTGATCATTGCGTCATTTCTTGTGAGCCGGTACGTAGAAGGACCCGCGCGGACGTGGATAATGCAAGGATGGGTCAAGTCCGGCCGCCCGATTCATCAGATCCGGGAGGCCTCGGGAGGCGAGACGTATGAAAGAGTGCGGGGCGTGATTACTCGTCCCATTTGACCCTGGCAAAAGCCTGTAGGAGCCTTGTATCTTCCATCTGCCGGTGAGGATCGCAGTGCTCTATCGCCTTACGGTTATTTTTCCAGTTTGTGCTGATCCGACTGAAATGGCGGTAGGAGGTTTCGTCAAGCTTCCTTGTGCGGGCACGCATGCCGACGATCTCGTGGACGCTCCAGTGTGCGTCCGCTGGACAGCGGTCCGGGGCCACCGCCCACTTTGCCGGACATAACTTGATATCCATCGGCCGAAAACCCTGCCAGCGCCAATGCGGCAACTGCTGCTGAGTGCTCTCCTGGTGACGCGGGATCACTTCTGCCCCATCGCCATTCTTTGACGTGACCCACCTGCCGGAAAACTTCACGTAACCGTCGGTGGCCGCAGCGGCCTTATCAAATACACTACCTTCGACAGAAAGAGCTAACTCGTCTATATCGCAGTTAAGCACGGCATAGGCATCAGCAAGATATCGCCAGCGGGCATCTTCCAGCGCGCCGTACTGGCTGAACGAGGAGTCCCACGTGTCACGGCTTACTCCCTGCGGTCCATACTTGTAGGGCCAACTGACAACCTGGATGGCGGAGAAACCGGAAACCTGTTTCATCGTCTCTAGCAGCATTTTCGCGGTATAAGCGGTGGAATCGTTGTCGTAGAGAAGAACGGCGTCCGCCCCATGAAGGTCACGATGAAAACGCATCCAGTCACACACCCACGTGGGGTGATTATTTTTGCTCAGAGTGAAAAGCACCCGCCGGCCGCGGAAGATTTCACGGGCACTTGACCTGATATCCAGGGTCTTGGCACCGGCAGCGGTTTGCAGCTGCAAGCTAGTATCCGTTTCCGGCACTTCGACCACAATCCGGCAAAGATTGTCTGTGCGTCGATGGGCGAACGCAGTCGTGAACTTGTGATGCACCTGGTAGCGACATTCGGCTCCGGTGGGCAGAGCGTGGATCTTGAGTGAATCAAGAATGCCGTCAAACCTTTTCAAGGGCGGCCCGACAAGCATCACCCGTGTTTTTGCCACGCGAAAGCAGTCATAAATGACCGTGTGCCATTCAAACTGGGCATCGAAGTTGGCCTGGCGAAGCTCAACGGGACGGGAGGGCTCGCGGTGATATCCCGAAGTCTCGGGAAGTATCCATGAGCTTACCGTCTCGACCATATTCACACTTTTATCATGAAGCGCGGCCTCGATCTATTCGATTTGAAGGCTTTGTAACGCGTTGAGTAAACACTATTGCAGGCGCTTCATCCACTTTATTACTTTCGTGTGATTGCTCCACGCAGCCTGTGCTTTTAGCGTGAGATAAGTGCGTCTTAACAGCGCCATACTTCATCTCGCATGAAACAAGAACGCATTCTATTCGTCGATATTGGTTCGCATTATGGTGGTGTCGAGACCTATTTAAAGGGTCTTGGAGCCATGCTAAGTCCCTATGCCGAGGGCTACGCTGTCCTTTCACTGCCCGAGCTCGCGTCCCAATTACGCGCCCAGGGAATGACGGTAGTTTGCCTGCCGATACTGGGCTCAAAATGGTTCAAAGGGCTGCGTCTCCTGCTTGCCTGCTTCGTTATTCCCTATATGCTCCTTCGGTTCAGGATCCGCACGGTGCAAGTCAATGGATTTTTCGAATCGCTGCTTCTGGGACCCCTTCGCCTGTTCGGCTACAAGACGATATTCACGATGCATATCCCATTTGAAACGGACCTATATTCGTGGTTTCGGAATCCAGAGCGCTTCTTTCCGAGGCTCCTCTCCAAGCACTCTCTGCGTTTCGCCTCGCAAGTGGTTTGTGTATCGGAAACGATCGGCGAACTCGCACGTAGTGTTCTGCCGCAGGAAAAAGTGAAGGTTATCGCGAATTGGGTCGAAGCGCCGCCAGCCGTGAGATGCACACCGTCTACCCAGAAGCGTCCGCAGCTTCTCTTCGTCGGCCGGCTGGAGGAATACAAGGGAGTGCAGTTTATTTTGCATGCCATGCGGGGAATCCCGGATGTGTCCTTACTAGTGGTTGGCGAAGGTTCATATCGACGCCATTTGGAGGGTTTGGCCGATCGACTGGATGTTCACTTCGCCGGCTTTCAGGCGGACCCATCCCGTTTCTATAAGGACTCGACGATATTTATCAACCCATCGCTCGGCCCCGAAGGTCTGCCACTGGTTTCCCTCGAGGCGATGGCCCATGGCCTGCCCTGCATCTTCAGCGATCTCGCTGTGCATCGCGAAATCACTGCAGGCGGCAGAGCCGCCGCACTCTTCGAACTGGGAGACAGCGAAAGCCTAGCACAGCAGCTCAAGCGGCTACTGGATAGCGAACAACGACGCCAGAGTTACGGTCTCGCAGCTCGGCAATTAGTTGAGCAGCGCTATAGTCGTCGGATTGCCGCACAGCAGTACGTCGAGGCATTTGGGCTTTGATCGCTCCGCACCAGGAAACGGCAGCGCGCGCACCAGGAAACGATTGAGCTTGATTGTTTGCCAAGATTGGAAGGCTGTCGGCGCTGCACGATGTGAGGACGCCCAACAACACCTACAGCGGAATTGGCGAGGTGTGGCCTGTGGGCGCTGTTTCCTCGCGCTTTCTTTGCGCCCTCTGCCGCCGGCGTTCTGAATATGCTTTGGCGAGGTTCCTTCCCCACGACACAGCGGGCTTTTCCAGAATGACATAAACGACCGATGCTACCCCAAGGCTTAACATGTAGGTGAGGACCACTACCCCGAGGTACCGTGCGACTGTCGTGGGATGAATCACTTTGCCTTCGAAGAGCGTTAGACAGAATGCATGAAAGAGGTACATGGAGTAAGTGCGTTTCCCTACATAGCTGCAAATCCTCGATCCAAGGAGTTGAGAAAACAGGGATCCTTTCAGTAGCAGGAGCGGAAGGAGGGCTGCGGTGGTGAGGATGAAGCTCACACGAAATGTTCCTCCCAAAGACACGAAGTACGACAAAGCCCAGACCATGACCGCTACGACCGTTGGGATCCGATTGCTAAAAGAAAAAAGTTCGTCCTGCTTCCCCCTCAGAGCATGCAATGCGACGGCGACGCAGCAGCCCAGCAGAAGAGAAAAATAGGCCACTGGAATTGAACTGGTGGAAGAAACGAAGAGCGGAACGACCGTGATGGGCACAAGTGCCCAGCGCCACTTAAGCTTGCGAAGCACGATGAAAAATAGAATGGGCCAGACAAAATAGAACTTCTCTTCCACCGAGAGTGACCAGGAGTGGGTAAAGGCTACCGCAAGCCCCTTAGGTACATATTCATTGCGCAAGGTCAGGAAATAGGGAAGGCCATTAAGGAACTTAACTCTCAACTCACGCTGCGCGGGCATCAACCCAACGAGCAGATACACGCCAACGGTCAGGAAATACGGAGGAAGAATGCGGAAGGCGCGGCGGATATAAAAGGCGCCAAGGGAGATCCTCCCCTCCGCAAGCTCTTCGCGGAGCAAGAGGATGGTGATCAAGAATCCACTCAGAACAAAGAAGATGCCCACCCCGAGGCCACCGCTCAAATAGCGCTTAATAGATAACTCGGTGCGTACATGCCCACCGATCACAAGCAACAGAGACAGCGCCCTCAGTCCATCCAATGCGGGAAAGTACGGAGTTCGCCAGAAATTCGCTTGAGGCCGGTAATCCCCGCTTCGAAGCGAGGTTTTGTCATCGTGTGTCAAAGCATCTCTCCAAAGATCACCCTAAGTGCGGCTGCCTAACCCGCGCGCCTGACGAGACTTCTAACCTGGTAAAGCATGCTCGCCCGCTTGCGCGGAAAGAGCGCTTTGCCAACCCATGGGTAGACACAGACGTATAGGACACAGAGCATCATGAGCTTCGGTGTAATCTTCCCGAAAGACCAGGTGTCCCTAAGCAAACGCCTCAACTCCGGCCACGGGGCCCCTTGTTGTGCGGCTGGATTAAGGCAGTAAATAACGAGGAAAAAGCCGAACGCCTTTGTGGTAAAGAGATCGCGATTGGCCATCGCCCACTGGCGGCAGTACTCCCAGTCAATGCGCTTGGTTACCCGATGCCGCGATTGCTCATTATGGAAGACCGTCAGGGGTTCGGCAATAAATATCACCCGCATGCGCGGATGGCCGTATCCGCGCAACAGCCAGTCCAGATCCTGTAACACCTTCAACCCTTTGGTGAATGGAACCTCGAGCAGGAAATCACGCCGGAGGAGCCATGTAGACGTCTGTGGGAAGCCGGCAATACCTCCCAGGCAGGAAACTTCACACCATAAGAAGTCGCTGATGGTTTGACCTGCGCGGGGAAAGATATGGGGGCGCAATAGATCTGCGTCGCTTTCCCCGCGGTCCAGGAACCGGCTCACCACCATGGTGACGGGTTCCGGAGAGTTGGCGGCCGCCGCGAGTTGCTTTTCGAGCCTGTATGACAACCACTCGTCATCATCGTCGAGCAGGGCCACCCATTCTCCGCGCGCTGCCTGAGCGCCGAGGTTGCGCGCCTCACAACCCCCTACGCTATCCGCAAGTGCAATCACCTTCAGGCGAGGGTCGTCGATTTCATCGAGTGAATAACGAGTCGCGGCATCGGGTCCATCGATGACGACGATGCATTCTACCGCTTGTATGGTTTGCGTCAAAACACTGCGCACCGCCCGGCACACCAATTCGGGACGATTGCGCGTTGGTATTACAGCGCTCACTACTGGAGTTTCTTCGCTCATGGTTCACCTAGAGAGTGACTGTTCTTCCCATCCGTCCGAGCATGCCGTCGCGAAATCCCAGGAAGACCATCTTGACCTTGGCCCAGCGGAAGTCTTCCGCGATGGCGAGCTTGCATAGATCGATAAGTGAGGATCGAAACGCACCACGAACCCAGCGAGGGTAGCGGGCTCCATACATCAGCGCCATCCAGACGCGGTTTCGGCTGATGTAATAGCGCACACCCGGCCGATAGTTGGTGGTCGCGAATAATTGCCTGCCAAACATGCGGTAGTGAGAGGGAACACCGGAGTTATGCAGCAAAACAGCGTGAGGACTTAGGGCAATGGAATAGCCCTGGGAACGAAGGCGCAGACTGTATTCGTCATCGACCGTATAGATGAAAAGCTCTTCCTTGAAGTAGCCGCATTTCTCGAAGGCGCTGATGGGGAGCAGGCTCCCGGATGTGATGGTTACGAAGGGCCCTCCATCCTCATCCAATGGAATGACGCGCTCTACGCCGGACTTTGGATCCCTATATCTGGGAACGAGCAGCAGGATATTTCGCTGCTGGGCGAAGTGCTCAAAATCGGCAAGCATCTGCGCCATAAAGCCATCGGTCACTGCACTGTCCTGATCAAAGAGGGCAACCCAACCGGAGCCATTCGCCTGAGCCCACTTCACACCGACATTCAACGCGACAGCAATACCCAGATTTTGTCCGTTCTCGATCAAGGCAAAGTCCAACTCACGACTCGCGACACGCAATAGGTGAAGTTGCTCTTCCGGAGAACCGTTGTCTACGACGACAAGACACTCTACCTGCGGGCGCACCCTGGTCAGGTTGGCAAGGTCTTCAGGGCGCGGACGGAAGCTTACGATCACCGCGCAAACGTTGTTTTTTGGCCCGCTACCCACAATCAACCTCATTCAAGCTCAAGAGCCGGTTACATCCCGGCCATAGCTCAGCAGCCCGTTTGAAAATCTGAAGTATTCCGGCAACGCGAGGGTCGCACGGATAACGCGGTCGACTAAGCCCCGCTCTCTCAATGCCAACCGGGTTTGCAGAAACGTGAGTCTCTCCTGCGCAAGCTGCGTAAACAGTGGATCTACTGGCATGCTGTTGAGTTTCGCGGTCATCGAAGACCAACGCTTCACCAGCAGCTTGTGAGCCTCGGTGGATTTCTCGCGGCGAACTTGTAGTCCGGAATACCAGCGCCGCGGCTTGAGACCAACCTGTTGGGCCGCGTGAAGGCGATAGCTCATCAGTGGCTCAGGCAGCGGGCGCAATCGCGCCTGGGTGGCAATCAACAACGCCATCCAGGCGTCATGCACCCATTCGGAAGGGATCGGCGTCACCAGCGGAGCGAAGTGTGAACGGAAAACAAACGTTGCCCCGGTGACGGCACTCCGCTCCAGTAGCAGGAGCGCCCCACTCCTACTGTTCAGGTCTGCGCGGACGCGGGGCGTTACTTGAAGGTGTTGCCACAGCGTTCCCGGCATTAACCGTGAATTTCCGTCGATCAACAAAGCATCAGAAAACACCCCACCTACATCAGGCTCAGATTGCAATACCTGAGCCACCCGCTCGAGCTTGTTCTTTTGCCACACGTCATCCTGATCGCAGAGAGCGATCGCGTCACCGCTGCAACGGAGTATTGCCTGTTCAAAGTTTCTTGTGGAGCCAAGTTTTGCCTGGTTACGGATAAGTCGTACGGGGAAAGGCGCTCCATCACCAAAACTACTGACGATTTCCGGAGTGGAATCGGTTGACCCATCGTCGCAAATGATCAACTCAAATGGACGCTTGCTCTGCTGCCCAATGCTTTCCAGCTGTTCAGCCATAAATCTGCTTCCGTTGTAGGTACACATGGCGACTGAAATATTCATGGCGGATAACCCTCACGGTTCACTATCTGCGACTACTGGAAGGCTTATCGACAGGTACCCAGGTGTCAGACCCCGCGTCAAACCTCTTGATTGGCCGCGCAGGAGTGCCAGCAGCCATGCAGTGCCGGGGAATTTTGCCATTAACGACGGAGTTCGCGCCGATGATGCTGCCCATGCCAATATGTGCGCCAGGTAAGACGACGACGCCATCACCGATCCACACGTTATCTTCAACCGTGGTTTCTGCGTCGGAGGTAAGCAGCCGGTTTGCCGGACGTTCAAATGGGCTGCTTTGCCCCGGCCCGGCGTAGATCCCATGGTTGTGGTCGGTAATGATCACGTGGCTGCCCACAAGCACATCATTCCCAATGCAAACCCGGTTGGTTGCAGCTACATGTACCCCGAAACCAAAGACCACGTCGTCGCCGATTGTCAGTGAAGGGCTATAAAGATTCCCGGCGCGATCGCGTTCCACTGCTTCGAGCCATAGATTATTCAAGGCCTTAAAAGCACGGCCCACATGGATGCGGTTAAGTCCCCTGATCCTGCACCCGGAGCCGAGACTTATGCTTTCCACCTGAAGCAACCGCGAAAAGAGAAAGTTCCTCGGGAGCGCGCGATACCTCTCGTACCGAGGCAACCATTTGCGGTGAAAATAACGGCACAGCCGGTCCACAAGGCCCAGAGGCCAGGAATCGCAAACTGATCCGCGCCGGCGATCGATCGCTTCTTCCGGCGTTCTCTGTGTCGCCACGTACCCTTGGGAGTCGTTCATTGTGCCACCGCAATTGTTTGTCATCTGACTCTCTATAACGAGTTCATTTTCCGGCTGACAATTCCGGCAAGAAAGAGCCGATCCTCGCGGCCCATGCTCACGAACCACGCAAGAAGCAGCGTCGACATTAGCCACCCGGAATATATATATGCGTTCATGGAGGAGTTCTCGACAGGCCACCAACGCCAAAACAGCAACACTGAGGGGACCGCTATGACTAACGACCGGAGCATCCCCTTAACCAACAAATCCAGCCGTGCGACAGCTAGAGTGGATTGGGTATAGCGCATGCTTACTCCAAAATGCATCGCCACACCGGCGACAGCGCCAAGCAAAGTACCCAGAGCTACGCCAAACGCCCCCAGATGTCGCGCAAACGCAATGCTAGCGACAAGGTTCACGGTTCCTTCAGTCACCGCTGCGGCGGTCGCAACTCCTTGCTTGCAAGTTGCAACAACCATCGTGGCGTATGGCGCGCAGACGTTGCGCAGGATGTTAGCCAGAACCAGAATGCGCAGAAAAACCACGCTATGTGCAGCGTATGCGGGTCCGACCCATACAGATAAAATTGGATGGCCGGCAACCACGAGGGGCAACCCTGTCAGAAGGAGAAGAATGGTACCGTATCGTGTGGAGCGGAGCAAAATAGTCCCCATCTGCGTTGAACTGCGATGCGCGCTAAGGGCGGAGGTCGCGGGCAGCAACGGGCCCATGAGTGCCCCGATGATCATCAAAATGAAGCTGGTCGGGGATGCAGCGATAGCATAGTAGGCGGTTTCGCCGAACGAGTAATGGCCAACGATCGTAAGGTCAAGGCCGTTTACAAAGAGCATGCAAACAGACCAAATCGTGAGCACGGCGCAATAGCTCAGCATCTTTTTCAGGATGGCCGCATCGACAAGGCGCAGTGAGATACGAATGTGCGCTCCCAGCCGTCGCCATGCAGCAAACTGCAACAGTGCCGAGAAGACGTTCACGCATGCTACTGTCGCTCCCATCCGGGCAAGGCTGCTATGAGAGGCCACGGCAATACAGATGGCGATCCCGAAGAGAAGACGGCTTACGATGGTAAGAACCATTGGAACCTGGTAGCGCTGCAGGCCCAGGAATATCGCGACAAAAACAGAGGCGGCCAGGCTGGCGGAAAGGGAGATACCGACAAACAACACGCTTAGACGAACATCGTGATAGAGGGATTGCGGCATGGTGTGAAAAATAAACGGTACGCGCCATACCAGGATGAGGGTCAGCAACAGCCCCAGGACGCTCGCAGCGAGCATCATCGCCAGGCCGACGCTGGCATACCGTCCGCATTCGGCATAATCCTGTTTGGCTTCGTGTTCCGCTATGTATTTGGAAACCGCGGTCTGAACCCCGAAGTCGAGGTAGCCCACGTAGGCGCTCAATTGCAGAATCAACACCCATGCGCCGTATGTCTTTACAGGGAGATGATGGGTCAAGTAAGCGGGCAAGAAGATAGATACGAGTGACGTGACAGCGAGACGTGTCAGGTTTGCTGCCGAATTGCTCGCCACCGTACGGGCGAAGGTACGAGGCTTGAGCGGGCGCGCATTGGTCGATAAGGTGGCCATTGATTCACGCAAGCTTCAGGTGTTGTTCCTGTAAGTCCGGGTAAGGGACTGCGGATACCGGATCATCTCCGTGGCGCAATGAAAGGGCCAGCAACAGCAGCAGTATGGTCTGAATTGGCAGATCGTTGACGACACTGAAGAAAGGGATGGTCGCGAAGATCCCCGCGATTCCCTGGAGCAGGTGGTCTTCGCTGGCAAGTGCGCGCTTTCGAAGGAACGTCCAGAAGCACCAGTACGAGACGCCTGCGATGCCCAGGCCAAGAACGCCGCTGCCCAGTAAGATCAGGAGATATGCGTTATCCACAGGGATAGGAGCCGCATTTTCCAGACGATCAGGCGCACTAAAAGGGGTATAAGGTCCCTGTCCGATACCGAATAGGATATCGGTTGGGCTGCCAGATAGAAACTTCCCTCCGTACATTCCCCAGGCGACGATCCGTTGATCCAGCGACGAGGCGTTGGCCAGGTCTTTTCGGCCAGCCCCTCCCGCCATTCGTAAGCCTTGCGCGACAATCAAGACGGCGCAGCCCAATGACAATAGGGGGAGCAGTAAACTGAACTTCATCAGCCCCCTTTTAGATATGACAACTACAGAAAAGGAGCTCACGACGAAGCCGACCATGGCCAGGCGGGTGTAGGTTGCGTAGCAGCCGAACGCGCACAGGAGAAAAAGAACAAGGCCGAACTTCCTCGTCTTTCGCCGCAAGCAGAAGCTGGTCGCGATTCCGCCCATGAAGGAATAGAAGACACCTGCGTCGAGCCCGTTCGCGAACAAGCTGAAGGCACGGGTCTCATCGATAAATTGGTACGACTGAACATGGAACGTTAGGTCGCTGCTGTCTGTGCGAACCACCGGCGAATTGGTGAAGAATTGCGCGGCTGAAATGATCAGGCATGCAATCGTCAGCACGGAAAGGAATGCCAGGATCTGCCGCGACTTTAGCTCGATCGGCACAAGAGAAGCTATGCCCGCCACGACCAGAAAAGCAAAGCAATCCAAAGAGCTTCTGATAGCGGCGAAGCTGAGACCTTGATAAAAATGCAAGAAGAGTGCTTCAAGCGGAAGATAGCCGGCGAGAAACAAGGTGATCGGGAGCAAGGGGCTGGACCGCAATCTTCCTTTAAGCAGCAGGATGGTTCCAAAGCTAAGAGCGAAGATCGTAAGCTGCCGCGGTTTGAATAATATGTCACCACCGGTAGCCACCATCTGTAACTGGGGCAGGGCTCCATTGACTACCAGGGTGAGGGCCGCAAAAATCACCAGGAACTTGGGTACGAATACGAGGAATGAGGTCGCTGCGGCGCTGTAACCAGCGTCGGGACGTCGCGATGGATTTAATAACTCGCCATTCATCCCGGCTCCCTGCTGTTCGATGGTTCTGCTCGGATCAATGCCTTGAATGACCAGGACTGACTAAAAGTGATAGATTGCGGCGGAGGATGTCGCGCCCACTAAGCTACCGGCGCCGACTGCCATGTTCCGCGCGTAGCTAAAGGGAACGTAGACGATGTCATCCGCCTGCAGTTGGATATCCGGCTGCTTTCCCTTCTCCATAGCACTCAGCTGCAGTGGAATCTCGACGTGGCTTCCATCGGCTTGCTTGCGAATCAGCCGGGCGTGGGAGGGAACGGCATTGGGCGGTGTTCCTCCGGCAAGAGAAATCGCTTGAACCGCAGATAGCTTTTGATCGTTGGTAACCATCGCGAAGCCGCCGGGCCGGTTCACATCGCCCAGGATGTATACGACGTCCGCCTTGGAAACAAGTACCGTGTCTCCAGGAAAGACGTAGACGCTACCATCCAACGCGGCGTTGGCGGAGTTTGAGACAACGAATGTGATCCGGTCCTTGCTGGCGTGCCGCTGGATGGTTACTTTTCGATCGGCGAGATCGGTTAACCCGCCGGCTAAGGCGAGCACATCAAGAATGGGTCGAGGGGTGCCGATCGGGTAACTTCCCGGCGAATGCACTTGACCCATGATGGTTACGTTCTGCGTAGCTGTCTGCTCCGTCATCACGCTGACATGGGGTGTCAGCAAATAATGGCCCTCTACCAGAACCCGCTCGATGGCGAGCGCTGCCTCGGGAGGAGTGAGCCCGGCGACGTGCACAGTTCCGCCAAGAATCAGAGTGAAGGTACCTGCGTCGGTCACTCGGGCGCTTTGCTCTAGCTCCGATGCTTCCAGAACCTTTACGTGCAGCAGGTCGCCGGGTCCGATGGTCAGGCTTTCGGTTTGCGCCCCGCAGCAGGCCGCGCAACAGAATAAGAACAACAACGATTTGACCCCTTTTATCATGCCTTCATCCCTGCTGGTACTCATACTTCTTGCCGCCGTAGTAGCCGTAGTAACCGTAGTAGGCGGAGGAGCGGCGGGTCACAAAATTGAGCAGAACTCCGATCGCCGGCCTTGCCGCATCCTTGCGATGCGTAAGCAGGAGGTTATAGGCGCGCCCCAGGGCGGCCCTGGTCGTGACCCCGACGCGAGCCAGCAAAACAGTAGCGTCTGCCATCTCCTCCAGTAACTGCGCATCTGTCACAGGCAGGACCGGCGGAGAGTCGACCACGATGAAATCAAATTCCGCTCGCCATTCCTCCATGAGGGAATGCATCCGGGGCGAGCCCAGCAGGTCGGCCGGGTAGGGGGGCGCTGGTCCCGCAGGCAAAAAGTAAAGATTGGGATTGTTGGGCGCGGGAACGATGCCAGCCGCCGCTTCCCGGTCCGACAACAATACACTCAAACCATCCGTTCCCTCCAGGCCCAATCGCCGGCGCAGCACGGGACGGCGCATATCCGCTTCCACCAGTAGTACTTTTTTTTCGTACTGGGAGAGAGAGATCGCCAGATTCAACGAAAGCGTTGATTTCCCTTCTCCCGGGCTGGGGCTCGACATCAGGAGAACCTGTGGAGGCGTGCCACTGCGCGCGATCAGGAGCCCTGAGCGGAGACGGCGCACCGATTCTCCAAAAGCCATGTCAGTATGTCGCGAGTCCAGCATGATCGCACGAGGGCCGCTTTGGCTGGCTTCGATCTGAGGCGAGATGCCCAGTAGCGGAATCTGCAGCGCATCGACGTCCTCAGTACCCTGTATCTTGTTGTCGACCGCCTCGACAAGCAGAGCCACACAACAACCGAGGAATATTCCAAGCCCTACTCCCAAGGCCAGGTATAGAGGAACCTGGGGCTTGCTTGGCCTGGCAGGCGCACTCGCTTGATCCACTACAGTTACATTTGACGAGTGGAGGCCCTCGAGGATGCCGGCTTCCTTTAACCGCTTGAGCAGGTCCTGATATAACTCCTGGCTTTGGTCGGCTTCCTTGGAGAGGATGGCATACTCAATGCTCTTGTCGTTCAGTTTCTCCGCTTCAACGCGGTCGCTCTCGTAAGCCTCCTTGGCGCCCTGCTCTGTTTTCAACGCGATCTTATAGTCGTTCTCGGAGCGATCCGCAGTACGTTTAATCTCTTCCTGCAAGGATTGCTGCACTCCCTTCAAGGAGGCCCGCTCCTGAATCAGCTTCGGGTACGCAGCTCCGAACTGAGACGCATCCTGGTCGATCTGGGCCTGGAGCGTTGCTTCCTGGAGCCGCAAGTTCTGGATTAAAGCCAGAGAGTTCATGACCCCTTGGCCGCTGCCACTCGCGATCGAAGTACCGCTTAGCTGCGAGATCAACTCCGCATTCCCGGTCTTTACGACCTCGGCCACCGATGCTTTGAGCACGCGGTTCATCTGCGCCTGAGAGAGCTGGGCCGTGGACTGCTGCAAGCGATCGAGAATTGGACTGTAGATGACTGGCTTGCCCTGCGGGTCGGTTCCGCCGACGCCAAAGATCCCACTGCCCTGCTGCAAGGCGACCACTCTGGACTGAAGCTCTTCGCTCTGCTTGCGCAGATCACCCAGTTGCCCTTCGAGCCATTGAGAGACCTGGTTGGTTGCTGTGAACTTGGTCTGGAAGGTGTAATCGATAAGCGCCTGCACCAGATGATTGACCACAGCAGCCGCGACTTTCGGATCGCGGTTGGTGAAATCCACTTCCAGCAAACGCGTGCCGGCCGTAACCTTTACCTTCAGGCTTTTAGCGAAGGCTTTGGCAACCCTGGCGCGCCGAGCCGGGCGAATCCTCCAGGCTTGCGTGGACCGGATCGGCTGGACCCCGCGGACTCACCAGCCCCATCGCCCAACCGATAGGACTAAAGTGCGGCTTAAAGTCCTCGTTCTGTTCCAGGTTGAGATCCTTCACCACCTTGAGCGCAAGGGCTTCCGACTCCAGGATACTTGCCTGCGTCTGCAAATCGATGTTCACAGAAAGAGCATCGGATGCCCCACCTGATGCCGCCCCCATCAGGCTATCCAGCCCAAGACTGTCGGAGGAGGACTTCTCCAGCTGAATCACGCTGCTCGCCGTGTATCTACGCGTCATGAACACGCAGGCGCAGACGGCCAGCAGGAAGACCACCGACGCGGTTACAAATATCGCGCGCTTTCTACGGTGGAAGATCCTCAGGAGATCGCGCAGCGTCGGATCTTTTTCGGCTAATGTACTCAATTGGTCCCCACTCCCAACGGTAAAGTGCGTGTTGCGTGGCCCGGGCAACGCCTTTCCCTCTTCAAAAACCATTTCGGGGCCCTTTCGCTACTACGAGATGCCTCCTACACAGCCGCCTCCGCCGGCTTCCGTGGAAGAGCAGCAGTGTACTTCCATGCGCAGTGGGAGTAACCCGGCCATCTCTCCGGCAAGACCCAAAGTAACAGTACCGTTTCATTATGGAGATACAACTTCGGTGTCGTATCTATCACAGGACACAATGGGTTCGGAGCCGGCGAGCCTCATCGCCGCCCCTCATCGTTGACGGGCTGCCTAGTTGATCCGATAGACCAAGCCGGCAGTGAAGTTGAGCGACGTAAGATTCCAATTCTTGAGGTAATTCTTCGAGTAGGAGAGGTCTCCGAGGCGGATACGCAAATGGCGGCTCATGTGATAGTCGACGCCACCCGCGACCGTCCATTGAGCGCCGGTACCTTCGATTGGTTGCGGATTTTTTATTCCTACCATTGGCGGATTTAAGTATCGCCACCCATTCCCGCCGCCCCCAAGAACGGATACGTAGGGAGCAAAGGGCCCGTAATGCAGCGCGAATCGAGGGCCGCCAAGGGCAGACTCCTGATGCTGGGTATTGAACCGCCTCTGGATGGTGCCCCTGATCTCAACGCCAAATAGGTGCTGCGTTTGTAGGAATCCTCCCAATTGGTATCCGAAGACGACGGGGGCAAAGTAGCCGAAATCCGGCGTGACATTGACGGGAAGGGTTCCATACATCGAAAGATCCGGTTTCCCACGGAATGCGGGAACCACCTGGGCCGAGGCGCTGCTAGCGCGGACAAAAACAGGAGCGCCACGGCGGCCCGCCGGCAGAGATAGCCGGCAACAAGAGCGGGGGGTCATCATCCCCAAATCCGCCCCGAATCGCCCGCCGGCAGAAAAGTGGGTAGAAGAAGCTATAGCCTGCAACTCACCATGACCGAGCCAGCGTGAGGATCCGGTCAACCGACGTCTTGCGCGATACGAGATCGTTCCTGGTTGCATGGGGGATGACACGTCTCCTATTGCTTTTAGTGCATTACCTTTGTCATGTGATAGTCCACTTCAGTTGTATGTTCGAAATGGCGGCGGCAAGATGCATATCGCCCCTGCTGTATCAACGCTTAAGTTGTGCCGGGAGACTGAGGGACAAAGGGTAGCGCGATGGGCCCCCAAGATAATTGTGGTGGAAAAATGAGCTTATCCGGCGTTTTTAGGTGGGATTCCCCGGGACACTGAGATAATCAAAAAGGCAAGTGGATTTGCAGATATCCGCCGGCCTTTTGACCTTAATCAAGAGGCGCTTCAGTCGCGATAGGTATTAGTAACTGCATCCCACTGAGGATAAAGCCTCGGCTAGCTCTCCGGTTTCGAAAGTGGGCTGCCCCAGAGATTCTCGAGCTTTGCCGTCCAACTGAAAACCAACGGTCTTCGTACCGGCGATGCGCTCGGCCCAACGCCGTGTGACCTTGCCTTCAAAGGCTTCGGAATAGGGCGAAAGCGTGCGCCCGTTATCCAGGACGGCCCATTGCTCGGATGGATTGGCGTGCCCTTCAAGACTGTAGGCAACGCGGGTTGTGGGAACCACGGAAGTAAATGAAAGCGCAGTCTTATCAATAGCCACACTGGGCTCCAAGGCGATCGCGGCAACCTTACCGTTCCTGCAAACTACATCCAGCTTCGCAGGGTGGTCCTGCGCGGTCGACGTAGATTGCAACATAGTCACGTGGTTATCCTTTGCAGTGTAGATGGACCAAGCGCCGAGTTGTCTCGGGCTCTCTGCAAACGCCGCGGCAGTAGAAAGTAATACAAGAATGCCCGTTGTTGCTGATATTTTCACTGTAAACTCCTCGCACCTTTTGACCAGGTGCGAGTGCAGAATAGCAATCGCCAGCGAAACCGGTACAACTTTCTGGTCACGCTCGGCGAACGAAACGGTACAGGCGGGGGTCGTCCGGGTAACTGGTAAAAGTTACTGAGGGATAACTCGCGCCCTTAAACAACATAAGCCATTCTCTTCAAAGGTTCTTTTCCCAAAATACAAGCATGGCGTTGTAGCGTTGAAGCAGAGCGGGGATATCAACAAAGCCATGCTTGCGCATGGGGAAGAGCTCGACCTGGTAGGGCTTGCCGGCGGCGATCAAGGCGTTCATAAATGCCTCCTCGTTTTGAGGATGAACGTTATCGTCATAGGTACCGTACATCAGCATGAGAGAGCCATGAAGGTCGCGAGCCCGCGGGATAAGAGAGGCCCTGTCATAGGCCGCCGAATTGTCCTGTGGCAGTTTCAGAAAAGATTCGCCCCACTTCGAATCGTAGAAGCGCCAGTCGGTCACGGGTGCTCCCGCGATGCCGGCTTTGAATTCCTGGGACCTGGTCATCAGATTGAGGGTAACGGTACCTCCTCCACTCCAGCCCCAAACTCCGATCCTGCTGCCGTCGATCCACGGCTGGGATTTGAGCCAGCGGATGCCGGCCACCAGATCGGTGGTTTCTCCGGCGCCCGGGGCTGCTACCAGCGTATTCTCGAGTGTCTTGCTGATCGCGGTGGCGGCGCGGTTATCGATCGCCACTGCGATGTAACCCCTGCTGGCCAGGACGTTATCGAAGAGAGTTTCTTTTTGCCATGCATCGCTGACCGTCGGCGCAGAGGGGCCGCCGTAAACGTGCAGGATCATTGGATAGCGGCGTGCAGGGTCGAAGTCCTTGGGTTTGAGGATTTGCGCGGGCATGGGAAAGCCGTCGGCTGCCGGGATGGTCGTAAGCTGCGGATACTGCATGCCGGGAGGCAGGAGTTCTGGCCGGGGAGCGGCGATGGTTACCTTTAGCTCGCCGTCCGCCGCGTGGAGCCGCAATGCCGGGAGGGTTTGAATATTCGAGTACTCGTCGAGGTAGTATTTTGCGTCGGGCGACATCTCAACGGCATGCGTGCCCGGCTCCGCTGATACCCTTCTCAGACCGCTGCCATCGCTGTGGATGCGGTATAGCTGGCGCTCAACGGATCCATCCTTGAGGGCAGTAAAGTAGATCCAGTCCTTGTCCTCGTCAATACCGACGACGCCCTGATGTACCCAGAACGCTCCGCCGTGCGAGGAGACGATCGCCCAATCGCCCTTGGTCACCTGGTTCACCAGGGTGCCGTCCGCCGAATAGCGATAAAGATGCATGAAGCCATCGCGCTCCGAAGCCCAGACGAAGTGACCGTCACGGAGGAAATACAAGTCGTCGTTCACATTGACCCAGGCGGGGTCGGTCTCCGTGATCAAGCACTTGACCTCCGTTCCGTCGCGATCAGAAAGATACAGTCGCAGTTCTGTTTGGCTATGATCCAGAGTCTTGAGGCTCAGGTGTTTTCCGTCAGGCAGCCAATTCACCCGCAGCAGCCACTCATAGGGTTTTTCGGTAATCGGAATCCAGTGGGTCGAAGCAGTATCCACAGCGATCACACCCGCGCGCACGACCGGGTTGTGCTCCCCCGGCTTGGGATAAACCTGATGGATCAGGCGCTGTTCTACCGGAGAGAAATCCACGAACGTACTCACGGGCACGCCGGCCTCATCGGTCTGAAGAAAGGCAATCGATTGCGAATCGGGTGACCACCAATAGGCAGTGTCATGGCGTCCGAAGACTTCTTCCCAGTAAACCCACGATAGGGTGCCATTCAACGTTGTCTCAGAACCATCGTGCGTAAGCTGCTTTTCCTTTCCGGCCGCGATGTCCCACACGTAGATATTGTTGTCGCGCACAAAGGAGACGAATCGCGCGTCGGGCGAGAACTGAGGGTTCTTTGCTGCGGCCGCCGTCCGGGTCAGCCGGGAAAAGGCGGAAGTATTGAGGTCTAACAGAAAGATGTCTCCGGCAAAGATGTAAAGCGCCTGCTTGCCCGCGCTATCAAAGGTGATTGGCCACGGGAGCGCACCGTGAATATCGGCGCCGGGCTCGATTGCTTTGAGCGAGTCGACGGCCCGGCGCATGTTCAGCCGCGGACGCACCTTTCCGGTGACTGGATCGAGACTCTCGAAAGTCTGTTGGGAAGCCGGCAGCCGCTCGTCATCCAGGATGGCCGTCCCGTTTTGAAGCCAGACAAACGAGGGCAACTCGTCTACCTTGCTTCCTGAACCAGCTACCCACTCAGTAGTGAGAGTCGGCGACTGGGCGTACAGCCTGGAACATGCCAAGAGAAGAGGAAGAAGCAGGGAGCATCGCAAGGCGCAGTTTTTCATATCAGACATATCATCCATCCTATTTGTCTGTTTTGGAAATTGGGCTCTTAGCGGCTAGATCGTACGCGGTCACCCGCTTATTGAGGATTCGGTTGACTTCTGAGCTGAAACTGAACTTCGGGGTCACAGCAGACTACCTGATTGCGCCCGGCGCCTTTCGCACGATACAACGCAGTTGTCCGCAGCCGCGATTGCATCTTTCTCTGTATTCAGCCGGGGAGCCAGGATGGCCGTACCCGCACTCAGGGTTATAGAAATTCTTGAACCGTGAGTAAGAACCGGCTGCTCTTCCATCGCCGATCGAATTCTCTCCGCGCATACGTGAATCTGTTCCCGATCGCAGTCGGGCGACACAACCAGGAATTCCTCACCACCGTAGCGTCCAACCAGATCATAGGATCGGACAGCCTGCTGCATGCGCCGCGCTGCTTCAATGAGGACCTGGTCTCCGGCCAAATGCCCGTAGGTATCGTTTACCCGTTTGAAGTGATCCAAGTCGAGCATGATAACGCCAATCGTGGTTCCGGAGCGTGCTGCGAGTTCATACTCGCGATGTAGTAAATCCAAAATCGCACTTCTGTTCCATGTTCCAGTGAGGCCGTCATGCGTGGCCTGGAGGCGAAGTTCTTCCCGGATTTTCAATTGTTCATCCTGGAGGGTCAGGATCCGCCTTCCGGTGCGCAGCCGGGCGCGCAATTCATCCCGGTTGAAGGGCTTGGAGAGATAGTCATCCGCGCCGGCCTCCAATCCCCGGATCAGGTCCTGTTTGTCATCCTTGGCAGTGACCAGCAAAATGTATTGGTAGGGAGAGCTCGCTCTTTCCCGAACCAAGCGACACAGATCAATGCCGTTCAAGTTTGGCATGACCCAGTCCAGGATCAGCAGATGGGGCGCACGAATCTCCTGCAGGATTTGCCATGCTTTCGCGCCATCGTCCGCGACGGTAACCTCATAGCCCCAACTTTCCAGCCAGCTGCGCAAGATCTTGCGGAACATTGCATCGTCTTCAGCGATAAGAACCCGATTGCATGAAGGCCCCGGCTGCTCCAGTCCCAGGGATTTCGATTCAGCACTGTTGATCATGGGCTCCCGCCGGGAGGTCTCGGAGCGAACTGCTCTTCCGGGCTGCGTTTTTAACGCCCATGGAAGCGAGCAACCGAACCATCGCCGCTTCAAAGGGCGGAAACAGATTGGAGGCGCCTTGAAAATCGGAGGTCCGCCCCTTCTCTTCAAGCTCACGTGCCCCATGCGAAAGCTCGGCAATGCCCAGGTACCCTAATTCTCCCTGGAGACTGTGGGCCAGCCGCTCGACGGTGCCCGCATCCTGCTGAGCGATCGCCTCCCGCAGTCCCGCCAGATGATTGGGGGCTTCTTCGCGAAAAATCTCCATCACCTCGTGCAGAAGCTTCTCGTCTCCCCCAAGCCTCTCTAGTGTCTGGGCAGGGTTCCATGGCGCCACGGTTACTGTCTCAATCACGTTCCGCACGCCTGGTTCTAACGCATGGTTAGGCATTTGCCCTCAAAGGCAGAACAACGATCGGTGTGGAAACGATGAACATCGGCGGCGGCGCCTGAGTCTCTGGCGCTACGAATACGGAGCATCTGGGACAACGCCTACAAGCAACTCTTCGGCCCGCATGGTCATAAACTTGAGAGCTTTTCGAGAGGTGGCACGGGGCATCGAACCGACGGAGGCGCGAAAGTGCTTAACAGCTCCACCGGCATGCTACAAATAACTTATTTTGAACGGCTTATGGTGGCGACACCTGCTAGCGCGCAACCGGTCTAGCGACTTGGTCGGCAGGCGCAGGCCGTTGAAGACATTCGAATCGGGGGCGGGAGCCCTCGATTATGCACCTGAACCATGGCCTCTCAAGGAAACAGCTGGACGAGCCTAGGATTACACTTCTTGCAATTCTGCTGATGCATAACCAATCGATTCTTGGCGGCATCGCGTTCGGCTAGAGAGTTTCCAGGCACCATGCTCGAATTCTAAGTGGTCCGATCCAACGTCGAGGTTGCTACATTGGCCGGCGTTTGTTTCGAGCTTACGGGCGAAATCATAAGCGCCAACAATTCACCCCTTGGTTCGAGAGGCCGCGAGTATTTCTGAGCTCGCCCTGCCAAGGGAACCCCGCTAATAAGAGATACTCAGCTGCTTTCGTTCAAAGACCGGTTCCAATTCGTTCGAGATACGAATCGAGAATTTAGACACCGCGCGGGGATTGTCTATCGAAGCGGCCTCCCGCTTAGCAAGGTACATGGCCTGATCTGCATAACGTTTCAGCTCCTCTGCCGTCACACCGTGATCCGGAAACGATGCCAGTCCCAGGCTGGCCGAACCTTTTAAGAGGTGACCCTCTACCTCAAAAGGCTCGTAAAAGCAGGCGCGCAATCTTTCCTGAAGGTCAACGCAGTCCGTGTCCGACGACTTCTGAGGGACGATCACAAGGAATTCATCCCCACCGACACGAGCCAGTGTGTCGATAGAGCGGATCGCCGACCGCAACCGGCTACCGACATGCTTCAGATATGAGTCGCCGGTCTTATGACCATAACAATCGTTGATTTCCTTGAACCTGTCTACGTCCATATACACGACGGTTACGCGGCCGTTTGTCTCAACCGCCTCTGTGAGTGCATCCTGAAGCCGCTGTTCACAAAGCCTTCGATTGGGAAGATCGGTAAGCGGGTCGTGCGTTGAATGGTGGACCAGGCTCTGGTAAAGAAGCGATTGCTGCATCGCCAGATTGGCCACTTCCGCAAGCATCAGACAGACGTCCTGCCGGTTTGCTCCAAAGGCATTTGGACCCACACTGAACACTTGAATGTGACCGACTTCCTTGCCTTCGGTGTCGCGCAACGAGGCCTTATGAATGAGCGCTCGCTCTGTTACCGATGCCGGGGCATGAAGAGATTGCGCGGCGCTCTGTCCGTCGAACAGAAAAGAGCACTCGGTTCCCGGAAGCAGGATGCGGACTCTCTCGCAGAACTCTTTCAGCCACGATTCCGCCGTCTTATGAATACTGATCGTCTCAAGAAGTGCACTTCTTGTTCTTGCAATCATCATGGACAGCTCAATACTTTGCGTCTGCTGCCTGACACGCCGGCGAAGAAGTACCGCCCAGGCGGAGATGACGACTGCCAGGACACCGAGTGTACCCAACAGCTCTGCCAGGTGCCCGACGGTCCACCACGATGGAGAGGACAATACGACTACGTCGCCTGGAGTTCTCATCTCGATGTGAAAGAAGCTCGGAGCTTCCCATGACCCGCCGGGAACAATTCTGCATATACCGGTCATGCGAAGCCGGGTTCCGATTCGGATGTGTTGCAGTGGTAACTTCCGTTCGAGACGCCCGGTCACAAAATTGCCGTTTACGTCGATTACAAGGGTCTCCACACCACCATTGCGTAATTGAGAAACAAGCAGTCCTTCCAGCGAGACCAGATTGTCACTGTCGATGCCACTGAGCGCATCCGCATAGCTGACGGTTCTCGGCTTGATTGCACTTGTAAAGTGGGTGTCGAATAGAAGTGCCTCTCGCAGGCTGGGAGCATATTCCTGGTCGCTTGCGAAACCCACGGCATCGACTACATCGCCCAGTGGAATGTCTTTGTCTTCCCGGGTCTGAACAAAGACGCTCTTTCCATCGCGCTCCAGAACAGCCGCTTCGCCCTTCTTGTAATAAGTCAGCGTGCCCCGGAGGCGCAGCCGGGCCGAGGTATCATCGATGTGCCGGGATTCGAAGATAGTGTCAATGTTCGATAGCGGAAGCTCAAGCGCGTTAAGAGTCGATCTTTTGATGACGCGGATCGCGGACCTTTGCTGCGCGTAAATGATCAGGCCGGTTAATTGCGCCTTGGTGTCGAAAGCACCTCCGGCAGTTCCTTCGATCTCGACGGTGGAATCGAGAAGGGACAGCGCTTCCGACGTGCCGAAGCTCTCTCTCTTGCCTGAATCGATCGCGGAGAAGGGTTGATAGACCTCGATCTCTCCACCGTGCATACTGACATCCAGATGGAGGATGGAAGATTTTTCATGCTGTTCAACGTTGACTGCGCGGACCTTTCCGACAACTTTGACCAGGCGACAGTCCATCTCCCCGGTAGCAAGCTCACGGTAAGTGACATAAAGCGGCGGCACTGCGCTGGTCGCGTGACAGAACATGGATCTCTGGATTGGTTGCAACTTCAGTGCGATAGCTGGGATACGCAAGGCCTCGCACTGATACATAGTCACCATAGTGCAAGGGATATGCTTTATCCGTGTCGACATAAACGGCTCCGCTTGCATCCTGCACGAACAGGTCGTGATGTCCAGGATCGTAGTAGGTTACGACGCCAACGATCTGTACTCTGGCCCGGGTGGCTAGCTCGAGCGGCAGGCTATGGACCTGGCCGGCGGTAGTTAACAGCAAAGGACGATCGGTGACTGTATTTGTTGCCGGCCCGGCTGCGAGCGGAGGTGAGCCTAGGGCCCCAAGCGAGCTGAAGACCATCGCGAAGACACCCAGTCGGGATAATTTCTTCACAATTGGCGCAACGGAGGCTTCTGCAAAATCTAGGGCGGGAGCGAGGTGGGGGCATTCATGCCCCTGTTCGTGGCATTCGCGACCACCTCCGAAATTGGTTGACTGCGCCAAGATAGTCCCATGCCACCTTCGCATCGTTTGAATGCAACGGGGCGCTCTTATTCAAATTTGTGGGGGAGAGTTTGATCATAGAAGGTGTGGGTTAAAGACCAATTGCACTTTCGTGATTGACAAGTCACGATATCGACTCTTTGCTCTATATCCTTCGCCTTAAGTCGCAGCGCCTCTGCAACTCGGGTTGCAATGAGTAATAGCTCTTTGAAGGACCAACCGGAAATGACCCAAACGGGAGCCTTCGCAGTAGATTGGCGATTTGTAGTGGCCTAACCGTCAGGTTTGCGTGAACCTCCGTGTGTCCGGAAAAGACGGCTCCGCAAAACCCTGGCGGTCTGTTCTAAAAAACCGCCGGATTGTCGAAAACTACTTGATCCAGATCAGGTTCGCAGTGCATACCGTCGGCGGCGAGAGCCAATTCTTGAGGGGATCCGACTCAGCATTTTCGAGACGGACGGAGAATTGCGCTATTGCCCGGCGGTGCATTTGGAATCCAGGAAATGGACATCCGTGCGCCGTTTTACAAACTAATAAGGTAGCGAACGAGCGGGTGAGGGCATGTCTTGATACTCTGTCGCGGCTCGGGAAAACAGCCTATGCGGCACATATGGCGAGCAGGATCGACCGAGTAGGTTTCCCCTGCAAACCATTTATTATCAATAGGTTAATGGTGGGCGCTGCAGGATTCGAACCTGCGACTTCCACCGTGTGAAGGTGGCACTCTACCGCTGAGTTAAGCGCCCCTCCGGGGCATAGCGTAGTTTACACGAACCTTCGGGCGTGCCCAAAGTTGCCCAGGGGCGCCCCGACGAGGCCTGAATATCGCCCAAAACCGGGGAAGACCACCGCCTGCGGCAACAGTTACAATCCATTCACCCTATGGCTGTTACGCCCCCAGAGCAGGACGGTTCTCCCACCCCTGGGGGACCCCCTACGCCGGATTCAACCGGGAAGCAAGAAGCCCAGCAAAACTCTCCTGATTCCGCGCAACCTAGTCAGGAGAGTCGGGTTACAAAAGGTATGGGTACCGTAGCCATTGCGCAGAACGGGTTCCAGGGTGCGCAGCAGGGTTTGCCGCTGCATGCGACTGGAGTCGATTGGGCCCAGCTCTCGGACGCCGAGATCATGTTGCGCGTTCGTGAAGGCGACGACTCGGGCTTCAGCATCCTGATCGAGAAATACCGGAAGCAGATTGTCCACTTCATGTTTCGGATGTCTCGCAACCAGGCAGTCGCCGAAGAGTTGGCCCAGGAGGTTTTTCTCCGTGTGTACCGGTCGCGGCAGACTTACCGGGCGGAAGCGAAATTCAGCACCTGGCTTTATCGGATCGCGACCAACCTGGGAGTGAACCACGCGCGGGATACCAAGTATGAGCGAACGGCACAGAACGTTTATCTTGACCAGCCGGACGCGGAGACGGGTACCACTCCCGATGTCGCGGATAGTACCCTCAGCGTGGAGCAGCAATTGGTTCGCGACGAGCGGATGAACGCGATTCGCAAGCATGTCATGGCGCTGCCCGAACGTCAGCGCAGTGCGGTGTTGATGCATAAGTACCAGGAGATGGATTACAAGGAGATTGGCGACGTTCTCAAGCTGAGCGAATCGGCCACCAAATCACTCCTGTTTCGGGCTTACCAGACATTACGTGAAAACCTGAAGGATTTTGCTTAGCAGAAATTGAGGAAGACAATGACTTGCCCTGAGATGAATAGACATTTGGCGGAATCGGTTTTCGAGTCCCGGCCGCTAGCGGACGAGGCCCGCAAGCATATAGCGGAGTGCGCTGGCTGCGCGGCCGAACTGGCGAGCATGGAATCTACCTGGAAGTTGCTCGACGAATGGCAGGCTCCGGAACCCAGCGCCTTCTTTGACGCCAAGCTGTATGCCCGGTTGCGGGTGGAGCAGGCGGCTCCTCCCGCCAGTTTTTTTGAGCGCACCAAGGCGTGGCTACTTTACCGGAACAATCTGCAGATACGTCCGTTGGCAGCGGGCGCCTTGGCGACTGTACTGGTAGTGGGCGGCGGAACTTTCGCCCTGCTCGATTACCAGCCGGCAGCCTCTGTGACTCAGACCTCGGCCACGGTGCGCGATTTGCAATCGTTTGATGGGAACGCTCAGATGTTTCAGCAGTTGAACGCGCTCGATGGAGACGAGGATAGCGGGCCCGGCGCCTCCAACTAGTAAGACTGTTGTAGCCGGGATAAAACAGAGTCAGAAAAAAACGAAAGCGAGGCGCCCAGAACCACCGAAGCAGCTTCAGAGGGCACCACCATGGCAAGGCAAAACGAGATCGAGACGACCACCCTGCGGGGGAAGCTCACTCGTCGTGTCCTTACCACCCTGTTGCTGGTACTGCCGCTAGCGGTCGTTCCTTCCTTCGCTCGCCCTGGGCAGCAACCGGGTGCACATTCCCGCTTTGAAAATAACCAGCAGCCGCACCTGGGCACGTGGTTGCAGCGGCATCAGGACCTGTCCCCTGAGCAGCAGGAGGAGGCCCTGCAGCGCGAACCAGGATTCAACCGGCTACCCCCGGAAACGCAGCAACGGCTCCTCAACCGCCTGCGGCAGCTCAACAAAATGCCCCCGAAACAGCGTCAACGTACGCTGGAGCATATTGAGGCAATGGAGCGCCTTACGCCGCAAATGCGGCAACAGGTGCGTGCCTCCATCCAAGATTTTCATAGCCTTCCGCAGGATCGGCAGCGGATGGTGAGGAAGGCATTTCGCGATTTGCGGGTATATCCGCCCGAGCAGCGATCGGCCATGATGAACTCGCCCAGATTCCAGGCTCAGTTCTCACCCCAGGAACGCAGTATTCTCGGCAATATTCTGGCCGTCGAGCCCTACGAGGCGATCCAGAGACCAAGGCAAAACGACGGCTTGGAAGACGGGCGATAACGCGGGACAACATTCCTTCAAGCGATCACTTGGTAGATGAGGGGCTGGGGAGCGGGCGGGGCGGAGCTCAGCGTGAAACATCGGTTCAGAGTTGCCGCGACGGACTCCAGTCGCGTTTCCTGCTCGACATAGACAGTGAATAAGGTTTCGCCGGCGGCGACCGGGTCGCCAACTTTCTTGTGCGTCTCTACGCCGGCGTGTGCAGACACGGCTTCCCCGGGCACGGTCCTGCCTGCTCCAGCGCGTTGCACAGCCCAGCCCACCTGGTCGCAATCGACAGCGGAGAGAAAGCCTGCGGACGGGGCCTTTACCTGGTATTGGTAGGCCGGCTGATGCAGCCATCGCGGACTCTCAAACCATGCCAAGTCCCCGCCCTGGGCGGCGATCATGCAGCCAAATTTGGTAAGGGGTAACCCGCTTTGCAAGAGCTGCTCCGCCAGTTGCGCGCCGTCGTCCGGGGACGGCGCTTTCTCACCCAGGTACAGCATCCATCCCGCGAGTCGCAGGGAGAGCTGCCTTAGATCCTCAGTGAGCGGGTGGCGATGGTTGCGCAGCATCTCCACTGCTTCGACAATCTCGACGGCATTCCCCGCCATGCGCCCGAGCGGTTGGCTCATGTTGGTAATGAGGGCGGCGGTTCGCGTTCCGGCGCGGTTTCCTGTGGCGACCATCAGTTCGGCCAGGTGGATGGCCTCCTCTTCCTGCTTGAGAAAAGCTCCGGAGCCGAATTTTACATCCAGCACCAAGGCGTCAAGACCGGCGGCGAGCTTCTTGCTCATGATGGAGGCACAGATGAGAAAGGGGCTCTCGACGGTTGCCGAGCGGTCGCGCAGCGAGTAGAGGGTGCGGTCTGCCGGTACCAGCCACTCGGTCTGGCCTACGATCGAGAGTCCGCAAGCGGTCAACACGGCACTGATCTCATGCTCTTGCAGGTGGGTTCGATAGCCCGGGATGCTCTCCAGCTTGTCAAGGGTGCCGCCGGTATGCCCCAGGGCCCGGCCGGAGATCATGGGCACGCAGAGCCCGGCTGCGGCGGCGATGGGGGCCACGAGGAACGATGTTTTGTCCCCCACTCCGCCGGTCGAGTGCTTATCCACTTTAGCGCCAGGCAGGCTGCGGAAGCTCATGACCTTGCCTGAATCGCGCATGTGGGTGGTGAGGCTATGCAGCTCTGCGGCATTGAGCCCCCGCCAGCAGACGGCCATGAGCCAGGCGGCAAGCTGATACTCGGGGATGGAATTTGTCGCGGCGCCGGCAACCAGCGCTGCTATCTCCGCATCGCTCAACACTCCGCCGTCGCGCTTCTTGCGAATCAGATCTACTACGTGCATGCAACGCCTCTCCTGTTGCCATTAGAGCAAATCTTGCTATGAGGCATCCGCCGTTCGCAGTACGTCCGCCTGGTGCCAGCCGGCCGTCGAGCTCGCGGGTAATAACCGGTTGGTCGCATGAATGGTTTGAAATGGAACCATGGCGCTTTCATTTGAAAGGAGATGCGGACGGCGGCAGGTGTCATTACTGCATGCAGTTACTACAATTCGGCCTTCTATTACTCAAGAACTATAGCGATTTCCGGTAGAAGAAGTATGCTCATTTCAAGCGGCGATTCTCTAAGAACACTTTGATCGATTCTTTCGGGGGAGGGACTCGATGAGGGGAAACAAAGAGAATCGCCGTTGGTTTCTTACCGAGTGATACGGTCATCGACCGTACGACAAATCGACAGCCTTGGTCAATACAATAACCTTCGAATTCTGCTTCGAAGGTTTTGCTATTTAGATTGGCAAATCTCTCCAATATTCAAGTGCTATTCCGCACCGATAAGCTTGGACTGGTCAAAGTCTGGGTAGTTGCGGCATTTTTTTGAAACCAGACGCATTTGACCCTGGGCTACGACCCAATACCCTGACAGCGGGTTGCTAAGTCAGATAGGCGAAGCCTTGCCCGAATGGCCGAACGCGCTGTGAGGCGTCAACTGAATACGACTATGGCTACCATAACTAATGTAATGTGGGCGCAAACGCCTCATGACGAGCAGGATCTTCGCAAGTGGTTCGCTGTGATCACCACGCCCCAGCACGAAAAGGCGGCCTTCCGCCACCTGGACTTCGGCGGCATCGAGACATTCCTGCCGACGTATGAATCTTCCCGGGTCTGGAAAAACCGGCAGAAGGTCAAAGTAGAACTGCCGCTGTTCCCCACATATCTCTTCGTACGCATCGATCGGGAAGAGCGGACGCAGGTTCTACGCACTCCCGGAGTGCGACAGCTGGTCGGCAATAGCCGCGAGCCGCTCAGCGTGGCAGACCTTGAAATCGAGTTTCTTCGGCGCAGCATTCTGGAAAAGAAAGCGGAGCCGTACGCGGATCTCATCGAAGGTCAACGGGTTCGCATCAAGAGTGGCCCGATGCAGGGTGTTGAAGGTTGGCTGGTAAGAAAGAATAGCGGATGGCGCTTTGTTCTTACGGTGCAGCTGATCCACCATCAGGTGGCCGTGGAAGTCGATGCATCCATGCTGGAGCCAATCGTCCACTGATGATTAGCTGAGAAGCTGGCACAGGCTCCAACCCCTTTCTCTTACGCTCGGGTCGCCGTATTGCGGAAGCTATACGGACGCACAACATCCAGCCAGAGTACCAGGCCCATGCGCGCATTTTTGGGAGCAGAGAAATGAATGTTCTTACACACTGGTTTGCGGCATCTGCTTCCCCACGCACCTCGCTGCGGGGATCTAATGTAGCTCGTATTGCCGTCGGCCATGCTTTGATCGACAACTGCTCCTCGGAGCAAGTCTGTGCGTCAATCATCGCGCACGCGAAGAACCGTGGTAAGCCCGCGTATGTTATTACTTCTAACGCCCAGCACATTGTTCAGCTGGAAAAGGAACGGAGCCTGCAGGAGATTTACGACGGTGCCGACCTGGTGATCCCTGATGGAATCTCGTTACTCATTGCTGCGCGTCTTTATGGCCGTTCTCTGCAGCAACGTGTAGCAGGTGTCGATATCTTCAAGGTATTATGCGGGCTCGCAGCAAAGAATGGCCTGCAAGTCTTCCTTCTGGGCGGGCGGCCGGGTTCCGCGGAACTGGCCGCGACAGCACTGAAGGGTTCCTATCCAAATCTAAAGTGCGGAACATACTGTCCTCCGCTCGGTTTCGAGCAGAACGCGACCGGCCTCAAGGAGACTGCAGACGCTATCACAGCCGCACAGCCAGACATTTTATTTGTCGCCTTCGGCGCGCCCAAGCAAGAGTACTGGATTTACGAGCATGGCCTGCAGCTCGGGGTACCCATATGTATCGGTGTTGGTGGCTCATTCGAGATCGTGGGCGGCGTGATTCCTCGCGCTCCGTTGTGGGCCCAGAATATGGGCTGTGAGTGGCTCTATCGCTTTAGCCGCGAGCCCCGGCGGATGTGGCGCCGCTATCTCATCGGAAACCTTGAGTTCGCGGCCATCGTTATCCGCCAGCGCATCCGCCGTGCTTTTCTCGACACCTTTGTGCACTATGTCAACGAGGATCGCTTTGCCGCCGAACTTAGTGAGCTAACCCTGCGAGCGCACGAGATAGATAGCCGGCCCAGGATCACCTCGCAAGACGGTGATGATCTTAGAACCCCCACGGTATAGACCGACACTTACACGCGCTGTATCACGAACGGAACTTTGTTTCGGAGGTGAATTGGATGCCAACAAAGAATGAGTTTTCTATCACTCCCGCGGTGATTGCCGGTACGCCGGCACCGGTGCTACCTGTGCGCAAGGAAATGACCGTCCAGGACCTTTGGGGAATCATGTCCCGACGACGGAGGATTGTTGTAGGCATTCTCTTCCTCACCATTGCAGTTGCCGCAGTCCTGTTCGCGACCTCCACTCGTCTTTACAGCGCCTCGGCAGAGATCCA
This sequence comes from uncultured Acidobacteriaceae bacterium, assembly GCA_963775365.1. Taxonomy (GTDB): domain Bacteria; phylum Acidobacteriota; class Terriglobia; order Terriglobales; family Acidobacteriaceae; genus PALSA-350. The sequence continues at coordinate 64,115 of CAVZJL010000010.1, read as the reverse complement.
GGTGCAAAAGGAATCGGCTGATGCATTAAGCATGGACACCATGATGGGGCCTGAGTCTGCGTCGGACGCGGTTGAGTCGAACGTCAACCTGCAGACACAGGCCCAGATCCTACAGTCCGATTCGCTGGCACTGCAAGTAGTCAAAGAACTGAACCTGGAAGACAGCCCGGACTTCCGCTCCCATTTCAATCCTATCGGGTGGGTCATGGGGTTGTTTGCGCCTGCCGGCATAGCGGACCCGGTTAATGTACCGCTAGAAGATGCGCCGGGGCGCCGCGCCCACGTGATCAAGAGTTTTCAATCCCATCTCAAGGTCACCCCGGTTTCCGGTACTCGTTTAATCACCATAGCGTATCTCAGCACCAGCCCACAGACAGCGGCTGCTGTCGTGAACAAACTGGTGGAGGACCTGACCGATTACAACTTTCAGACCCGTCACAACGCGACCCGCGAGGCGAGCGGATGGTTGACAAACCAACTGAACGAGTTGCGTAAACAAAGTGAGGATCTGCAGGCGAAAGTCGTCGACCTGCAGCGCGACTCCGGAGTATTTGCATTTGGCCAAACGGACGGACAGGGACACGAGCAGGTCTTCACTCCAGCGTTGGACCAGCTGCAACAGGCGACCTCCCAACTGGAGCAGGCACAGGCAGCTCGCATCATGAAGGGTGCGCTTTACCAGGTGGTAAAGAATGGTGACCCGGAGTTGATCTCGGGGCTCGCAGGGAACGGTATGCTCAGCGGGGCGTCGGCTGGCGTGACCGGCTCGCTCACGCTGCTGCAGGGGCTGAGGAGCGAGGAAGCGCAGACGCAGGCTAAATTGAACGAGTTGTCGGCCAAATTTGGTCCTGGATATCCGAAGCTGGCCGAGCTGCAATCGAACCTGGATAGCACGCAAAAGTCCATCCACAATGAGGCTGCTCGTATCGCCGCCCGCGTCCAGAATGACTACACGATAGCGCAGCAGATCGAGGACAAAGATCGCGCAGTCTTTCTCGATGAGAAGAGCCAGGCCGAAGCGCAGAACGACAAGGCTGTCCAGTACCAGATTGCGCGGCAGGAAGCGACCCAGAGCCGGACGCTTTATGAGAACCTGGTGGCGCGCATGAAGGAAGCCGACGTCGTTGCCGGCATGCGTTCCAGCAACATCACCTTGGTGGACGCAGCTCGCGTATCGGCGAGACCGGCCAAACCAAACGTGCTCCTCTACGGAGCCGCGTCGATTGCCGGAGGAATTCTCTTCGGGCTATGCGGCGCACTCTTCCGCGATGCAACAGACACCCGCATCCAGGAACTGGGCGAGATGGAAACGGTCTTTGGCGAAGCATCCATCGTCTTGCTTCCCTACCATGATGCAAAATCGGAACGGAAGCGCATCGCCGATCCCAAAACGCCGTTGTGGGCATCCTCAGGCACCGTTCATTCCGCGGCATCCGCGCTGATGGCCTCTAATGCGGCAATTGCGGCCATTGAACCGCGGGCCGCCTATACAGAGGCGCTGCGAGTGCTCTGCACCTCGCTCATGCAGGGCAACCACGGAGGACCCTGCGGCCAGGTATTCCTGGTCACCAGCTCGGTGTCCGGAGAAGGCAAGAGCATGCTTAGCACCAACCTTGCCATCGTTCACGCGCAACGAGGCAAAACTGTATTGCTGATAGACGGTGACCTGCGGACGCCAGTGTTGCACCAGAGGTTGAATCTGGAATCAGATTACGGACTAAGTTCACTGCTCTTCGAAGGCAATATTGACGCCGTCGGATCGGCAACCCAAATTCCCTTCCCTGGTATACCCAGCCTCGCTGTCTTACCGGCTGGCCCAGTGCCGGGGTACCCGGCCGAACTTCTTGCCTCCGACGGCATGGCTGAGCTGGTACGCATCTGCCGGCGGCACTATGACTACATCATTATCGACGGCGCACCGATTCTGCCGGTGACCGACTCCGCTCTCCTGAGCCGGTACGCGGACTTCACCCTGGTGGTGGCCCGGCACAATGTGACCGATCGCAGGTCGCTGGAACGAACCTGCCAGATCCTGCGTTCGCAGGGGGTTCGCCAGATAGGCATGGTGCTGAATGGGGTGAAGGCCTCCGGGCGGGCTCAGTTCAGATACTACGGCTACCAACAACTTTCTGATTCCGGGAGCAACCTGTATGCATAGACATAAATCTATCGGCGTGCTGTTGGTTCTCTGCGCACTCGTAGGGCCTTGCCTGGCGCAAGAGGAGAGCCTTTTGATCGGCCCCGGGGACCTCATCCAGGTGAATGTGATGGATACGCCTGAGATGGAACAACAGGTGCGCGTAACGGACGATGGCAATGTACCCCTCGCCTACATTGGCAGCGTACATGTGGCCGGCCAGACCCCGGCCGCAGCCGCAACCACGATTGAAGGTGCGCTGATCGCAAAACACGTGATGCATAAGCCGCAGGTGACGGTCCGGATGATGGAGCTGGCGACTCAGGATGTATCGGTGATGGGCCAGGTGCGCACGCCGGGCACGTACTCCATCACGACGCCGCAGACCATTTTGAAGGTGTTGTCCCTCGCGGGAGGCCTGAGCGACACGGCAGATCGCCACGTGGTGGTTAAACGAAACAGATCAGGAGAGCAGCTGAAATACTTTGTTTCGAACGATGCGGGAGAGGCTTTGTCGGATGTGGTGATGGTTTACCCCGGAGACACCGTCCTGGTCGGCAGGGCGCCCATGGTGTATGTCATGGGCGACGTAAGCCGACCCGGCGAGTACGCTATCGCCACCAATGACTCGCGCGTGAGTTTGTTGCAGGTGATCGCTATGGCGGGTTCTGCCAACCATACCTCGAAACAATCGCAAGTTCGGCTGATCCGGACAACCGATCATGGCCAAGTCGAAATGCCCGTTCGTCTCGATCAAATGGAAAAGGGCAAGCAGGAACCGCTCATGCTACAGGCGAATGACATTGTTTATGTGCCGTTCAGCTGGATGAAGAACATGGCCATGAGTAGCGCAAACATCGCCGCGGCTACGGCTGGGGCCGCGATCTACGTAGTGCATTGATAACCAGACAGTATGGCGAGGGAATCATGAAGACAATTGATGGCCTTCGCAGTGCGCTTCTGGCAAGCATTGTATTTTCTCTAGTGCCTCACCCAGCGAGCGCATTGCAACCTGCGGCGGTCGGCCATGCCAGCGGCTTGTATATACAGGAGAGCGGCGCCGGAGCCCCTTTGGGAAAGCTGAATGTGCCGTCGAAAATCATGGACGGTCACTGTATCACAATGATAAGTCCGAGCTTTCCGCAGACCGCGGATGACGTCCCAAAGGCATCTACTGTTCTCGTCCGTGTTGTCATTTGGAAGTCTGGAACCGTCACGCCGATGCGCGTTGTTTCCGGTGATCCTGCATTGGAGACAGAAGCAATGAATGTCGTACGGCTTTGGCGATACAAACCGTACTCCCGAGAGGGTGAGGCTGTGGACGTGACTACAGACGTCAAAGTTGACTTCGACCCGGCGAAACCCGGCGGCGTGGTAACCCACCCAAATCACTAAATCCCGATGCCACGGGGTGTGACCTTTTTGGCCAACACTGCAAAGGGTCGTGCCTGCCTGCCTTCGAGACACGCAGATTAGCCCCGCACCAGCGTTCTTAATCTCTCAAGTTGCGAGGTCGTCGTAATGCCGCGTTTTAGCCTAGTCGTGCCAACCTTGGGCCGAACAACCGAAGTCGCCGAGCTTTTCGCATCGATCGTCAACCAGAATCGGAGCGACGTAGAGCTTATTATTGTCGATCAGAATGATGACGACCGGGTCGTTCCCCTGGTAGAAACTTTGCCCGATCATATTCTTCGCCTTCATCTCAGACTAAAGGAGAAGAATGTTTCGGCGGCCCGCAACGCCGGCCTGGCGGCCAGTTCCGGTGACATCATCGCTTTTCCAGATGACGATTGCTGGTATCCGTCCAACCTGCTTAATCGTGTGGACACTTGGTTCAGAGAAAACCCTGAGTATTCGGTGCTTGCAGTCGGAGCGATCGACGACGCCGGCGTGCCGAGCGGCAACCGTTGGATTCAGGACGCATGCGACATCGGTCCACTGAACGTTTTGCGAACGACATTCTGCTCAAGTCTTTTTGTATCCGACCTGGCCCGCAGCCGCAGCGCCCGCTTCGATCCGAAGCTCAATCGTGGCGAGGAGACGGATTTCATTCTGCGCCTGCTGGCTACGGGCTTGCGTGGTCGCTTCAACCGCGGGTTACATATCCATCACCCTCGGCGAGACATGCTGAGCGGCACCGTATCCCGAGCGCGAGCCAGGAGTTATGGCGCCGGCATGGGCCGTCTGGTGCGGCGTCACTCGCTTGTTCTGCTGTGGTTCGGCCTGCTCTCTTACGATCTCGCTCGTGCGCTGCTGGTTTCGGCGCGGGGCCAGTTTGTCAATGCGGGCTTCTGCTTCGCCCATGCCGAAGGACTCTTCCGCGGCTTTATCCTTCCTGAGGCAAACTATGAGTGAGGATTCCAAAGGCGTTGCCGCACAGGATGTGAGCCGGCGGTCATTTCTGTGCGGCGCGGCTGCGTTGTTGTTTGCCAACAGGGCGAGTCTGGCGGTCTCTCAGACACCGTCGACGGACACTTCTGCGCTCAAGCTCGCCGCGCAACTAAGTGGAAAGAAATTAGCCATGTTCACCGTGCAGGGCGAGCTACTGCACGACCCGATTGCATCGGGTATTATCGCCAAAACATTCTCCATGATTGCGGATGGCAACGATCTTAAGTTCGCCAATCGTCTGCGCCCCACTCCCGAAACCTACGATTTTTCTTGTGCTGACTGGGCTGTCTCCTGGGCTGAGCAACATGGCTTGCTCTTTCGCGGGCATTGCCTGGTTTGGCGGAACGCGCTGCCGAACTGGTTTCACTCGTACGTAACTCCGGCTAATGCAGAGCAAGTCATGACAAGCCACATCACGACCGTGATGAAACACTACGCTGGCCGCATCTACTCGTGGGACGTGGTCAATGAGGCAATCATGCCTGACCACCGCCCGGATGGCCTGGGCCGATGGCCGTGGCTTAATTTCATGGGCCCCGAATATATCGACATAGCATTCCATACTGCTCATGCTGCCGACCCCAAAGCACGTCTGGTGCTGAACGAGAACTTCATCGAACATGACACGCCGGCCGAGATTGGACGCAGAGCTTCCTTCCTGGCACTGGCCACACGTTTGAAGAAATCTGGGGTTCCCATTACCGCCATCGGCCTGCAGGGGCACCTCCGGGGCAATACAGAGCTGGACAAGCCTGGCATGACGATGTTTCTCAAGCAGATCAAAGACCTGGGACTGGATATCATGATTACCGAGCTCGATGTGGATGACAGCGGGCTGCCGGGACCGCTTATTGATCAGACAGTAGCCAGAAAGTACGGCGAGTTTATCGAGCTCGTTGGGCCATACGTCACCGTCATCACGTTTGAGCAACTGAGGGACGACCCAAATCTGCCCAGGCGGCCGGATGGGCTCATACACCGGCCGAATCTATTGGATGCCGAGTATCAACCAACGCCAGCCTACAGCACAACGGTGAAAGCGCTAAGGACATTGGGAAAGGGATGACAACACACAGAGAGTCCTTTCAGGATGACTTCCTCAACATGGTGGTGACGCAGCCTAGATGAAGTTCGATAACTCACAATGGCAGTTTGCCGCGGCGCATAGCTCAAAGAGCATCCCCTCAGCTGATGGGTTTCGCCTCAGAGCAATGGAGAACCATGCGGACACACCTATTTCGCAACAGGTTCTATCCTGGCTGCTCTTCTGGCCACTTTTAACACTGATCGCCCGGCAGTCCGTTTATTTTAGCGGACCCTCGGTATCCTTTGAGGCCGGCCAGTATGGCGCCGCGATGGGCGGAGCACGGGGCTCGCATTACTACCTGTACGTGTATCTTCTTTTTCTGCTGGGGTTTGTGGTTGCAGGTCATCGACAGGTATGGACGGTGATCAAAACGAACCCACTCGTTGCCGGAGTTTTAGCTGTCGCAGTGGGCTCAGCACTCTGGTCGGTGTCCCCGACTATCACGCTGCAGATGTCCATACAGGTTGGTCTTTGCACCCTATTTGCCTGTTACTTAAGCGCCCGGTACACCACTGAGCGACTGATGCAGTTGCTGATCTTCATGGGCGTAGCCTCTGCCCTTCTCAGCGTACTGTTTGTGTTGGCACTTCCAAGCTACGGAATGCACCAAGGAAAGGCGGGCGGCGAATGGGAAGGCATCTGCAATCACAAAAATACACTCGGAATCAGTATGGCCTTACTGCTTTCGCCGGTCTTCTTCATTGACAGTTACAGCCGTGGAAGGAAGGCACTATACAGCGCACTCCTGCTCTTCCTCATCTTCAAAAGTCAATCTCGAGGCGCCTGGCTCTACACGGGCGGTATGCTCCTGTTTATTGGATGGCTATGGCTGGTACGCCGCTTGCGAAATCGTGAATTGACGCTGCTGCTAATACTGACGGCTACCTTTGGTACAGCCGTTACAGTGATAGGAATTCACTTCTGGCCCGTTTTGGCGGCATCTATGGGAAAAGACCCTTCGATGACCGGCAGAACGGGAATCTATACCGAGGTATGGCGATCCATCTTGAAGCATCCTATCCTGGGCTATGGGTTCGATACCTTTTGGCTACCTGAAAACCCCGAATCTCAGCGTATTTGCATGGCAATTCGCTGGCCTAACATTGGGTACGCTGAAAACGGAATTCTGGAATTGGCCCTGCAGACCGGATTTCTCGGAGTCGGCTTGGTCGTCGCCATGATCACGAGGGCAGCTCTTCAGGGAGCGCGCCTCCTGCGTTCTCCTCGATATTCGCCTCGAGTTGGCTGGTTCCTTACAATTCTCTTTCTCGTAGCGTTGACCAACATAGATGCCGGATGGTTCCTGACCTCAGACACACTGGACTGGGTGCTCATTCTGGTCTCCTGTATCGGGTTGAACAAGGAGACGACCGGTCTTCAGGCCTTTGCTTCCGCATAGGCATTGAAGTAGACCACAATCGTCGTCTCACGGCGGCGCGCAACCCGCGGTCTGCAAACGGGGGATAACTTGCATCGAAAACATATCCCACAGCTTGACGGCCTTCGAGGCTTAGCAGTCTTGTTGGTACTTCTGGCGCACTCAGCGATTGCGTTCACTGGTGTTCCCGCTTTCCGCTGGATCGATGGCTATGGGTCTCTTGGAGTCCAGATTTTTTTTGTACTTTCGGGTTTTCTGATCACCCGAATCCTGCTGGATTCGAAAGATACACCTCACTTCTTTCGCAATTTCTTTGTGAGGCGTTCCCTGCGGATCTACCCCCTCTACTATGCCTTGCTCGGCATCGTAATGTTCTCCGGGATTGTGCATCAGCATGGCGTTCAATGGTGGCCATACGTGCTGTATGTTTCCAACATCGTCGTTGGAGACAAGACGCAGCCAGCTCCACTTGGCCCTGTATGGTCCCTCGCCGTTGAAGAACAGTTCTACCTTCTTTGGCCTTTCATCGTCAGCGTTCTGTCACGCCGGAGCCTGGAACGGCTTTGCATGACGATGATCGCCGGCGCGATCTGTCTCCGTTTTACTGGCGTCTTGCAACTTCACAATACGCTCCTGCAGATCGATGCCCTGGCGGCGGGGGCCTTGGTCGCTTGCCGCTTCGATCAGATCGCTTCATGGCGTCTGCCAGCTTGTTTTGTCGCCTGCCTGCTCCCGCTTGGCATCAGCCGCCCGGGTGGATTCTGGAACGACCTTTCGCAAACGGCACAAGCACTCAGCGGTATGGCTCTCCTTGTTGTTTTGCTGGGCAACCGAACTGTGATTTCCAGGCTCTTTCGAATGCCGGCACTTCGGTATCTAGGCAAGATCAGCTACGGCGTCTACTTGCTCCACTCGCTGGTATTTGCAGCATTCCTCCGGTCCCGCTTAGGCCTTTATGTCATACAGAGCGGCTCCATAGTAACAGCGGTGCTTTGTATGTTAGGGGAATTTTGCCTGGTTCTAGCGATTGCTACATTCTCCTTCTACCTCTTCGAGAGCCCGTTTTTGCGTATAAAACGTTATTTTGAACCAGAAGGAAAGAAACAACGGGCAAGTGCAAATGAAAGCACAAATGTGACAACCCCTGTTCCTGCCGAAGCAGTACAAGTCTAGCTCGCTGAAGACGCGGCTTTCGCTACAGTCTGGCAACGAGTTTCTTAGGCCTGGTGCGCTAAAGATGGGATATCAGAATAAGTTCCCAGGCTTTCAATGCGGTTTTGCAATAGGATTACTCAGAACCCGGAGCCTAGCAACCTATGGAGACAGCGTTGATCAAACGTCCTAGTCACGTGATTAACATCCTGGCATGCGCCGGGGTCTTCTTTCTTCTTTTTTTAAGATCTATTGTCTATCAATACACACACCTCCACGGACTCGGTTTTGCTGACGACGCGTTTTATTACTTTGTTGTTGCGCAGCACATTGTTCACGGTGGTGTAAGTACGTTTGACGGCACAACGCTTACAAACGGTTACCACCCTCTGTGGATGGCCCTGCTGGCACTGCAATTCAAAACACTGGGCCAGTCGCTTTTGCTTACCAGATGTATCGAGTTCTTGTTAGGCGAAGCAGCGCTGGTATTCGCACTACTTCTAATACGACTGCCAAATCTGGTTCTCGAAATCCTTTTTACAGCGGGCTTCTTTGCGATCATGCAAAGGATCTCCTTTAATGGCATGGAGACAGGTCTCCTGATCTTCTGCTTCTTCCTGTTCACATACGTCTCCGCACGCCATTCCAAGGAGACCTTGTCGGGGGGCGTTCTTGACGGTGTATTGGCGGCTGCTGTCGTTGCATCGCGAATAGACGCGGCCGTTTTCGTGCTTCCCCAGATATTCTTTACAGCCAGATCCTGGTCACGCCGGGCCGCAGCTATGGCCATCCTGCTTGTTTGTGGGGTTATTTACGGGGCTGCCAATCGTCATTATTTCGGCATGCCGGTGCCGATCTCAGGTGAGGTCAAGTCGCTCGGAGGGTTGCAAGTGAATTGGGCCCTCTTCCGGTTCATGGGAGATCCGTCGGAGCCGACAGCAAGGCTCTTTTACGCGACCGGTGTCCTTTTCATCGTTGCATTATTTCTTGTCCGAAAACCGCAACCCTATGTTGACAGGCGGGTGGTAATCGCCTTTTTGCTTGGTTTTTTAGTTTATTCGATTCGTCTGATATTTCTATCGTCGTGGGTTGTGTGGCCATGGTACGGCTATCCAATCATCATCGGTTATATCGCTTGCGTTCCATACCTTCTAGTCATGCTGAAGGACGGCGTTCAAAACCGGCAGGTGTCTCGGCAACTGATACCCGCAGCCTCGCTGGCCCTGTTCACGCTTTTACTTTTTGGCTTGCCCAAGGGTATCCAACATCGTCGCTCAGGAATAGCTGAAGCGCTGCCAGTCGCAGGCACAAACCTGCCTCAGGCAGTCGCACGGACACTTGATGCGGCACCCGTTGCGATGGGAGACCGGGCGGGCAACTTCGCATACCACTACCCGGGTAGCGTGAACCAGTTAGAGGGCATCATGAACGACAAAGAATATTTCCACACGTTGCAGGGCAAAAGAGATGTGAAGGCCCTCTTATGCAAGCGAAATGTTCAATTTTTAGTCGCATATGAGCCCGATTTGGTCGACTACAAAATGCATCTGGTCCATACGATCCGACCCGAGTTGAGTCAGTATCCTGCGCCTGAAATTCCAGTTCTTCGGGACGATCAGGTGGCACGGATACGAGATTTGTCTCCAGAGAGGCCAGCCCAAGGGGCAACATACCTTTACGTTTGGAGGTTACGCTGCGGCGAAACTGAAATGCCCGGCTCAGAATGAATATGGCGCATTCGCGATGCGCTGCCTTATCCGTTTCGAGCGAATGCTGCTCTTACCGAAGCCCTACGATCTGGCGCTCGCGGGCGCCATTCGTTGTCGTATGTGAACGTTGTTTGTTTGGGTTGTTGTTTCGAGTGGCGCACCGTCCAGGTCGTACGCTACCAGCTATCGAGCATCCAGGAATCCCGCATGCCCTCAGTCCTCATTCCGTCGAATCCGTACGTTCGTCACAGAACCGTTAGCTCCGTACACCTCAATGCACTACGTGGTGCGGCTGCCCTTGTCGTCCTTTTTGGGACACACTCGTAGCCTTTTCTTCTCCTCATTGAGCGGAAGCGGTGATTTATCGACCGCGGTGCAAACGATTCACGAGAGCACTGGCTCTAGACCTGGCCCAATCACTATGGGAAATGAGGCAGTGATCATATTCTTTGTGCTCAGCGGCTATCTTGTCGGCGGGAGCGTGATCAGGGATCTGAAAAACGGTACATGGTCCTGGAAGAGATATTTGACCCAACGGCTCACCCGCCTTTGGGTGGTCTTGCTTCCTGCGCTCCTGTTCGGTATGGCGGTCGACCATAGCGGTCTGCGAATGTTCGCGGGAACCCCTTCCATCTACTCTGGCCCTCCTGGTCTCTGCATCGTTCCCTGTAACATTGCAGATCAGGTGTCGCCCAAGGTCGTGGTAGGAAATGCGCTCTTTCTACAAAGTATACTTGTAGGGACAGCCGGGTCGAACAACGCATTATGGAGTCTTGCAAATGAGTTTTGGTACTACCTGGCCTTCCCCATCGGCCTGCTAGCGGTGCAGCGAGGGCAACCGCTGTTGCGGCGCGCTTTCTATGTACTGCTCCTGTTTGCGATCGCTGCACTCGTAGGCAAAAGTATTTTTCTGCTTTTCTTTGTGTGGCTGCTAGGCGCCTTCCTATCCGTTTTACCGCTTAAGGCTCGGGGTAACCTTCTCACGTTCGGGACGGTAGGGCTTGTGATTTTGTTTCCGGTGGTCTTTATCCTCATTCGCCGGGCTCACCTATCAAGATATGCAGCGCAATGGCTAATTGCACTTTGCTTCTCGGTATTGTTTTACTTGCTTCTTCATCGCACAGAAATGGCGAGGGCTAGTATCTACAAGAGTGCGGCTGACTTTTTTTCCCGCATATCATATACGTTATACCTGGTCCATCTTCCAGTAGCCGTCTTTCTTTGCGCCTGTGTCAACACGCCTTGGCGCCCTTGGGATAAATCGCCATCCCATTTGGCACTGTTTCTTCTATTAAACGCCGCATTAGTTTCTTTTTCATACGCATTCTACCTGGCGTTTGAGGCTAATACCGATCGGATAAGGCGCATGCTTTTTTCCCGACAGGCTCCTGGATTTCATCCGTCCCGCATAGCACAGGTTCAAGCGGAAACCGGACGCCTACGGTAGCGCCGGAGATGGATGTCGCGGATTGAATAACGGTAAAAGTCCACACACCAAGGATGTGGGTGAGTGCTGTTGATCTCTCGCATCGAGCTCGACAAGCGAAACCCGAAGGGATTGGTAGGAGATACTCTTTGATTCGATCGAAGCCAAGCTTGCCCAGGATTCCGTCGTTGGATGGACTGCGAGGAATTTCGATATGGGCTGTCATGCTGGCACATGCGTCGGGACATTTTCAGCAAACGCCGTTGCACGGCCATCTGATGCACAGTGCCCTCTCTAACCTCTCCTATTATGGAGTGACGATGTTCTTCGTCATCTCGGGGCTTTTAATCACATCCCTGCTTATGAGGGAGTACTCGCAGTCATCCACGATCAACCTGAGGCACTTCTATCGCAGACGCACATTTCGCATTCTTCCGGCAAGCCTTGCCTATATTGGAGTGGTGCTCGCCGTAGGAGCTCCCAGTAGGCCGCAGAGCGTTTATGCGCTAACGTTCACTACTTCATTCTTCTTCGAACAGGCATACAAGCCTCTTCAGCAATTATGGTCGCTTTCAGTGGAAGAGCAGTTCTACTTGCTCTGGCCTTTAATTTTTCTGCTTGGCGAGCGGCGTGCCAAACGCTGCGGCTTGGCTGTTATGCTTCTTTGTCCGATGCTTCGTTTGTTCCTCAAGCACCGCGGCTACGCAGAGATCGAACACCTTGCACCCGCGATTGCGGATTCCATCGGAGCGGGGTGTTTGCTCGCGCTTTACTATGACAAGACAGGCGGGTTCGTGTCACGCTACTTTGTCTCCGACGCTGGCTTCTTCTCTTTGTGCGTGACGAGTCTGGCGGTATCGGAGCTTGTCTTCAGGTACCATATCGTGGTGCTTTGGGGTGTTGTTCCGTGCATGATTGCGCTTATCATCCGTGCAGCGATCGAGCGACGGGACAGGATTCTGAACAGCGGCCCACTAGTTTGGTCAGGGCTGCTAAGCTACTCGCTCTATCTATGGCAGCAGCCTTTTCTGGTGTTCGATGGGCCGCTAAATTTCTTTACCGCTAGGATCGTTGCAACCATTGGCGCGGCTTACATCTCCTACCGCTTCGTTGAGCAGCCTGCGCTGGGTGTTTTGAGGCGCTTAAGCAAGAGAGATTCAGCGTCGACCGCCCCGACTGTGGCCCGCGCACAATCGGAGCATAAGGGCCTTCAAGGCGCGGCTGTCGAAGCGCAGTAGGGCTCCGGCAACCCCGATCTCGAAGAGAGGATTTGGCAGGCAAATCTTCATAGCCGCACTGATGGGCCACTTGATTCAGGGGCCCGAAGCCCGTAAGCCCGTCCGGGCCGTTCAATTCTGGTTGTTTCAGGGTGAGTTGAGTACGTTGACTCTGCATGTAAGAACCTGAACTATAGGAGAAGAGAGAGGGCATGGCACCAGGTGGGAGGACTTCGATCATCTGCTCGCTGCTGCAAGAGCGACCTGAGCGGTTATTGGACGTTGGCTGCGGCCCAATTTCCTCAAATTATCCTTATGCAAGCAAGGCACTCCATGTAACATGTGTCGACTGGAATCTGCAAACACCCAGCTTGCTTCCGTCGAACGTCGAATGTTTGAATGCGGACTTCACAGCAATCGACCTGGCGCCAGAGCAGTATGACTCTGTGATCGCTGCTGATGTATTCGAGCATATCCCGTTGGAGCAAGAACCGATATTTGTAAGTAAGTGCGTGTCCGCCTTAAAGCCGGGCGGCCGTATGGTCATTTCAGTCCCTCACCAGGGAACATTTGCGTGTCTCGACCCTTATCAAGTCAAGCCTACCATTCATCGTGTACTCGCGTTTCTGGGTTTGTACAAGGCTGCGCACAATGGCTGTTGCGATATCCGAAAAGGCCATAAGCACTATTCGCTGACTGAGTTAGCCCAAAAGTTCAGCCCTTTGCAGGTCTCGCAGGTAATTTACTTTGGCTATTTTTTTGATCCACTCTTCTCATGGGCCGTTGCTTTGTCACGTGGTTCCAGCCGCATGCCAGGTTTGGCATGGTTGCAACGAGCTCGCCGCAGGGAGCTTGATCGAGACTATGGGCCGCGTTCGTTCAATATCGCGGTCAGTTTTTATAAGCCGTAAACAAGGCAGAACCCGGACTTTCTTTATTGGAGGCGAGGTTCTCCCAATAGTCCCTGAGCGGCAAACATCAGTTTCACGCCGGGCCAGGTCAGGTGCGGTCTGCAGTATTCTATGTACGCCAGGGAACTACCTGAGGCACGAAGCCGGTGGCCTTCAAATCATCGCAGAGGAAGAGCGGTTATGTTGAGAGTAGGGTACGACGGCCAAGCATTTTTATCCTCCAACGGAGGCTTAGGTAAGGGACGGCAGTTGCGGAACCTGCTCGGGCGTAATATCGAAAAGTTTGCCGGCTTCGCGACCCCGGCCCCGAACCAATCCGGCATAGAGCTTATTCAGGAAGGGGTTTCCCGACATCGTATTTGGCAACAAGTATCGCTCCCCAGCAGTTTACGCCGGCATAAAATCGATATGTTTCTCGCGCCGGAAAATACGGCGCCTTTTTTCCTGCCATCGTCCGTCCGGCTCATCCTGGTTCTGCACGACCTAATTCCACTACAGTGTTTCCGGCAACGCAGTCTTAAACCCAGATTGATGGACACGTATCTGCGGCGGCAGATTCCCCCATCGGTTTCGCGGGCTGAGGTGATATTGACCGTCTCGGAATACTCGCGATCTGAAATCCTCCGTGTGTTCCCAGGCGCAAACGTCCGCGTTATCCCATGCACAATTCCGGAAGCGTGGTTCGAACCATCGCCAATCGAAACACGCGAGGATTTTCTTCTTATGATTACGTCGTCTGCCCCGCATAAAAATGCCGCGGGTGCGTTGGCTGGGTACTCCCATTATGTTCATACTGTTGGAAGCGCGGCGGTGCCGATAAAAGTTGTCGGTCTCTCAAGAGAGGCCGGATTCTACGGGCCACTGCTTGACGAGCTCGGTATCGCTGATCTGGTTTCCTTTATGCCATTCCTTACCGAAACCGCGCTTCGCGACCTATATCGCAGGGCGGGTGCGGCACTCATTCCCTCCTTCGCCGAAGGCTTTGGGATCCCACTGCTCGAAGCCATGGCGACTGGAACTCCCGTGCTGACTTCAAATTCAACCGCACTACCTGAAGTCGGCGGCCCCGCGCCATTTTTCTTCGACCCTCACCAAACGGCCGAGATCGGATCCTCTATCGCCGCGGTGATGAGTGACTCGTTCCTGCGACAACGCATGACGGACCTCGGACTACAGCGTGCAAAGGACTTTCATCCTTCGCGGGTGTCGAAGCTGGTGGATGAGTTCTGGCGCGAGGTAGCGTATGTTTAAGCCGGGCTTAACGCATTTTATAGTCTAATGCGGTACACGCAGAAACGTTATGCATTTGACGCCAAGGCACCCTAAAAGGGCTGGTAATCCTCGGCCACAGGTACTGTTACGGGCGAAGATGATATCGTGTGTCCTGACCGGAGCGGCAGGACATGGAAAGAGTGATCGTCTTCGCGGAGCGCGTGCTGCCCTCGACCCAGACATACATTCCATCCCAGGTAAATCAGCTTCGCAACTTTGCACCGGTCTATGCCGGCCTTCTTCCTGCGGACAGAAACCTCGAACTCGGCCAAACGCCTGTTCTGTTGCGGGCCGATCGGTCCGCAATTTCTAGGGTCGTACGGGAGTCCTATCGATGGGCCGGAATAGGGCCACGCTATCACGCACACCTGCGAGGCGAAAATGCAGCACTGATCCATGCGCATTTTGCGGAAGGAGGATCGGCGGCTCTCTTTCTTAGCAGGAGGCTGAATTTACCTCTGGTTCTTCATCTGCACGGCGGGGCAGAGTTGATGACGGATGCAAATCTGCGCAGGAAGTGGTTTGAGTGGCCTTTCCTGGTTCATCGACGCCAGTTGTGGAAGCGTACATCCACGTTTCTGTGTGTCTCCGAATATGTCCGAGGGTGTGCCTTGAAGGCTGGCTTTCCCAGCGATAAAACGTATGTACTCTTCAACGGGTTAGACTGCACGGTCTTCACCCCCAACGCGCCAGTCACAGACAAAGATCCGGATCTTATCCTATATGTGGGCCGCCTTATCCCTTACAAGGGCTGCGATTACCTTATCCGAGCGATGCAGCTCGTACAACGCGACTGCCCCAGGTCCCGCCTGGTAATCATCGGTGACGGCGTCTCCCGCGGCGACCTGCAAGAGCTCGCAAGGTCTCTGGGGATCGACTGCGATTTCCTGGGAGAACTGAAGCCGGCAGAGGTTCGCTCCTGGCTGGAAAAAGCGCGGGTATTCTGCGTGCCGAGCGTCGCTCTGCCGGACGGACAGAGCGAAGCATTCGGGATCGTCTTCCTCGAAGCGCAGGCGATGGGAGTGCCGGTGGTCAGCTTTCGCCATGGAGGTATTCCCGAGGCTATGATTGAAGGGGTGACCGGGCTGCTTGCGGAGGAAAGAGACGTGCAAGGACTGGCGGCGCAATTGCTAAGGTATTTGGGCGATGACGAGTTCTGGAGCCGGTCCCGGGAAGACGGGATGCGATGGGTACGCAGCAACTTTGATAACAGTGTTCAGGCGGCGAAATTAGGAGAGATCTATCGTCGGGCGATCGACGGGTTCCAGCGCGAAAGGTTTGAACAGTCCATGCGAGACGCTTGAGATGCCAACCGTTTTAATTTTCAAGGAAACGTTGCTGCCTCCGTCGGAGACCTTCATCCTTGCGCAAATGAGGGCGCTGACAAAGTTTTCCTCGCATCTTGTAGGTTTAGAGCGTGCACCCAAGGGCATCCCGCTGGACCAGACGCCGTTGTTGCTTTCTCCGCGTGCATCAAAAGTTGCCGATCTTAGAGCCAAATTCTACCGCCGGACAGGATTCGCTCCCTTGTTCCACCGTCGGGTTAGGCGGTTGCAGCCCGACATCATTCACGCCCATTTTGCCAGTGGTGGAACGACGCTGCTGCCTCTGCTGAAGGCGCTCCAGTGTCCACTCATAGTGACGCTGCATGGCGGTTCAGACGTTCCTATTGAGAAACCGCAAAAAGGAATCTATCGAGAACTCGCCGGGAAGGCGAGTCTTTTTATTTGCGTTTCTGACTTTATCCGCAAACAGGCGATCGAAGCCGGCTATCCCCCCGAGAAGTTGATCGTCCACTACATCGGTATTGATAGAACGCTCTTCTTTCCACCACCCGAACCGGCTAGGACCGATTCGGTTCTGTTCGTTGGCAGGCTAGTGGAAATGAAAGGTGGCGAGTATCTATTACGCGCGATGCGTGCAGTTCAGGCGCGAAGGCCGGCGAGCGAACTCACTATAGTCGGTGACGGGCCTTTGCGATCCGGCCTGGAGCGGCTCGCGAAGGAACTTCATGTCTGTTGCAGATTCTTGGGAGTGCAACCTTCAGCCGCGGTTCGAGAGGCGCTACAAAGATCTCGCCTTCTATGTCTGCCCAGTGTGAAAACATCAGATGGTCATGTGGAGGGGTTACCGACAGTATTGCTCGAGGCGCAGGCCATGGGTGTACCCGTTGTCAGCACGTTTCATTCGGGGATTCCAGAGGGCGTGGCTGACGGGGTTACCGGCACCCTGGTTCCAGAACGAGACAGTGGAAAGCTAGCAGCCGCTATCCTGCGGCTGCTTGAAGATCAGAATTCATGGCAGCGATACCATCTCGCCACGCAGGCACACATCGACCGTCAATTCGACCTTCATAAACAAACAGCCCTTCTGGAAGAGATCTATACTGACCAGATTCGCTGACCCGTCTGCAGAGATGACGTCATGCGTTGAGGTCTTAATGGAGTTGTCAGGAAGATGGACAGAGTAATTGTCTTTTCGGAGCACCTCTTGCCATCGACCTGCCACTACATTCCAGCACAAGTCAATCAACTTCATCGCTTCGCTGCAATATATGCCGGCCTGGTTCCGTCAGACAAGAATCTTGAACTCGACCAAGTGCCTATTTTACTGCGAGCCGATCGGTCTGCGGTGTCTACGGTCTCTCGTGAGTTTTACCGCTGGACCGGTGCGGCGACCCAATTTCACTCCGACTTGCGACGAGTTGAAGCAAGACTGATCCATGCGCACTTTGGCGAAGGAGGACCGCCCGCTCTATTTCTTAGCAAGAGACTGAACCTTCCTCTCATTCTTCACCTGCACGGCGGAGCAGAGCTGATGACGGATGCAAATCTGCGCAGCAAATGGTATCAGTGGCCGTTCCTCGCTCATCGACGCAGCTTGTGGAGACGTACGTCGGCGTTTCTATGTGTATCCGAATATGTCCGAAGGCGTGCTCTGAAGGCGGGCTTTCCCGCTGATAAGACGCATGTCCACCTCAATGGATTGGACTGCAACATGTTTACGCCCCAAATCCCTGTCGGAGAAAAAGATTCGAACCTGGTGCTTTATGTTGGTCGCCTGATCCCTTATAAGGGCTGCGACTACCTGATCCGAGCCATGCAGATCGTACAGCGCGACCGTCCCGGGTCTCGCTTAGTCGTTATTGGTGATGGCAACTTCCGGCACAGCCTGCAGGAACTTGCCCAGTCTCTAGAGATCAACTGCACTTTCCTCGGAGAATTGAAGCCGGCGGGGGTGCGTTCGTGGCTGGAGAAAGCCCGGGTTTTCTGTGCACCGAGCGTTACAACGGAGGACGGGCAAAGTGAGGCGTTCGGGGTGGTTTTTCTTGAAGCGCAAGCGATGGGGGTGCCGGTGGTCAGCTTTCGTCACGGAGGTATTCCTGAGACGATGCGTGAAGGGGTGACTGGACTCCTTGCGGAGGAGAAAGACGTGCCGGGATTGGCGGAGCAGATACTGAGATATTTAAGCGATGACAAGTTTTGGGATGAGTCACGCGAGGAAGGAATGCAATGGGTGCGGAACAACTTTGACAATAGCGTGCAGACTGCGAAATTAGAAGAAATCTATGCCCGGGCGATCACCGCCTTCCGTGCCGAAAAGTTCGAGCAGTCGTTGCACGGTTCTTAACATACCAAGCATTCTGGTTTTTTGTGCTCCGCGGGGGCCGCGCAGGGTCAACCCAGGCATCGCGGTGGTTTTCCTCAGTATGCGGGCACCGCGCGCAATGACCTACTCGACGCTCGAGACAACCGGCACCGCCCGCTTACTAAGAAGAATCAATGCCACCCAGTTCATCACGCCCAAAGCCCCGTCGGTCCCCAGCGACGCCCATGCGGCGCCATGCCACGAATATCGTGGCACCAAATAGAGGTTGAGGAGAAGGTTCCCAATCGCCGCGATCGATTGTGAGACAAGACGAAATTTCTGATGTCCCGCGCCGGCGATGGCATCGCCGGCACTCAAGTGAAACGAGCGGAAAAAAGGAATGAGGCATAGCCAGCGCAGCGCGCTCACTGACTCTGCGTATGACTTGCCGACCAGATGGGGGATGATGGGAGCACAGACGAACATGGCCACCGAGATCCCGAGGCTCAGCAAGGCGGTGCGCCTGAGGAGTTGCCGGGCCATCGGCAGCGTCGCAGCGATCCCTTTGACGCCTTCGCGGAAGAAACGAGGAAATGCCGCGCCGACGATCGACAGGACAGGCATGGCCCCGATGTTGACCACGCGATAGGCCATCGAGTAGATACCATTGGCCCGGTCCATGCCGAAGCGAGAAAGCACGACCTTATCGATATCGTTGTAGACCGCAGTCGTCGATCCGGACAAGGCAAAAACGAAGCCTTCTCCTAAACGCTTCTTCAAAAGCGAGGGCGAGAACGACGGAAGGCCAAAGAAGCGAGTCACAATGGCGACCGCTACGCAGGTGCTGATGGCGCTAACGGCCAGCGATGCGATGGCCCATTGCCAGGCGGACGCCCGGCCTAATATCACAAGCATAGCGATCGCGATCAAGCAGCGCGAGACGCTGCCGAGCAATGTGATCGCGGCGCTGAACTTCATTTTCTCGAAGGTCTGGAAGACCTGTCCGGCTGCGTTGCCTAGCTGCGCAAACAGGCAGTCACCGATCGCGATAGGGAACAAGAGCGGCACACTCGCCGCGCCCACAAGCCAACGGCCCGACAACCTGATAGTGACGACAAGCAGCATGCCGAGAACGAGGGTCGACATCAAAATATTGCCCCAGTACAGACGGAAGCGGCTGTGATCTGGGCTGACGTAGCGCAGGAAAAGAAGTCCCGATCCAAAGGTGCTGTATTGGCTCACGACGGCGACCAGTGCCACGGCCCCTGCAAGCAGCCCGTACTGTGTGGTACCGAGCAACCGGGCGAGCACGATGAAGTAGAAGGCCTGGATGACAAACGAAAGTCCTTGCCCGGCGAACAGCCACCCGGCGTTCCGAACCAGAACGCTTTTGCGTGCACGCTTTACGAACGGCCTGATCACAGCGAAAGCACTCTCCCTTACACAGTATCCACCGGCTGCGGTTTCCAGGCAGGAACTTCTTCATTATTTCGCCGCTCTCTCATGCCTACATGTGTTCCCAAAGCAGCGCTGTCTGCATGCCTCGACTCACATCCGGGCCCGCGGGCACTCACCCTGAGCTCACGTCGTCATCTGAGCGCGAGTAAAGTTTTTCGACGTGTCGCCGTCACTCCCTGGCGTATATAACTCGTTCGGCGATGAAATACCGTCATGGAAAATCATCCGGCGGAACGTTCTCGTAACAGTAGTGCGGGTAAACGGTCACCATCGTGTTTGCACTTGTGAGAATTTTCGATTGACTCGCTCATCCCATGAAAGGCTCCGCAACACTTTGTAACTTAAGTCACTTTTCCTCTAGAACAACTTATAACGATGTGGAGAGTGAGCGTTCACTATATATCATCATGCGTCGAAAACTCTGCCGGATACTTTGTTGCTTCGCACTTGTTCTGTCTGCCGCATTCGCTTCAACAAGGAGCTTCGCGGCCGCTCAGCCGCGAACGAATACAGTTACAGTGACATCTAACGGTTTTCTGATCCGAATACAATCGCCGACAGAAAGCATCAGTTACCAGTGGGTCGCGCCGCCTACCGGCTCTTTGTATTCGGCAGGCACCGTGCTCGTTACCGATTCGATCGGCGGAGCGTCCCCTCAGGGACAAATCTCGTTGAACTCGGGGATGGAATGGATCGGGCCTTCCGAATCTTTACAGTCCGTGGTGTATCAAACCACAGGCGCCCCGTCAGCTACGCTTACCTACCTCGGTCCTAACGGAACAACGCATCTGACGATCAATCCACTGGTAGATGGCAGTTTCGCCTGCCTCCGCTTCTCCGCCGACCGGCCCACTCTCCAAGATATTTATATCGGACAACTGCCCTCCACCCTGAGTGCACAGGCGATCTCAGTGCCCTACTATTCCCAGGCCGTCAACTATATTGGCTCGCTCGCCTTATTCGAGAATTCATATTTCGATCCGTTCGACTCTCATTCATCTACGATCTCGACTACCGGTGGCCAGAAAACCTTCTATGCGCTCAACGAAAACGGGACTACATCTAACGTTTTGAAGGAAATCTGGAAGATATCTGTCTCCAACAACATCATGAACGTGTTGCCCTACCCTGAACATCCGGCGTCACCCTATATGTCCCAACTTGCAGGACGGCTGGTCCTGGATATTAAAGGGGGCGCCTTCGATACCATTGCCGGGCAAATTGCCAATTTGGGAAACTATGGCATCGACCATTGTGTGACTCTCATTGGAGACTGGCAGGATCTAGGCTACGACAATGGCTATCCCACCCAATATCCGGCCAATGCCGCGCTTGGAGGCGATGCCCCGATGCGCGCGATCGGATCGGCGGCGCGGTCGAATTCGTGCCTTTTCGGGCTTTACGAAAACTACACCGATTACTACCCTAACAACCCTGGATACACTCCGGCGGCGACCATGCGGAATTCCAATGGTTCGCAGATATTGGCATGGTTGAACCCGGACACCGGCATTCAGTCCTTCGCCACCAAACCCGGCCTGTTCATTCCCAATGCGGAGACGCAGTCGCCATCCATCCACCAGGAATATGGAACCAATGCGACGTTTATCGACGTAAATTCTTCGGCGATGCCGTGGTGGCGCACAGATGAAGATCCTTCGGTCTATGGTTCGGGGATGTTCGGGACCTACCGCGATGCTTCGATAGGTTTGTGGGCGTACGAACGCAGTGTAGAGGGTGGGCCGGTCTTCGGCGAAGGTAAGGAGCATTGGTTCTGGAGCGGCTTGTTAGACGGCGTCGAAGCACAATTTGGAGCGGAGAGCACGCCCATCACCAATGGACTTGAGGCTCCGCTGTTCGTGGACTTCGATCTGACGAGAATCCATCCTTTGCAGGTGAACTACGGTATGGGTTTTTATGAGCGGTGGACCCCTGGAGCCACCACTATCACATCCACCCTTGCACTGGATGCCTATCGGATGCAGGAAATAATTTTCGGCCACAATCCCTACCTTAGCGACGCGCTATGGTCGTCGGTCCCTCGTGCGCTACTGGAGCAGGATCTCGTATCCCCAATTGCGACACGCTATGCGCTGCAAACCCCTAACGCCATCTCCTACATGGTGGACGGGTCCTGGGTCGACGCAAGTGCGGCCGCGAAAACTGGCGACTTCTCTCTGGCCCAGGTCACTTATCCAAACGGCGATACGGTGATGGCCAATAGCCGTTCTTCCAACGTGACTTGGAACTCCCTGCAGATACCGCAATACGGTTGGGCGGCCAAGGGCACCGACTTCTCGGCTTATACAGCCTTACTGGCGGGACAGATCGCCGACTATTCCCAAACGTCCGAATCCATATACGCGAACGCAAGAAATCAAGGAGATATTCTTTCCGAAAATACACTGGCAACGCCAGGAATCGCAGCATTTAAGCAGCTCGCCACGAACGTGATCCAGATCCAGCTGCAGTGGGGCGTCAACACTCCGCAGCCCAATACCGCATACCAGGAGTTTGTTCACTTCGTCAGCAGTCAGGAGCCTTCAGGTTCAAATAGCTTGTCCGGCGTGATCGGTGGCGCTCCCGTGGTGCCTAGCGAAAGCTGGACCGTGGGTGAACATATCGTCGACAATGCAATGACGTTCTACTTGCCTTCCACCATGCCGGACGGAACTTATCAGATTCGCGTAGGGCTCTTTAGTGGAGCGCAGCGCGCGGTGCTCTATGGGAATAATGATGGCAATCTGCGCTACACCGTAGGCAGCATCACGGTGGCCAACAACGGATCCAGCATTACCTACACGGCCATTCCTATTTCCATTCCCAACCCTGACCCACGCCTTAATAGCACCGGATCAGTTGTCAATTTTGGCACAGTACGGACGGATGGCATGGTATTACTTCGGCAACAAACAGGCCAGAACTCAGATTCTGTACAAATAAGCAGCTACCCGCGGTCTCGCGATGTCCTTATCCAAATCAACTCGAACACCGTGGCTACGCCACCCTCGGTCACTTGTGACAACGGAGACGTGCTTGTACCCTCCGTCGTGGCGCCCTACTGGCAAATTGATCTACGGGGACGCAAATACTGCACCTGGACCGGCAAGCTGCCATAGGCAAGATAGATCGACGGCGGGTCGGGGGTTGGCGACAATGCCGATTCGCTCAATGGACCGCGATGGCCTGGTTGTAAATCTTCTCCAGCGCCGCGGTCTGCGTCTCGAGATCGAAATGCCGCTCGATACGCTCAAGGGCCGCGTGATGGAAACTCTCCCACAGCCCTTGCTCGGAAAGCAGAGCTGACAACGCATTCGCCAGAGATTCGTAATCGCGCTCCGGTGCAAGTAGCCCGTTCACACCGTGAACGACAATCTCTGGAATGCCCCCATGCGCCGTGCTGACGACTGGCACACCCATAGATTGCGCTTCGGCGAGCACCGTGGGCAGGCCTTCGCAGTCACCATTTACCGCCGTCACGCTGGGCACGCAAAATATTTTCGCGCTTCGCAATGCCTCACGAACTATGCCTGAAGGTTGTGTTCCGCGAAACTGGCACCGAATCTTCAGTTCTTGGGCCAGCGCTTCGAGCGACGATCGCAACGGCCCGTCGCCGATCACGGTGAGCTCGGTCAGCGGGTGCGCTCGCTGTAACACATGCATGGCACGCAATAGATACTCGCAGCCCTTCTTCTCCACTAATCGGCCTACAAACAGGACACCTTGCGATGTTCCAGGTGAGCCTGAAGGTGAGAATACGGAACGATCGATCCCGATGTAGTGAACGAGGAGCTTCTGCGCGGGGAAACCAGATTCAAGTGCACGGTCGCGAATGAACTTCGAAACACAAACAAACAACGAAGCGTCTTCGCCAAGACGCCGGTAGAGGTCAGGCTCCCGGCCGCGAACAGTTACGTCGTTGCCGTGAAGCGTGACTAACAGCGGCACGTGCAGGGCCCGCGCAAGGGGTAGCGCCGTGCGGCCGCCGCTGGCAAAGTGAGCATGCACTAGATCTGGGCGGCAGCGCTTCGCCTTCAGATGAAACAAAGGCGCGGTTCCCGTTCTGCGATAGAGCTTGGCCCGGGCGTCGGAGATCGAGGGCAGGTGCCTCGACAACAGTATGGGCTCTTGTGGCAGAGGTAAGCTTGGGTGGGCTCGCTCAAGCCCAGCCAGGATTGGCACATATTTGCTCAGCGCTTTCATCTGGGCAAGGATGAAGGTCTCGGAGGCCGGCAACAGGGTTTCTTTGAAAACCAGGACTTTATGCATGCACCTCCGACGTGGCATCCTGCGACCGGCTTTCCAGACCGAAATTGTTCGATGACGCCGTCATAGAGATCTTCCAGCTTTGCCGTTTGTGAATGGACGTCAAAGTTTTGCCTCACCCAGCGCATGCCTTCTTCCCTGGATTTGATCCAAAAGGAATCGTCTTCGAGATAACGCGTCAAGTGGGCAGCCAGCTGATCGACATCGCGCTCAGGGGCGAGCAGCCCGGTTACGCCCTCCTGCATGGTTTCAGGAATGCCACCGTGACGAAAGCTAACTACTGGAACACCCATTGCCTGGGATTCAGAGAAGACGTTTCCAAACGCCTCGCTCATGCCGTCTTCAAGGGTGACGCTGGGAGAACAAAAAACGCGGGCTCGTTCCAGCCACGTGCGGACTGTCTGATGCGGCAGCTCTCCAAGAAATTCCGCTCCAACACCGAGCTCTCCATTCAACCGTTCGAGCTCGGTGCGGAAGAAACCTTCGCCGATCACTACGAGCCGAGCTTCAGGGCGCCGCCGCTGAACTAGCTTCATAGCACGTAGCAGATAGTCGCAGCCCTTGTACGGAACCAGCCGGCCGACGTAGAGCACCAGGTTCGGGTCTTTCTCACCAACAGGTAGAGTGGGCGCAAAAGCGCTGTAGTTCATTCCCGTATATTGCACTCTTATCTTTTCCTCCGGGAAACCAGCGCGAATGGCTTTTTCGCGGATGTACTGAGAGACGCAAAGAAAAAGTGAGGCGCGCTGCCATAGCTGCCGCCGATAAGCAAGATACGGCAATTGATAAAGACGCCGGCGAAGCTCGCTATCCGGCATGAGCTCGGCCCCACCACGAAGGTGGAGGATGAATGGAAGGTTCAACCGCTTGCTCATAGAGAGGGCGGGCGGAGCTCCCTCGGCAAAATGAGCGTGGATCAACTGCGCCTCGACCCGCGCGAGGGCGCCGTGGAAGAGTGGAGCTATTCCGAACCAGCGGTAAAGTTCCCGGCGGCAGCGGGCAGATCGCGAACGATCTTTCTCGAGCAAGATGGGCTCCTGCGGCAAGGCGAAGTTCCGATCTGCCGGAATGAGCCCGACGTAGCGCGCGGTGTAGCGTCGCAGTTCATCCACCTGCAAGGGTATGAAGGTCTGGGTCGATGGGAGCATCCTTTCCGCGAAAACCAATACTGTATTCATTGAAGTCTCCCCCCGAAAGCACCCGAAGATAGGCGTTGCGCACGTTGTCCTCGCTGTAACGTAAGGCGACGATGCGGTGCGCTTCGGCAGCATATCCTAGGCGTCTTGCTGGCGATGCAAGCAACTCGCGCAAACCAGCCAGCAGACTCTCCACTTCACCTGAACGGAATAGATAGGCTCCCTTACCATGATCCGTGATCTCGCCGTGAACGGGTAGATCACTGAAGATACAGGGAAGGCCGTAAGCCATTGCCTCCAGGCTGGTCATCGGGAGACCTTCCGGGCCCATAGAAGGCATCACGAAGATGTCGGCGCGTTCATAGAATTCCTGAAGAGCACGTTGAAAACCAACGAAACGTACATTGGGTACAGCAAGCGCAGCCGCTTCCAGCGCAGCCCGGTCGCGGCCGTCGCCGGCTATCGTGACGTCCAATTGGGGCAAGCGCCGCGCAGCTTCGACCAGCAGATGAACACCCTTGTAGTGCTCTAGCCTTGAAGCACAGAGGACACGCGCAGGCGACGAAAGCTCGTTGAGCGGCGCCCGAAAGGGCCGCTGGCCTGAGATCCAATTCGGAATCACGGAATAGCGGGTGGCCGGCAACACGGGTCGAACGCTCTCTGCGACTGCCTGCGAAACACAGACGACATGGGTTGTGAAGCGGACGCTCCAACGAGCGATCTTACGCGCCAGAAGCTTGTGCGGCTGGCGCAGCCAGCTATACAGCTCGATCTCAAACGGACCGTGCCGAGTGTACACAGCGGACCGTCCCAACAGCCGGGCGGGTAGGATCAGGACGCTTTCAAGAAAGCCGTTGAGTTGTACGGTATCGATTCGATATCGCAATAGCACCAGAGGGAGAGTGATGAACGCCGCCAGAAAGCGAAACGGTTTGAGCACTCCGGGAAAAACCGGCAAACGAATAATCTTCACCCCGCGAGCGGCCAAGCGTGTGCACAGCTCAGGCAGCACGCACAAGCAGAACAGCTCGACCTCTCCTGTCAAGAGCTCAGCCAGGCTCACAAGATAATTCTCCACACCGCCGAATTGCGCCCCCAGGTCAATCAGGAGGACTCTGCGTTTGCTACGCTGCACCTCAGGCTGCGTCATCGGCTTTCCTGACTCATTCGATAACTCCTATCCTGATTATCGATCACGATGTAACGGCGCGGTCGAAGCTGCCAGAGTCTCGGCCGGTACCGAATCGATCCCTAAACAGGTTGCATGAAATACGATTCGACCAAAAACGCAGGCCAGGGACGATTGATATCGCTCGAGCAAATAGCTCACTCGCGGCCAGCACTCGCACCTTAAGAGGCTTTCAGTGTTGAGATTCCATTGTTGTGCGCATAAAGTAGAAGCTCTGTGCGATCAGCAAGACCCAACTTACGATAGATGGAGGTGAGATGGTGGGCGACCGTGGCATCGCTAATGTAGAGCTTACTGGCAATTTCCTTGTTGCGCATGCCCTGGCATATACGGCTGATAATTTGATTCTCCCGCCCGGTAAGCGAGGAGATCCCGGCCTTTGCCGCTGGAAGTTCAGTAGGTTTGCGTTGGACGAAGGTGCTGAGCACACGATGGGTCAAAGCGGGGTCGAAGCAGAGGTCTCCCTGGGAAACTTTTCTTACCGTCTTGGCAATCCATTCGGGCGCGCACTGCTTCAGCAAGATGCCTTTCGCCCCATTGCGCAACGCCGCTTCGTGAAAATTCACATTTACATTCCCTGTAAAGACGATCACTTTAACATCTGAGTGGAGTTCGGCAATGCTATGCAACTGCTGAGAGAGATTTTCAAGATTACTCTCGCACCCGAGAAGAATGACCTCAGGCTTCTTCAAGGCCACCTGCGCGAGCAGATCACCGATGCGGGTGCACTCGGCCACTACAACGATATCTTCACAGGGCGCGAGGGATTGCCGCATCCCGGCGAGGAGCACTGGGTAATCGTCGGCGAGGGCAATATGAATACCGACTTCCCGCGGACCCGCGTCGAATACTCTTGAATTCTGGGTAGTTGGATACATTCGTTGTCTCCCTAAGGGCAAGTGATCAGTTACAGGCCACGTTTATCCTTCTATCCATTCAGACCTGCCGGCCGCGCCATCGGCCGGAAAATTTGAATTTGCTAAACCATCCGTTACGATTTGTGGTTGTCTACCGCTCGTTTCGACGGCGCCCATAATAGCTCGCAATCAAAGCCTCGACCGGCGAAGGACACTTCTGCGTCAAAAGATTTTGGAATCGATTCCACTCTTAGCTGGATGCCCAGGCTTACTGGATCGTTTTAGCCTAAAGGGTTAATCGCGGCCCCGTAGCACCGCCACGGGGTGGCGAGCGCTGCTAGGATACCCACTAGCGACAAGCATGATTGTGGAGGCGAAACCCAATCGAACAGACCGCAGTTTTAACTTGCTGCTTCCGGAGCGATCACCGCACCATTTGCATTGGAATGGCGGGCACTAGCTAGGCAAAGCATAGCCCAAACCAATCGCCGATCAAACTAAAATACCCACATTATGTACTCTTTCGTAATCTCTTTCCACTCTTTTCAACAGCCACCGTTGCTGTATCCTTTATATCGGCTTTTGAACGCTACCGCCGATGCCAGGCAATCATTAGGACTTCATATAGTTACGTATAGGCAGTCAGCTGCATCCAACGCTAGGATCGCTCAATGGAGCACTCCCAGCTCTTCACCTGCAAGCACGCGAAGATATGCCTCCCGCACATTTCCTTCCTTGTAGCGCGCGGCGACGATACGATGCGCTTCCGCTGCATACCTGAAGCGTTTTTCCGGCGAAGCAAGCAGGTCGCGCAATGCTGCTACCAGGCTTTCCACTTCACCGGAACGGAAGAGATATGCGCCCTTGCCATCGTCAGTAATTTCATAGTGCACGGGCAGATCGCTGAAAATGCAGGGAAGGCCGTGAGCCATTGCCTCCAGGCTGGCCATGGGAAGTCCTTCGGGACCCAGCGAAGGCATGACGAAAATATCTGCGCGCTCGTAGAATGCATCGAGATCCCGCTGAAAACCAACAAAGTGCACATTGGGCACGTCGAGCGCGATCTTTTCCAGAGATGCGCGGGCGCTTCCGTCGCCGGCGATCGTTACCTCCAGCTGGGGCAGACGCCGCGCGGCCTCGATCAACAAATGAATGCCCTTGTAATGCTCGAGGCGGGAGGCACAGAGCACACGCGCCCCCGACGACAAGTCGACGAGACGAGGGCGTAACGGTTTCTGCCCCGAAATCCAATTCGCAATCACTGAATAGCGGGTGGCCGGCAAGACAGGGCGAACGCTCTCCGCGACGGCTTGCGAGACACACACGACATGGGTTGTGAAGCGAACGCTCCAGCGAGCGATCTTGCGGGCCAGAAGTTTGTGCGGCTGCCACCAGTCGTACAGCTCGATTTCAAATCCGCCGTGCCGCGTGTACACAGCGGAACGCCCCAGCAGCCGAGCAGGCAGAATCAGGACGCTATCAAGAAAGCCATTGAGTTGTACCGTATGGATGCCATAGCGCATCAGCAGCAACGGAACAACAGTCAAAGTCGCCAGAAAACGCAGCGGCTTGAACGTACCGCAGAAGACGGGCAGACGAATCACCTTGGCCCCGCTGCTCGTCAAACGTGTACTCAGCTCGGGAAGTACGCACAACGCATACAGATCGACATCGCTGGCCAGAAGATCCGCCAGACTTACCAGATAAGTCCCGATTCCACCGAACTGCGGCCCCAGATCAATCAGCAAGACCCTACGTTTCGCTATCTGCATTCTAGATTCGCACCGTTGACTTTCTTGAGTAACAAGGCTGCTCGCGTAGTAAACGGATGTATGAAGTGACGATTCACCTCACAGTCTCACCTTGTTATCTTGTAAAGGTATTGTTGCCGCGCCTCGCAAAGTGAAGACGCTCTCAGAGAGCGAGATACCGGCCTGGTTCGCACTCCCAGCTAAAGACACTGGACTAACTATTCTGTTATCGACAGCGGATGAGGCTCCGGAGCAAAAGAATCGCTTGCCATTCGCGTAGAATGGCAGTTAGTGTCAGCTAGAACCAGCTTAGCCCAACTACTATTTGCGGCAAAACGAAAATACCCACTTCGATGTACTTTGGTAACTGCCCTGATTCTGGTGCAAGGCTGGTCGTTTGCCGTTTCCCGCGGGCCTCACCAATGAGCGGAAAAACGGCGGCGTCTCAATAGGACACTGTGACGTATCTATATTAACGGGTCAGGCGATCAGCTTGAGGTAGTCGGGCTGGTCAGCGATGGTCCGATAGCGGTAGGCGCGCACGATGGCCCGATTTTGCAGATAGAAAATGCCGGGCATCTGGTTCGCATCTTCCTTAATCATGCCAATGCCGTGCTTTTGCACTGCGCCTTGCAGCCAGGCCTTCCAGACCGCCGGAATGAAGAACTGGGAAAAAACGTTCTTTCGCGGCAACGCGAAGACCGGCCGCGCATAGAGAGAAGCTTCGGGATCGCTGACCCGCTCGATGTCAGAAAGATGGTAGTAGTCAAAGTAGGGTTTCGCCCGCTCGGGCGACCCGAGATGCACAAAAACGGGCCGAACCCCTCGCGCCTCAATCTGCCCACGGATCCGGGAGACGTCGTCCAAAGTCTGGCGGCAAAAGGAACATCCAAAATGGCGAAGGAAAATCAGCAGTAACGGCGACTCGTCCACAAGTTCCAGCAGGGTTCGGCCAGTCTCCGTGCGATACTCCCGCAGCACCGCGGCCATTTCCGTCTCTTGCGTGGTTGGATCGGTCACCGGCAGCGGCATGCACACCTCAGAGCGCTGGGCCGAGGTAACTATTTAGATACCACTTCGGGGTTACCACCCCTGACGCGCCCAGACAGCCATCCTTAAACAATATGCTACATAGCGACGCGGTGATTTTCTGCCAGCGATTTCATCGATTTCTTCGGGGGAGGGATTCGATGAAGCCGGGACGCAAGAAAATCACCGCGTCGTTCTTGCTGCCTGAAGCAGGGGCCGGTTATTCGCCCCCGTTCTGTTCGACCA
This sequence comes from uncultured Acidobacteriaceae bacterium, assembly GCA_963775365.1. Classification (GTDB taxonomy): domain Bacteria; phylum Acidobacteriota; class Terriglobia; order Terriglobales; family Acidobacteriaceae; genus PALSA-350. Next base: position 33,915 of record CAVZJL010000010.1, on the reverse strand, counting down.
TCAGCTGGTGAAACTCCGGGGTGGCGCGCAGCGACGCGAACTCCTTATCCTTCATCAACTGCTTACGGTCACGGAAGCCGGCTTCGAGCGCCTTGCGCAGGTAGCTGAGCGCTTCGTCCATCTTTCCTTCCGTGGCGTAGGTTTTGGCCAGGTAGTAGTTGACGGCGACGAGCTGGCGGCGAGTGCTGGTCTCTTCCACGATCTGGGTCTGGCTGGAGTCGAAGATGCGGGGGTTCAACGCCAGGGCCTTGTGATACGCCTGCATCCCGGGCTTGTATTTCTCCTGCGCGAAGTAGGCGGTCCCCAGGTTGCAGTACGTGATGGCCGACGACGGTGCATACTTGAGCGCCTGCTTGTAGGTGCGTTCCGCCTGCTTGTAGTCGTGTTGACCGTGGTAGACGGCGGCCAGATTGTTGAGCGCGTCGGGATACTTCGGATTCATGGCCAGCGCCATCTGATAGTACTTGCGCGCCTGATCCAGCGCGAACATGTGATGGTAGGCGACACCGATCTTGTTCCACAACACAGCGGATTTCTCAGGATCGCGCTGATAGGCCTCAAGCGCTGCTGCATAGCTTCGATGAACCATGAGCAGATCGCCTTCAATTTGTGGCGGGAGTGGTGTGGTCGTGTTGGGAGTAGTCACTTCTGTGGCAGAAGGAGATGAGTTGGGAGTTGCGGCGAAGCTGGTGTGAACACACACCACGATGGGAATTACGAACAACAGAGCGAGGCCGGAGGACCTGCGACGATGAAGGTCACTCATATTGCCTCCTTTCCTGACGACAGGGTCAGATGGACGCGGAACCCATACTACTCCCCAAAATTTAGGAGGTTAGATGACACTTTTGCGGGAGAACCCGTGAAGCTATCCCTTTGTTGATCGGCTCAAATAGCCGGGGGCATCTGAGGTGTTGTGGATCGCCCTCAAAGGGAGGACATCGTCACCACCCCTGGCGCAATTTGGCGTCTTCCAGCGGACCCATAGCGGTTTGTGGGTGCTCCCCTTGCCAGCGGATGACGGTTGGCCTAATACTGGGGGCTATGGGTTTTCGCCACGTCAGACTGCCCGCCAAAGCACGCTGTTGGTGTATGCGCATCGGATGCGGGCGTTTTGGGAGACTGGCCAAAGGGCTGAAAGCTTACAAGACCATGTTTCCAAAGGCCTGCAGTCAACCTAGACTGCAGGCCTTTCGCTTTGCCACGGGTGTAGTCAGGAAAGACCGCTCTCATTCTCGAGGTTCACAGGAGTAGGCAGATGTCAGAAAGCAAGAAGCAACATCTCGGAACACTTTCCGTGCATGGGGGGCAAGAACCCGACCCCACGACCGGCTCCCGCGCCGTCCCCATCTACCAGACCACCTCTTACGTCTTTAAAGACGCCGATCACGCCGCCCGGCTCTTCGGCCTGCAGGAATTCGGCAACATCTATACCCGCATCATGAACCCGACGACCGACGTCTTCGAGAAGCGCGTGGCCGCGCTCGAAGGAGGAGCAGCCGCGCTTGCCACCGCCTCCGGCCAAGCCGCTGAAACGCTGGCCATTACGACGCTGGCCGGCGCCGGAGACGAGATCGTCTCCACCACTTCCCTCTATGGCGGCACCTACAACCTCTTCCACTACACCCTGCCGCGCCTGGGCATCAACGTACGCTTTGTCGATGCCGACGACTTTGACGGCCTGCGAGCGGCCATCAACGAGAAAACGCAGGGCTGTCTACACCGAAACCCTGGGCAATCCCAAGCTCGACATCGCCGACATTGAGAAGCTGGCCAGCATCGCCCACCAGCAGGGCTTGCCGCTGATGATCGACAATACCGCCGCAACGCCGATTCTTTGCCGGCCCATCGAGTGGGGAGCCGACATCGTGGTCGAGTCGGCCACGAAGTATATCGGCGGCCATGGAACCTCGATCGGCGGCGTCATCGTCGACGGGGGCAAGTTCGACTGGAAAGCATCAGGACGCTTCCGCGACTTTGTCGAGCCTGACCCTTCGTATCACGGCCTGTCGTACGTGGAAGCGTTCGGCCCCCTGGCCTTTATTCTCAAAGCCCGGGTGCAGGGGCTGCGCGACACCGGCGGCTCCATGTCGCCCTTCAATGCTTTTCTGTTCTTGCAGGGGCTGGAGACGCTGCACCTGCGCATGGAAAGGCACTCGCAGAATGCGCTCGCCGTGGCTAAGCATCTGGCCAATCACCCGGGAATCGAGTGGGTCAATTATCCTGGGCTATCCTCCAGCAAGTACGCTGCGCGGGCGAAGAAGTACATGCCGGAGGGGCAAAGCTCCCTGGTCACGTTCGGCATCAAGGGCGGCTACGAGGCGGGCAAGAAGCTGATCAATTCGCTGAAGCTGTTCTCATTGCTGGCGAACATTGGCGACGCGAAATCGCTGGTCATCCACCCCGCTTCCACCACCCATTCGCAGCTTACGGTCGAGGAGCAGCGCGACACCGGGGTCACCCCCGAGCTGGTGCGGCTGTCGGTCGGTATCGAAGACGTGCGCGACATACTCGCCGACCTCAACGATGCGATCGAGGTGGCCAACGGGCATTCGGCCAAGCCCGTGGAAGCGCTCAGCACACGATGAGCTCCAGCCCCAGCGCGGCTCTGGTCGCACCCAGTTTCGAGGGAGACTTCTCTCCAGGGGAGGCTTTCTCCCTCGAAGCCGGCGGGGTGCTGCCATCGCCGACGCTGCGCTATGCGATTTATGGCGAGCCCAATGCGGCAGGCGACAACGTCATTTTTGTTGCGCACGCGCTCTCCGGCTCGGCTCGGGTGGCGGATTGGTGGCCGCGGCTGTTCTCCGATGGAGGCCTGCTCCAGGCCGGCGACCACTGCGTGATCGGCATCAATATGCTGGGCTCCTGCTACGGCTCGACTGGGCCGGCTTCGATCGATCCGTTGACCGGCCGCCCCTATGGACCGAACTTTCCCGCTGGTAAGCATCCGCGACGTGGTCACGCTCCAGGCGCGCCTGCTGGACAAGCTCAAGATCCATCGGCTCAAGCTGGTGATGGGCGCTTCGGTCGGCGGCATGCAGGCGCTGGAGATGGCGATCCAATTTCCCGCAACGGGTGGAGCGAGTCATTTCGATTGGGGCCGCACCCCTGGGGGCGATGGGCCTGGGATTGAACCACCTGCAGCGGCGGATGATCCAGCTCGACCCGGCGTGGAAGGGCGGGTACTACCCGCCGGATGAGCCGCCGCGGGAGGGGCTGGCGCTGGCCCGCGCGCTGGCGGTCTGCACCTACAAATCGGCGGAGCTGTTTGAGCATCGCTTTGCGCGCAAGCCGGATCGCAGCGGCGAAGATCCCTGGGCCTCAGCGCATGAGCGGGGCCAGGGTCTGAGCGGCCAGCGGTTCGACGTGGCCGGATACCTTGATTACCAGGGAGAGCGGTTTGTCGAGCGCTTCGATGCCAACGCCTACCTGGCGATCACGCGGACGATGGATACCTGGGATCCCGCCCGCGGTTACGCATCTGCCGAAGCCGCGTTCAGCCGCATCCAGGCGGAGGTGATGCTGGTGGGGATTTCTTCGGACTGGCTTTTTCCACCGGATGAAATAGCCGCCCTTGCCGCTACGCATGGAGAAGGCCGGTGTCCGCTGCGAACATCGGGAACTTATCTCCTCCCACGGTCACGACGCTTTTTTGGCGGAACCGGATGAGCTGGCGCGGCTGCTGCATCCTTTCCTGCAGTACTGATAGGATGACGGCCATGGGTAGATCACAGGCAAGCTCAGCGCGGAAAAACAGCAATTTTATGCCGAGAATGGTTATCTGTATCCGATCCGGGTTTTCAGCGACACGGAGACGGCGGAGTTCCGCCGGCAGTTTGACGATTACACCGATCAAAATAAAGATCTGCTCGGCAAGATGATTCCGCGCGAGCGGCGGGCGGTCTACGGGCTCACGCATCTTATGCTGCCCTGGGTCTACCAGATGGCCTCCCATCCCAGGGTTCTGGATGCAGTGGAAGGGGCGATTGGCCCCAACATCCTGGTTTGGGGGTCGGATTGGTTCGTGAAGTTTGCCCGACGACCCCGCGTTTATTTCCTGGCACCAGGACGGAGCCTATTGGGGGTTGAATCCGCCCAAAGTGACCACCGCCTGGATAGCGCTTTCTCCCAGCACGCTGGAGAACGGATGCATGCAGGTAATGCCGGGGACGCAGAAGATGCAGCTTCCCCAACGGGAAACGTACGCGCTGGATAATGCCTTGTCCCGTGGGCAGGAGATTGCGCTCGAGGTGGATGAATCGAAGGCGGTCGCCATGACGCTGGACGCCGGGGAGATGTCATTGCATCACATCGGCATCGCGCATGGTTCCAAAGCGAACACTTCAGATCACCCGCGGATCGGCATCGCGGTCCGCTACATCGCTCCTGAAGTGGTACAGAAGGGCGCGGAGCGCCAGATTGTTCAACTGGTGCGCGGCCGAGACGAGTATGGCAACTTCGAAATCGTCGCGCCACCGGCCGATGCAGCCAGCGCAGCGGAGATCCGAAAGGAAGCCGATCGCAGAATCACGAAAAATGTGATGCCGGCGGCTAAGGGGAGCTAGGGCTGCTGGCTCCACTCGTGACAATCTCAAGGTCCGTCAGGCGTGCTCGGTCATCCCGTGGAGCCGACTTGCGTTCTGCGAGTTAAGGGAGCAATGACCAATCTAACCTTGGTTTAAAACTTTCGATTCGCATCCGACGCACTTGGCAGTATGTGACTCTGTGGTCTCCCACATCTCGCGAAAAACGAGCGAGATGTGGGGCACCGTCGGTCCTCTTTGGAATAGAATCCCCAACGGTTCGTCCGATCTATCTTAGCCCATCAATCCCAGGTAGGGATTGCTGCCGAAATTGGCGAAATTAGGAAAGACCTCGCGCACCTGGCCGTCAGAAAGCCCCATCCAGCGCCCCAGCGTTCCGCCGTACTGCTCGACTGCGGTCGTTGGAATCAATCGGCCTGCACCCACATCATTGGCTTGGTTGGCGCCGATGACCGGGTATTCGCCGTAAATGTTCTGGCCCGCTACCGCTCCCCCGGCCACAATGTGGTGGCTGCCCCAGCCGTGGTCCGTGCCATCGCTATTGGCGGTGAGCGTTCGACCAAAGTCAGAGACGGTGAAGAGTGTCACCTGGCTGCTGAGTCCCGCTGTGACCATCAGCTGATCGAAGTACTCGAAGGCAGCGCTCAGCTGGCTCAACAAAGTGGAAAGGCGCTTAGCCTGCGTGTCGTGGGTATCGAAGCCGCCCAACTCCACAAAAAAGACCTGGCGGCTTACTCCCAGAGCTGTGCGCCCGGCCATGACTCGCGCAACCGTCTGCAACGAGAGCGCAAGTTGGTTGTCGGTAAGTTTTCCGGTGGCGGGATCGAGAAATTGCGTCGGGTTGGGCACACCAGTTGGCCCCGCGGGCGCCATGGCGGTGGCCAACGCTGCCTGCGCTGCCAGCGAGCGGCGAACGACGACGGCGTACTCCTTTTCAAAGAGGTTGGTATTGTCGGCGCCGATGATTGCCTGCAACGCGGCAGTACCTGCCGCAGAGCCGAAGAGCGGGTTGGTGAGCCCGTTTGCGGCCATGGCTCCCGCATTGGTAACGCGAAGCTGAAAGGCCGTCTCCCCGGAAAGAAAGAGCGTGGTGCCGCTGGTGCTGATGCAGGTAAACGATGCGTTGCTGTTCATGCTCTCGAACAAGTCGGCCATGCGGCCGCCCCAGCCCACGTTGGCGCCATCGGCGGCAATCGCTTCCCAGGCGTTGGTTTGATCGAAATGCGAGAACAGCTGCCTGGGCAATTGGGCGGTTCCCTGGTTCCACTGGTCCTTGGTGATGGGCTCGATCAGGGTTCCAGTATTCGCAACCAGCGCGCAACGACCGGCATTGAAGAGATTCTGCACCCCGGTCAGATAAGGATTGAGGGCAAAGGTGCGGCCAGACTGCGGAGTGATGGGCGTGATGGGCAGCAGCTGAGTTCATGGGGTACGCAAGCCCTTGCGCCCCACTGCGAGCCTGGGTAAAGGCGGTGAAGGAATCAGGATCAGTAGCGATTAAGGTGCCGTGGCCATCATTGCCACCCTGCAGGTAAACGCAGACCAGGGCGCGGTAGTCGGTGGGCGCGGAAGCTGCATGCGAGGTCATCGCCGCCAGCGCGCGCATGCTGTGCATGCGTCGGGCTTGCCGTGACGCCTGCCATCGCCGCATAGGAAGCCGTCTTCATGAACTGGCGCCGTGAATGGTCGATCTTACACATGGTCGATAGGCTCCTGGTGGTGCTGCGTCGTCAATGCTGGGCAGTGTATTCAGGCGAAGCGACGGTCAGAAAAATAGCGGTCTGGGCACGCGCCTGGAGCGCGCTATTGATCGCCGTTTGATCGCCACCGGTGGGAACAGCGATGGCGTTCACAGCGCCTTCAATCTGGCTGCGCAAGGTGGATGACATCTGTCCTCCAAGCAGCAGCAAGTTCACGCGATCAAGCAGTGCATCCGGGTTGTAGGCCAGAGCCGCCTCCGTATTGAGCGTCATGTAAAGGTCATTGTTGTTGCCGTAGCCGGACGAAATGGCGGCCTGCATGCTGTTCAGGTAGCCGATCACCGTGGTTACGTCTGTGATTTCCATCTCCGGCGCGGTCAGCCCGGCCATCGCGATGGTGGTGCCCGGCAGGCACAAAGCCAGGAGCAAACCAGTTGAAGACAGTAGGCGAGCGGGAGGCCATCTCCCCTAAGCCGTAAGCCGGATCTTCGGTGCTGCCGACATCGAAGGCGCCGCTGAGCGATTCCGCGGTAAAGGCGCGCGCCATGTGGGTAAAGCGAAGCATCGGCTCCTGTACCCTGCCGTAGTTGGGACCGTTGTTCGCAGTGAGATTGCGTGCCTCTTCATCCATCAGAATGGCGGTGATCACCGCCTGCATATCGCCACGCACTCCCTGGCCGTCATCCTGGAACACGGCCGCTACCCGCTGTACGTAGGCTGGACTGGGATTGCTCGTGACCAGCCGCTGAATCAGCTGTTTGGAGACGAACGGCGGCAGATTGGGGTGATTGAAGAGCGCATCGAGCGTGATTTTCAGATCAGCATTGGGGTCGGATGAACCGGCAGGTATGGTTGTTCCGATAAAGTCTTTCTCATCGGTGGAGTGGTGAGCGGAATAGGCGGCCATAGGCAGAAGGTCCTGCCCAAAGCCGGGTCCTACGTAGGCAGCGCCGTAGCCGGACCAGGCCTGGTCGCTGGTGTTTCCGTTCATATTCCAGCTGAACCCAGTAAAGACCTTGGCAATGCCCACCACGTCGTTGATGGAGTAGGTGGGAATGGGATTGCCGCTGCCATCGAGTTTTTGCGTGCCATCCGGGTTGAGCTGCCAGAGACCGATGGTAAAGAGCTGCATCACCTCGCGAGCGTAGTTCTCATCCGGATCCGCCGTTGCGGTGCCTTTGTCATTGGCGAGAGTCGATAAATAGATCGCCCATCATGGGGCTCAGAGTGACATCGTTCAGCAGTTGGCGGAAGTTGCCGAAAGCATCGTTGCCCAGCATGTCGTAGTAGTTGGCCACTCCACGCGGCATCTGCCCTACGACGGCGTCCTGGCTGGAGATCACGAACAATTCGCTGAGCGCGAACTGAACGCGCTTACGTAACTCATCTCTACCGGTGAGCGCGGTGGCCCAGAAGGGCTGCTCAAAGTATTGATCTCCGTTCGTCCCCAGGAACAGGGTCTGATTGCAAAGCGCGTCGGTGGCGCCGCAAGGGGGGTTGTTGTTGAGGATGAGCGCGCGTTCGGCGTAGGGCTCGTGCAGGGTATTGGGAATGGCGAATTGCTCAGCGAACCAGGCGTTATAGCCGATGGTCGAGAGGTGGTTGATGTCCGCCTCGGAGCCGCCAAACGTTGCCTGCATCAGGAAGCGCGATGCATCGGCTGGTTCGACCAGCGGAGTGGGCGGTGTTCCCGCCACCTGCTCAATCACGTCGGTGGAAACGGCGCCGCCGGGATTAGGGTTGAGAACCTGCAGATCAAAGGGACCGGCAACGGTGGGATCGACCGTTGCTGTGAGCTGGCCGGAGGAGTTGAATTGCGTCGGTATCGGGACGCCATTGGCCAGGACCGTGGCTCCGTTGATGAAGCTGGCTCCACTAAGGACTACGGTGCTGGAGCCGATGTTCAGAGAGGTAGGGGAGGCGCTGAGAAGTATCGGTACCGGGTTCAGCACCTGCACGTTCACGATCATGGTCGAGTTGGGATTGTCGACGCTGGTTGCTTGCACGACCACCAGGTTGTTCGGGGCGGGCACAACCCCGGGCGCGGTGTAAATACCCTGGGCGCTGATGATGCCGATCTGCGCATTGCCGCCGGCTACGCCGTTCACGGTCCAGCTGAGTGCTGTGTCTTGCGAACCTGTCACGGTGGGCACAATGGTGATCGAGTTGTTGACCCGGACGCTGGTCTCCGATGGCTGTAACTGAATCATTACTTGGCCGGGCTGAACCAGGGCGTTTACTTTTTGCGAGGACGCCGAACCGGGATCAGGATTGACCACCGTCACCGGGTAAGTGCCCGGCGTGTATTCCGTAACCTTGGCCACGAGCTGTGTGCCGGATAAATAAGTCGTCGGAACCGGGACGCCATTCCACAGAATCTGCGCACCATAAACAAAAGCCGATCCGTTCACTACAATTTGGGCTACGCCCTCAGAAAAAGAGCCTGGTGTAATCGTAGTCACGATCGGGATTGGATTGAGAACGGCAATATTGTAACTGCCCTTGGACGGGTAGATTTCGGAAGAACTTTCAATCGTCACCTGGTTGTTGGGCAGCGGGACGACGGCAGGTGCGGTATAGATGCCTTTGCTGGAGACGGTTCCGATGTCGCTGTTACCGCCGGGAATGCCGTTTACCAACCACGTGACCGGCGCCTCGGTTTTTAACTGCATGGTTTGGGTGACGCGAAGGTTATTGCCGTCCGCGGAGATGGCGGATAGCTTTTCTATCTGGGCTTCGTTGAGGCTGAAACCGCAACCAGTCGTGACGACGCTCACGGCCGCCACGCAGAGCGCAGCTGTCCTGCTTTGCCACTTGGTTGGTAAGTTGGCTGTCCACATACGAGCTCCGCACCTTGACCGAACTAAGCTGGGAAGATTAACCGCCGGAAAGCGCGATGCTTGCCGTAGTGACAGCCTTGAAAGTACCCAAGCGCGGCATTCAGGGGAACGGTACTTTCGAGGTACTTTTGCGCCAGCCCACATGGCACAGCCCGGCTAGCCCGCCCCGTGAGATTGCGCGCTCAAACTGATGCGAGCCTCTGTTGTAGCGGCTAAAACGAGGTATCTCCACTGCCACCAGCGGCTATGCCAAGCGTGGTAACTCACTGTGTGTCAGTCAAGGAGCGGATGCATCATTGGCTTAGAAGTTATCGTCGCGAGTTACCCCATTGCGCTGAGGAGGCGTGGATGAACGGCGTGCCTCAAGCTTTTGGAGAATTTCCGTGAGAACCTCGAAGGCGGGTTTGGAAATTGGCGGGAAGCCCTTCCAAAGTTGCATTCCACCGATTAAACGGTCGCAGATGAACTAAAAACATTCGAAAAAGAGTATTCAACCCATGTACGCCCCACGGCTCGTCGGGGCAGGTGGTGCGAACATGGGGCACCGGTCCAGGAGTTTAGGTCTTGAATGCTTCAGTGGGTTCTCATGCAGACCCGAACGTTGACCCAGGCTTAGGAAGCAAACAACTGGGTCAGGTTGCTGAGGCGAAGCAGTTCCTTTACCCGCGGGGACAGGTTGACCAGTTCCAACTTGCAGTAGCCTTCTTTGACGGCTGAAACCTTGAGCCCCACCAGGGTTCCGAGGCCGGAGCTATCCACATAGCTTACATCGGTGAGGTCGAGCACGATGTGTCCGCCCAGGGGGATGAACGGCTTCACCACTTCCTTGACCTGACTCGAGGTTTCGCTCACCACCTTGCCATGGCACAAGATCGTGGTGACCGGACCGGCGGTCTCATCCCCTGATTTCTGGATTTCATAGTGGAAGACAGCCGGTGTCGTGGGCATTCGTTCTCCTTTTGGCCAAACCTTGCGCCATATTAGTCTCCGGCGTTGATCTCATTCATTAAAATCTGGTTACCCGGCAGAATGATCCGATGGGCCGTGCAAGGCACGGGCGAGTGAAATGTTGTAAAGGCTATCTTTATGGCCCAGCCAACCGCAGGGCCACTCTTCCCTTCTGAGTAGACAGGCAACGAGTTGTCGAAAAGGCAGACTTGTCGTCGTTGTCTGCTCTTGATCCCTGTAGATGTGAGTTTCTCTTTGCCAGAAGACGACCCCACCCCCGAACAGCTGCGCGATCGGCTCCGGATGGCCGAAGAATCCCTGCGTAGAAGTGAACGGCTCGCGATCGCCGGCCGCTTTGCAGGGGCGATCGTGCATGAGGTAAACAACCCGTTGGAAGCTCTCGCCAACCTGGTCTACCTGACCAAGCAGCAGGCAAACGATCCGGACCACGTGCGGAAGAATATGGTGGTGGCGGAAACTCAACTAAACCGGCTGGCAGAGATCACCCGGAAAACTCTCTCCTTTTATCGCGAACAGAGCGAAGCGAAACAATTCGACCTGGTCGAGATCGCCGAATCCGCGCTGCGTATTCACGCTCACCGGCTATCGGCCGGATCGATCGAGCTTCGGAAACAAATGCCAGACCAGCTCATGGTGAATGCGCTGGGAGGAGAGCTGCTGCAGGTCTTTTCAAATTTTATTTTGAATGCTCTGGATGCGCTGCCGCCAAAGGATGCAGTGCTTTGCCTGCGCATGCGCGCTGATCGGGAACGTGCCTATATCACGATTTCGGACAACGGGCACGGAATCCATCCCTCTGTCCGGAAAGGCCTGTTCGAGCCTTACGTCACCAACAAGAGTTCGGGAACCGGGGTGGGACTTTGGCTTTCCAAACGAATTCTTGAGAAGCACCAGGGAACGATTCGCTTCCGCAGCTCCCATGAGCCAGGAAAAAGCGGGACCACTTTCCGGGTCTCGTTGCCGATTGGCATCAAGGATTAGAGCCGACTGCGGAAGCTCTCCACTCCGCTTTTGCTTGGGCGCGGACCGGGAGACACAAAGAAAAGACCGTTCTTGAAACGATGCCCGCTTAGGCTTGAGCGGACATGAAGATGTGCGCTGCACCTCGCAGACATTGCCTTGTATGCTATGCACTGTAAGCATCTAGAAGTGTGCAGAGCAAAAAGAGGTCGAAATGAAAGATGGACCGGTACGCGTAGGGATCATCGGCTCGCAGTTTCAGGCGGATTGCCACGCAGCTGCGATCAGCATGGTCGAGGACGACATGACCGTTGTGGCCGTGGCTTCACCCACGGCAGCGCATGCGCAGGGTCTCGCCGATCGCTACAAGATTCCGCAGGTGTACAGCGATTACAAAGAGCTGGCAAAAGATCCGAAGGTGGAGGCGGTCACCATTACCGCTCCCAACGCATTGCATTGCGAAATGACCATAGCCATGGCGCGGGCGGGCAAGCATGTTATCTGCGAGAAGCCGCTCTGTGTCACACCGGCGGAGGCCGACGCGATGATCGAGGCCTGCCGCGCCAACGGTGTGCTGCTGCTCTATGCCGAGGAGCTTTTCTTCACCCCCAAGTACCGCAAAGCGAAAGAGATGGCGGACTCCGGCGCCTTTGGCAAAGTGCACCTGATTAAACAAAGCGAGAAGCACTTCGGCCCACACGCGGAGTGGTTCTGGGATGTGAAAAAAGCCGGGGGCGGTGCCCTGCTTGATCTCGGCTCCCATGGAATAGGGTTCGCGTGGTGGTTCCTGGGGCGACCCAAGATACTGAGCGCCTTTGCGCACCTGGGCACGTACGTTCATGGCGACAAGACCCAACTCGATGACGAAGCGGTGACCATCATCGAGTTTGAAGGCCACGCCTTCAGCATCATCGAGAACAGCTGGGCCCGCCGCGGCGGCATGGATGATCGTATCGAGATTTACGGTGAGGGCGGCCTGACCATTGCCAACCTGCATATGGGTAATGCGCTTCAGACTTACAGTGAGCATGGGTTCGCGTACGCCGTTGAGAAGGCCCCCACGACCACTGGTTGGACCTATCCGGTGTTCGAGGAGCTGTGGAATTATGGCTTTCCCCAGGAGATGCGCCACTTCGCCCGCGCTATCCGCGGATTAGAGGCCCCACAGGCGACCGGGGAAGACGGCAAGGTTGTGCTGGAGGCGATCTTCGCTGCCTATGCCTCCGCCGGCTTGGGACGAAGGGTGAGCTTGCCGTACCAGACGACGGCGGAGCGTCCGGTTGACGAGTGGCTGAACAGGAGGAACGCTTGAGCCGGGTTCCGATGCTGGAAAACATTCTGGCGCAACCCGCATCGCACCAGGGCGTGGTAACGCTTCACCAGGGCAATGCAACGCAGCACGCCTGCGCGGAAAAAATTCGCAAAGCGAAAGGGCAGATTATCTTCAGCGCCATGGGCGGCTCGTTGTTTGCAACCTTGCCCGCGGTGAGCCGTCTAGCGCAGCAAGGCATTCCAGTGCAGGTGATGGAGAGCGCCGAGCTACTGCACTACGGCAGCGCTACTTTGCGCGCGGGAGACGTGGGCGTCGTGGTTTCGCGCTCCGGCGGGTCGATCGAGCCGGTACTTCTCGCGGAAAAGATGCGCCAGGCCGGCATGACCGTCGTGGGGGTCACCAATGTACCCGGCTCCGACCTCGAAAATATCGCGGATATCACTCTGCCAATCGGCTCCCAGGCAGACAAGCTCATTGCAGTGCAGACATATACCGGTACCGTGCTCGCGTTGCTGTTGCTGGCCGAGGAGGTGATCGCTGGGGAAAGCGCGAAGTTGAGCGATGAGTGCAATGATGCGCTGCCGGCGCTCTCGACGCATATCGATGAATGCCTGCGAGCAAGCGAGGGTTGGCAGGACTGGCTCATGGGCGGACCGCTCTATCTGCTGGGCCGGGGACCAGCGCTCGCTTCTGTCTACGAAGGAGCGCTGCTGTTGCACGAGACGGCTAAGGCGGCCGCGGTGGGCATGTCCTCGGGGCAGTTCCGGCACGGGCCGGCGGAAATTCTTTCGGCTGACTTCCGCGCCGTTGTCTTCGGTACGCCGCCGAGCACGCGATCGCTCGACCGATCGTTGGCTGACGATCTCTTCTCAGTGGGCGCGCAGGCCCGCTGGATCGGACCTGCGTCTGTCGCGGACACCGGCGGCAACCACGCACCATCACTGGTTCCGTGGCCGGAGATTTCGGACGTGCTAGCGCCACTCTTTGAAATCGTTCCCCTGCAAGCGGCGGCTTACCGGCTCGCATTGTGGCGGGGCATCACTCCCGGCGACTTTCGTTTCGTCACTGAGGTTACGGCCTCGGAGTCGGGTTTTCTGACGTCCAAATAACGCAATCGAACTGGCAGGCGATGAAATCATATACACGCCGTAGTGTGATCAAGGGAGCGCTTATTTGTTCCGCGAGCGCTGCCTTTGCAACAGAGCCTCCGCGGGCGACCTTTCCGGTCGACCCACGCGCGCGTATCGGGGTAGCAACTTATCCTTTTCGTGAATCGATCATCGCGCCTGGAAATCACGATCGCGATCCCAAGAAACCAGGGATGGACCTGGCCTCGTTCGCGCGTTTTGTGCGCACGGAATTTGGGGTGCACGGGATTGAGCCGCTGGACTCCCACTTTCCTTCGAGTGAAGACCACGAGGTACGCAAGCTGCGCTCGGCCTTTGACGCCGCGGGCGTGTACACGGTGAACATCCCGGTCGATGAGAAAGTCGAGCTATGCAGCGAGGACGAGACCAAGCGCAATGCGGGCAATGCGCGTTACCGGCATTGGGTCGATGTCGCCGTGCTGCTTGGCTCCCCCAGCATTCGCGTTTGGATCCCGAAGTGCTCCGACTTTTCTGACCTTCCCCGGGCTGTGCGGGCCCTCAAGCCGACGGTTGACTACGCAGCCACACGCAATATCGTTGTCAATCTTGAGAATGACAATCCTGTTACCGCTTCTGCGGCACGAAGCGTCGCGGCCATCGAGCTAGCCAATAGTCCCTATTTGAGGGCACTTCCTGACTTTGGCAATGGGCTCGGTGGAGGCGACGAACGCTTCAATGCGCAGGCCGTGAAAGACATGTTTGCTCACGCCTGGAACATCTCCCATGTTAAGGACGCCATCTCCGATCACGGCCAGCGAAAGACGGCGTCGCTGGCGGAACTCTTCGGCATCGCCAAAGCGTCAGGCTATCGAGGTTATTATTCGATGGAGTCCGACTCGGACGTCGACCCATTTGTCGATACGAAGCATTTGATTGAGCAGAGTCTTCGCCTCATCTGAAATTTGGGTGAGCGCTCGAGTACACAGAGCGCAGATCTCGACGCTGCCGCTCAGCTTTGGTCGAAAATCGCCGCCCTTCAGGGACGCAGGCAGAAGTTACAAACTCAGTCCCGCAGCGATGGCTGAGAATCAGACTTGTCCAAATAGCTTTTTTCGATCGGCCAATTTGTACAGCACTTGCTGAAAACAAATCAACTATCAGGGTGTATCGGAACCAGTCCCGTAGGAACGGCTGAGAATGTCCCAGGACGTCAGTCCTGGGTGAACCTGAACCCACGCGAACACCACGGGCAATCATCCAAACCAACCCAGCCCAAACGCTCTGGTTGAAAACATTTCCCGGAAGATGTTGTGGGTGGGAAAGAGAACTGCAGGTCCCTCGGCTTCCTCCAGATTTCCTGTCGGACTTCGTGGTTTCGGTCAAGTTCGTGCGGCTTTCCTCAAAGAAAGCCGCATATGTTGCCGTTGATGAGTGCCGCGTAGTAGGAAATCCGGAGTTCGCTCGAGATGACAAAGGGAAGGCCAGATGCTCACCTCAGCAGCCGTTACCGAGGGATGGAAAGAGGCGCAGGTACTCACGATCGATTACGGGTCAACGGGTGGGACTAGTTACCCAGGCTGAAAGCTAACAACTCACCGGGATAGCCTTGGCCTCCGATGGCCAGCACTATATATTGCTTGCCGTTGAGCATGTAGGTCATGGGCGACCCTGTTTCTCCGGATGGCATGTACACGGCGCCTGCGTCCTTGCCGGTGGCCTTGTCGTAGGCACGTAGCAGTGCTCCCTGCCGGCCTTCCGCGTTAGTGAAGGTGCCCCCTTCCCCTGCGATCACGAGCGTCTTGGTGGTCAAAACACCGATAAATCCCGGGCGCCCGGTGCGCGGTATTTTCAGTCCCTTGAGTGCCGGACTGTTACGAATCTCATCCGGCGTTTCGCCGTGAGGCACCTGCCAGACGATCTCTCCCGTGTCGAGATTGATCGCGCTAATCCTCCCATAGGGTGGTTTCACGAGCGGCAACCCCTGAACCGTCAGACGATGGAAGGCACGCCCGCTTTCATGGACCGTACCGACGAAGTACTTCACGTCTGAATCACGGGATTCCGGTGGAACCAGCCCCAAACTGCCGGCGACCCGCTCAGAAAAAACGTAAAAGATGTGAGTCTGCGGATCGAACGAACCGCCTGGCCAATTCGTTCCGCCGAAGGGGTAGCCGACGATCAGAGTACCCAGCGGCCCATCGACTTTGCTTAGAACGGGGGGCGTGAAAACAGGCCCGAGTTTATACCGCGAAACTAATTTGATTGCCTGCGCTCTTAGCTCGGGGGTGAAGTCGATCAGATCATCAATCTTCGACCCGTTCCAGTCATAAAACGGCGGCTTGGTGGGAATCGGCTGCGTAGGCGAATACCATTCGCCGGGTACGTCGCCCTGCGGTACCGGCCGCTCCACAAAGGGCCAAACCGGTTCGCCGGTCTCGCGATTGAGCACGTAGAGAATGGATAGTTTCGTTGCTTGCGCGAGTGCTTTGACCGGCTTGCCATCGACCGTGATGTTCACCAGAACCGGCGCGCATGGGATATCAAAATCCCATATGCCGTGATGAACCAGCTGGTAATGCCACTTGCGTTGGCCCGTCTTGAGATCGACGGCAACCAGGCTCTCTGCAAATAGAGCGTTTCCCGGGCGATCCCCTCCATAGGAATCCTGGGTTGGCGACTCCACCGGAAGATACGCCATGCCCAGTTCCTCATCCACGCTGATCTGTGCCCAGACGCCCGTATTTCCGGTGTACTCGGCAGAGCCCTTCTCCCACGTGTCGTAGCCGAATTCCCCCGGCCGCGGCACGGTGTGGAATATCCAAAGGCGTTTGCCAGTCTTCACATCGAAGCCGCGCACATAACCTTTTACGTTGGTCTTGCTCCTCGGCTCTTCGCCGGCAAGATGAGCGGCGCCGACGATGATCGTGTTGCCGGCCACGATCGGCGTGGAATGCAGCCCGATGTCCGCGGTGACCAGGTCCATCTCCTGATCGTCATCCACGCGAAGATCGACCACACCACCCTTGCCGAAGGTAGGTACCGGGATACCTGTTTTTGCATCCAGCGCAATCAGCCGGTAGCCGGGTGTGACATAGAGAATCCGCTCATCCTTACCGTCAGCCCAGTAGGCGACGCCATGGCCGGAAAGCCGTCGCGGTGCTGCCGTGCCGCGAGCGCCTTCATGCTCGGCATGCATCCACAGCAGTTCGCCGGTCGCGGCATCCACCGCCACCACTGCACGCCTGGATCCAGCGGTGGTGTATAGGACGCCCTTGGCCATCAGCGGCGTCGACTCGAATTTATATTCCGGCTCTGGTCCGAAGTTGCCGGTTTTGAGGCTCCAGACAATTTGCAGTTTGTTGAAGTTGGAAGCGTTGATCTGATCGAGAGCCGAATAGCGCGTGTTGCCGAGATCGCCGCCATACGTGCGCCACTCCCCACCGGGTGCCCCGTTCTGCGCGGATAAAGAAAGCGTCGCGAGGAGACACATGCCGAGAGTCGCTCTATCGCAATGCATGTTTCTCCATGACCAGAAATAGATAGCAGCCGATGCCTACCAGGAGCCAAAAACCAACCGCGATCAGCGGCGCGTCGAAACTTCCTGTCCTTTGTATCAGGATCCCGGTGATCCAGGGGGCGGCTATACCTGCCACATTGGCCGCAGTGTTCTGTATGCCTGCAACGCGAGCGGAGGCGGAGGCCGGGGTCAACGTCTGCGTAAGCGCCCAATAGTTGGCCGTGGCCAGGCCGAGCCCGCTGAGCGAAAACACCGCCAGGAAAAGAGTGATCGCGGTGGAATGTGAGAAAGCTCCGAAGACCTCGCTGAAGGCCAGCACGAACCCCACGATGATGAACGCTTTTCTTACGCTCACTGCATTACGCCCGCGAGCAATGAGGCGATCGGCAGCCCAGCCTGCCAGGATCGCAATCGTACCCATTCCCGCAAAGGACATGAAGGTGAACCACCCCGAGGCGGCCAACGAAAAGCCGTAGCGCTCTTTGAAATAAGTGGGCATCCACGTCATGCAGAAATAGACAAAGTACATGTAGCAGAATGTGGCGATGCAAGTGCCCCACATAAACGGGGCGCTGAAAAGAGCGCCCCAGGAAACGGAGGCGCCCTTTCCCTCTACAGGAGATCTCCTACGATCGTCATTCGCAAGCAAAAGCCAGGGAATCAGCCAGAGAAAGCCGATGGCTCCATTCAGAACGAACATCCATCTCCACCCGTACCCCAGGACGAGATAGGTAGCAATCGGCGCCCCAATCGCCGGGCCATACTTGGTTCCGGAAAAATAAACGCCGATCGGCAGGCCGCGCTCGTGCTCGGCAAAGTTCTCGCGGATATAACGGATGCTGGCCGGCGCGACGATGGCCTCGCCCGCGCCCAATATGATCCGAATCGCAATCAATCCGTGTAGAGAACTCACCAGTGCTGTCGCTGCGGAAACTGCGCTCCATACAAAAAGCGCAGCGGCATAAGGCCACTTCAGGCCGAAGCGGTCGACCACCCATCCGGCCGGCGTTTGCAGCACAGTGTAGGCCCAGAAAAAGGCCGAGAGCAGAATTCCCGACGCCGTCGCCGAGAGCGGGAAGGTCATGCGAATGGCAGGGAGCGCGGCAGACAGATTAATGCGGTCTGTGTAGGCGATGATAACGCCCAGGGTAAGGAGCACCACCACCAGCCAACGGGCGCTACGTCGCGCGGGCACGACGACGCTCGCACTTGTCATAACCACTCGCTCCTCTACCAGTTGGTGATCGAACCATCCGGCCGGAAGTAGGTTTGGGCCCGCGCAGTAACCGGTTCGGTAATTTCGGCGATCTGGGTAAGCTGCTTGTAGTCCAACTCTACCCCCAAGCCTGGCCGGTCATTGGGATACAGCTTGCCGTCCTTGAAATCCAGACACACGGGCAGGTACGGCAGAGTGCGGCCCTGGAAGTTGTATTCCATAAGAAGCGGCCCGGAGAAGGTGCCCAGGCAATTGACCAGGGCAGCCGTCGCGATGGGCCCGGTGAAATGGGGAACAATGCCGACGAAGTGGGTCTCGCAGATGGCCGCGACCTTCATCATTTCTGTAATGCCGCCGACGTTGGGCAGCGTAGCGCGCACAAAATCGAGGGCGTGTTCTTCGACCAGGCGATTGAAGTCCCAGCGATTTCCCCATTCTTCTCCGGCGGCCAAAGGAACATTCACCTTGCTACGCAAGATAGGAAGATCTTGCTGAAACGCCTCAGTCCGCACCGGATCTTCCACGAAGAATGGAGCCAGGTCTTCGATCGAGTTGCAGCCGCGAATGGCGTCCGGCAGATCGAAACGCTGGTGAAAATCGATGCACCAGTCGCCATCCTTGCCCACGCCCTCTCGCACCTGCATACACTCCTCGCGCATGTGGGTAATGCGCTCCCGGGTGTTGTAGGTGCCGTTTGCCGGCGCTTCGGACGCGCCAAACCGAAAGGCGCGATAGCCGGCTTCTATGGTCAACCGGGCGCGATCCTTGAGACTGGTCTCAGGGGTAACACCCGGAATGACGCCGGCCGTGTTATAGCACTCGACATAGTTACGAACCATGCCCTCCAGTAGCTGATGGACAGGCAGACCCTGCACCTTTCCCTTGATGTCCCATAAAGCCAGGTCGAGGGCGCCGATGGCGTCAGTCCTCTCCCGGCCGGCGGGATAGAAGAAGGCACGGTTCATGTCCTGCCAGAGATGCTCGATATATTGCGGGTCCCGTCCAATCAGTCTCCCGGCAGACTGCGACAACGTATCTTTCGTGCCACCCTCACCGATACCGGTGATTCCCGCGTCGGTCTCGATGGTCACCACCACGTCGCTCTGGTTGAACAGCGGGTTAGGATGCGGAGGGAGATAAGCTCGCACCCGCGTGATCTTCATCTTGGGGAGGGGAACAGCATAGGCAGGCAGTGCGCGCACGCCGCCGGCAATTGCGGTGGCGGCCAGGGAACGCAGGAAAGCTCTTCTTTGCATGACATCTCCTTCAAACCTGATTGCGTTTTACGCGCTGGGAAAACGGCCCCAGAGCGGACCCCGTACGGACGGGACGGGTGCCCCAGGTTCGCCGACCTGCCCCGGCTGGCCGTGGGAGCGTACCTGGGCCGAAAAAGACGGGCGAAGCCCCACCATAGCTTTTTTTGTGTGAGCTCTGCACACACAGACTTCGCTGAGACTCTTGCATACCCTCCCAATATCAGGGGTTCCCGCACTGACCGTTCCGGTACGCCTGCACCGCAGCCACCAGGGCTTGCGCCTTGCCTTCGACAGTCCGGGCGTCGTCTCCGGGCTTGTAGATGGACGAGCCGACGCCCAGACCAAGTGCCCCTGCGGCCATCCATGGTGCGACCTGATCCACATCCACTCCGCCCACAGGTATGACGATGACCGATTTCGGAAGCACCGCTCGCAGAGCCTTGAGCATGGGCGGACCCAGAACCTCCGCGGGAAAAAGCTTGAGCGCATCGGCGCCGGCTTGCAGCAATGCGAAGGCTTCGGTCGGGTTAAAAAAACCAGGGACGGCGAAGAGACCAGCCCCCTTGGCGGCACGCACAATCGCGGTGTCCGCGTGGGGAGTGACAATCAGCCGGCCACCGGCCGCTGCCACTTCCCCAACTTGCGATGACTCCGTCAACGTACCCGCCCCGATCAGCATCCGGCTACCGAAACTCCGCGACAACCGGGAGATGCTCTCGAACGGGTTGGGCGAATTGAGAGGAACCTCAACGATGCGGATGCCCGCGTTTTCCAATGCCGAACAGATCCACTCTGCCTCACCCGGCTGAACACCCCGCAAGATCGCGACCAGGGGGCAGCGTTCGAGCCATGCTCCTACGTCCAATTGAGCCTCCTGCCGATGGCCGCCAGCCCGAGTGCCGCGGCATCTTCGTTCTCCACCTTCGCCCCACCACCACAAGCCTCGATCGCTTGTGCATAGAGTCCACTGAGCATCTCTGTGCCGGCCAGGTGAACCACCTCTCCGGCCACCATCGCAGCGCGCACCTCGTGCCCGATCAACAACCCCGACAGATAAGAAGCCGAAGCTCCTTCCTTGAGCTGCCCCATCAGCGCGAGTGTGCGCACGCCAAAAAGATGGTGAAGCAAACCACCAGGATCCGCGGAGCGAGCCACCCCATCATGAAACGCACTCTTGTCGACAGCGGTGTCACTGGTCATCATGCGTCCCAGGATCGTGCATTTACGCACGGCACTATAAATTTCCCCGGTCATGCAGGTGGTAAACGATTTGATCTTGCCTTCGCTCAGTTGAACCCATTTGGAGTGGGTTCCAGGAAAACAAACCAGGCCGGCGCCTCCGTAAGCGTCCAGAATGCCCATCGCCGCGGTCTCTTCGCCACGCATCACCTCGGGCACACCCGCCGCGTCTGACCCCATGACCCCGGGAACCAGCCGCACGTCAGCCCCGGAGAAAGGCACTTGCACGACGGCGTTGGCGAGATCCGATATGCCAACCGGACAAGGAAGATATTGCACTTCGACCCACCCTTGTCGACTGCCGATCATCCCGCACAACAGCACCTTCTTCTCATCCGCAGCCAGCCAGGGGCCAATTTCAGCGCGCAGGAATTCCTCAAATTTTCCATTGCCGACACTCAAAATTCCCTGCGGCGAGGAGCGCCTGGCCGAAACAACTCCCTCCGCATCGAGCCGAAACGCACGGAAATTGCTGGTACCCCAATCCACTGCAATCAAGGCTTGTGCTCCTACCCGGCATTTCTTTCCTGACCGAATGGAACCATTTTGTCAGATGCGACCGAGCGCCGGTCCTAAAAGAGCCATTTGGCCGCTGATATTCAAAGAGCAGATGATCGAACTGCCGACCTGGTGCGGGGAGCAGGGATTCTTGACGCTCTTTTCCCCGGAATATATTCTTGGGCGGCTTAGGATGTGGCCTCACGGGCATCCATGCGAGGGACCGAGATGATGCAACGCGTGTATCCGCTCCTGATGCTTTTTGGTTTTGCCCTTCTTAACGTGTCCTGGTCATGGGCGCAAACCCCGTTGGCGGCTAGAATCGGCCACACCGACCCCAGCAAGTACACGCGCAGCCGTTCCCACAACAGCGCCGGCGATATGGCCTGCGAACTCCTGGTCCCCCCTTCCGCGATGGACGTGAATCTCAATTTCATGCACCGCTGCGAAATTATGCCCGGTGGCGGAGTGGGGCATCACTTCCACAACACGACGGAAGAGATGTTCATCGTTTTCGATGGCCAGGCGGAGTTCACCATCGACGGTCGCACCTCAGTGCTGCAGGGAACCGTGGGGGCGCCCTGCCGGATGGGCCACTCACACGCCATCTACAATCCCTCGGATAAGCCGGTGGAATTCATGAACATCAACGTGGCCCAGATCAAGGGCCACTACGATGCCTTCAATCTTGACGACGCCCGCGTCGGCGCCCCCAAGGATCCCATCCCCACCTTCATGACCATGCACCTGGATAAGAAGTTGCTCAAGCCCATCGCGAACTACCGCGGCGGCCAGGGCACAGTGCAATACCGGCGCGCGCTGGATGCGGATGTGTTTCTAACCAACTGGGCGTACGTAGACCACCTGCTGATTCCTCCCGGAGCATCTGAGGGACAGCATTACCACAAGGGCGTGGAAGAGATTTATTACGTGCTCAACGGCGATGGCGAGGTGCAGGTGAATGGCGAGAGTGCAGCGATTCATAAGGGGGATGGCGTGCCCATTCGCTTCAACGAAGCACACTCCTTCGTAAACAACGGATCCCGCGACCTGGAGCTGATGATCGTCGGGATCTCGGCGCAGAAGAACAATCTCGATACTGAGTTGGGCGCGATGCCCCGAGCCCATTGAGGCATACCCGGCAAGAGAACATTGGAACGTCTATAATGGCCGCTTTGCCGGCAAACATCCGATTCCACGAGAGGATTCATGACCAAAAGGATTGATACCCATGCCCACCTGGGCGAATGTTGCGTCTTCGGCCTGCTGGCTACGGAGGAAGATATCCTCCGGCGCATGGATGAATGTGGAGTGGATGCCACCATCGTACAGCCGTATCCAGGCGCGACGATCGCTTCCAAGACGCACGACCGCATTGCCGATTTGTGCGCGAGGCATCCGGGCCGTTTTTTCGGTATCGCCAGCGTGACTCCGCACCGCGAGCATGATGCGTATGAACGCGAGATGGAACGCTGCATCAAGGATCTCAAGTTTGTCGGTATCAAGCTGCATACCATCGGCCACGGGGTCAATCCCTTGTCGGAAGACGGGGACTTTGTGTTCGCCACCGCCCACAGGCTGGGCGTTCCCGCCATGGTTCACACCGGCCCGGGAGTTCCCTTCGCATTGCCCGCACTCTGTATTCCCGCAGCCCGCAAATATCCCAAGCTGAAGATCATTCTGGCCCATGCCGGTTTCGCTGTCTTCACGGCAGAGGCACAAGTCGCCGCTACTGTATGCGATAACCTTTATCTGGAAACCTCCTGGTGTATCGGCGAAGACATCCGCTGGATGATCGATACCATTGGGCCGGATCGGGTGATGTTGGGAGCAGATTTGCCCAGTAACGTTCCGGTGGAGTTCGCGAAATACAAGGCGCTCGAACTCGCATCCGACGTCTACGATAAGGTTTTGGGTGGCACGGCAATCGATGTATTCAAGCTGAAATGGTGAGGTGACCATGTTCGTCCTGTTTGTTGATATGCGCGTCAAGCCAGGCTCGCAGCAGGCCCTGGAAAAGACCTACACCGAGATCTTTCGTCCTGCCATTTCCCACCAGGAAGGATTTCGCGGAGTAGAGTTGCTGCGGCCCAACCAGGAAGGCAACGAATGGCGGCTACGCATCGCGTTCGAGTCGCATGCTTTTCAGAAGAGATGGGTGGCTCTTGATCTTCACCAGGAAGTGTGGCCGCAAATGGAAAGCCATTTTGCGGATTATTCCGTTAACGACTACACCGCGGTTTAAGGAGCTCTATGGAACGCAACGTTCCCGAATACGTAAGCGCGTCGGTTCCCATACCGCTCACCGCCAGGGTTCCCTGGTATAAAAGCACCTTCCCCAGCTACTTCGGCATTTTCCTTTTTGTCGGTTACTACCTCAAGCTCTCCGCTCCGACGATCGGGTACGCGAGTGTCTCCGTCTCCTTGTTGGGTCTGCTGGTGGCGGGGCTGCTTTGCTTCGGCCTCTACTACTATGTGCCTGCGATGCTGGGCATGCAGACCGGCCGCAATCTCTATGTCGTGGGCTCATCCACCTTTGGCACCACCGGCGGCTTTCTGATCCCAGGAATCCTGATGGGTCTGTTGCAGGTGGGTTGGGTAGCCGTGGACGCGACCCTGGCGTCGCACTTCATCATGCAGGGGCTCAATCAGACATCGAGAACCCTCTACAGCGTCATCGTGATCATCTGGCTTTACAGCCTCGGGTGGGTAGCGATCAAAGGACTCAGCTACGTCAGCGAGTTCGCCAAGTTCATGAACTGGGTTCCCTTCGTCATGATGCTGATCGTCCTGTGGACCAACCGCGGCGGCATCGCCCACTACCAACCTGCGCAGCCTGATTCGCTGACGGGATTTCTGAATGCACTGCTGGTTACTATCGGCTTCTTTGCCACCGCCGGAGCAGCCGGTACGGACTTCGGGATGAACAACGCGAGCAGGAAAGACGTTGTTCTGGGAGGGCTGACGGGGGTGGCTGCCGGCGCTTTGATTGCCGGCGGCATCTCTGTTCTTTCCGTCGCTGGCTACCTGGGCCAGAGTACCGGACCGCGCAACTACGACTACACCGCTGCCATCGGCAGCGTGGGAGCTTTGGCACCGGTCATGTTCTTCCTCTTCGCTGCGGCCTGCGTGGTGCCCACTTGTTTTTCCGCCTTCATCGCAGCCAACAGCTTCAGCACCATGCTGCCCAAAATTCCCCGCCCCGTATCCACCATGGCCGGAGTCACTCTCAGCGCCATCCTGGCGCTTACCGGCGTGGCCGACAACCTGGTGGGATTCTTCAGCATTATTGCCGCATCCTTCGGCCCTATCTGCGGCGCCATGATGGCGGATTACCTGCTGGCCGGCAGGCGCTGGTCGGGACCGAGGCTGGGCATCAACTGGGCCGGCTGTATCGCATGGATCGTCGGCTTTCTGGTTGGCATTCCGGATCGTATTCCCGGACTCCCGCCATCGTTGGTGAAAGCTGACAATCCAGCCTGGCTTTTTGCCTTTTCCAGCGGCTTTCTGATCTACCTGCTGCTCTCACGCCTGGGATTGCGGCCACCGGTGGTGGACTTGGAAACAGGAAAACGTCCATGATCAGATCGCTCGCGGTGATCTCTCTGCTGGCATCCATCGCGCCTGTTTATCGCTTGCTCAAACCACGCCGTTACTTCCGCTGGAGCAACGAATCGCCCGCGCCGACCCATCGAAGTACCGCAACATGAAGGCGGTGCATGATGGCCCCGGTGCTCTGGACTATAAGCCACTCTTCGATGCGGAGACGCTGGAGAGCAATCTGTTTTTCATGCATCGCGGCGTGATTGAGCCCAAGAGCGGTATCGGCGCCCACTTCCACAACCAGTGCGAAGAGATGTTCATCATCCTCGACGGCGAAGCCCAGTTTACGATCGATGGGCGCACGTCTCTGCTCAAGGGGCCGGCCGGCGCTCCGGCACGCCTGGGCCACTCGCACGCCATCTACAACGCCAGCGATAAGCCGGTAGAGTGGATCAATTTCAACGTGGGCACGATGAAAGGCGTCTACGATGCCTTCAATCTCGGCGATGGACGCGTGGGCGCCCCACTTGACCCGATCCCCACCTTCATCACCATGCACCTCGATCGATCGCTGCTGAAACCGGTCGATCACATGGATGGCGGTACCGGTACGGTGCAATATCGCCGGGCGCTCGATCCCACCGTCTTTTACACCACATGGTCGTATGTCGACCACCTGCTTATGCCCGCGGGAACCACGATTGGTCCCGTGGCCAAGCCGAACATGACCGAGATCTACTATGTAATGGCGGGCGACGGCAGCGTGACCATCGGCTCCGAGACGGCCCAGATCCATGCCGGAGATGCCGTTCCAGTGCGCCTGAACGAGAAGCAATCCTTTGCCAACACCGGCAGCGGACCGCTCGAATTGATGATCTTCGGCATCGCCAGCGACATGGCCGCAAAACAAGCCCTCATGGAAAGCAAGCGCAGAATGCCATAGCTTTTCGCGCCCACCATCCGCTTGCAGGCCTTCTTTTCTAGCGATCGCGAACGGCTCGGCAGGTTACTCTACATGTTTGGAGTTCAATCCATCCCGCGCGGTCGCCCCGATGCCAAGCTCTGCCGATCTGAGTCGCACGAACACCTATAACCGCCTGCTTCTTTTGGTTGCCGGGCTGGGCGGCTTGCTGTACGGGGTGGATGTCGGCATCATCGGCGGCGCACTGCCTTACCTTGAGGCGACCTCAGGACTGAACGCCAGCCAGCTCTCGATCATCGTCGCGGCGGTGTTGCTGGGCAGCGTTATCTCTACACTCTTCGCCGGCCTGCTCGCCGACTGGCTGGGACGCAAGCCGCTGATGCTGATCAGCGGAGCGATCTTTGTTCTGAGCATTCCTGTCATCGCACTCTCGCACGGGTTCGGCCCGCTCTTCTTTGGCCGCCTTCTGCAAGGAGTCAGCGGAGGACTGGTGGGCATTGTTGTTCCGCTCTACCTGGCGGAGTGCCTGTCAGCGCAAGATCGAGGCAAAGGCACGGGAGCTTTCCAATGGCTGTTGACCCTGGGCGTTTTCTCTGCGGCAGTCATTGGCATCTATTACAGCTATCGCGTGGCGGGGATTACCGCCTCCGTTTCGCCGGCGGCGCTGCTGGGCGTCAAAGACCAGGCATGGCGGCGCATCTTCTGGATGTCGATGCCGCCCGGGCATTCTGTTTGTGGCGGGTGGTTTGTTCGTTGCCGAGTCGCCCCGATGGCTCTTCAGGCGCGGCCGCAAGGAGCTTGCGCTTGAGCGCCCTGCTTCGATCGCGGAGTCCGGAGCAGGCCGCTCTCGAACTCGAGGAGATGGAGCAGACGTCTCTCTCCGCGGAAAACAAATCCTTCGCTAAAAGCGGTATCAAGGATTCGCTGCTGCGGCGAAAATATGTTCTCCCGTTCCTGCTTGCCTGCGTCATTCTTTTCTGCAACACGGCGACGGGAATCAACTCCATTATCGGATACAACACCGACATACTGTTGCAGAGCGGCCTGTCGGACCTGTACGCCCACTGGGGATATGTGCTGTTCACGTTTATGAACTTCCTGATGACCATCGTAGGCATGACGCTGGTGGACCGGAAGGGGCGCAAGTTTCTGTTTATTCTTGGGAACGTCGGGCATCATCGTGTGCCTGATCTTTGTGGGCACGCTGTTTCTGCGCACGGAAAAGAACAGGGTGGACGTCGGCGGCGCCATCCAGTCCATGGTGGGGCCGGATCAGAATCTCTCCGCTCCATTTTGATCAAGCCGACGCGCAGCGCCTTCTGCCGGCAAGCGCTCTCGCCGGTGGCGGCGGCTTCCAACTGGACCGGCTGTCCATGACGGTGATCTACTCCTACGGTGGATTTACCTCGGCCACCAGGGCCATGCGTTCCGGCGATGCGGGCGAAGCGCCGGTTGCCATCGATCGGCAGAGCAGTCTTCCTTCGAGCAAGGTAGAAGCATTTTTCCGTAACCCGTTTGTCGACCTCAATGCGGCACGCACGGCTCCGCTCACCATTGAGCATGCTTATATCGGCCCCGTGCCCGACGCAGTGCATGGATGGCTGGTGGCGATTGGCTTGTACGGTTTCGTCGCATTTTATGCGCTGGGCCCGGGCGTCTGCGTATGGCTTGCGCTGTCGGAACTGATGCCGACGCGCATTCGATCGAACGGCATGAGTATTGCCCTGGTCATCAACCAGATGGTCTCGACCACCCTGGCCGCAATCTTCCTGCCCGTGGTTGGCAAGTATGGATATTCCATGATGTTCTTCTTGTTTTGCGGTTTCACCGTGATCTACCTGTTGACTGCGACGTTCTTTCTGCCGGAGACGAAGGGCAAGACTCTGGAAGAGATTGAGGCCCACTTTGAAGCTGCGTAGCTTATTCTGATCCGGAGTGCACGACCCGATGAGTTTCTTTCTCGCTCTGGATGCCGGGGGAACGAAGACCGACTACCTGCTTGCCGACGAGACGCGCGAGTTGGCCAGAGTGCGCACGGGGACCATCAAGCGCATGCGGGTGGATGCGGCGACCGCCAGCCAGAATCTCGAGTCGGCTCTGACCCAACTCTCCGCGCAGACGGGCGTTTCCATGGCGTCGATCACCCGCACCTGCATCGGGACCGCGGGGGAGAGTGTTCCGCTGGTGAGAGATTGGTTGCAATCGTCGTTTAGCGCAAGAGTCGGCGGCGGATTGCTTATCCTGGGCGACGTCGAGATCGCGCTGGAAGCAGCCTTTCCCGGCCGTGCCGGTGTCCTCGCTCTTGCCGGCACGGGATCGAATGTTCTCGGCCGGACAAGCGGAGGGCAACTGATCACTGCAGGAGGATGGGGCCCGGCACTGGCAGACCAGGGATCCGGGCACAGGATCGGCCTGGAAAGCTTGCGCGCTACCTTTCTGGCGAAGGATGAGGAACGACAAACGCTACTCTTATCCGCGGTGATGGACTTCTGGCAATTGTCCTCGCTGGATAGCCTGGTGGAATATGCCAATAGCCGTCCGGCGCCCGATTATTCCAAGCTCACCGAAGTTGTCGTGCGTTGCGCGGAGCTCGGGGACGAAACAGCGTTAGGGGTCCTTGCGGCAGCAAGGAGAAGAGCTTGCTTACCTGGTACGCCTGGTGATTCGCCGGCTGCGCCTGGCCTCGAACGAGCACGAGTGGACACCGCCCATCGCGTTTACCGGCAGCATACTGGAAAATGTCACCCAGGTACGCGATGCTCTGATCGCAGCGGTGCAGCGCGAATTTCCCAGCGCTCAAGCTCCGGATAAAGTGGTCGATCCCATCGAAGGCGCGCTATGGCGGGCACGAACCGGCAGCTTCTCATAAAAATCCGGCCCTATCGTGGATGATTCGTTGGGCTCTGTCCATCCATAGAGAGTATGGAATTCGTTATCGATCATCTCGACCACCTCGTTCTCACCGTAGCCGACATCGACGCCACGGTTGCCTTCTATAGCTCCGCTCTTGGCATGGAGGTGGTCACGTTCGGGAATCGATAGGCGCTGCGATTTGGGGAGCAGAAGATCAATCTCCACCAGGCAGGAAAGGAGTTCGAGCCTAAGGCGGCGCATCCTACTCCCGGGTCAGGGGATTTGTGCTTTATCACCAAAGCCCCGATGGAAGAAGTAATCTCTCACCTGATAGCGATGCGCCATCCTATTGAAGAAGGCCCGGTGGAACGCACCGGCGCCGTGGGGACAATTCGTTCCATCTACCTGCGCGACCCTGACTTCAACCTGATTGAAATCAGCAACTATCTTTGATGGCTATGCCTTCTGGCCAGCAGCGGAAGACCAGATCGTGCCGCTGTCCATAGCGGTTACTTTGGTTTGCGCCCCCGGTGACCAAGAGCACTGCTCAAGAAATGAAGCGATTGAGACAATCGCTACATTCCGAGGCTCGCAAAGCGCTTTTTTCTTGGTAAGCTACTCGCGCACGTAACCATTTCTTTTTTGGGCAGCCCCCGGGCCAGCAAGATTCCCGACCATGCGTTCGTTCTGGCTGCCCTTGCCGACCCGCCGAGATCCCACAAAATACCATCCGTAAGCGTACGCTCGTGCGTTCAGGCCCTCGGGCTCCATCGGCTGGCGACCAGCGGATAATTGCCGTCGCGCCGATTGACGCCAGTAAAACCATCGGGAGGGCGGGTCCGCAATCACCGAATGGAATTGCAGCAGCAATAAGCTGTGCGGCAGCTGTAACGGTGGACCGCCCTGCAACACAGTATGAACATACTTTTCTCTAGAAAATGAACGAATTTGGGAGGCAAGAAATGAATATTCGTAAGCTAGCAGCCCTCGGAGTCATCCTATTGGGGAACCGGTTTATGTATGCCGATGCAAGCTATCAGGAAACGACCCAGGTCACCGGTGGGTCCATGGTGGACTCTCTCAAATCGGTTAGCTTTCTCAGCAAATCGATGAGCAACGTGTTTGCGCCCATGACCACGACCACCATGGTGCACGGTAACCAGAAGGCGGTGGTGGGTAAAGACTATACGGAGATCACCGATCTCGATCGCGAGACCATTACCCACATCGACACCCTTCACAAGACCTATACCGTAGTGACCTTCGCCCAAATGCGGCAGGCGTTCGCGAATATGCCGAAGCAGATGGAGCAAGCCCAGGCGCAGACGAAAGATGCGCAGGCTCAGCAGCCTGCCCAACAGCCGAAGACCGACTTGAAAACCAGCTTTGACGTCTCCGCAAAGAACACGGGCGTGACCAAAGAAGTCAACGGGCTCACAGCACAGGAGCAGGTGGTCACGATGCAGATGCATATTACCGACCCCAATGCGCCACCAACCGAAGCCGTGAACAGCGTGACGTATGTGATCACGACCGACGCGTGGATCGCGCCTGACCCACCGGAGGTGAAGGAGATCCAGGACTTCGATTTGCGGATGGGGCAAAAGCTGATGGCCGGAGTGGATCTGTCAGCATGGAAAGCGCAGATGGGCCAGAATGCGGGCATGGCGCAACTCTTCGGCGGCAAGCCCGGATCTGCAGAAGCCATGGCGCAGATGGGGAAGGAGATTGCAAAGCTGAAAGGCACCCGCGTCATGGAGGTTACGCGGATGGGTGGAAGCGGAACTGGGCCAGGAGCAGCGCAGAATACGGCGCAGGCGGCTCCGGCCACAGCACCTCCGAGTGGGTCGGGTTCCGTTGCAGGCCAGGTAGCGACCGATACGGCAGCCCAGACCGCAGCGGGGGAAGCGGGCAGAATGGGAGTCTTGGGGAGCGCGTTGGGTAGCTCGGCGCTGGGGGCCTTCCACAGAAAGAAGGCAGCCACGCCTCCACCGGCTGCAGCTCCGGCAGCCACGACCACCGCGACGGCAGATGGAGCGCAAACCACCAACACCGCCGTCCTGATGGAAACAACGACGCAGAAGTCAAACTTCTCACAGGAAACGGTTCCATCCACTGCCTTCATGGTGCCGGCAGGATTCAAGAAAGTTGAGTCACCTGTCTACGGCGCTGCAGGCAAATAAGCAGCGTTGTGGGTGGGAGCTGCCCAGCGTAGTGTGGCCCAATCTTTGGATCCCAAAGAACATACGCAGACGTTCGTCCTTACTTTGGCGTAGTAGCGATGCGAAAAACCGCAGGTCAATACGCTACGCACTCTAGAAACTTATATTCTCGGAAATCCGCTAGGAAAGAGCGTAGCGAAGCGCAGTGGCCTACCTTGACAGCAATGGAGCTGGATGGATCGAGCCATGTAGCACAACAACCAACCTGATTTTGCTTGCCCGCGTTCTCACCAACGCGTCCAGCAAGTTGCGCCGTCCAGAAGACCATTGTTCCGCTAATTTGGACAGCTCTCGCTGAGAATATCCCAGGATGTAGTCCTGGGCATCCCCTTCAATTTCGCTCACGGCTCCAACGCAAAGATCTCGTTTGGAGCCAGAAAAAGGGCGGCACGATGGCCGGTATATTGGAGAGCGGTAAGATCTCTTCAGGCACCTCGAAGCCCAACACTTCGGCCATAAACTTCCGCCTCTTCTGACAGCGAGCGTAGCAATCAGGGAAAGCATCCTTCAGCTGCTTCCGCAAAACAGCATCCGCCAGAACCACCCCATCCTCCATGCGCGTCGAAGAATATACCGGCGAGCTGGGAATGACGTCCACCTGGATCGCCATGCCGGAATGAAGGGGCACATCCGAGTTCGGATATATGGGAGAGCTTACCCATTCATCAAGGTGAATCAAATGACCTGGATTGAGGAAAATGCCAAAATGCTCAAAGGGCAATCGGTCCTGGATCAGACGCCACAACCTCCCCCCCGGGGTGCCCGGCTTGAGCAGCGCGAACCACTCGTTCATTGCCTCGAAATAGAGACCGGCAAAATTTTGCACGTAATCGGCGGCCGCATGCGGCAGGTCATGCGACGAGGATGCAATCCATCCGGAGCGGCAACTGTTACTGCCCCAGTAAGAAAGATTCATGGAGAGAGAATTCCCCCGCTTGATCTTTTCGCCCCGAGGCCCGGAAAGACCAAACGCCGCGGTACGTCCCGTCCCAAAAGTGGTGTGGCACGCGAGGGGCTCTCCGCAGGTGCCGCCCAACGCCACAACTTCATGATCGGTCATGCCTTCACGCATGCCAAAGATCATCTGTTTGATGCTCTCGGACGCCTGGATGCTGGTGTATTCAAAATAGGCGATGTCTGACGGAGAGCAAACGCTGCGTAGGCCGTATCCCGGATGCATCAGCAAATCCGTGGAGTTCACCACATTGCTCCTTCCGGTAAGATCTCGCAGAGTATCTACCAGGTAGGAAGGAAGGTCGATCGCATGCTGAGCGTCCGGAACTTCGTCGTCGGAGAAATACTTCCATCCAGCGCATCCGACCATGGAGGCTGCGTCGATTCCCTCTCCGGCAAATATCTCTTTGATTTTGCGGCTCTGATCTCGCGGCTGGCTTAGCAAGGAAAAGGTTTGAAAACGTTCCCTTCTCAACTTGCCATCGCCAAACAAGGGACTCACGCCGACATACGCTTCACATTCGTTGCCTACAACCAGCAAAGGTTTGCTGTTGGCGCCAACGATAAGCACGGCTTCCTCAAATCGCGGGTCGAAGCCGGTGAGATATGCCAGATTGGCAAAGTGCTCGCGATCGCCATAGACGATCAGGTGGGTAAGCTTACGTTCTTCCATCCGAGTGCGGAGTTGAACGACTCTTTCCTCCAACTCCGCACTCGACGTTTGGGGAGGGTAAACAGCGTGGCCGAATTCAGGCCATCCAATTTGAATGATGCGGTGCGTCCTAGCCACTAGAACACGATCCGCAGAGCGCCCTGGCCGATGCGTCCGGCACTGGCTCCGGTCACCTGTCCGAAGTTGCTGGCGGCAAAGTTGCCTACCGGTGGCAGGAATTGGGCGTGGTTAAAAGCGTTAAAGAACTCGGCACGAAACTCCAAGGAAATCCTCTCAGTAATGGGAGTGGCCTTGTGCAAGGCCGTGTCAAAGTTATTGATGCCAGGTCCGGTAAAGAACAAGCGCCTGGAATTACCCGGGACCCCCAACTCTTCCTGAGAGAAGACCGAGGGATTGAAGTACTGGTGCCCAGTCGAGTTGCGCGGATTGTACTTGGTCACTTTCTGGCCATTGTAATTGGGCAGGTCGATGGAATGAATGCCCTGGCCATCACAATCGCAGAGAGAGCGGTCGTCGATTTCCTGCATCAGGACAGGGAAACCAGTGGTGAAACGCGTAATACCGACAAACTGCCAACCGTTGAGCACCTTACCGGAGAGGCCGCCGGGGCTGGAAAGCCAGTGACCGAAGGGCAAGTCGAAGTTGTAGCTCACAACGAAGTTATTTTTGATATCGAAGGTCGAGAGCCCGCGACTGAGACCGGCGTTGAAAGGATTTACGGACATGGTGTAAGAGGAGGCGTCATCCAGCGACTTGCCGAAGGTGTAGGCGCCCAGGAAACGCGCAAAACCAACTCTCTTATCAACCGTGACCTGCAGGCTGTTATAAGAAGCATCGCCGTTCGTTATGCTATACGGATTATCCGCAAAATCAAGCTCGCCGATATCCAGATGGCGCCCTGACGTCACCGAGTAGGGCCGGGTTCCATTCCAGGTTTGTCCATTGAGGGAGTAGATGGTGTCTGCTCCATAGGGTCCGCAACCGCCGCTGGACTGGCCTGCGGCGGCGAAGGCCTGCGCGATCGCCAGGCACCTCTGCGCATTGCCGGCGTTGAACTCCTGAATTTGAAACAAGTGGTGGTTGACGGCGCCGACATAGCCTACTGTAAGCAACGTCGATGAGCCCACCTGGCGCTGGATCGTGAGGTTATATTCGATTGCGTACGGCGTCTTATTTCCAATGTAATAACCGGGGGAAAGGCCAATGGGAAGAAAGGCGGCGAAACTACCGTCCTGCGCTGGAAGCGCAAATGGGAATCGCTGCCCCGGATCGAGGCCACTGGAGCGGCCTTTAAACGGTGTTTCCATGTAGATAAGCGACGGGCTTGCATAGTACAGCCCAAAAGGAGCGTCACCAGTTTCGAAATCGCCCGAGGTGGTGTCGAGTGTGGTGAAGAATTCACCGACCGCGGCGTGGATGGTGCTCTTACCGGCAGGCAGCACCTTTTGCATGAACGCATTTTCGGGCGACGGAGAATATGCCAGACCTAACCTGGGCGCGAAGTTATTCCAGCGCGTGGGACCAAGGGTGGAAGGAATTCCCTTATCACCCGGGAACAGCCAGCCTGTCGGAGAGTCTGTGAAACGGGTCGATTGCTGACCTGGAATGAAGGTCTGAATTCTGTTGCGAGCATCGGACCAGGGTTGGG
>CAVZJL010000009.1:0-24956 GCA_963775365.1 uncultured Acidobacteriaceae bacterium | reverse complement strand
CATACAGGAAATCGCATCTTCCGCGGACGATGTGTCGTAGTGGTGCGCGCGGAGACGTATGTGCATGCTCTTGAGTAGATCCGGGTCGTCCTCAACGATGAGAATCTTCTTGTTGCCCATTGCTCACAATCCTCATTAGCTGTATCGGCTTGGAAGAGGGATATCGTGAATGCAATTGGAAGCGCTGCACTTCGCTACACCACCCGGCGCAGAGTGGAACTGAAAATGCTTTGGAAGTTCACTTCCGCACGAAAGTGCCGATAAGGCAGCCAAAGCAGCGGTCGTGGGCCGTAACGCACAGCGCCATCGTTCACGCAAGAAGCGCCACTCGAAGCGGGGTGGCGCTTTCCTCTGCGCCTCTCATCGGCCAAACTGTCGCAGGTGATGATCCGCGTGCAAATAGCCCCAGCGCATCCAATCGTTCACGGTCATTTTCCCGAAGATCGGATGGGGAAGGCATGGGTTTGGCAGGTCATCGCAGAACCGGCCCAGGGTTGAAAGCAAAGAGGAGAGATCCTGCCGGAAATCGACCGGAACGGTACCCCCTTTTCCTTGCTCAATCTCCGGGCGCGTGGGAAATCCAGGGCGCCATCGTAGCGGTACCTTCAGGGCGCCCCACTTCAATACGGTTCGCTGGATGAAACCTGTTGCCTGGCTTGCGGTCTTCTCGCCCAACGGCATCTTGTAGGAGTCGTCGAGATGGCAAATCATCTGGTGAACGGACATGGAGCCCCAACGCGCCTTATCCTCCGGCGATAGTTTTGTTAGTCGAAGCGCCAGCGTCTGCCGGTCGGTGAGATTTTTCAGTGTCTTCATAAGCGTCGTCGTTCTTTAGGGTTTAACCGTCAGCGGATTCACAAGCCGGTCCGGCTTGTGACCCCAGGACTCGGCCCCACCTGGCTGCCTCGAAATCGCCGACAATCGCGTTCAGAGCTCGGATCCTCATCGGGATCGATACCCCAGCCCTTCCGGGTTGGGCTGACTTTTAGCGGCCGGCCCTCTGGCCTTGACAATAGGAGGGATGTGCGGTGCCTTTCGTTCTCACGCAGACAACGCCCCATGTTCGGCCCAGGTACGCTTCCACTGCACACCGGGGCAGGTTGGCGAACCTGGGGCACCCGTCCTGGTCCTATCGGGGTCTGTTATGACACAGGCTCATGCGCCGGTGGCCACCACGAAGTATTGTGCATTTTCTGTCCCCGGGTTGTGCACGCCGTGCAAGTCGTTGGAATGAACGAATGCCGCCCCTCCGGGCCCGATCACCGTGGTCTTTCCCGCGATGGTTACTGCCAGCGTGCCCTTCATCATCAGGAAGAGTTCTTCGTGTTCATGCCTGTGTGGGGGATGCGGCTCACCTCCCGGGCCTAATGTCGTCTCGTGCACCTCCAGGTGATAACCGGAATGTGTTAGGCCGTCGAGGATCGGCCGGGATTCGTTTTGTCCATTTTGCTTTACCGGTAACGCGTCAAAAGGTTTTATGAAAGAGCTGAGTGCTGGGCTATCCGATGCAGCAAATGCAGAGGAAGCAGCCAACATAGGGATAGCCTGCAGAAGAGAGCGGCGTGTGGCTTTCATGAAATCTCCGTGATTATTGAACCCCTGTAGCGACAACAAAATACTGTGCCCTTTCTGTTCCCGGATTATGCGCGCCGTGCAGCTCGTTGGAATGGAAAAACGCTGCGCCGCCGGGTCCGATCACCGCCGTCTTTCCCTCAATGGTGACTGCGAGTGTGCCACTTATCATCAGTAGAAGCTCTTCATGCTCGTGCCGATGGGGTGGATGTGGCGAGCCTCCGGGCGCAAGTGTCGTCTCGTGCACCTCAAGGTGCTCGCCGGTATGAGTTACACCGTTCAGGATCGACCTGGATTCGCTCTGACCATTTTGCTTTACCGGCAGCTCGCCAAAAGGCTTGACGAAAGAAGTGAGCGTCGGGCTGTCCGCTGCTAACGCCGATGAGGCCACCAGCATGGAGATCGCCTGCAGAAGAGAACGGCGGTTTGCGTCCATAGTCCCTCTATAGCATTTTCGTTCCTGGCCCATGCAGAGCGAAAGCCCGCAGGCGCAAGCCTGTTATAGGCCTTTCGCGGACCTCAAATCAAGAACTCGAAAGGTATCCGGCGCGGCCCTGCCGCACGGCGCCTTTCGCTGATAAGATCATCGGGAACAAATTGACGGGGAACCCCATGTCCTTTAAGCCGAATCGCCGCAGCTTCCTTATCGCAAGCGGACTTACTGCCCTTGCCTCAACCAAAGTCCTGGGTGCGAACGACACCCTTCGCGTCGGAGTCATCGGAGCCGGCGGCCGCATGAGAACCATTCTCGATTGCGCCGACAAATCCGGCGTCCCGTACGAGATCGTCGCGGTGAGCGATGTATATGGGCCGCGCCGCGATGAGGTGAAGGCACGCACAGCCTCAACCGCTGCCACTACGACCCATCTCGATTATCACGAAGTGCTGGCCAACAAGGATATCGATGCGGTGCTCATCGCCTCTCCCAACCACTGGCATGTGCGCATGGCATGCGATGCCTTGGCGGCGGGCAAAGATGTTTACCTGGAAAAGCCGGTCACCCACACCATCGAAGAAGGCGCCACCCTCTCTCATGCGGTTCATAACAGCAAGCAGGTCCTGCAGTGCGGCATGCAGCAGCGCAGCTGGACCCACTTTCGTAATGCCGTCGATCTGATTCAGGGAGGCAGTCTGGGCCGAGTCACCCAGGTGAGAACCTACTGGTGGCAGAACTATAACCAGGCGGGTTGGAAGCCTAAGCCCGTCGATACCCAGGCACTGGATTGGAAGCTTTGGCTAGGTGGCGCTCCGGATCAGCCATTCAGCGAAGAAAAGTTTTACCGCTGGCGTTGGTACTGGAACTTTGGCGGCGGCGCCATGACCGATCTGTTCACCCACTGGATCGATGTGGCCCACTGGGCGATGAAGTCAGACACGCCGCGCGAGGCGCAGATGCTCGCGGACAAATATATTTTTGAGGAATGGGACTGCCCCGACACCGTTCAGGCAGCGCTGCGTTACCCCGGGTGGGATGTTGTGTACGAGGGCATGATGAGCTCCTCCATTGACGACGGCGGCCTTGAATTTCGCGGCACCGAGGCTACACTGAAAATCGATCGTAACAGTTTCGGTATTTACCGCGAGGGCCTACACGTAGGGCAAAATCCCATTCTCAGTGAGGAGAGCTTCCGCGACGGAACGATCGACCACGTGGCGAATTTCTTTGCCTGCGTCAAGTGTCGCAAGGAACCAAACGCGCCCGTCGAAACTGGAATCTCGTGCGCACGGGCCGGGCATATCGCCAACCTCGCCTACAAGCACAGCGGGCAGATTTCATGGCCGCCCAAGAACGCCGGATAACCAACGCGGCTCACTTTCATCGCGCATCCGGCAGCAGGCCGCTCTCCACCAGCACGGGAGGCCTGCGGTGCCTAGTGGCCTGCTCGTAGGCGTAGGCCCAACCAAGTAAGTCGCCGTCCTTCCACGGCCTGGCTGAAATTTCCAGGCCGAAGGGCAGGCCATCCGGATAAAAGCCGCCTGGGACCACCACCGCCGGAACCCCAATCATGTTTACCCAACTGGTATCGCTGTGCGGGCCGGTACTGATCTGCCCCTCCTGCGGCATGGTCTCATCGGGCGGCGGCATCTGCGTTGCGGGATAGACAAAGCCGTCGAGATGCAAGCGATCCAGGGCTTCGTTATACGCCGCGAGCGCCTTACGCCGCGGAGCCAAGTAGTTGGCCTCCGCCTGGGGATCAGTCTCAATCGTTGCCTGCGTCACCGTGGGGCGATCTTTGGGTGCGTCGGCATCGGTGCCGCCGATGATCGTAGACGGCAACGGAGATCCCGTGGCTTTTTGATACTCCTCTGGCGAGTGGTACTGTGCCGGGCCAAACTCGGCCAGAAACTTTTCCGTTCCTTCCCGGATGTAGGGCACGGTGCATACCCACGACGCTGTTTCTGCAAAACTATCGGGAAGAATGGAATCGTCGAAGACGACCGTCGCACCCGCCGCCCGTAGGCCGTCCAGTGCCTTCATAAAGGCCTCGCGCGTTGTGGGTTGCAGAGGGAGGCGCGAGGCCGTCCGAGAGGCTGCCCCCGCATTTGCAGACTCTGCCGCTGGTATTCCCCCAAAGGGCACGCCTGCGCCCTCCAGAATAAAAGCGGGTACGCCGAAGCGTTTTCCTTTGAGGGCGTCTGTTTTCAGGTAGGCGGTGTAGGGGCCATGCTCAGCCAGAGTGACAGAGTCGGCGGTGGGCGGATCCATAGGATCCGCTCCCGCCATCACGTCCAGTGCGATGGCCGCATCGGTCACGTTGCGGGCGATAGGCCCCGTGTTATCGAGCAGCCAGTCGAGCGGCGCGATGCCGGCAATACTGACCAGGCCGCGCGTGGGAAAGACGCCAACGACGGAGCTGGTGGCAGCCGGCATCCGGATCGAATTGCCGGTGTCGGTTCCATTGCCCAGGACCGCCATGTTTGCCGTCACGGCGGTAACCGTGCCTCCGGAAGAACCTCCGGGGCTGAAGCGCACATCGTAAGCATTTCCCGTGCGGCCGTACGCAGTACTGCGATTGGTATCGCTGGCTGCAAAGTCGGGCATGTTGGTTTGCCCGATGATGACAGCGCCAGCGGCCTGGAGCTTCGCGACGATGGTCGCATTCCTGGGCGCGATCAGCTCGTGTCCGGGAATCATGTACCCTTTCCACCCATCGGTGGTGACATGGCCTTTGATCGATGTATTGGCTTTGGTGACAATGGGAACTCCCCACATCGGGCCGCGCTGGTAATGGCTGCCACCGGCAGCAGCTTCCGCATCCTCCCTGGCCGCCGCGGCCAGGGCTCGCTCTCTATCCACCGTCTGCACGGCACGATAGATTCCGTTGTACTTCGCGATGCGCGCTAAGTACCACTGCACAACCTCAGTAACGGTGTACTTATGGTTGCTGTACATCTGCTCGAGTTCGGGGATGGTCACTTCGAGCAGGTCGCGACTCATCGAATCCTGAGTAGGGTCATTACCGGCAGATGGAACTGCGGCGAGCGCACCCATCCAACCCCTTCCCAACAGCGGGAGCAAAAGCAGCAGACACCACGAACGGGATCGCATCTTCATAACATATCCTGAGTGCAGTTCCGCGCAAGCCGTTGTCTTAAGAAGCCATAACGGTTACGAGTTATGCGCGTGGACTGCGTTGCCGGGCAAGGAGAAGGTTACGGCGTGGAGGACGGCGTCCCAGTGGGCATTTGGCGGCATCTGGCCGTCGCTGCCGATCTTTTTTCCATTCCAGTAGATCTCGTATATGTCGTCGACTGGCCGCATCAGGAGCGCTACCTGCGCGTTAGCAGGGGTTACTTCAATCCGCTTGCGATACCAGGCAAAGCCCACATAAGACGGATGGGTCTGTGCTCCCCAGGTGTCTCCGAACAGCTCCCCACCCGAATCGTCATAGCCCGGTTGGGCCCACTGTAGGTCGTCGCCGGTATGGAAGCGCCGCCGATTTCGACGAAGCCTTTCCCTGGGTCCTGTGTCTTGAAGAGGCTCGCATCTTGCCCCCAGGCTCTTGCGAAGGCGGATCGTGCGCACCATTAGAGGACCTCGTTCCATGAAACTGATTGCGGTGCTTCTGAGAATACGGTGTCGTTCTGCCAGCTGGCTAAACAAAACTGCCAAGGCAGTTAGGCGATGGCGCTGTTAGACTGCTCGC
The DNA here is from genome assembly GCA_963775365.1 of uncultured Acidobacteriaceae bacterium. Classification (GTDB taxonomy): domain Bacteria; phylum Acidobacteriota; class Terriglobia; order Terriglobales; family Acidobacteriaceae; genus PALSA-350. The sequence continues at coordinate 19,236 of CAVZJL010000009.1, read as the reverse complement.
ACTAGGTTGAGCCTTCAAATTTTGTTCTGCCGCCAGGAACGATGACCATCGCTGAGGGAACACAGTTTGGTCCCTACCGCCTTCTCGAGAAAATCGGGGCAGGCGGCATGGGAGAGGTGTACCGCGCGCTGGATACGCGGTTAGAGCGCGAGGTGGCGCTCAAGCTGGTCTCGGACAACTACCTGCTCACGGACCTGGGCAGTGGATCCCCTTCGCCTGCAGGCACACCGCGCCTGCACGACACCCCCGGGCATGGTGCGCCCCATTCGGGCTCGCATCTCTCCCATGATCGCTTTCTGCGCGAGGCGCGTTCAGCAGCCACGCTGAACCATCCCAACGTATGTGCGATCCATGACACCGGGGAGCAGGATGGGCGGCCCTACCTGGTGATGGAGCTGCTGCGCGGTGTGACGCTGAAGCAATATATGGCGCGCGCCGGCGGCAAGGGATTGGCTCCAACTGAAGTGGTTTCGTTTAGTCAGCAGGCTGCGGCAGCGCTGGCGGCGGCGCATGCCAAGGGCATCATCCATCGCGACATCAAGCCGGCAAATATCTTCGTGCTAGAGGCTGATCGGGGCAGACGTCAGATCAAGATCCTCGACTTCGGCTTGGCCAAGAAGCAGAATGGCGTCGCGGCGGCGGACTCGCGGGCCTTTGACGGATCGGGCAACGGCGACCTGACCGCTGCCGGACCAGGAACGGCCACCATGGAGCTCACCAGTCCTGGTTCTGCGGTGGGGACCGTTGCCTACATGTCTCCGGAACAGGCGAAAGGCATCCCTCTGGATGCACGGACTGATCTTTTCAGTCTGGGCACGGTCATCTACGAGATGGCGACGGGCAAGACGCCGTTTGCTGGCGAGTCGACGGCGGAAGTCTTTGCCGCGCTTCTCAAGGAAAATCCGCCGCCGGTGAGCACGCTCAATCCAGCGATGCCGAAAAGGCTGGATGCCATCGTGGAGAAGCTGCTGCGCAAGGACCCGGCACAACGCTATTCGACCGCGGAACAGTTGCGGGAGGACTTGGAGAACCTCGACGCTTCGGGGACCCGTCCAGCGGAGAAGCAATCGGTATCGAAGTGGCCGTGGGTTGCGGCTGCAGTCTTGCTGTTGCTGATTGGGGCAGGGCTGGCGTGGTGGAAATTAAAGCCGGCCGGCGACGACCGCCACAGCTACGGGTCCAGTGCGGCGCGGCCGCAAACGCGCCGAAGGAGCTCAAGGATTCGATTATCCTGGCGAACTTTGTGAACCAGACGGGCGACCCGGTGTTTGACACGACGCTAAACCAGGCGCTGCGAATCGATTTGGAGCAGTCGCCGGTGATCAACATTGTGAGCCAGGAGCATCTGCGCCAGAGCGTGAAGTTTCTGGGCAAACCGGAGGACACGGTGGTGACTCCGGCGATCGCGCGCGAGATCGGCGAGCGCGAGGGGATGAAAGCGATCCTGACGGGAACCATCGGCAGCCTGGGCAAACAATACGTGATTACGCTCACAGCGCAGAACACGGCGACGGGGGATGAGATTGCGAGTGAGCAGGCGACAGCTTCCGACAAGGAGAATGTGCTTGGCGCCTTGGGGACGGCCGCGGCCGCAATGCGGGCGAAGTTGGGCGAGGACCTGGCCAGCATCAAGAAGCTGAATACACCCTTTGGCCAAGCCACGACGCCTTCGCTGGAGGCGTTCCGCGCCTTTGCGCTGGGCGATGAGGCGCATGAGAAGGCGTTGGACATTCCCGAGGCGGAGGGCCACTACAAACGGGCGATCGAGCTCGACCCGAATTTTGCCATGGCGTATGCACGTCTGGGAGTGGTGTATACAACTCGGGCGAGGTGGCAAAGGCGAAGCCGTATTTTTCGAAGGCCAATGAGCTCTCCGCCCACGTCAGCGAGAGCGAACGGCTCTACATCTCATCCCACTACGACCTGTTCGTGACCGGCAACCTGCCGAGGGTGATCGAGACGCTGCAGGAGGCGATCCAGACCTATCCGGCGCAGTTGTCTGGCTATATCAATATCAACGTGGCCTACCAGACGCTTGGTCAGTATGCGAAAGGCGCTGCCCTATGCGCAAAAATCGGTGGAGCTGCAGCCCGAGGATGCGATCGCGGCGGAGAATCTGCTCGTCGCGCTTATTGCCCTGGGGCGGATGGACGACGTGAAGCGGGAGCTGGCGCGCCAGCACAAGCTGGGGATGGACAGCAGCACCGATGTCGCGTCGCAGCATCTGATCGCCTATTTCCTCCTGGGAGACGTGCCACAAGTGCAGCGGGTGCTGGCGGAGATGGCCGGACATCCCGATGAATTTGTGACCACGCAAAATCTGGCGATCACCCAGCAGTATGCGGGACAGTACCGGAAGGCGACGGCGACTTTCCAGCATGCAATTGAGCAGGCGGGGCACTCCAAGGCTCCGGACGCGCAGGCAGCAAATTTGCTGGCCGATGCTCTTGACCGTGGCATGGCAGGGTTGTGCGATGGCAATGAGGCCGCGGTCGAACAGGCGCTGGGGCTGGATAAGAGCAAGCAGACCCAGGCTGGCGGCGGGGCTAGCGGCGGCAGTATGCGGCAACGGCAAGCTGGCGCTGCCGATGTTGGAGGAGTTGAGCAGGAAATATCCGGAAGACACGCTGATCCAGGATGTCTACCTTCCGCTGTCCAAGGCTTATGTGGCGTTGGCGGCTGGCCAGCCGCAACAGGCGTTGGCAGATGCCGAGCCGGCGAAGCCGTATTCCGCAGCATACCCGGCATTGTGGTTACAGGGACTGGCTTATCTCCAGATGCATGATGCCGGCAACGCGGTCAAAGTGTTCCAGGCGGCGACGCAGTACGGGGCAGCCATGCTGGTATCGGGGATAGGAGCCGGCTATCCCATGGCGCAACTGGGGCTGGCGCGGGCCTATGTGATGGCGGGAGACAAGGCGGACGCGAAGAAGGCTTATGAAGCGCTGTTTGAAACTTGGAAAGACGCGGACGCCGACCTGCCCATGCTGGTTGCGGCGAAGAAGGAATACGCCGCGGTTTAACCGCCTGCGGTGTTCTTAGAAGTACAACTTTCCGAACTCTACCGCAGCACTCTCCCGCTGATAGACTGCTGGCACGTTCACACATTCATGATCGCAGAGGGTACACAGTTCGGTCCATACCGCTTGATCGAGAAGATCGGCGCGGGCGGTATGGGTGAAGTGTATCGCGCGCTGGATACGCGGCTGGAGCGTGAGGTGGCGCTGAAGTTGGTTTCTGCCAGCTACCTGTCGTCGGATGCGGGCAGCGGGTCGCCCTCGCCGCCGGCAACGCCGCATTCCAGCCACTCATCCCACGAACGCTTCCTGCGCGAGGCGCGTTCGGCGGCCACGCTGAACCATCCCAACGTCTGCTCCATCCACGACACCGGGGAACAGGATGGGCGGCCCTACCTGGTGATGGAGCTGCTCCGCGGCGTCACGTTGAAGAAGTACCTCGCAGACGCCGGGGGACACGGCTTGCCCGTGGACGAGGTGATCTCCTTTAGCCAGCAGGCAGCGGCGGCCCTGGCAGCGGCTCACGCCAAGGGCATCATCCACCGTGATATCAAGCCGGCCAATCTATTTGTGATCGATGTGTTGCGCGGCAAGCGGCAAATCAAGATTCTCGACTTCGGCCTGGCCAAGAAGCAGGAAGGGGTGTCGGCTGCACACTCACGCACCTACGGCCTCGCGCCGAATGGCGCCGGCGACGAGACTGCCGTCGGGTCGGGCACAGCGACCATGGGATTGACCAGCCCCGGTTCCGCCGTGGGGACGGTAGCGTATATGTCTCCGGAACAGGCGCGGGGCACACCGCTCGATGCGCGTACCGACTTGTTTAGCCTGGGCTCGGTGATCTACGAAATGGCAACCGGGAAGCCGCCCTTCGGTGGAAGTTCGACGGCGGACGTCTTCGCGGCCCTGCTGCGCGAAGATCCGCCACCGGTAAGTAAGGTGAATCCCGCCATGCCCAAGCGGCTGGATCCGATGGTGGCCAAACTGCTGGCCAAGGACCCCTTTCAACGCTATGCCACCGCGGAGCAACTCCAGGAAGATCTGGATGCGTTGGCGGTTCACACTGGACAGGCAGTGGGACCTGCGCGGAGCAAAGGAAGTACTGGCTATGGCCCTCGCTTGCTGTGCTGCTGCTGTTGATTGTCGGCGGCCTGGCATGGTGGAGGTACCGAAGCCTGGCGCGTCACGCACCAACCCCAACCGGCAGCGAAGAGAGCGCGAGCGAGTCGCGCCTAAGGGCACGAAAGACTCTCTAATCCTGGCGGATTTTGTTAACCGTACCGGCGATCCGGTCTTTGATACCACTCTGAACCAGGCACTGCAGATCGATCTCGAGCAGTCGCCCGTGATCAACATCGTCAGCCAGCAACACCTGATGCAGAGCGTGAAGTACCTGGGCAAGCCTGCGGACACGCCCTTGACCCCCGCCATTGCACGCGAGATAGGTGAGCGCGAGGGGATGAAGGCGATTCTTACCGGAACCATCGCCAACCTGGGTAAGGAATATGTGATCACGCTGACCGCGCAGAACACCGCTACGGGCGACGAAATTGTCAGCGAGCAAGCCCAGGCTCCGGACAAGGAGCATGTGCTGGATGCGCTGGGCAAAGCGGCTGCGGCCATGAGAGCCAGGTTGGGCGAGGACCTGGCCAGCATCAAGAAGTTGGATACCCCGTTCGGACAGGCGACGACGGGCTCGTTGGAGGCCTTTCGCGCCTATGCCCTGGGTGACAAAGCGCACGAAAAGGCGCTGAACATACCAGAAGCGGAGGGCCACTATCTTCGCGCCGTGGAGTTGGATCCCAACTTTGCCATGGCCTATGCGCGCTTAGGTGTGGTGTATGTCAACTCCGGCCAGTGGTCGAAGGCCAACAAGTATTTCGCCAAGGCTTACGCACTTTCGAAGAATGTAAGCGAGCGCGAGCGGCTCTATATCGCCGGCCACTACTACCAGAACGTGACCGGCGACATACCCAAAGTGATTGAGACCTTGCAGGAGTCGATCCAGACCTACCCGGGCCAGCTCGACGCCTATATCAACATCAACGTTGCCTATCAGACCCTCGGCCAACTCGAGCAGGCGCTTCCGTATGCGCAAAAAGCTGTGGCGATATCGCCGGAGGATGCGATCGCTTCAGAAAACCTGTTGGCCGATTACGTGGGCTTGTTGCGGCTGAGCGATGCCAGGGCGGAGATGGTGCGGGCACGCAAGCTTGGTCTGGACGGCAGCACCGACTATGTAGGAATCAGTTTGGTCGCCTATTTTTTCCTGGCGGAGCCAAACGAGATGCAAGCGCTTTTGGCCCGGGTCGCGGGCCGGCCGGACGAGTTCCTGGTTACTATGTCCCTGGCCGGCACCCAACATTTTCCGGCCGGTACAAGCAGGCGACCATGACCCTGCAACAAGCTTTAGAGCAGGCTGGGCCACGCCAAGGCTCCCGATGCCCAGGCACTATCGCTTTTGACGGATGCCACGGCAGGGGGCTTGGCGGATTCATGCGCAGACAGCGAGGCCGTGGTGCAGCGGGCTCTGACGCTGGACAAGAGCAAGCAGACGCAGCAGCTTGCCGTGCTGGCGGGTGCGGTCTGCGGCAGTAAGCAGGCGTTGTCTCTGGCCCAGGAGTTGAGTGCCAAATACCCCGAAGACACACTTGTTCAGGATGTCTTTCTGCCGTTGGCCAAGGCCTATCTCGCCCTGTCCGAGGGCCGATTCGGCGACGCAGTCGATGACGCCCGCCCGGCTAAGCCGTATGACCCAGTTTATCCAGGATCTTATGTGCAGGGGCTCGCCTATCTCCAGCTTCATGACGCGATGCACGCGAAGAGTGCCTTTGCCTCCGCGATGCAGTCGCAGGGAAACCTGGCAGCCGGCTCGCCGCCTTTTTATGCGCAAGCGCAACTCGGGGTGGCGCGGGCCTATGCTATGGGCGGCGATAAGGCAAATGCGAAAAAGGCCTACGAGGCTTCTTTAACACCTGGAAGGAAGCAGACCCAGATCTGCCCATGCTGGTGGCAGCCAAGAAGGAATACGCCGCGCTCTAAAAGGCCGCGGACTGACAAGGTCTACGGTGAACGCAACGGGCACGGATTTAGTCTATATGCCACAGCGGCAACAAATGCTGAGGTAGCCTCTGCCTTACAAGCCGATACTTTGAGCCTGAAGTGGGAGTACACTGGTCAAAAGAAATTCGTTAGATGTTGAACCTACCTCCCGGTTGCTAAGCCCGCTCCAATGGCAATAAAAAAGTTGTGCCCTGGGTCAGGGCTTTCGCAAGCCAGGCTATCAACCGCCTCTAGAGCTACGGCTCAGGTGTGACCTTCTAAGATACGACCGCGATACTCTGGCACTGTTAGACTGCTCCCACCCAGGCTTACAATTTTTCAGCGGCCAGGAACGATGACGATCGCAGAAGGAACACAGTTTGGTCCGTACCGCCTGATCGAGAGGATTGGCTCGGGCGGAATGGGCGAAGTGTATCGTGCCCTGGATACGCGGCTGGAACGCGAGGTCGCGCTCAAGCTGGTTTCCGACAGCTATCTGGGCACGGCCGTTGGCAGTGGCTCGCCCTCTCCGGTTACACCCCACGCGACACCCAATTCCAGCCATGTCTCGCATGAGCGCTTTCTGCGCGAGGCACGTTCGTCCGCCACGCTGAACCATCCCAATGTCTGCTCCATCCATGACACCGGCGAACACGATGGCCGGCCATACCTGGTGATGGAGTTACTGCGCGGCGAGACGTTGAAGCATTACCTGGCGAAGGCGGGCGGCAAGGGATTGGCCCCGGACGACGTGATTTCGTTCAGCCAGCAGGCGGCGTCTGCCCTGGCTGCCGCGCACGCCAAAGGGATCATCCACCGCGACATCAAGCCGGCTAACCTGTTTGTCGTCGACGCCGGCCGGGGCAAGCGCCTGATCAAGATTCTTGACTTCGGGCTGGCCAAGAAGCAGCCCGGGCTGGCAGTGGCGGAGTCGCGCACTTACGGTCTTCCTGGCGGCAGCGCGGACGAGACCGTCGGGCGGCGGTACGGCGACCATGGAGCTCACCAGTCCAGGCTCGGCGGTGGGGACGGTGGCGTACATGTCCCCGGAACAGGCCAAGGGTGAGCCGCTGGATGCGCGCACCGACTTGTTCAGCCTGGGAACCGTTATCTACGAAATGGCAACCGGCAAGACGCCATTTGCCGGTGGTTCCACGGCGGAAGTCTTTGCCGCGCTGCTGCGCGAAAATCCACCCCCGATCAGCACGGTGAATCCGGCAATGCCGAAGAAGCTGGATCCCATCGTGGCCAAACTGCTGGCCAAGGATCCCGCGCAACGCTATGCCACCGCCGAGCAGTTGCAGGAAGCGCTCGATGGACTGGACCCGCAATCGGGCAAGGCGACGGTGGCCAGCGCTACCGTCCGAAGGACGCCCTGGGCGATTGCTGTCGTCCTGCTGCTGGCTTTGATCGGGGGCGCTTTGGCCTGGTGGAAATTCCGGCCCGGGGCGGCGCCTCCACCGGGCGGAAGCACTGCTGCAACGACAGCCGGCGCAACCAAGGACTCGATCATCCTGGCCGACTTCATCAACCACACCGGCGATCCGGTCTTTGACACCACGCTCAACCAGGCGCTGCAGATCGATCTGGAACAATCGCCGGTGATCAATATCGTGAGCCCCCAGCACCTGGCGCAAAGCGTGAAGTATCTGGGCAAGCCCGACGGCACCGCCGTTACGCCGGAGATCGCGCGGGAGATCGGCGTGCGCGAGGGAGTCAAGGCCATCCTCACCGGCACCATCGCCAACCTGGGCAAGGAGTATGTGATTACGCTTACGGCTCAGAACACCGCGACCGGGGACGAGATCGTTAGCGAGCAGGCACAAGCGCCTGACAAGGAGCATGTGCTGGACGCGCTGGGCAAAGCGGCCGCGGCTATTCGTGGCAAGCTGGGCGAGGATCTGGAGAGCATCAAGAAACTGGATACTCCCTTCGGCCAGGCGACGACTTCCTCGCTGGAGGCGTTCCGCGCCTATGCGCTGGGAGATAAGGCGCACGTGAATGCGCACGATATACCCGAGGCCGAGGGTCATTACCTCCGCGCGATTGAGCTCGATCCGAATTTTGCCATGGCCTATGCGCGGCTTGGCGTGGTGTACATCAATACCAGCCAGGTGGCGAAGGCCGACAAGTACTTTGCCAAGGCCTACGCGCTTTCGAAAAATGTGAGCGAGCGGGAGCGGCTCTACATCACCGGCCACTACTACCAGAACGTGACCGGCGACATGCCCAAGGTGGTGGAAGCACTGCAGGAGTCTATCCAGACCTATCCTGGCCAGATCGATAACTACATCAACATTACAGCGGCGTATACCGCCTTAGGCGACTTTGCGAAAGGCTCTCCCCTTCGCAGAGAAATCGGTGCAGATGCAGCCGGAAGACTCCATCGCAGCCGAAAACCTGTTGAGCGTCTACGTCGGCTTGAACCGGATGAGCGATGCCCGCGCAGAAATGGAGCGCGCCGACAAACTGGGCCTGGACACGAGCACGCTCGATCGGACGATCCGATTGCAGACGTATTTTCTGTTGGGCGAGCCAAATGAAGTGCAGAGGATGATGACGCTGTCGGCGGGGCAGCCGGATGAATTTCTGGCGACCCAGGCCCTGGCGAGCTTGCAGCTTTTCTCCGGCGAGTATCGCAAGGCGGCAATCACCACGCAGCACGCCTTCGATCAAGCGGGGCTGGCGAAGGCTCCGGACGTGCAGGCGAATGCCCTTCTCACCAATGCGGCGAGCCGGGGTTTTGCGGGATTATGCGAGGGCAACGAGGAATCGGTGCAAAGGGCTTTAGCCCTGGACAAGAGCAGGCAGACACAATCGCTTGCTGTATTTACTGCAGGCATCTGTGGCAACGGCAAACTGGTGGCGTCCATGGCGCAGGAGTTGAGCAAGAAGTTCCCCGACGACACGCTAATCCAGCGCGTATTTATTCCCCTGGCAAAAGGCTTTGTGGCCCTTGCAGCCGGACAGCCGCGAGAAGCGATCGATGATGTGGAGCCGGCGCAAGTCGTTAACCTGATTTACCCGGTCAGCCTACGTGCAGGGGCTGGCCTATCTGCAGCTGCATGATGCCAGCCAGGCAGGGAGTGCCTTTCGCGGCGCGATCCAGTCTCCGGCTGGCAATCTGCAAACGAGTGCGCCCTTTTATGGCCAGGCGCAACTGGGTTTAGCGCGGGCCTATGCCATGGGCGGCGACAAGGTCAATGCCAAAAAAGCATACGAGGCATTCTTTGCCACCTGGAAAGACGCGGACAGCGACCTGCCCATGCTGGTGGCGGCGAAGAAGGAATACGCAGCGCTCTAAGCAGCAAGAACGAATGGTAAGTCATTGACAGGGCCGCACTGATAGACTGCTGGCACCGATGGCGATCGCAGAAGGAACACAGTTTGGCCCGTACCGCCTGCTGGAGAAAATTGGCGCAGGTGGCATGGGCGAGGTGTATCGCGTTCTGGACACGCGTCTGGAGCGCGAGGTCGCGCTGAAGCTGGTTTCCGATAGCTATCTGGTGGCGGAAGCGGGAAGTGGATCCCCATCGCCCCTGCAAGCCCACGACACACCCGCGCACGCTACTCCCCATTCCGGCAGCCATGTTTCGCATGAACGCTTCCTTCGCGAGGCACGTTCGGCAGCCACGCTGAACCATCCTAATGTATGCGCGATCTATGACACCGGGGAGCAGGATGGCCGGCCCTACCTGGTGATGGAGTTGCTGCGCGGGGAAACTCTGAAGCGCTATCTCGCGAAGGCCGGCGGAAGGGCTTATCGCCCGAGGAAGTGGTGGCTTTTGCCCAACAGGCAGCGGCTGCGTTGGCAGCGGCGCACGCCAAGGGCATTATCCATCGCGACATCAAGCCAGCCAACCTGTTTGTCGTCGATGGCCCTACGGGGCAAGCACCAGATTAAGATCCTCGATTTTGGTCTGGCCAAGAAGCAGGCTGGGATAGCTGCTGTTGAATCGCAGACCCACGGTCTACCGGGAAGTGGCAGCTCAGACGAGACCGCCGTCGGTCTTGGCGAGCGGACGCTGGAGCTGACCAGTCCCGGTTCAGCCGTGGGAACGGTTTCGTATATGTCTCCGGAACAGGCGCGGGGCACACCGTTGGACGCGCGCACAGACTTGTTCAGCCTGGGTACGGTTATCTACGAAATGGCAACGGGAAAAACGCCTTTCGGAGGCGGTTCGACGGCGGACGTCTTTGTAGCTCTGTTACGGGAAGAACCGCCGCCGGTAAGCAGGGTGAATCCTGCCATGCCGAAGCGGCTGGATGCCATCGTTGCCAAGCTATTGGCTAAGGATGTAGCCCAGCGGTATGCGAGCGCCGAAGAACTGCAGGAAGATCTCGAAGGCCTAAATGTTCAAGCCTCGCCTGCGGCGAAGCAGGTAGCCGCCAAGGGGCCAAAGTGGCCATGGATGGCAGCCGCTGCTGTGTTGCTGCTGATTGTGGGTGGACTGGCTTGGTGGAAGTACCGCCCTGGAGCGACCCCATCGCCCGGCGCGGCGGAAACCGGCGTTGCGGGAAATGGGCCGCAGACGAAGAAGGACTCGCTCATCCTGGCGGATTTCGTCAACCACACGGGCGATCCGGTCTTTGATACCACGTTGAACCAGGCGCTGCAGATCGATCTGGAGCAATCGCCGGTGATCAATATTGTGAGCCCGCAGCACCTGTTGCAGAGCGTGAAGTATCTGGGCAAGCCCGAGGGCACGCCGGTTACCCCGGCGATTGCACGGGAGATTGGTGAGCGTGAAGGGATCAAGGCGATCATCACGGGAACGATCGCGAACCTGGGTAAAGAATATGTGATTACGCTGACCGCGCAAAACACGGCGACCGGAGATGAGATCGTCAGTGAGCAGGCGCAGGCCCCAGATAAGGAGCATGTGCTCGATGCGTTGGGAAAAGCGGCCGCGGCTATGCGAGGCAAGCTGGGCGAGGATCTGGAAAGTATCAAGAAGCTGGACACGCCGTTTGGCCAGGCGACGACATCGTCTCTGGAGGCATTTCGCGCGTATGCGTTGGGTGACAAGGCGCACGCCAAGGCGCATGACATTCCTGAGGCAGAAGGACACTACCTTCGCGCAATCGAGCTCGATCCCAACTTTGCCATGGCGTATGCGCGGCTGGGAGTGGTGTACATCAATTCGGGCCAGGTCACCAAGGCCAACCAGTATTTTTCCAAGGCCTATGAGCTGTCGAAAAATGTGAGTGAACGTGAGCGTCTTTACATTACCGGTCACTATTATGAGGTCGTCGCCGGCGATGTACCGAAGGTCATCGAAACCCTGCAGGAAGCTATTCAGGCTTACCCGGGTCAGATCGATAACTACATCAACATCAATGTCGCCTATCAGTATTTGGGTCAATATGAGCAGGGTCTCGTCAATGCGCAGAAGGCGGTCGAGCTGGATCCGCAGGATTCGATCGCAGCCGAGAATCTACTTTCGGATTATGTAGCGCTGGGCCGGATGGCGGAAGCGAAGAAGGAGTTAGAGCGGACGCAAGCGCTAGGCTTGAACAGCAGCACCGATGACCTGGTGAGTTACATGGTGACCTATTTCTTGCTGGGAGAGCCGCAGCAGGTGCAAAGGATTATGTCACAGGTCGCCGGACGGCAGGACGAGTTCGTCGCGACCCAGGCGCTCGCCGCCACCCAGCAATATTCCGGCCAATACCGCATGGCGGAGGCGACCATTCGGCGGGCGGTGGAACAGGCAGGGCGGGCCAAGGCTTCCGATGCGCAGGCTGGTTTTCTTTTGGAATCCGCCACCGCATTGGGGTTGGCGGGCCTGTGCGAGTCGAACGAAGCGGTGGTGCAACAAGCCCTTTCGTTGGACAAAAGCAGGCAGACCCAGGCAGCCGCTGCCCTGGCGGCGGCGGTATGCGGTAATGGCAAACTCGCCTTGCCGTTAGCTCTGGACTTGAGCAAGAAGTTTCCCCAGGATACGCTCATCCAGGATGCCTATACGCCGCTGTCGAAAGCGTTTGTGGCCCTTGCGGCAGGCCGCGCGCAGGAAGCAGTGGATGCCACCGAGCCGGCCAAGCCCTATGATGCGAATCAACCAGCTTCGTACGTGCAGGGCTTGGCGTACCTTCAACTGCACGATGCCAGCCGTGCGCTCGCCGCATTTCAATCAGCGGTCCGGGCCAACTCCGGCACGGTGCAGATCGCCTATCCGCCTTTTCGCGCCCAAGTGCAGTTGGGGTTAGCGCGGGCCTATGCGATGGGCGGCGATAAGCCGAATGCGAAGAAGGCATACGAAACGGCTTTCGCGATCTGGAAAAACGCGGACGCGGATCTGCCTGTGCTGGTGGTGGCCAAGAAGGAATACGCTGCGCTTTAAAAATGAAAAAGGGAGAACTTTTGCGTCGAGCTATCTTCATTCCCCTCATCGTTTTTACTCTGTTGTTGGGCGGCTGCAAATCGACCTACTACAAGACGATGCGCACCCTGGGCAAAGAGAAGCGCGACATCCTCGTGTCGCGCATCAAGGATGCCAAAAAGGATCAGGACCAAACCAAGCAGCAACTGCAAACCACGATGGAGTCTTTCCAGGCCCTGACCGGCTTTCAAGGCGGATCGCTCGAGAAATCTTATAAGCGCCTCAACTCCGATTACGAAAGCGCCAACTCGCAGGCGGGCAAGCTCCACGACAAGATCCAGTCGATCGATCAGGTGAGCAATGATCTCTTCAAGGAGTGGCAGGGTGAAATCAATGCCATGGATAATGGCAAACTGAAGTCGCAGGACACCGTTATGCTGCGCAACGCGAAGACTCGCCAGGCCACTTACATGCGCGCCATGCGGCGGACAGAAGACCAGATCGCTCCGGTATTGAAAGCCTTCCATGACCAGGTCCTTTTTTTGAAACACAACCTCAATTCGCGGGCGATCGGCTCACTTAAGGGCACTTCTGCCAGTTTGCAGGGTGATGTCGCGGATCTCGTCCAGAGCATAGACGCTTCCAGCCAGGAGGCGGACAAACTCATCTCGTCTCTGGCCGCTTCGGATAGCAAGAACTGAACCTGTTACAAAATTTAGATAGTGAGGAAAGTATGAGCACGCCTGTGACTACTCCGGTAACTCCTGAACGCATCATGCAATTGGCCTGGGGATATGTTCCGCCGCTTCTTTTGGAGGCGGCGATCCGCCATCGCATTTTCGATCTGCTGGACGGGGGTCCGAAAACCGTCTCCGAGATCCAAAAAGAGACGGGCGCCTCGGAACGCGGGTTGAGCGCGGTGATGAACGCGTTGGTGGGCCTTAACTTTCTGGCAAAAGATAAGCAGGGCTACTTTTCGCTTACGCCCGAGAGCGCGACATTTCTGGTTAGCACCAAGCCCAGCTTCCAGGGAGGAATGCTTCGTCACGGTAGCGAGCAGTTGATCCCCAAATGGCTTCATCTGAACGAGATTGTCATGACCGGCGAACCCGCGGCGGCGGTGAACAAGGAGGAATCGGGTGGTGATTTTTTCCAGCAATTCGTCAACGATATCTTCCCCTTGAGCTATCCCGCCGCCCAGGTGCTTAGCCGTCATTACAACGCCAACGGGGCAGCGCCGGCGCTTCGTGTACTCGACCTTGCCGCGGGCTCAGGCGTTTGGGGTATCGCGATGGCCCAGGGATCTGAAAAGGTCAGCGTGACCGCTGTGGATTGGCCGGAAGTGATCCCCGTCACTCGTAAGACCGTGGCTCGCTTTGGCCTCGCCGATCGCTTTTCCTTCGTTGAAGGCGATCTGCTGCAAGCTGACTTCGGCAGTGGTCACAACCTGGCGACGCTTGGACATATTCTTCACAGTGAGGGCAGCGACCGCAGCCAGGCGCTGCTCAAAAAGACATTCCAGGCACTTGCTCCCGGTGGCACGATAGCGATTGCCGAATTCCTGGTGAATCCGGATCGAACCAGCCCATTGAATGCGCTCTTCTTTGCTGTCAACATGCTTGTCAACACCGAGAAGGGAGACACCTATTCCTTCGAAGAAATCAGCAGCTGGTTAAAGGCTGCCGGATTCACCAATGCGCGCACGCTGGATGCGCCGGGTCCATCACCGCTGATCCTCGCAACCAAGCCATGACGCGCTGGCGCTCCTTCCCTCGCGAGATGTGGGATATCACTGCTCTTTCCCTCTGACTCTCGATTCACCCGACGCCCTTAACGGTCAATATCTGTGGTATCCCACATCTCGCGAAGAACGAGCGAGATGTGGGGCACCCGTCATTTGTGAGGGAACCAGACTATTAGCGCTACTGCAGTTCCTCCACGCTGCGGGCGACGAACACGGGGCTTCCGGTATTCGGATTCTTCAGCACAAGGCCAACGACCCGTACAGAGATGGCGGAACTACCGCTGAGGTCGCTCAGGCCTGTCAGGCCACCCAGCCATTTTGTGGCCGGGGTGGTGTAGACCGTGACAGGACCGTTGAAGAGAACTCCCGCCAGCCCATTGGAATTGAACTGGAAGGTGCCGTTGCCGGTATTTGTGCTTCCGGCTACCGATTCACCCGTATGACCCTCGTGACGAAGGACGATACGATGAACGGTTACGGCTTGAGGGTTGCTGGCATCACTCAACGGACCCCCAATACTGATGTGCTGTCCGGGAACCAACAAGCTTGGGTTGAAGAAGAAAGTGGTTAGAGGCGTGTGCCACTTGTAGATGAAATACATCTCGCTGCCGGTAAGGTTGATGTTGGCGATCTGGCCCAGCGTGAGGCCCGTGTCCGCCGGCAACTCGGCACGGACGTACATGTTGAACCCATTCGCTGCAGTCTGCGGAGGGGTCACATTGGTAATCAGCCCGGCGGCCCAATATCCATCTTGCGACAGAATGCCTACGCAATCCGCGCTGATGCTTTGGCTGTTGGGCGCAAAGGATCCAGAGACCTGAACGATCGAGCTGGTGGTCAGGTTGGTGATGGATTCACCGTTCTCGAACTCTGTGTTCGAGGTGAGTTGCACGGTGTACTGGCGGCCGTGTGGCCCTTGAATGACGAACGTATTAGCGGACGCGTCGATGCTGACGACACCCGCGTCAAACTCGTCGATATAGTTTTCAGGATCGCTCGCGCTGAGCGCCTTCAGATCAAGGGTAGGCGTTACCTGGCCGGTGATCTGTCCATTAGCGTCCACCTGAATAGACTTCTGCAAATCGAAATCAAAACGCAGTGCATCCATGTCCCCGGCATTCACGACAAAGGGGCTGGCGAGGTTGATGGTCACAGCAGGCTGAGTCAGTGTTGCCGGCATCGAGGCAATGGTTGGCGCTGCTCCCGACTGTGTATTGAGATATCCGAGGGTCGCGGAACCGAGGGCAATGGTTGCGGTGGTGTAAGTCCCGGCCGGGATGGAATTGAAATCAAGCAAAGTGGAGAGACCATTGAAGCGAGCGAAATCGACCGTCTGCGCACCATGCAGCAGAGAGACCGGGGTCGCGGAGCCGTTGGAAAGCGTTATGCTCTGCACGTTGACGGCGAAGGAAACCACGCTGGGAAGTGGCGCATCCGTTCCGAGTACATATACTGAGCCACTCTGTGCTGGGGGTGAGCTTGAACTGCTTGGTGCGCTACCGCTTCCTGAACTGCAACCAGCAACACATGCGGTCACACCAACCATCAAGAACATACGAAGCCCGTGGATACACTTCATAAGGCCCTTCTTTCTCCATTGTCTGAGTTTGTGCTAGGCAGCACCTGAAGCAACAGCACGATGGCTTAAGCCGGGAGCCGGTCCTGACCTGGGCTGGTCGCGAAGTAACTGTGCGATTGCTCTCACTGTGACAGGGAAACACTCTTGCCTAACGCAAGTTTCGGAAATAAGTGCAACTTTGGAGGCAGAAGTGTGTCTTTCGATTAGACGACGCTAGGGGTGCGGTAGGCATACGTGTGCCGTTAACTAATGCTGAACTGAGTTGCTGGATTTGTAGATCCACTTACCGTCCGGCTTTTCCTGTGGACTGTCCCACGATCAAGGTTGGAGTGATTGGATATTCCAGCCCGGCGTGAGCAGGAGAGTTAAACAGAGCCTGAAGTGCATCCGCTGCTGTTCGCCCTATCAGGTCTCTCTTCAGGTCCACGGTCGTCAATGACGGGGTGGTGTATGCGGCTAGTTGGGTGCAGTCATAGCCAGTAACTGAGATATGTTTGGGAACGTGCAGCCCGCTTGATTGCAACGCTTTGATGATGCCGATGGCCGTCAAGTCATTGTTGGCGACAACTGCCGTGGGCCTGGGAACAAGTTGGCAGATCGCGGCCCCGACGGCCAGTCCTCCATCGAAATGGCTGTTTCCTTGCAGCACGGTTCCTACCTTCATCCCCAGTTCGCGCATGTAACGCAGATATTCAGCCCGGCGATCCGCGTTCGACTGCAAATCATTGCGCGCGCCGACAAACGAGATCCGGCGATGACCTAACGAGACCAGGTGATCGATAACTACTCTGATGCCGAGAGCATAGTCTATCTTCACGTTGCTTATGTATTGCTGAACAGGTCCTACATCCAGAAACACCGCGGGAGTTTGTCTTGCTTTGATCTGGCGGATAGTCGCCAGAGCAACTTCTGAAGTAATAAAGGAAATTCCCCGTACTCGCTGGCGCAGCATCCTGGTCGCAGCCTCAGTCAGAACGGCGGAGTCGTAGTTGGTGTCGCTTAGGATCACGTCGTAGGTTTGATCCCGAGCCCTTTGCTCGAAGCTCTTAATCACTTCAGGAAAGAACGGATTCTCGATGTCCGAGACGATCATGCCCAGCGTTTGGCTTGCATCCGTCGCCAGATTGCGAGCGTTTAAGTTGGCAACATAGTCCAAGCGCCGGACTGCTGAGAGTACCGCTCTGCGGGTCGGCCGGCCGACCCGCCCACTGTTATTCAGGACGTAAGAAACGGTTGCAACCGAGACGCCTGCGGCTTTCGCTACATCACGGATGGTTACAGACTTCATCTGTGACAATTATAGATTGCCGCTTGACAATCAAAAATTATGGCGTATAAAAGCGCTTATATCCAGCAGCTTATCCGTTTCAGCAGGCCGCCCCGGGGAAAGTCATTTTTTCCATATCAAGCCGCAAGGCGGAGGTGCGAACGTGTCCAACGAACAAGGATCTGTTCCCCAGCAGGAGACGTCTGGAAAACTGGCACAATTCTGGGCCGCGCACAAACGAATACTGATATGCATCCTGATGTGTATGCTTGCGCATCCTTTGTGGGCCCAGGACGGACAATTCTATGGAGTAGTTACGGACCAGGGTGGGTCCGCCGTTCCTCACGCCAAGGTGGTGCTGCAAAACACTGGCACTGGACTTGACCGCGAAGCCGCCACCGACGCAAGCGGAAGCTACGAATTCCTTGCCGTGCCTGTGGCCAGCAGCTACAACCTCACTGTCACTGCGACCGGTTTCGAGACCTCCCTGCAATCCGGCTTTAGGCTGGAGGTAAACCAGCGTTATCGTGTTGATTTCAAGCTGCAGGTTGGCGCAGTCGTCCAAACGGTTGCCGTGACGGGTTCTGCCGTGGAGGTGGAGTCCAGTAGCACTACAGTCGGCGATGTGATCGAGGATCGTAAGATCATTTCTCTCCCCTTGAACGGGCGCAGTTATCTCGACCTTCTGGGATTGCAGCCCGGCGTAGCTCCAGTGAGCAACCCCAGTCCCTTCCAGCCCACCATTGTCGCATCCGGCGATCTCACCACCGGCTTGTTGTCGGTAAATGGTCAACGCGAAAATGCCAATGCTTTTATGATTAACGGATCGATCGTGGAAGACAATGGGTCGAATGGCGCCGGCGCCATACCAGTGCTTGATTCCATTCAGGAATTCCGGCTTCAAACCAGCACCTTTGACCCCGAATACGGCAACTTCTCCGGTGCGGTCATCAATGTGATCACCAAGTCCGGCACGAATCAGTTCCATGGTTCTGTTTTCGAATTCCTGCGCAACACCGATCTAGACGCGAGAACTTACTTCAATAGCACCCGCGGAACCTTGATACGGAACCAGTTCGGCGGCTCCGCCGGCGGTCCGGTGATCAAGAACCGTTTGTTTTTCTTTGGCGACTACCAGGGAACACGACAGACTGCCGGCCTTTCTACCGGTGTTCTGAACGTACCCTCGGCAGCGCAGCAGAGCGGCGATCTCTCAGCGCCGGTAGCAGCCCTGCTCGCCAACCTGCAACAAAGCGGGAACCCGCTTCCCTCCGTGCGTGGAGATGATGCGGCCGGACACTTTGCCGCCACTCTGAGTTCGCGGCTGGGGTACGCCGTGGCTCCGGGAGAGCCCTATTTCGCTCCTGGTTGTACGACACCAACGGCGTGCGTCTTTCCCAACGGAATAATTCCCCAAGCTGCCTTTTCGCCGGCTGCAGCGGGACTGCTCAAGTTTTTCCCCGCCCCCAACGGCGCCGGCAGTGGTGTGTATCCAACTTATTCGAGCGCAGCCGCCGACGAGCATGTTACCGACGACAAGTTTGCTGGGCGCGGCGACTTTCCTACCCACAACGGCAACGACACCTGGTCGGTCTATTACCACTTTGACCGTGCCGTCGTGAACACGCCCTTGAACGCCCCTAATACCTATGGCACGTTTACCAACGTGCCGGGTTTCGGCTACATACTACCATCGCGCGCCCAGGTAGCCACCATTAGCAACACCAAGGTTTTCAGCTCCAGCAAAGTAAACGAAGGCCACTTCACTTACTACAGGATCGTGTATCCGGGTCCAACGCCGCAGGGCGGTCTCGGCAAGGTCAGTTCCTTCGGCTTCACGGAGGGCGGTCTGGGCCTGATTCCTGCCAATCCTAGCGCTGAGGGTGTGCCCGATGTGATCCTGAACGGTCTCGGTGTGACGATGGGAGCCGCCATCACCGATGGCAACTTCCAGAACGTGTTCCAAGTGCAGGATGGTTTCTCCTGGATCGTCGGCAAGCACACCATTAAGTTCGGCGGAGAATGGTCGCACAAACAGTGGTATCGGCGCGGCGGCCCCGTGCCCAATGGCCAGTTCATCTACAGCGGAGGCGAAAGCGGAATCGATTTCGCCGACTTTCTCATTGGTGCGCCGGATCAGTTTATTCAGAGCAGTAGGCAATACCTTGACGGACGGTCCAAGTCCGGCGCTCTTTACATCCAGGATAACTTCCGCGCTCGCCCTGATCTCACCATCAACTATGGTCTGCGCTGGGAGGTCGCCC